>DAOUDE010000080.1:0-67990 GCA_034431475.1 Thermomicrobiales bacterium | reverse complement strand
GTGCCGGCCGGGCATCTGGATGGTGGCGAGCAGGTAACAACGGCGGCAATCCGCGAAGCGCGGGAAGAGATCGGTTGCGACATCGCGCCGGAGGACGTCGCGGTCGTCGGCATCATGCACCGCAAGGCGGAGGATGAGCGGATCGACTTCTTTGTCGCAGCTTCGCGCTGGGCAGGGGACCCGCGCAACTGCGAGCCGGAGAAATGCGACCACCTGCGCTGGGTGGAGATCACCATGCTGCCCGAGAACGTGATTCCCTACGTGCGACGAGCGCTGGAGAACTATCAGGCGGGGCGCTGGTTCGACAGCTTCGGGTGGCCTACCTGATTGCCGCTGGTTGACCGTGCCGCAGCGTTTTGCACCCACACTGCCGGGTCCCACGTTGATCTTTGCGCGGAGCCAACATGGCAGGCTCCGCGCAATCCTGACGACTCGCCCTGCGTGGCAGCACTCAGGCGTCACAGACGGGCGAGGAGGGGAGTGGCCCGCGGCGCTCAGGCGCGCTGGCGCTCCTCGCGTTGCCGCAGCAGTTCCTCGACTGGGGTCGGCAGGGTCGTCTCGAAGTCGATCAGCTTCACCCAGGTCGGGGTCACGACGATGCGCACCATGCCGTCGTAGAGCGAGCGCACGCCTGCTTCCCACTCTACCCGCTGCTCGGGCGTCATCTGGTAGCTGCCGTTCATCTGGAGGTACTCGTCCGGGATGCCCTCCACCTCGTCCAGCTCCGCGCGGCCCCGGATGAGCAGGATTTTCGGCGGGTGGACCTCAGTATCGATCGTGAGGGCCACCATCGGGTTTGCGCGCAGAGACGCCAGCTTCGGCGCGTTCTTCGCCGTGCACATCACGAGTTCCTTGCCGTTCCACACGAACCCGATCGGGATATTGCGCGGCGTCCCATCCTTGGCGACGTAGGCCAGGCGGCCGAAGTCGCGGGCCAGCATCTCCTGGCTGAGCGGCTTGTTCAGGACTGCAGCAATTTCGTTCGGTTGCATCGTTCTTTCTCCTGTGGTGAGACGAGTTCTCCAACACGTTCGAGACCCGTAGGCGTGGTTGCGAGGTGGCAGTTCCACAGCGTCAGTCAAGCTGCTCGGCCAGGCCGATGATGAATCCCTCCGGGTTGCGGACAAAACAGAGGCGGTAGAAGTTCTCGTACTGCGCAATCTCGTCGAGGAGTTCAGCACCGTGCGGGCGTAAGCGCGCGACGACGTCGTCGATGTCCGTGACGGCAAACATGATGCGGCTGATACCCAGCGTGTTCGCCGGAGCGTTGCGCGGCTCACGGGGGATTGCCGCCGGCGTGTGGAACCGCGTCAACTCGACCCGCCCCTGGCCGTCCGGAACCCGCATCATGGCGATGTCGGCACGGACGCCCTCGAGCCCGACGGTGCGATCCACAAACGCTCCCTCGACCTGCGTCTGTCCCTCCAACTCCAGACCGAGTTCGGCAAAGAACCCAATCGCCGCCTCGAGGTCCTCGACCACGATGAGGACGTTGTCCATCCGTAGAAGGGTCAAAGTCGTTCTCCTTTGCTGCCGAGCGGCCCGATTGGCAGCTCATGTTCACAGGACGGAGCCAGCTCCACGATTTCGACATGCGAACGCCCGCTGCGCTCGCAGCAGGCTCAGCCTGCTCGCCCCGGAAAGCTCCGGCGGGTACACCCACTGGCACGCAGCGCGCGGGTGAGCCTGTCCCTGACCCGACGCCTCGGGGCTACTACCTTGCTGAGGTCATTGCCCAAATACGTATATCTACCCATGTGCTTTCAGGACCCCGGGAATACGGTAGGCGAGAAGCGCGCGCTTCACTCGCCGGCGCTTTGGCTGCGAGTTCGCGGTTCACAACACAACGCGGCGCGCCCGCATTGGAAGAGGTTGCCGATGGACGCGAACCGTTTCGACCACCTGACCAGGTGGGTATCCGCGGGCGGGAACCGGAGAAGGGTGCTCGCCCTGCTGTCGGGGCTGTCGCTCGGCGGGATGGCCGCGCACCTCGCTGGCGACGAGCCAGCCGAGGCAAAGCGGCGCAAGCACAAGGCCAGGACCCGGCAGCGCAAACGACGCGCCTCCGCATCACCATCTGCATCAACCAGCCAGGGCGCCGGCGAAGAGGCGCAGCCGCACAAGAAGCACTGCCGCCACGTCAAGGGCAAGGGCCACGGCCATCACGGCCGGCGCAAGCACTGCGAGGCGCATCATCGCCCCGGCAACAGCAACGGCAAGGACACCGGCAAGTCACCGTCGTGCCAACCCGAGCCGCTGGCCCAGACCTGCGCCGATACCTGCGGCCCTGTCCAGAACAACTGCCAGCAAACGGTCGACTGTGGCTCCTGCGCGTGCCAGCCGGCCTGCCCCACCTGCCAGCGCTGCAACGAGGCCACGACGACCTGCGAACCCGACCCGGCCCAGGTTGACGATGCCTGTGGCGACGGCCTGCTCTGCCAGGCGGATGGCCAGTGCGCCTGCCAGGGCAGGAGTTGCGGCGGCTGCCGGGCATGTGAGGATGGCCGGTGCGTGATCGACCCCACCATCGTCTGCACCGCGCAGGACCAGTGCCATGAGGCCGGGGTCTGCGACCTGCGGACCGGCGCATGCACCAATCCCACCAAGGCCAACGGGGTACCTTGCGACGACGGTAACCCGTGCACCATCGATGACGCCTGCCAGGACGGCGCCTGCCGCGGCACGCCGAAAGACTGCTCGGCAGAAGGCGACATCTGCAATGACGGCGTCTGCCGCGCTGACGGAACCTGCGGCAAGCGCCCCAAGACCGACGGCACGAGCTGCAACGCCGACAGCGACAGTTGCACCGCTGGCGATAGCTGCCAGAACGGGAAATGCACTGCAGGCGCCGGGGTCAATTGCCACGACCAGGATGACGCCTGCAACGATGGCGTGTGCCGCACGGCCGATGGCGCGTGCGTCAAGCGGCCCAAGGCGGACGGCACGCCGTGTGGCGACGATGGGACCTGTCAGAACGGCGCCTGCCAGGAAGCGGTATGCAAGGAACTCGGCGATACCTGCAACCCGGGCAACAACCGCTGCTGTCAGGACACTCCGACCTCGTGCGCGGCCCTGGCGCCGAACTGCTACGCCAGCGGCGGGCCCCAGGATGAACGCTGTTGCCACGCCACGCGCGACACCTGCGGCGACGACTGCGAATGTTGCGGTCTGGCTGGTTGCGAAGGCGGGAAGTGTTGCAATCACCCGGGGGGCGTCTGCCAGATCCAGGCGGACTGCTGCACGAACAGAGTACCGGCCGAGTGCGCCAGTGGCACGTGTTGCGTCACTGAAGGCCAATTCTGTGAGGAGGATGCCGACTGCTGCTCAGGGTCCTGTCCAGACGGTTTCTGCGTGGGCTGCCTTCCCCTGCAAGTGGCGTGCGAAAACGAGACTGAGTGCTGCCAGGCGGGTGGTTCAACACTCTGTCGCGAATCCTTTGACTTCGATTCCGCGAACTGCTGCCGGCCCAGGGGTGGGACGTGCCGTGAGAACGCTGACTGCTGCCAGGGCCGGGCGTGCAACAACGGCCGCTGCTGCGAGGGCGAACATTTCCAGTGCGATTCAAACGCCGACTGCTGTAGTGGGCTGGAGTGCCGCGGCGGCATTTGCCGCAGCAACATCTGCCTCGAGCCAGGCGAATCCTGTCCACCAGGGTCACCGGCCTGTTGCCCCGGTGGCGCCACCTGCAGTGACGGAACCTGCTGCTATCAGCTCGGTCATGCCTGCGAGCGGGCTGTGGAGTGCTGTCGCGGCTTCACGGACTGTGCTGGAGCAAACGGCGCCACCTGTTGTCTCCAGGACTTTGCCTACGCCTTCAACGATGATGCGGCGTGTACCCGCAATGACCAGTGCTGCAGTGGGTACTGCCACGAATCTCGATCGATGTGCTGCCGGCCCCAGGGCGCAAGCTGCAGCAAGATCGGAGCGCTGAACTTCGAGTGCTGCCCCTATCTCGGCCTGACGTGTAGTGCGACTGGCTTCGGCACCTGCATTCCATGCCGCAAGCCCGGAGAAACGTGCGAGGGCTCTGGCAGTTCCAGCACCTGCTGCATCGGCGCATCCTGCGACAATGGTGTCTGTGTGGTCGCCAGATGTGGCGATGGCGGGGTACCGTGCCAGGACACCAGCACGTGCTGTGCTGGCTTCCAGTGCACCTCCGGCGGCGTCTGCGTCAAGGTGTGCGAACCAGAAGGGGCGAGCTGTATTGCCGGCACGGGCTTCCATGACTGCTGCCCTGGATTCAGGTGCGCGGGTGAAGTCGGCTCAGAGCGGTGTGTTCCGGCATGACGACGGGAGCGGATGCTCCCTGACGCACCCTCGGCAACGTTCCGGGAGAGCGCTTGCCTCGCGTGACAGGGGTGTTCACCGTCCCACGAGCCAGATAGGCTCCTGAGATTGGGAGTCTCGTGGGAGGGGCCGTGATCTCAACGCGAGATCACGGCCCCTCCCGTTGCTGACTGGTATGCCTGGGGCAACGAGCTCAGCAGGCTCAGCGGCTCGCGTGCGGGCGCGCCGTCCCGCATCGGCAGCCCCGGCGGGCAGTGGAGCATGACGTCCGAACGCGCCGCGTGCTACTCCCGCGGCGATTCCACCCCGATCGCCGCTTCCAGGCCCATCTCGGTTGGCCTGGCCAGTTCCCAGGCGGTCCAGAAGACCCCTTCGGAGAAGGTGGGGTAGGCGTGCAGCGTTTCGCAGATCGCGCCAGCGGTAAGGCCCAACCGCACCGCCATGGCGATCTCGCCCAGCAGTTCACCGCCCCCGGAGGCAAGCACGCTCCCACCCAGCAAGCGGCCCGTGGCGTCATCCGCCACCAGCGTCACCATGCCGGCGCGCTTGCCGGTGATGGCTGCCCGTGCCAACGCCCCGATCGGCACCGTGGCGGTGCGTACGCGGAAGCCCACCTGCCGGGCCTGATCGGCGGTCAGGCCCACGTGGCCCAGCTCCGGATCGGTGAAGATCACCGCCGGCATCAGGCGGTCTCGCCCGTGGAGCGCGCGGCGGCTGCCCAGGGCGTTGTCCACCGCCACGCGGGCCATGTCATCGGCCATCGGCGTGTAGCGCGGCGCGCCCGCCACGCAGTCGCCGGCGGCCCAGACGCCGGGAACCGTTGTCTCCAGCGCGAAATCGACAATGATGCCGTCGGCGCTGGTCATCACCCCGGCCTCGGGCAGGCCGAGGTCCTCGATGTTCGGCTCCCGCCCGGCGGCAACCAGGATCTCTGCGGCGTCCAGGTGGTGCGCGGCCTCACCCTCCAGGAAGGTGAGCCGCTTCTGCCCTTCCTGGCAGGAAACCTCCTGCAGCTTCACGTTCATGCGGAACGTGACCCCATCCCGCTCCAGTTCGGCCTGGAGCGCGGCGGCCATCTCCGCCTCATACATGGGCAACAGACGCGGCTTCCGGCTGAGCACCGTCACGGCTACGCCGAACCGCGCGAAGATCTGGGCGAACTCCAGGGCGATGATGCCCGCGCCCAGGATGACCAGCGAGGACGGCAGGTCCGGCAGGAGCACCGCCTCGATGTTGGTGATGTAGCCGGTCTCCTCCAGCCCGGGCACGGCCGGAATGTGCGCGCGGGCGCCCGTGGCGAGGATGATCGACTCGCCGCGCAGCGTCGTGCCGCCGGCGCGCACCACACCGGGGCCCAGCAGGCGCGCCGTCTCCTTGAAGAGGTCGATGCCGGCGTTGCGGATATTCTGGTCGCCATCCCCGCCCCGGATGGTGTCGATCACCCCGGCGACGTGGGCGGTAACGGCGGGCCAGTCCAGCGAAACCTCCGGGATGATGACCCCCAGCCCGGCGGCGGAGCGCGCTTCGTGAAAGACCTGGGCGATGTGAACCAGGGTCTTGGTGGGGTCGCAGCCAGCGTTCAGGCAGGTGCCACCCACCTTCCAGTGCTCGATGAGCGCCACCCGCGCCCCCCGCCCCACGGCCTCGAAGGCGGCGGTGCTGCCGGCAGCGCCCGCCCCCACCACGATCAGATCGTAGGGTGTTTCATCAGGCATGTGTTTCGGCCTTGTGGAAATGTATCGGTGATGATAGACGGACGTGATATTCGCGTAAAATGTGTGTAACGTACCTCATGTGCGAGCGGGCTCCCTGTGTGAACGTAGCCCAGGAACCGAAACTGTTGCTCATGCGTGCTGAGTGTAGGGCCTGCGGAGGTCGATGAGAGTAGAGATGCTGATGGTGGCCAGTAGCTCCGCGGACACACAGCACCTTTCGAGCGAGGACGGCCTTTGGCCACCGGCCGTCCCACACGACGATGCCCCCCCGGCTCCTGACGGCGTGACCCGCTTTCAACTCATGATCGAGCACGACGCGGACGCCATCTGCGTGGTGGACGCCGATTTCCGCATCGTCTACACGAATCCGGCGGCCCGGGCCAACCTGGGCGCGGCGGTCTCACAGCAGTGGCGACGGCGCGCTTCCGACACGAACCGCGTCCACCCGGAGGACCTGCGGCGCGCCGAGCGCGCCGTGAACAAGGCCGGCCCGGGCAGCTGCTCGACCACAGATGTGCGCATCGAGCTGCCGGATAGCGGGTGGCGCTGGTTCGACCTCACCGTCTGTGACCTGCGCTCCGATCCTGATGTCAACGGGTTCCTCATCAAACTCCGGGATATCGACCGCGTGAAGCAGCGGGAACTGGCGTTGCAGGAGCAGGTCGAGACGCTGCGTCGGCAGAACCAGAACAAGAGCGCGTTCCTCTCCACCATCAGCCACGAGTTCCGCACGCCACTGACCTCCATCATTGGCTACAGCGAGTTCCTGACCGCCAACGCGGCTGAGCCCGGCATGGTGGCGGAAGACGCCGAAGTGATTCACCGCGAGGCCACCCGGTTGAGCCGCATGGTGGACGATGTCCTGCTGATGGACCGGGTGGACAACGGGCACCTGTCGCTGAACCTGCAGTCGCTGGATGTCAACGACATCGTCATCTCCGTCACGGAGGCGATGCGCCCGCTGATGATTCGGCACCGCCTGGTGGTGTCGCTCGCCCCGGCGCTGCCGCGCGTGCTGGGCGACCAGGACCGCCTGGAGCAGGCGCTGACCAACCTGATCAGCAACGCCCTGAAGTTCTCCGATCAGGGCGGGGCCATCACGGTGGAGACCGCCAGGTCAGGCGCGGAGATCGTGATTTCCGTGCAGGACGAGGGGATGGGCATCGCGCCGGATGATCTGGAACGCATCTTCCATCGCTTCGAGCGCGTGGAAACGGGTATCTCCGGGCGCACCGTGGGCACCGGTCTGGGCCTGGCCATCGTCAGCGAGATCGTGAACCTGCATCATGGCCGCGTCGAGGTGGCCAGCACCGTTGGCGAGGGCTCCACGTTCTCGATCTGGCTGCCTGTCCTCGCACCCTGAGGCGCCCCCGCCAGGTGTTTTCCTTCCCGCGTCGCGACGACACCTGTGAGGGGTGGCGACCTCGAACCGTGGCGGTTGGGGAAGGAGATCCTTCGACTGCGCTCAGGATGACACGTGAGTGTGGATGGCACGCCCGAAACGTCGCGGCAGGTGACGCCACATCCCGTTACGCATCGCTTCCGGCACGACCGTGGCCCGGCGAGTTGAGCGATGACGCGCTAGATATCGTCGTCGCGCAGGTACTCGATGAGGTCGTGCTCCAGCGTCTCCACATCGATGATCTCGACCAGGCTCTCGCCCAGGTTCTCGCGAAGGTAATCGCCCGTTTCGGCCTCGGCAATTTGCCGCACCCGGGCCGCCACTGCCGCCCGGTCAATGAGGTTACGTTCCCCGAGCTCGGTGGCCAGAGCGCGCAGCCGGATCTGGTTCACCGTCAACTGGGCTGCCAGGTGAGCGACGCTGCGCGCCAGCGTCTCCGCCCAGTCCTCATCCTCATGCCCATGTCCGTTCAGATCCGCCGGGTCGGTCCCGGGGGGAAACCGCTCCATATCCACTTCCTCCTGCCACCTGTTCAGGCGGCGAGTATACGGCCCCACCCGGCCCAGGCCCTGCCTCGTGGGTTACACTCCCACTCCCCGCACGGTGCCGCATGGTCACATCAGCCGTGGCGCGTCCCGCCTCCGCGCTGATCGTCGTGACGAGAAGAACGCAAACGGGAGCAGGGCCAGAGCATGTCGGGCAGCGGACGCAGGAAGAGCCGGTTGTTGCGTGAACTCATGAGCGGTTCGCTGGTTGCGCTCCTCGCCGCTGCGACGCTGCCAGGCGCCCAGGCGGCAGCCCAGACCACGCCCACCGCCTGCGCCGTGGCCTCCTCCAGCGCCGCCACACCGGAGGCAGAGGCGATCGAGCTCGAAGCCGCTACACCCAGTACGCTGCCGCTCGCCTCGCCAGCGGCCACCCCCGTGGCCACCCGCGATGCGCTCGCGGACGATATCACGCACACGGCGGAGCAACTGGCCGCCTGCCTGAGCGACAACAACGCCGCCGCGGTGGTGCAACTCGCCAGCGAGCGCTACCTGGGCCAACTCTTCGGCAGCAGCGTGCCGCTGAGCGTGGATGACTTCATTTCCATCTCGCAGAGCATCTCCGCCACGCCTGTCCGCATCGTGTCGGTGGAGGATGTCACCCCAAGCGCGGACGACCGCGCGACCGCCACGGTGACCCAGGTGGTGGGGCACCAGGTGATCAAGGCCACCTGGACGTTCAAGCGGGGCAGCGCCAGGGTGCCCTGGATGCTGGATCACGAGCAGCGCCTGCCCACCACCGTGCCCACTGGCGCAGACGCCATTGAGGTTGCCATCGGCGATCTCTCCTTTGACCTCGATCCCGCCTCGGTTTCCGGCGGCGATGTCGTGTTGCGCGGCGACAATACGGACACCATTGACCACGAGATGCTGGTGCTGAAGCTGGATGCCGGGTTCACCACGCAGGATTTCCTCCGCGCGGCCGGACCGGATCTCCCACCGCAAGTGACGTTCATCGGGGAAATGCCGGTGCGCGCGGGGCAGCAGCAGGACCTGGTGCTGGTTGATCTGGAGCCCGGGCAGTACACGATTGCCTGCCTCTTCCCGGACAGCGAGGGCATTCCCCACCTGGCGCAGGGAATGGCCGCCACGTTCACGGTGAAATAGGGGATTTTGGGTAGCGCATCGGTGCGGCTGGAGCTTTCCCCCCGACCCCGACGAGCGCCCTCACCCCAACCCCTTTCCCGGTGCGCGGGAGAGGGGCTTTTCGTCGCCGGGTGGGATGGAGTTACAGCCGCAGCCTGCCTCCTGCTGGGGCTGGCCGTTCTGATGTTCACTGCCCGGCCGATGAGTGCGGCCCCGGCGACGCCCGTTCCGGCCTGCACCAGCGTGCGCGCCCCGCAGCCCATGCCCACGCCGACACGCCCCGCCTGGGCCGGCGAGGCGCCGCAGGTGACGCCGGAGCCGGCGCCGGGTGCAACGCTGGACCCGCTGGTTCCGGAGTACCTGGAGCACGCCATTGCCCGGTTCGCCGCATGCTGGAACACTGGCGACTGGTCCACGGTGGTGCGTGGAACGACGCCGCGCTTCCTGCGAACCGCCTTTGGTACACGGTACGACCCGGCCGCGCTGGCGGACCTGGGCCTGGGGCCGGTCACGCTGCTTGACGTCAGTGCGCCGCGCCTGTGGAGCGACCAGCGCGTGGCGGTGGAGGTGCTCTACCAGCGCGGCCCGCAGGTGGTGGCCGAGCGCTGGTTCTTCCTGGTGCTGCAGGGAGATGCCCTGCTGGACGAGGCGGTTCCCCTGCCGCTGCCGCCGCTGGGCGACCGCGTGGTGCTGGGGGTGGAGACGGCGGGCTTCACCGCGCCCTGGGCCTGGCGCGGCGCGGAGCCGGTGGCGATTCCCGCCATGCCCGTGGTCGTCCTGGCCGCGGCCAACCGCACGCCCGAGCCACGCACCATCACGATACGCGCGGCTGACGGCGCGGTGGCTGGCTACCTGAGCGTCCCGGGCGGCAGCGAGGGCGAACTGGGGCTGCGCGAGCTGCCGGCCGGAACATATGAGCTCAGCAGCGCCGAGAGCCCGGGCGCGGCCCCGCTGCGCCTGCAGATCGGGGAGAGAGGGGAGTGACGTGAGCGCAGGGTCTGGCCCGGAGCCGTGCGTGTTCTGCGAGATTGTGGCGGGCCGGGCGCCAGCCAGCGTCGTCCACGAGGATGACTGCTGCCTCGCGATCATGACCATCGGGCCGGTCAACCCCGGGCACCTGCTGGTGCTGCCCAAGGCGCACGCGCCCTACCTGGCCGACCTCGATGAAGCGACGGGCGGGCACCTGTTCGCCGTGGCGATGCGGATGGCCGCCGCGATTCGCGCCTCTGGCCTGCGCTGTGAGGGGATCAACCTGTTCCTAGCCGACGGCGAAGCCGCCTTCCAGGAGGTGTTTCACCTCCACCTGCACGTCTTCCCGCGCTTCGCTGGAGACCCCTTCGGCCTCACCGCCGACTGGTCCGTGCACCCCACCCGCGCAGAACTGGATGCGAACGCGGCGCTCATTCGCAGGGCGTACCCGCTCGCCTGAGCACGCAAGCTAGGAACCCGGGAACACCGCCTCCGAGCCTGACATTCCCCCGGCACGGCGCACCCCGCGCTCCCTTTTTGCCAGGCATGGGACATGGTGAAGCAGACAATGTGACTCCCGTACGTCAACCGCCGGATCAGCACGCTCCTGGACGATCTCGAAGTGCCGGCGGTCTTGCTCGCGCCACCCCTGGCGCTCCTGCTCGCGGCGGCCATGTTCCTTCCAAACGGGTTCGCGCGAACCCTTGGTCGCGAAGATACATGGAAGTCATCGACTCTCCAGCAGGTTATGTGGGGTTTCTGAGCCTGTGGGGAGTTATCTCCTGTATCGCGCTGATCGTCGGCGTCTGGCGGCAGCGCCGGGCGTGGATCGCCATGCTGGTTGCGGCTGGTGGCTTCGCGGGTTCGGCAATGGTCTGCATTGGCTACTGGCTACAACTCGGGTCGGGAGTGGCGCTTGTCGATGGCACAGCGCGAATGCCGCAACGCTGGGTGACACTCGCTCCGCCCGCGCTGCCGCTCTTCATCATCGCGGCCACGGTGGGGCTGGTGAGCGCGTTGGTGCTGGCGCGTGGCTGCTGGCACGCGCGTCATCAGGAGTAGTCGATGACGCCGATCGTTGAGCGCGTGTTCTGGTGGTTGACGCTGATCTGCGGCGTCCTGCTCTTGCCATCCTGGCTTCACCCAAAAACCGAGCGCTTCTATCCAGGCACGATAGAGACCCAGGGATGGGGCTGGCAGAACGTGGCGAGTTGCACCGGCGGCCTCGTCATCCACTTGCTCCTGGCCGGGTTTGCGTTGTGACCGCGTGTGTTTGGTCCCGCGTTGTGCGCTCCTGGCGGCAGGTCTGTTCGCGGCAACGGCTGCTGAGTCTGCTCGAACCTGGCTGGACCTCCGCCTGGAAACGCAGGAACTCGCCCTGGGCGGGTTGAGCGGATACCAACTCAGCCCCGCCACGGGCATGGACGGCACGATCCAGAAGGCGCTCGTAGGGGTAGCGTGCGCGCTCATCCTGCTTGGTCTCTGGCTCCGGCCCGGCGAGGAGCGAGAGAAGGTGCGCCAGCCGCATCCCAGCATGCGCTTGATGATCATGCTCGCGCTGGCTCCCGCAACCAGTCTGGCGCAATCATCCCTCCCACCCGGCGCGTTCGCCCCTGACCCAGCCCAGTGCCAGGCGGAAATCATCGCCTTGTCCGCCGACGATGCGCGGGCAGCGGAGAAGGCATTTCCGCTGCAGCCCAGCTATCTGAATGCCCCGCTTGATGTCGCCACAATTCCCCTGGACGCTCAGCCTGCAGGAACCCCGGCGGATAGGGAAACGATTGCCGCAATCACCCGGCTTGAAGTCGCGCGCGCCGCGTCACTGACCTCTGGCAGATGGCAGCAACACCTCCTGCGAGAGATCATCTTCATCGGTCAGTCGAGCAGTATCGGAGAGCCCACTCACAGGGGCGTTGGCATTCCGTTCGTGCTGGTCAGTGACGTCCAGACCTTCCCCGGAGATCGCGCTGAAACCGTCGTGGCGTGGGATGTCACCCCTTCAGCTTCGAACCTCTCGCTGGTCCACTATCACGTTTACGCGTGGGTGGACGGCGCCTGGCGTCTGGCCGCTGTGATTCCCGTGTCATGATGCCAACGTATGCAGGAACGACGAGGAGAAATCAAGCTTCAAGACCATCGCCGCAATCGGTTCGCCTGTCTCGCTCGGCCTGCCGGTGGAGTGGGTGAGCCTTCAGATTTGCACCCACCTATGGTGACTACCGCAGCCGGCGGTTGAACCGCGTGTAGCTCCCCTGGTCCGAAACCGCCTCGAAGCCGAGACGCCGCAGCACCGCCTCGCTCCTGGTGTTGCCCTTCGTCACGCCGGCCCAGATCGTTCTGGCTCCCAACGCCTCCTGTCCGTATGTGATGAGCGCCGCGCAGGCTGCGGTGGCGTATCCCTTGCCGGTGAACGCACCGCCAAGCCAATAGCCCAGCACGAAATCCTCGGTGGTGCGCGGGATCAGGTCCACGCGGCCAATCATCTGCTCACCAAGCCAGACCCCGAAGCGTGCGTTGCGGTTCTCGGGGTCGGTGAGGTCTTCGGCGACGGTCGCGGGCGTGGCTTCACCCAGGTCGAGGTAGTCGCCATGCTGAGTGAGATGGCTCCGGTTGCGGTCGACGAGCGCGTAGTAAGCCGGCGCGTCTTCCGGCAGCAGTTGGATCAGGCGCAGGCCGAGCGTGGCCGTCATCAAGGTCAGCCGATCGGCGACGGCACGCCCCTGAGTGTCCTCAGCATCGAGCCGATCCAGCCACACGATGGTTTCCGCCACCAGATCATCGAGCGGTCTCAAGGTGTCTAGCGCGAGGCGCGGATTGGTGATCGCGTACGTTGCGCCTGGTTGGGCCAGGAATCGCTGCACGCCCGCCCAGTCCACCGTGTGGTGCGCGGGCAGCCCTTGCCCCTGGCGCGCTGTGACGCGTGCTCGCCAGACATCCTCATCCGGGCAAGCGCACGAAACCACCAGCAGCCGCGCATCGACCGCCGAGGCGATGGCCCGTAACCCTTCATACGTGCGGGCCAGGAGCGGGCTATCGCAGACTACGCTCACGCCTTGTTGCGCCTGTCGCCCGACCAGCCGCAACAGGATCTCGTAGCTGAGCGCGCCCGCCTGTTCTGTCTGACCGTCGAGGATGTCCTTGAT
Organism: Thermomicrobiales bacterium; assembly: GCA_034431475.1. Classification (GTDB taxonomy): domain Bacteria; phylum Chloroflexota; class Chloroflexia; order Thermomicrobiales; family UBA6265; genus JACCXM01. The sequence goes on along the minus strand of DAOUDE010000080.1, from coordinate 54,843 downwards.
GTCGTCCTTGTCCAGCAGCGGCCAGCCCAGGCGCGCGCTGAGTGCCCGGGCCAGCGTGCTCTTACCCACGCCGGGCGGACCCTGCAACGCCAGGATCGTCCTGCGGTTCCCGTACCTGATCATCCTGGGCAACCTCCCGCGCGGAAATACGGCTTTCTACCGATGCCGCAGACATTCTCCACCGATAGCCTGACGATCAGACCATCTGGTGATCGTCGAGGAGACTGCCGTGGACGCTCTGCATTTCGATGCCATGACTACGCGCCTGGGCGGGCGCCTCACTCGCCGCCGTGGCCTCGGCGCCCTGGCTGCCCGGGGCCTGGGTGCGGCGCTGCTTCCGGAGATGACGGAAGCCGGGAAAGAAGATCACGCTCTGCCTGAATGGGCAGACAGTCAAGGTCAAGAAGAAGAAGCCATCGTTCCTCCGCCGGGGAGCAATACCTGGCGCCTGCCCTGCGTGTACGCCCACGACCTGCGCGGCCCAGGGCAGGACCTGTGGCCCGCTCGTCGATGGCTGTGGCCGCACGCTGGCCTGTGGAACCTGCGGCCTTGGGGATACGCCGGGTTGCCGCGACGCCGGCGTTTGTGGTCCATGCTTCGGGGTCTGTCCGCCGGCGTGTGCCCTCTGCGCGAACCGCAGTGATGGCGGAACGACCTGCGCGAATGTGGTCGACTTTATCCCCTGCACTGCCTGCACGACAGATGCCGACTGCCCCGGGACAAAGCCCACCTGTGTGAGTACGTCTACCGCCAGAAGTGGTCCTGGCGTTACGACGTCGCTCCCGGCCTTGTGCAGCCTGACCTCCCCAGGGGTGTGCGCGGCCATCAGTCCCTGTTGACCCACCGGAGAGGCGTTGGTTCACCTGGAGCAGCGCCTCTCGCCCAGTGCCCGAGTATTGTCTCCAGCCTGCGTGAACAAACTTGCAACCATCTCACGCCTTTCATGGGTACAATGCGACCTTCGCGGCGGCGTAGCGCCAACGCAATACGGACCACGGTCACCGCACTACGGTGTGCGGAGATGTGAGAGGAGCGTTCCCGCAATGACGGAAGCACCTGAGACCGGACGATTTGCCGCACTTCACCGGGCGCTGCAGGCCGGGGAGATGTCCCGGCGCGAGTTCACCCTGCGCGCGCTGGCCCTGGGCGTGGCGATGCCGGTGATTTCCTTCGTGCTGCGTGCCGAGCAGGTGAAGGCCATGCCAGGCCGCCATATCGGCTGGAGCATTGCCGCGCAGGGCGTAGCGGGCGCGCCTGACACCGGGATGGACGGCCGGACGCGCGGCGAAGGTGGCGAGCTGAAGCTGATCCAGTGGCAGGCCCCAAGCATGCTCAGCCCGCATGTCTCTACGGGCACCAAGGACTACCTGGCGAGCTGCCTGATCACCGAGCCCCTGATGCACTACACGCCAGATGGCTTGCTGATCCCGAACCTCATCACCGAGGTGCCAACGGTCGAAAACGGCCTGCTGGGCGAAGACCTGAAGAGTGTCACGTACAAGCTGAAGGAAGGCGTGAAGTGGTCGGATGGCGAGCCGCTGACCGCTGAAGACGTGGTCTTCACCTGGCAGTGGGTCACCGACCCGGAGAACGCCTCCGTCTCCGCCGGCGTCTACGCCACAATCGCCAATATCGAGGCCACCGACGACCTCACCGCCGTCGTCTCCTTCGAGAACCCGAACGCCAACTGGGCGGAGCCGCACGCCGGCACCCTCTGGGGCTACGTGTACCCGAAGCACATCCTGGATGGGGCGGATGCGGAGGCCAAGAAGGCCGCGCACGACGCCTTCCTGCTCAACCCGGTCGGCACTGGCCCGTACAAGGTGGAAACCTTCACCCCGAACGACCAGTGCATCTACGTGATGAACGAAAACTACCGCGAGGAGAACAAGCCGTTCTTCGAGCGGGTCAATCTCAAGGGTGGTGGTGACGCCGCCTCCGCGGCGCGCGCCGTACTGCAGACCGGCGACTACGACTACGCCTGGAACCTGCAGGTGGAGCCGGATATCCTGGCCGAACTGCTGAAGGGCGGCAAGGGTGAGATCAAGACGATCGCCGGGACTTCCGTCGAGCGCATTGAGCTGCAGTTCTCGGACTGGAAGACGGAGACCGACGGCGAAAAGGGGAAGTTGGGTTCCGTCAACCCGATCATCGGCGACAAGGCCGTGCGCCAGGCACTGAACCTGGCCTGCCAGCGCGACGTCATCTCCGAGCAGCTCTACGGCGAGGGGCAACCGCCCACCTCCAACATCCTGTCCGGGATCGCGGCCATGGCTTCCCCGAACACCGCGTGGGAGTTCAACCTGGAGAAGGCCGGCCAGATTCTCGATGAGGCCGGTTGGACGTTGAATGGCAGTGTCCGCTCCAAGGATGGTGTGGACGCCAGCATTACCTACGTGACCTCCATCAACCCGGTGCGCCAGAAGACACAGGCGATCAACAAGCAGAGCATGGAGAAGCTGGGCTTCCAGGTGGAGCTGCGCCAGGTGGATGCCGCCGTCTTCTTCGATGGCTCCCCGGGCAACGAGCAGAACATCAACCACTTCTTCAACGACCTGCAGATGTACACCAATAACTCGACCACGCCGATTCCGGTGGCGTACATGATCGGCTGGTACGCCGGCCCGGACGGCGAGAACGTGGCCCAGAAGGCGAACGACTGGAACGGGCAGAACTACTCCCGCTTCCAGAACGCCGACTACGATGAAACCTTCGACCAGGTTCGCCTGGAGACGGACATCGCCAAGGCCGCGGAACTGTTCATCAAGCTCAACGACATCATCATCGATGAGGTCGGAGTGATCCCGCTGGTCAACCGCGCGGCGGACAAGTACGCGATCTCGACCACGCTCTACGACGAGAATGTCGGCGTGAGCGACTTCGAGGTCAACTACTGGAACATCGCGAACTGGAACCGCAAGGCCTAGTTGCGTGATTCCGGCCGGGATGGCGGGTTCGCCCGTCATCCCGGCCGCAGGTTCTCCCGTCTGCCGCACGAATCCGGAAGCTCATGCCGCTGATTCAGGCTGATCCGCAACCTGCGCTCTCCGCCCTGGCCACCGTGGAAGCGGCGGCGGTCACGCTGATGGGCGTGGCCCTGCAGGCCTCGGCGAACGGCGATCTGGACACCGGGGAGGACCTGGATACCATCCTGCGCGCGGCCCAGTGCCAGGATGAGCAGCACTACCATGTGCTGACCAGCGCCGGCGGCGATTCCCTCACTACCACGTTCACCATCGCGCCCGATATGCTGGCGGACCGCACCTACCTGCTGATCTTCCTGCTCGAGCTGAAGGCGATCACCATGGCCGGGTACATGGCCCTGGCGCGCGCCTGGGCCGACCTGGGCGACCTGGACCAGGTGGAAATCTGCTACCAGATGGGCGTGGTGGAAGGGCAGCACGCCGCCCTCTTCCAGGCGCTGGTGGGGCTGCGCCCCGCCAACGACCGCGCGTTCGCCCGCTGGCTCTTCGCCAACGCCGAGGAAGCCACGGATGCGCTGACCCGCCTCGGCATGCTGGAAGGGGAGGGCGACGCCACCGATTTCCCCGGCCCGGTGGACCGCATCTGCCGGGGCATCTTCGGCCTGACCCCGGAAACCACCAGCGAGATGACGGCCCCGCGCCAGAGCTGACGCAGCGCCAGCCTACCGCTTGCGCACGCAGAAGCCGGATGCGCAGTAGAGCGCGCGGACATCGCTACAGCAATCCGCCGTTTCCGCGCAGCGCGCGCCCTCGGGGGCACAGGCGCAGCGCCGCTTGCCACCGCTCTTGCGGCGGCAAACGCCGGAGCAGCACTCCTTCTTGCGCCTGCACTTGGCCTTGAAGCCCCGGCATGCGTCGGCGGTGACCGGCGCAGCCACTGCCGCGCCCGGCAGCAGCAGCACCGCCACCCCGGCCCCGGCCGCAGCCGCGTGCCGCCGGTCCATCACGGCCGCACCCACCCGGCGCACCAGCGCATCGAACCGCGCATCATCCATGGGAAATCCTGCTCCTGGCGTGGTGGCCCGCACGCGGGCTCGCGACAGGGTCGAGCTACCCCGAGTTTCGCACATCTCTGGCGAACACAGCGGCCCGGCGGGAACATTCCCGCCGGGCCGCTCTGGCGGCCTCGGATCGTTAGTTGACGTTGAAGGTGAACTCGTACTCCGTACCGCCGTCGCGCGCGTGCAGCGTCATTTCGCCGGTTGCGCCGCTGTAGCTGCCGGTGCCGCCGGTGATGGCCAGCGTGGAATCCCCGCTGTCATAGAAGGGGCCCTGCACGACGATGGAGCCATCTTCCAGCGTGTTGGTCCACGTGCATTCCCAGGTCTTGCCCGGCTTGGTGCGCCAGCAGGTCCCGTCGCTGGAGCCAACGACATTTGCGTTCTGGTCATCATACAGTTCGTTGCCGAAGGTCAGGGTATCCCCGATGGAATCGCCTTTCTCACCCAGGTCGGCCACGGTGTCCGTGGTGGCGTGCTCGATAACGGTGAACGATTCCTTGGCCTTGACCTGCTGCCACTGCGTTACCCCGAAGCCGGCGACCAGTACGAGCGCCAGCACCAGGAGCGAAACGAGCCCGTATGACTTTCGCATGGCGACCTCCTCGCCAGCACGCGCTGGCGCCATCTCGCGCTGGACCCTCATCCAGCGCGCCGCATTGTATCGAGTATTCAGGCGGGATGCGCGCCCCGCCTCAGTACGCCCGGGCGAATATGACGCGCTGCGTGCTGGCCCCGCCGCAGACGATGCACGCGCCGCGCTCCGGCGGGAGATCGCGCGGGATACAGCGAATCGTCGCTTTCGTCCCGGCCTTCACCCGCGCTTCGCAGGCCGCGTCGCCGCACCAGTGCGCCAGCGACCAGCCCGCGTTCGCCGCGACCCGTTCCGCCAACTCGGCGAAAATATCCACCTCCACCGTGTGCGCGTCGCGCATCGCCGTGGCCGCCTGCAGGAGCGCGGTCTGCATCTCATCCAGCAGGCTGGTCACGGTCGCGGCGAGCACCTCGAGCGCAACTGGCTGCTTCGTCCGGGTGTCACGCCGCACGATCACCACCTGCTCGGCAGCGACATCACGCGGGCCGATCTCCAGCCGTAACGGGACCCCCTTCAGCTCCCACTCGTTGAACTTGAACCCCGGCGTGCGGTCGTCCCGCCAGTCGGCGCGGACGCGTGCAACGCCCGCCAGCGCCTGCTCCACGCGAGCCACCAGCCCGGCCACCGCCTGCCGCTCCTCGTCATTGCGCGAGATCGGGATGATCACCGCCTGCACCGGGGCCACGCGCGGCGGCAGGTTCAGCCCGGCCGCGTCCCCGTGCACCATGATGGTGGCTCCCACCACCCGGTGGCTGAGCCCCCAGGAGGTGTTGAAGGCGTACGTGCGCGCGCCATCGCGGTCCAGGAACTGGATGTCGAAGACGCGCCCGAAGTGATCGCCCAGGTCGTGCGATGTGCCGGACTGCAATGCCCAGAACTTGCCGCCCATCATCGCTTCCACGGTGTGCGTGCGCAGGGCCCCGGCGAACTTTTCCGACTCGGTCTTCACGCCTGGTACGACCGGGATCGCCAGGTCGTCCTCCAGGAAGGCGCGGTAGACCTCCAGCATCTGCCGGGCGCGCGCGTCGGCCTCTTCTGCCGTGGCGTGGCACGTGTGCCCCTCCTGCCAGAGGAACTCCAGCGTGCGCAGGAAGGCGCGCGGGCGCTCTTCCCAGCGCACCACGTTGCTCCATTGGTTGAGCAGGATCGGCAGGTCCCGGTAGCTCTGCACCCAGCGGGCGAAGCTCGGGCAAATGATCGCCTCGCTGGTCGGGCGCACGGCCCACGGCTCCTCCAGCGGGTGATGGCCACCCTGGGTCACCCAGGCCACCTCCGGCGCGAAGCCCTCGATGTGGTCCGCTTCTCGCGCCAGCATCCCCTGCGGGATGAAGAGCGGGAAGTAGGCGTTTTCCACGCCGGTGGCCTTGATGCGGGTATCGAGCCGCGCCACCATCTGCTCCCACAGCCCGTAGCCGTACGGGCGAATCACCTTGCAGCCGCGCACTGGCGCATCGTCCGCCAGTTCCGCCCGCTGCACCACATCCACGTACCACCCGTCGAAATCGTCGTCGTAGCTGGCGAGGCGCGGCCCCGCCATACGGTCGGTTGTGCTCACAAAGAAATCCCTCTGCCTGCGGCGACACGTCAGCGATGGCAACGCCCCGAAAGGACGCGCCACCTGCCGCGTGACTGCCGTTATGCCGGTGTATCAGGAATGGCGAAGCCGGAGACAGCGCGCCGCGCTACCCCCGGCCGGGAGGGACAGGGAAGCCACCCGCGCCCACGCCGTGCTGCGCCCGCGCGGAGGCGATGGCGGAGGAAGTCGTCTGATTGGCGGCGATGTGGTGCATGTGCCCTATCCGGCGACGGAGAACGACTGGCCGCGCGGGAAAGGGTAGCGCATTCCGGCCACACCCCCGCAAGCTGTGCCAACCTGCCCGGCCGTGATAGTCCGGATGCCGAGGCAGATCGCCATATCCCGGCGGTCAGGGTCCCACTTGCGCGCAACCGGCGGAGAGCTGTGGAATGGGAGAAGCGCGCGATGCTGCGTCCAGCCTGGCGTTCATCCTTACCCGGGCGAGGCAGGTGCTTCCGCCCTTCCCAGCTCGCAGTCACTGCCAACGTCGGAGAGCCGGACCATGCGGCAGTCCTCCCTGTGTCATGGTTGCGGCGGCCCGTTACGATTGGCGCGCGCTGTCGTTTACCTCAGTGCACACCCGTGCACCGCGACGCGATGGCGACGGGAACAGGACGATGGGCGAATCTGCTGGGAAGCGTGCCCGTGATAGCACCACGCTGCTGGACGAAGCGGCCATGGTCGCCCGCGCCCAGCACGACCCGCGCGCGTTTGCTCCACTTTATGAAGCCTATGCCGATGCGGTCTACCGCTATTGCTACCGGCGCCTTGGCAACCCTGACGCGGCGGCAGACGCCACCAGTGCCATCTTTACCCGGGCCCTGGGCGCATTGCCGCGTTACCACCACCGGTCCTTCCGGAGTTGGCTGTTCACGATTGCCCACAACACGCTGGTCGATGGCTGGCGTACCGCCCACCTCACCACCTCGCTGGAGGAGCGGATACGCCTTGCCGATCCCGGTCCGGGCCCGGAAGAGGTGGTGCTGGACCAGGATGCCGGCCGGGAAGTGCGAGCACTGCTCGCAAAGCTCCCCGCTGACCAGCGCCAGGTCGTCGAGTTGCGCCTGGCCGATCTGACGAACCAGGAAATCGCCAGCATCCTGGGGCGTAGCGTCGCCGCGACGAAGATGCTGCAAGTGCGGGCGCTCACGCGGTTGCGTGCGCTGCTCGATCCAGCCCCGGTCAGCGGGGATCGAGGCCAGCGATGACACAACGTCCCGGAGACGGCGACCTGGTGGGGATCGCCGATGCCCTCAGCGCCGCCTGGGATGCCCTCCTTGAAGGGAAGGCGGCGGATTGGAGAGACGCGGGAGCATGGACCGATGCCATACACCGGCTCCATGCCAGTGACACCACACCTCAACTGGCGCCTGCCCAACGCAAGCAGATCTGGGAGGATGTCATGGGAATGCCGTTCATGGATCTGGCGGAACAATGGACCGCGACTGACGACCCGGAGTACCGTCACGGCCGCGAGCCGCGCGGGCCGGGGAAGCTGCCAGCGCGGCTCGCTCTACCTCCGGCAGCGGCCGCCAGGCGACACTGGTGGACCGGCCTGGCGGGGCACGCAGCCACCCTGGCCCTGTGTATCCTCGTGCTTGCCGCTGGCCTCTTTGTGGTCGGTCCGTTACTTCCCCGCTGGGCGCCGCCGCGGCCCGCGGGCGTGCCCGGGGTCGTCACCGCCCCGACGGCAACACCCCAGGCCACGCCAGAGGACCTGCTGTACATCACGATTCCGCCCGAATTGCTGCCGCAGGGAGCGCGCATCACCTCCGAGTTCAGCTACCTGACGATGCCTGCCGGAAGCAAAGGACGTTGGCAGGGACTGGCACGAGTGGATTGGCGCGGACTCCGCATGCATTACGTGATCGATGGCAGCCTGGTCATCCGGGCAGACGATGCGGCCTGGGTATGGCAAGCTGGCGCCCAGGGCACGCCAGAGGAGGCGCCAGCCGGGACGGAGGTCGAACTGGGACCGGGCGACACGTGGATGGCGCGCAACGAGACCGCGTATGAGATACGCAATACAACCGGCGCGCCAACGCAGTTCCTGTCGTGGATTCTGGCCAACATCGCGGACCCGAACAACGCCTATATCTACCTAGAGCCAGGACCATGGACGATTGACTTCACCGACCCCTTGCCGCCCGGCATTGTGGCGCCAGCAGCGGCAACCCTCCGCATCCGGCAACTGGAGCTTCCGGTTGCGGGGCGGCTGCCCGCGACGCCGGGCGCCATCCTCCAGCAAGGGGTCAGGCCGCCGACGAATACCGCGGGGACGCCAGTCATCGATCCCTCTCTCGGCACCCTGCGCAATGGCGCCCTGGTCAACCTCAGCCGGAAGCCGATTACCACCTATGCCCTCTCCCTGGAACCGGTGGAGGGTACGGCCGGCGCCCCGCAGGCGGGAACGCCGGCCTCCCGGGAAGACCCAGCGCCGTAGAGCTGGGCTGGGCTGGACAGCCGCGCTGAAGCAGGCGTGGCCTCCCCTATGCGCTGCAGGTACGGCCCTGATCGCGCATGGCGCGGGCGGTGCAACACGCCACGTGCCTACGTCCGACGTGCTGGCGCACTCCAGGCGGGTTTGGCGCCCCCGCGAGGGGCACTCTGTGCCATCAGCGGGCCGGGCCGGGTCCGCACATGGGTGATGCCGTCGCGCAAGCCGCTCAGCATGGCTTTCCGCTCGCTGGCGAGAATGATGCACTGGCGCCCTTTCTCAGGGCGCCAGTTCGTGCCCGGCGCCAGCAGGGTGGATTACCTACGGTGCTGGCGGAATCCCCCGCCCCAGCACCTCGTGCGTGAGGCCGATCCACAGCGCTCGTTCGCTGGCCATGTCCTCGGGGCGGGCCCGGTCGAGCTGATCCAGGATGTCGTAGCGGTACAGATCAAAGGCCACGCGGAGCATGTTGCCCACCTCCGCAGCCTGGCTGACCGCGCCCCGATAGGCGAGCCGGGCGAGGATCACCGACCCGATGACCCACAGGATCGCCACCAGCCACTGGGCGGTGAGCAACGCGGCGAGCGCTCCCAGTATGGCGAGCGCACCGAACACAAAGCTCAGGTTCAGGAGGGCCATCATCGGGGCTTGCGCCCCGGCCAGTGTGTCCTGGAAGGAGCCGGGGAGGAGGGGATAGAGGCGCGGCCACCACAACGACCCCACCATCGAGTACGCCATGGTGGGGTGCTCGCTGACGCTCGCCAGCAGGTTGCCGAACAGCGTCGGCTTCAGATCGCGGTCATCTTGCGGGAACCGGCTTTGCAACCAGGCCTCCGCTTCCTGGTCGACCATCGGTGAGCCCGGGCTGGCCGTCCCTTCCAGGAGCCGGGCCGCCCGGTTCCTGGCGCGCACCTGGCCTTGCGTGAAGGCGCTGGCGATTGCGGGTGGCAGCGCCACACCGGCAAAGAGCTCCGTCACCGGCCTGGACAGCGCCCGCAGCATGAAGGCCACCATCGAGATCAGTAAGACGAGTACGAGTGCGCCAAGCGTCTGCTCGACAGCATCAAGATCAGTGACCCAGCTTTCGAGCTGGCCGGACCCGACGGCCAGGCCGAAGGCCCACAGGCTCCCCAGCACGAAGACGAAGGCCGGCAGCCAGAAGGCGGTCAGGAACTTCGAATCCATGCGGTCGCCGAGTGCCCCGATCACCGAACTCAGCATGAGCACCCTTCCCTGGAGGTTTTCGCTAACGTGAAGCTGGACGTGATGGCGAACATGTCTGCGCGGCGAGCGGCGAACACAGCGATGCGCGCGTCACCGTGACCAGGCATGGCAGCGGAGCGCAGGGTGTGACGCCCCGTTGCCACGCCGTACCGGTGGACGGCTGACAGTCGACGGGCTGCAGGCCCGAGTTCCCCAGCCTGCAGCCCAGTCGTGCCTGCGTTCCCCTCCCGGCGTGCCGGGGAACCTCGTCTCAGGCTTGTGAGCGGCAACGGAGCCTCGACTGGAACGGCGCGGTGATAGTACGCCGTCAACCGGCTTTCTGGATCGCTGGCGGGCTCCACCCGCCATCCAGGGCAACTTCCTGCGGCGCGTAAAGGCGCATGGTGAGATTGAACGATCCGGTCGGCGCAGGTAGCCAGTTCGCTTCCTTGTCGGCGCCAGGGCTGTCGTGCTGGAAATAGAGGTCCAGCGAGCCATCCGCGTTCGTGACGAACGGCATCCAACTGCTGAGCGCGAAGCGGTTGAGCGCGTTGGCGACCTGGAAGCCTTCCTGGTCGTAGAGCGTGACCGACCAGAAGGCGTCCACCGGCGGCAGATCATCCTTCGTGAACGAGAGCGTGTACTTCCCTGACCCGGTCAGCGGGTTGCCCGCGGCGTCACCCAGGTTGAGCGGGTAGATGGCGTCCTCCGGCAGATTGGCGCCAAGGCCGACCATGGCGACAATGGCCCGCTTCAGGTAGTAGTTCCCGTACACGCCCATGGTGTTCGTGTTGAGCTGCCAGTAGTTCTCCACCCGCGCCAGGGTCGGCAACTGGGCGTTCATGCGCTTCAACCCGGCGGCGGGCGCGGCGTCGATAGCGCTCTTGATCGCCGGATCGGCGGTCTCGGGATCAAAGCTCTCGCCGGCCTTCAGCCCGAGGATGCGCTCCATCTGGGCAATGATCGGCTGATCGGTGACGTGCGGCGGGTGCAGCTTCAGCAGCTCCGCCGCGTAGCGGAAGTAGTCTGCCCCCTTCATGTCGTTCACCTGGTTCAGCGGCGGGGTCTTCATGTCCACCGACGGGTCGATCGTGGCCGTCACCGGCACCGGTGTCTTGCCCCACTGGCTGAGGGGCGTGATGAGGTACCCATCCTGGATCTTGTGGACGGCGTCATAGTCGGATGGGCCATTGGTCTGCGTCCGGCCGATGATCCAGACATAGGGCGTCGGCGCGTCGATGCGCGCGGTCTCCGCTGGCAGGTCCCCGGTCCAATTCGGCCCCACCAGCGCGAAGTGTCCCGCGCCCGTGCCGGTCGTCCGTTTGCCCGGCGACGCAAACACATCAGTCCACATGTCGAGCATCGGCAGCAGGTAGTAGCGCCCGTCGGTATCCGGCACCGAGACCACGACCGGTTCTTTGGTCAGGTCGAGCCAACTGGACGAGTAGAGGGTGTCGAAGTTGGGACGCACCACATCCCGGAAGTCGGCACTGGGGTACTCCCGGGCGTTGCTGAACGTATTCATCGGGCCGCGGCCGATCATCTTGCCGGCTTCGACATTCGTCGCCTGCTTGCGCGTGACGTCCATCGTCACCAGCGAATAGAAATAGATGTAGGCATCAACCGCGATAGCCGCGGCTTCGGACCCGGCCATGTCTGTGGCCACGGGTGTCTGGGCCAGCACCTGGTTGGCCCCGATGAGGTGATTGGTGAGTCCGGCCGTGGCCAGGCCAATTCCCAACGCGGTCGCTCCCTGGAGGAGGCGTCGCCGGGCATACATCGTGGTTGTCGTCATCCGCAGGTTCCTCCCGATCACACCAGGAAGCCAGCGCTTCCAGGATGCGCATGCTACTGAACCGTGAATCCGGACGACCGAGGCGCTTCACACGCTATCGGGCTCGCGGTCATTGATGACCCGCGATTTCACCCGCTCCCCGGCGGCGGCGAGGTTGGCTAGCGGCGCGTTCACCCAGAAGGTATTGAGCACGATCTTGCCGTCGCGCACAATGAAGGTATCGGTGCCGACGCGCACGTAGGGTTGCGCCTTCCAGATCACGTACGCGGTCTCGCCGATGACATCCTGGCGCACGATCGTGAAGCGCTTCAGAAAGTTGTCCGGCCGCGTGGCCAGAAAGGACTCGTAGTAAGCCCGGATCTGTGCCAGCCCCTGGCAGGGCCCTTCAGGGGCAAACACCACCGAATCCTCGGTGTAGTGGCGCATGATCTCGGCAATGCCTTGCCCCAATGCCTGGACATGGGCGGTCATCACCGCCACGGTCTGCTCCTCGATGGTCGGCACGGTTCGCATCCTTTCACCGCGTCGCGGCCTGTTGCCGCGTCATCGCGTCCGCCTGCCGCTGGGCGACTCGGCATCGAGCGCCGCCGCTGGCGCGGCGGCCACGGCGGCCCTGGCGATCGCGCTAGCCCGCCAATGGCTCGATGTCGACGAAGATGCCGTCGTCGCGAACGTCGAGGGGATAGGTGCGGACACCCCGGTCCGAGCCTGGCTTCCGGCCGGTGACGACGTCGTAGCGCAGGCCATGCCCCGGGCAGGTCACCACGGAGCCGGAGAGCTGACCCATGCCCAGCGGCGCGCCCTGGTGCGGGCAGTCCCCGGCGATGGCGTACAGCTCGCCCTCCACATTGAACACCGCGATATCGCCAATCTCGGTCTCGTACGGCCAGCCCTTTCCGGCAGGCGGCGCCTTGTCGAGATCCGTCAGCTTGACCCACTGCGCCATTGGCTCACCCCAATCGTGCGGGCTTTCGCTCGCACCATCACTCCGCCGCCATGAACTGGTCGGTCCAGACCGGGTCCAGGTTCAGGAAAGGGTTCCACTGCCCCAGGTCCCGCACGCCGTGCCACGCCGGGCGTGGCACGGCGCCGCCCTTCCCGCTAGTGGGACTGCTTCGCCTTGACGGCGACGTGATCGCCGCCGAGGTGCTTGCGGTCCTTCGTGCCCAGCACCAGCGCGGCTTCCGCCGCCGTGCCGGTGTCAACTCCCTCCGGCACGTCGAGGTCGATGGACGTCGGCGCAACCAGGCAGTAGGCCATGGGGTGCGAATCCGACGCCTCCGAGCCGATGCCGTGGCGGCCATGCGTGTCCCAGGTCACAAAGCCCTGCTTGCCTTGCGGGCGGTTCGGCGGCAGCCCCAGCTTGAAGAGGGTCTCGTCCGGCGAGTCGTACCAGGTGCCGATCTGCATCATCTCCCGCGCTTCCTGCGCGGTGGCCACCTTGCGCCCGAACGCCTCCGAGAGGCGGACCATCTGTTCGACCTGCGCCACGGTGCCGAAGCGCTCGCCCTTGACGCGCCAGATGTTGTCCTCGTTGCCGACCCGGACGTGAATGCCAAGCATGACGGCCATGGCGGTCATGGGGATGGTGCCGCGCATGGTGTTTTCCCAGGTCAGGATCGAGCCCTGAGGCGAGCGGCGCAGGTACTCCATCCAGTCGAACGGATTGCGGCCAGCAGCGCCGCCACCGATGGCGACCAGGGTGTGGTTGAGCGGGCCCATGTACGCCCCGGCGCGGATCAACCGCTCCACGATCTCCAGTTGGTGGACGTGGGCCAGCATGAAGTACGGCTGGATGTTCTTGGCGCGCAGCCGCTTCAGGTGCTCGATGTAGAAGGCGGGGCCGGCATCGGCCCACAGGCCAGCCCACTCCGCCGCGATCTCGGGGTCCATGAGCGCGGTGCCCTGGATGTCATCCTCCGTCCACATCTGGACGACATCCATCATGTTGGTGCCGATGGCGATGGTGACCTGGTCTGGCGCGGGGTCGAGATCGGCCAGCATGTGGCGGGTGTCGTAATCCAGCCACTTGGCCTTCTCGCCCTCGCCCTTCGGCGCGAAGGAGATGGAGCCGCCAACCGAGAGGATCATCTCCGGCACGGCGTTCTTGAGCAGGCCGATCAGGTAGTTGAACTGATCGAAGTCCTTGGAGCCCCGGCCCGTGGCCGGGTTGCGCACGTGGATGTGCAGGTGCGTGGCGCCGGCGTTGTAGCAGTCCACTGCTGCCTGAACCTGCTGGTCCCAGGTGACCGGGATATCCTCCGGGAAGTCGCTGGGCAGCCAGGCCGGCCCATAGGGCGCGGCCGTGATGATCAGCGGCTGCTGATTCTCCGGATACAGGGCGTCGTCCGTGTAGTACATCGACCGTCAGTCCTTTCAGATGCGAACTTCACGTTCGGGGAGCCTGTTTGACGCTGGGGCAGCGATCACTCGGGAAGTGGCGGCGGGTAGGCCGTGGGGTCGGCCTGCCAGACGGCGAACACGTTCCCCTCCGGGTCCTCGACCACGGCGTACCAGGCGGTTTGCGGCACCGCCGTCTTCGCGCGCAGCACCTTGCCGCCCAGGCGCTCCACCTCGCTGACCGCGGCGTTGATATCGGCGACCGCGATGTAATGCACCCAGCTCCGGGGCTCTGCAATGGGACGGCGCTGTATACCACCACGGATGCCCGCCGCACCGTTGCTGCCCGTTTGAATCGTGTGGTAATCGATGCCGGGCACCTTGGAAATCTGCCAGCCGAAAAGCTCCTGGTAAAAGTCCGCCAGGGCCGGCAGGTCCTCGCCGTAGATTTCGAAATGCGTTACTGCGTTGGTCATCTGCGCTCCGTTCTGGTGTCAGTCGCGAGCAACCCTCGCCCCGAGCCCCTGCAGCCGCCGGGCGTACTCGCTGGCGCCGCCCGTGTTTGCCCGCCCCAGCACCTGGTTGATGGCCGGCAGCAGGATGGCCAGCACTTCGCGCGCCTGCCCATCGGTCATGCCGGCTTGCTGGCCTGCGGCGCGGTTGGCGGAGTCGAGCATGCCGCCGTAGGTCGCCCGGTAGTCATCCATGAGCGTCTGCCGCAGCGCCGGGCTCTCCGCCAGCCGGGTGTAGAAGCGATCCACAGACTCCGGCAACGGGTGCAGCGAGCCGGCGTACAGGCGGGCCAGCAACAGGGGGTTGACCTCCGCCAGGCGCGCGATCTCCGGCAGCCCGGTCAGGACCGCGATCATCACGGGCTCCCGGGACAGGTGGAACATCTGCGCGGTCAGCAGCACGGCCAGTTTGAGGGCATCGTCGGCCAGCATTTGCTGCGGCGATGCTGGCGGCACATCTCGCGCCAGCAGGACGGGCCCCCCGGGTGGCTGCGCCGCTCCGCGTTGCGCTGCTGCCGCTGCCCGGCCAGTCGGCCCCGCACGGCAGGGATTGCGGCGCGCGCCACCACATGGCCGGGGCGGAGCGTTCTGGTTGTCGTGCTCCATGGCCGCCTTTCCTGGCGCTCGCTGCTTGGCATCCGGCGCACCCCGCGGCCCGGATGGCGTGGAGCGGGAGAGGGGCGAAAGCACCCTCTCCCGCAACGTCTGGGGAATCTGGACCCCAGGGAATCTCCCGGACGGGGAATTAGTCGCGGCGGTCGTCGCGACGATCTTCCTTCTCATCGCGGCGGTCGTCGCGGCGATCTTCCTTGTTGTCGCGCTGGTCTTCGCGCTTGTCCTGCTTGCTGTCCTGGATCACCTGCGCAGGATGCTTCGGGTTCTGGGTCACCATCGGTCGAACTCCTGTTTCCTGTCCCTGCGTGCTGCCTCAAGCTGGCGGTCCCGGGACCCGGTGTTCGCCTCTGGCATCAGGATTGGCAGCACCCGATGCCATGCGTGCAGCCTGACAGCACGCCGCCCGGCCCGATAGCACCAAAATGGAACATCGCGGGTGTAATTCGCGCGGACAACGCTCGCGGATGACCTGGCGGACGGGCCCACAAGCCGGATTTCGTTGGCGAAAGGCTCCGCGGCGCTCCTGCCGCCTTGCCGCGAGTGGTTGTGACGTAGACTACGCGCCGATCAGTGACACGGCAGACGGGAGCAGCGTTTCGCGCGGACGGAGATCATGCGGCCAGGACCGGCCGTGTGGAGGCGGCATGCTGGACGAGCGTGATGACCAGGGACACCTCTCGCCGGCTGAGGCGATCCTGAGCGAGGCAGCCACCGGGCTCGTGGGGACCAAGCTCACCCCGCCGCGCCTGAACCGGGATCACGTCAGCCGCCCGCGCCTGATTGCGCAGCTCGATGCGAGCAGCGATTGCCCGTTGCTGCTGCTGCGCGCCCCGGCTGGCTCCGGCAAGAGCACGTTGCTGACCGAGTGGCTGGCGCACCGCGCCGGGGCCTGCGGCTGGGTGTCGCTCGATGAGGGGGACAACGATCTCGCGGGCTTCCTGGGCTACCTGCTGGCCGCCATCCGGCGCGGCGTCCCGCAGGTGCGGCTGGCCACGCGCGATCTGCTGCAAGCGACCACGCTGCCGCCCCTGGACGCCCTGGCCGCCAGCCTGGCGGATGACCTGGCCCATCTCCCCGCCGGCCTCGTGCTGGTCCTCGATGATTACCACTGCATCACTAACCCGCAAATCCACGAGCTCCTGCAGCACGTGCTGCGCCACCCGCCCGAGCGCCTGCACCTCGTGCTCGCGACCCGCGCCGAGCCGCCCTGGCCGCTGACCCGGCTGCGCGTGCGGGGGCAGGTGGCCGAGCTGCGCTACGAGGATCTGCTCTTCACGGTGGAGGAGGCGGCGGGCTTTCTGCGCCAGATGCTGGGGGAGGCCAGCGCGCAGGACCTGGCGGTGACGCTGCACGACGAAAGCGAAGGCTGGGCCGCCGGCCTGCAGTTGATGGCGCTCACGCTGCGCGGGCGGCCGCTCGCCGCCCTGCGCACGACGCTTTCGCGTGACCCCGGTGACCACATCGAAGCGATCCTGCTGGATGAGGTCTTCTCCCGCCAGGCGCCGGAGGTGCAGGACCGGCTCCTGCACATGTCGATCCTGAACCGGTTCTCCGCGTCGCTCTGCGAGGCGGTCGCTGCCGCATCGCCGGAGGCGGCCGGTGAGCGGTGGGGCGCGGCGTTTCTCACCTGGCTGGGGAACGCCAACCTCTTCGTGATGCCGATCGATGCCGGCCACGAGTATTACCGCTTCCACCATCTGTTTCAGCAGTTCCTGGGCGAGCGACTGCGGGAACGCCGCAGCCCCACGGAGATCGCCGCCCTGCACCTGCGCGCGGGGCAGTGGTTCGATGCGCACGGCCTGATCGAGGAAGCGATCCACCACACGCTGGCCGCCGGGGACGCGCAGGAAGCAGGGGAAATTGTGGCGCGCCACCGTCACGCGCTCTACAACGAGGAGCAGTTCGCGCGCCTCACACGCTGGCTGCGCCTGCTGCCAGCCGAGGTGAAGGAGCACCACCCGGGTCTGCTCCTGGCGGAGGCGCGCATCGCCACCATGAACTGGCGCTTCATGGAAGCCGCCATTTTCCTCGACCACGCCGCCATCGAGCTGGAGCGGGGCGCGCTGGCAGACCGGGCAGCCGCCGACCTGGCGGCGGCGGAACTGCTCGCCCTGCGGGGCATCCTGGATTTCTGGGCGGGCGACGCCGAGGGCGTGGCCACGATGTCCCGCCACCTGCTGACGGTGCTGCCACCCGAGCAGAGCCACCTGCTGGGGCTGGCCCACACCGGCATGACCACCAGCGCCTACCTGATGGGCAATATCGACGAGGCACTGGCCTACCTGGAAATCCAGTTGGCCAGCACCGCGCCGCACAACCCCGCGTTTGCCTGGCTGCTGCAAACCCAGGCGTTCCTGTTCTGGCTCCACGGTGACCTCACGCGCCTGCACCAGGCGGCCACGCGGCTGCGACAGGTCAGCGAGGCGATGGAACTGGCCGACCAGGAGGCGCTGGCGTATTTTCTGCTCGGCGCGGTGCATTACTGCCGGAACGAGCTGGATATCGCCAGGGCCTACCTGCAGTGCGCCCACGGTGCGCGCTTCATCATGCGCCTGATGTGGTGGGGGCAGGCCGCCGGGCTGCTGGCGCTGACGCTCCAGGCGCTCGGCCGGGGTGAGGAAGCGCAGCAGATCATTGACGACGCGCACGCGTTTCTGCTGGAGCGGCACGCCATGCGCCTGCTCCCGAACATCGGCGCGTTCCAGGCCGAGCTGGACCGGCGCGAGGGCCGGGTCGCGCCGGCCATTGCCTGGGCGCGGCAGGTCACCCCCGGGCCGCTGACCTGGGCGCTGGCGGCGGTCGAGCCACGCCTGGCGCAAGTGCGCGCGCTGCTGACGGCGGACGACGCACTGGCGTTGGACCAGGCGGCCACGATCCTGGCCGAACTGCGCGCGTTCTGCGCCCGCCTCCCGAACCGCCGACTCCACCTGGAGGTAGACGCCCTGGCGGCGCTCCTGGCTGAACAGGGAGGCGATCACGAGACGGCGCTACGCATGCTCCGCCAGGTGGTGCGCGACACCGCGCCGGATGGGTGGGTGCGCCTGTTCGCCGACCTGGGCGACGACATGGAGCACCTGATACGGCAACTGCCGCGTGAGGCCGTGTCGCCACTTGCCCTGGAGCGCATCCAGGCGGCGTTCCCGATCCAGGTGCTTCCCTCCAGGATCTCCGAGCAAGCTGGGTTGATCGAGCCACTCTCCCCGCGCGAGTTGCAGATCCTGGCGCTGCTTGGCGAGCGCGACAGCAACAAGGAGATCGCCGCGCGGCTGTTCATCTCCCCCGGCACGGTCAAGCGCCACACGATCAGCATTTACCGCAAGCTCGATGTCAACGACCGCCGCCAGGCCGTGGCCCGCGCCGCCGAACTCGGCCTGCTGCCGGCACTGCAGCGCACGGGGTGACGAGCGCAGTGGGCGGTAGACCTGGCCTTCCCTGTGCCCACCCTGGCAGCAACGCGGCTTCCTCGCGGGCCGGGACGCCGCCCGCCGGGAGCTAGAGACTCCCGGCTACTCGAGGGAAGCCCCCGTTTACGGGGCTATGGGCAGCTTCTTTGCTCAATCATTCTTCGCTTTTGCGTTACCAACCACGGTTCGTTCCAGGCCCATTGAAGGGCCTTTCGTGGGATGTAGCCGGAGGTCTTTAGCCTCCGGCGGACCCAGCGCATCGTGGAGATTGACCACCGCACCTCACAGCCCAGTCCTTGCGAACTGGTTCTTGTGTGCCCTGAGACGTTTCACGCTCTGCACCGCAAGGGACTCACTGCAACGGAGAAAACAACGATCTCTGCGCTTCCTGCGAGGTCGGTGCATATGTATCGGAGCATGGCGCATCTTGCGGGATCGCCCCTCGTACCGCACCACCGCGTGGTCGACCACCTCATCGATCCCGACCGGGGCGGCGGCGCGCCAGTTGGTCTGCGCATGGGTGATGCCGCCGCGCAAGCCGCTCAGCATGGATTTCAGCTTGCTGGCGAGAATGATGAGCTGGAACCCATCCTCAGGGCGCGAGTTCGTGCCCGGCGCCAGCAGTGTGGATGCCTACGATGCTGGCGGAAGCTTCTCCAGCCCGAGCACTTCCCGGGTGATGCTGGTCCAGAGGGCACGCTCATCAGCGATCGTCTCAGGGTGCGGCCGGCCGAGTTGATCCAGGATGTCGTAGCGGTACAGGTCGAACGCGACACGCAGCATGCTGCTGACTTCCGCGGCCTGGCTCACCGCTGCGCGGTAACTGAGCCGGGCAAGCACGAGCGACACGACCGCAAAGACGATGGCGGTGAGCCAGCTCGACGTGAGAGCGCCAAGCAGCACGTTCAGGACCGCGAGCGCGAGGAACACGATGCTGAGGTTGAACAACGCCATCATCGGCGCCTGGGCGCCTGCCAATGTGTCCTGGAAGGATTGGGGCAGCAGGGGAGAAAGCCGGGACCACCACAGCAGGCCTTCCATGGAGTACGCAATTCGTGGGTGCGCACTGGCACTGGCGATGAGATTGCCGAAGAGTGTCGGCTGGAGATCGGCGTCGTTCTCCGGAAATCGGTTCTGCAGCAGCGCTGCCACCGGAGATTCCACATCTGGGGACTTCAGGTGCGTGGACGACGCAAGCAACTGCGCTGCCCGCCGTTTTGCGCGAAGTTGTCCTCGCTTCGACCAGGCAGCGACAGGCGCGGGTATCGCGAGTCCCGCGCACGCCTCGGTGATCGGGCGAGTCAGCGCGCGGAGAATGAACGCCAGCGTGGACACAAGCAGCACGATGATCACGACACCAAGCGTTTGCTCCACCGAGTCAAGGTCGGAGATCCAGGAATCGATCTGGCCGGGCCCCCTCATGACGCCGAAGGCGCAGAGCGCGCCAAGGACGAAGACGAATGCCGGCACCCAGTAGGCCGTCACGAACCTGGAGTCCATCCGATCGCTGAGTGCCCCGATCGCCGAGCCCAGCACGGTGTGTCTCTCCCTTCCTGCCTGCGGGGATCATCGTTTCCGGGAACCCCCAGAACCTCTGTGGCCATCGAGCTCAGCAGCGGGCACGTGCGCCCACGCGGCGTCGGCGCCATGAGCACGGCTTCCGCATCGAGCTATGGCTCCTGGCGGATGCGTCGCGCCGGCCCGCCTGCGGGACCGTCGCGCACGAGACGGCGCTGGTCCGCAGGCGGGAACCTGGTTCGTTGCTAGGTGTTCCGGCACTGGTTGCGACACGTGTTGCCACAGTTCTTCCGGTTCTTGCTGCTCCTGCGGCGGTTCCGGTTTCGACACCGGTCCTTGCACCGCTTGCACCGGGACCTGGCGTCCGCCTCTTCCACGGTGATGCGCGCGCCAAGTGCACCGAGCCCCAGGGCTCCCAGCCCAAGGAGAACGCTGCGCCGGGGTTGCCGCTCCGAGAGCGTGTGCGCCAAGTTGTCGAAGAGATCGCCCACGTTTTGCTCCTTTCCTGTGTGAGACGCGACTGTTCGCCCGCGACGTACCAGATGCGCGGCGTTGAGTGCCGGGAGACTGGCACGTAGGTGATGCCCGGGTGGCTGGCCGCCGAGGGCGGGATCTGCCATCGCTCGATGCGCGCTGCCCGGTGATCCTGCTGGATCCGGCCTAGGTGACCGCGCCAATGCGCTTCCCGACGCCACGCACACTGAAGGCGAGCGCAATCGACAGAATCCCGGCCGAGATGGCAAAGATGCCGAAGATCCAGGCAATGGCGAGGAAACCGGCAAGCACGTTCTGGAACACGAGCACCCCAAACACGATGGCCAGAATCCCGGTGAGGATCAGCCACCACTCGTTGGTGATCTCATGGCGCAGGCCGATGCCGGCGATGATCTCCAGGACACCCACGGCAATCGCCCAGGCAGCAATGATGTAGGTCAGCGTCGTGCCGGCAAGGACCGGATTCCACAGGACGAGCAGCCCGGCGATGAGCCCAAGGGCGCCGATGATGATCAGGGGCCAGCGGCTCTGCCCGGCAGGCTGGTCGCCCAGCCCGGCGATGAGCATGGCGAAGCCGTCAATCAGCATCAACGCACCAGCGAAGACGACCCAGGTGGCGGGGCTGCCGAAGGCGAGGCACCCCAGGATGATCAGCACGATACCGCGCAGCAGCAGCACCCACCATTTCCTGGCCAACTCGAAGGCCAGGCTGCCCGCCACCGTGGCCGCGCGCCCAAAGCCATCTGCTGGCGCTGCAATGTTGCGACCAGTCATGTCCATCCCCTTTGATATGCCATCGTTCGAGGTTGGATTACCTCGTTGGCGTTGCCGCCGGTATCGGTGCACGAGCGGCATCACTCAAGATGCCTACGGTGAGCGGCGTCTCGCTGTCGCCGGGAATTCCGTAGGCGACCACCTGGTAGACCGTGCCGCCCTCGACCGTGAGCGTCGGCAGGGTAAACGCGGCCTCACTGGTGCCCTGCAGCCGGGCCTCGAGGTCGTAGCTTCCGGCCGGGACCTCGAGTGGGTCCGAGAGCTGGCCGTACCCCACGTTCTCGATGATCACGTCGCCGCCCTTCTGCGCGATGTCGACAGCCGGGACATCTACAGCGGCGTGGACGACCCGCACGCGAGCCGTATCGGCGGCGAGCGGCGAGCGGTCTACCGGAACCGGGATCACCAGGGGATCGGAGAGAATGAGCTCGTAGTCTTCGTTTGCCACCACCGGGGCAATGGCGTCATAGACGATGTAGTTGATCCCGGCCCGGTCGCGGCTGATGGTCACGCGCACGAGCCCGGCGCCGACCTCGATCCAGTCGCTGGTCGTTCCGTACGTGAACTCATCGAGCTTCTTCTCGCCATTGAAGAGGACTTCAACCTTGCCCAACGGCGGTGCCGCATGCAGGACCCGGATGCGCGTGGGGAATGGCGACTGCGCGCGCGCCACAGATCCGAGACGCCCAGACAGCAGGGTAACCACGGCGCCCGCACCCACCGCACGCAAGACGGTGCGGCGAGACGACCATGCCGATTGCATCGGCGTCTTGAGGGAATCCACAGCCATTTCGTGCTCCTTCAGCCTTGAGCGGTCAGGACGCGGCCGCGCCACCCTCGGCCTGTTGCGCCAGGGCCTTCGCCGCCGCTGCGGTCAACGGCGTCCAGCGAACCTCCTGCGCCATACCATCGAGTGCCGCCTGGATCTCGGTCTCCCAGTCGGGATCGACGATGGCAATGAGCATCGACTGCCCAGGCTGCAGGGCGTCCGCCATGGCCTTGACGTAGGAGTCGTCGAAGTACTCGCCGCGCATCTTCCCGACCATGGCGCCGACAGCGCCACCCAGGGCCGTACTTGCCAGGAGCGAGGGTGGAAAGATCAGGCCCGCAACGGCGCCGACCAGGGCGCCAACGCCAGCGCCCTTCTTCCCGCTGTCGCCGGTCGTCTGGTGGACATCGATCTTGTCCCAGGCGTTCCTGGAGACGGTGATGGAGTTATCCAGATCGAGCAGATCCTTCTTTTCCATCTCCTGAAGCTTCTTCACCGCCACGTTCGCTCCGCCCAGGGAGTCGAAGGTTGCCGTGAGGACCTTTCTGGCCCCCCACGTTTCGAGATTCATCGTTGGCATGTGCATTCCTTTTTGGCTCGCCACGACGTTCAGCAGCAAGCTGACGTCGTCGTCCCGTGCCGCTCGGCGCTCGCCGCCCACCGCGGCATGTCACGGGCTGCGACTGACACCTGCTGCTGACGCACCAGGTGCGCTTGGCGGCGCGGGTCCGTACCGTATTGGGGAGAGCGCCTGTATCCGGTCCGCGGCGAAACCGCGGACCGGACAACGAAGTCAGGCCACCTGGTTCTGTGCGGACAGCAGCTCTGCCGCCCGCTCGGTGATTTCCATCCAGCCGACGCGGTAGGCCGCATCATCGAGGAAGCGGACGGCGTCGTCGGTCCATTGGTGCCAGAACACGGCGACGATCGCGGACTGCCCTGGCGCCAGTTCGTTGGCCACTGCGCGCAGGGCGTTGTCCTCGAACCCGGCATCCCGCAGCCGGGCGCCAAGACCGCCGACCGCGGCGCCAGCCGCCGCCGAGCCGATCAACGCGGGTGGGAAGATCAACCCGATGAGGCCGCCAATCAGAGCGCCCGTTCCCAGCCCGCTCATGCCGGTGCGGTCACCGGTCTCGTTGAACGTGACCTCGCCGTTGTAGTTCTTTTCCACGACGGCGGCGTTCTCAAGACCAATCAGCCATTGGCGGTCGGCTGTCTGCAGCGCGGCCAGGGCCTCGGCCGCACCATACGGCGTGTCGTAGAGCGCCCATACCAGCGACTGTGGCCATTCGGTGATGATGCCCTTGTCGGTAGCTTCCATGACATGTCTCCTCTCTGGGGGTGATCCAGGTGGATCACCGGCTACGCACGCGTGTGCGTTTGGGCTATGCAACCAACTCCTTCAGACGCTGGCCGAAGCCGGCTTCGGTCTGCTCCGTGTTGCCCTTGCCCAGCGCCTGGGCCACAGCCGGGTACGTCGTGGCGAGGGCGCTGCCCGCGAGTGCAGGGGTACTCCCGGCCTGGAGGGCCGTCTCGCGGCTCAGCGACTCCATCATCGGGCCGACCATGGTCTGGAACTCGTCCACCAACTTCTGCTGCGCCTTCGGGCTTTCTGCCAGCTTGCCGTAGAACTGCTGCACTGGCTCCGGCATCAGTTGCAGCGACTGGGCATACATGGCCTTGAGCAGCGCCGGATTCTCGTCCGCCATCCTGGCCATCATTGGCAAGCCCACCTGGAGAATCTTCCGGACTGTCTCCTCAGGCATACCAAGCATTTCCGCTGTCATGGTCACGGATTGATCGACAGCGGCATCCATCAAGAACTGGTTGACAGTTCCTCGCGTCGTTGCCATCGCAGTCGTTCCTTTCTGTTTCAAACTGATCTATTGATCTCGAAAGACGGGGCCGCACCCCTGACTGGAAAACGCTGCTCGCTTCACGCGTGCAAATCACGCAGGCATTGGCGGAAGCCCGTTTCGTCACCGGCGCGATTGCTGGTCCCCAGCCACTGGGTTACCGCAGGGAGCGCGGCCGCCATGACATCGCGCGCCTGGCCATCGGTTACGCCGGTCTGCCTGGCCGCCACGCGGTTCACGGCATCCAGCATGGTGCCGTAGGTCGCCCGGTAGTCGTCCATGACGGCTTGCCGCACCAGCGGACTGGCCATCATCCGCGCGTAGAAGTCCTCAATCCGTCCCGGCAGCCTCATCAGTGAGATCACATACAGGCGCCGGCGGAGTTCGGGATTCCCCTCTGACATGGCAGCGATCATCGGCAGCTCAACCGCGACGATCTCGGCCACCGTCGCACGCGGCAAACCGAACATGTGCGCGGTCATCCGCACGGCCATTTCCACTACTGCATCGGTCATGAGCTGCTGCAACGAAAGCCGCTCCAGCGAACCCATTGGGCTTGTGCCTGGCTGCATAGGGCGTTCCGAACCCAGCTTGGTCGTCCTCTTCGCCTCGCAGCGAACGACCTGGGCAGCGAAACGGGGCGTCCGGCATGGGGTGGAGCATGGCTGGACCGAGCCGAACTCGCCGTCGTGATCCATGGCCATCCTCTTCTGGAGATCGCTGCTCCATATCCATCCGCGCATCGCCTGCCAGGAACAAAAAGTGGGAAGGGGTCTCCCCCTTCCCACCACCAGTTACGACCCTGGCTGAAAGGGGCCCCGGCTGGCTTTAGTCGCGGCGATCGTCGCGCCGATCTTCCTTCTCGTCGCGGCGATCCTCACGGCGGTCTTCCTTGTTCTCGCGCTGGTTCTCGCGCTGGTCCTGCTTGCGATCTTGCAGCTCCTGAGCGGGGTGCTGCGGCTTCTGGTTCACCATCTCACCGATCTCCTTGTTACGAAACGGCGTCCTGCCTGCACGGGTCACGCGGACTGGTCCCCACGGTTGCTGGAGTTACGGATGTCCACCCGCGCCTCCTGGCTGTGGTCGCCCGTCCGCCTGCGGTTCTGCGGCGGGGCTCCCCGCCGATCCCGTTCGTGTTGCCGCGATCACGGCAGGTCATCTCTGATCCGGCACCCCAAGGATGCCAAGGAACAGCCGGCCGCAAAAGCACCAGAATGGCTCATTCAGGGTGCATTCGCTGGGTGCAATGGGGGGTACTGCCTGACAATCCACTGGGGGAACGTTGCATTACTGGCCACTGCGCTTCATTATTCACGCAACGAAGAGCGTTCAAAACAGCGGGCAGACCATCGGCGCCCAGGGCGGCGGACGAGCCTGAGGCAGCGCGGGCTGCTGCCGGGTTAGCGATGCATCCCGGCAACAATTGCAACATGACAGGGATTGATCATGGGCGACGACACCGCTCGACACGTGCGGTCACCGATGTCCGAACTCCTCCCGTTGACCTCAGAACTTGGCTTCATTGGCGCCAAGCTCTCCCCACCCCGTCTTCACCGGCAGCACGTTCCACGGCGGAGACTCGTCGAGCAACTCGAGGCCGGGAGCGACCGCGCGTTGCTTCTCTTGCAAGCGCCCGCCGGTTCGGGCAAGAGCACGCTCCTGAGCGAATGGCTCGCTGTTTTGCCCTGGACGAGTGGCTGGGTTTCGCTCGATGCGAGCGACAACGAACTCGGGCGTTTCCTGGGGTACCTCCTGGCCGCCGTACAAGGCATGTTTCCTGACGCATCCCTTGCCACGCGCGATCTCTTGCAGGCGCTGACGCTTCCCCCACTGGACGCATTGGCGTCAAGCCTGTGCGCAGATCTGGATCGCTTGCCGGCTGACTTCGTCCTCGTCCTGGACGACTACCACGTCATCACCAACGACCAGGTTCACCAGATCCTGGAACAGGTCCTCCGTTACCCACCGGCCAGGATGCATCTCGCCATTGCGTCACGCTCCGAGCCTCCCTGGCCTCTCACGCGGCTGCGAGCCCGTGATCAGGTCACAGAAATCCGTTATGAGGATCTTCTGTTCACCCCGGAGGAATCGTCAGCCTTCCTGCGGAAAGTGCTTGGCGATGCTCTTGATCACGATTTTGCCGTTGTGCTGCACGAAGAGAGCGAAGGCTGGGCCGCTGGCCTGCAACTGATGGCGCTTGCGATCAGGGGGCACAAGGCAACGGGAACGCATCTGCCCCGGATGTCTGTCGCACGGGAGGACATTGAGACATTCCTGCTGGACGAAGTGTTTGCTGCCCAGCCACCAGCGGTTCAGGATCGCCTCCTGCAGCTCTCGATCCTGAACCGCTTCTCGGCGCCACTGGTCGAGAGCGTCTGTGCGGAGGATGCTGACGCCTGCTCAGCGGCTGGCTGGGGACAGGCATTCCTGGCTACCCTGGTTCATGCCAATCTGTTCATCATCCCGCTCGACGACGACCATGAGTTCTTTCGCTTCCACCACCTGTTCCAGAGCTTCCTTGCCAGGCGACTGGCCGAGCGCAATGAGCCCGACACGATCGCCAACCTGCATCATCGCGCGAGCCGCTGGCTTGAAGCTCAGGACCTCATCGAGGAGGCCGTAGACCACGCACTGGCCGCCGGCGCCACGGAAACCGCCGCCGATATCGTGGCCCGGCACCGGCACAGCCTCTATAACAAGGATCAGTTCGCACGTCTGACGCGCTGGCTGCGCTTGCTCCCGCCAGAGGCAAAAGAGCACCACGCCGGGCTGCTGCTGGCGGAGGCGCGCATTGCCATCCTGAACTCGCGATTCACGGAGGCCGCGGTTTTCCTGGATCACGCAGAGAGCGAACTCGCCAAACAGCCTCGCGATCCAGCTCCGGGAACACTGGATGCCGCGGAGCTCATGTCCTTGCGGAGCGTCCTTGATTTCTGGGCCGGTGACGTGGAGCGTTTCGAATCCGCCTCGCGCCATCTCCTGTCCGTGTTGCCGCCAGGGGCCAGCCACCTGCGTGGCATGGCCCATACGGGGATAGCGTCGGCCGCGTACATGAGAGGTGACCTCGCAGGCGGACTGCGTTACCTCGATAGCAGGCTCGGGGAGAAATCTCCCCGGAGTCCAGGGTATGCCTGGCTCCTGCAGACCCAGGCCTTCCTCTACTGGATCGACGGCGACTGGACACGCCTGTGGCAAGCAGCCACTCGCCTGCTGCAGGTCAGTGAAGAGCTGGAGTTAGCCGATCAGGAGGCCCTGGCGCACCTGTTGCTCGGGACGGTGCACTACGCCCGCAATGAGCTCACGGAGGCTGAGTCGCACCTGACCGAAGCTGTTGAAGCACGCTTCGTCATGCGGCTCATGTGGTGGACGCAAGCCGCAGGGCTCCTGGCCCTGACGTATCAGGCCACGGACCGGCCATCGCAAGCGCGGCAGGAAGTGGAAGACGCACAGGCGTTCCTGCTGGCACGCCATGCGCTGCGCCTCCTCCCCAGCATCGGGGCCTTCGCAGCTGAACTCAATCGCCGGCAGGGGCGAATGGCGGAGGCCATCGCCTGGTCGAGGCAGGTTGAGCCCGTACCGCTGACCTGGGCGCTTTCCTCCGTGGAGCCTCGCGTGGCCCAGGCGCGTGCCTTGCTGGCCGACAATGACGCGTCCTCGTGGGACCAGGCCGCTCTGCTGCTGGCTGAGTTACGGGAATTCTGTACACGGCTTCCCAATCGCCGGCTCCGCCTTGAGGTCGATATCCTCTCGGCATTACTCGCCGATCGCCAGGGCCGGCATGAGGAAGCCCTGGACACGGTCCTGTGCGCGGTGCGGGCAGCGGAGCCAGGCGGTGGGCTGCGCCCGTTCCTTGATCACGGCGACGCCGTGGAACACCTGCTCCGGCAACTCGGTGCAAAGGGCTCCAGGCCTCTCGCAGTGGAACGCATCCTGGCGGCGTTTCCCTCACGAGCCACCAATGTGCTGGAGCCCGATCAAACCCACTTGGCCGAGCCACTCTCTCAGAGAGAATTGGAGATCCTCGCCCTCCTCGGAGACAGGGAAAGCAACAAGGAAATCGCCGCGCGACTCTTCATCGCCCCGGCAACGGTCAAGCGGCACACGCTGCATATCTACCGCAAGTTGGACGTGAATGACCGCCGCCAGGCCGTTGACCGCGCCACCAGGCTGGGGCTCCTGCCGGCGTAGCGTCAAGTGACGGCCCATTGGTCATCACGTTTCGCGGTGGGTGGTTCCGCGGCCAGCGCACTACCAGCGCACGACACCGTAGCGGCCTATTTGCTCAACTGGCGACACGCATGGACTACGCGGCATCGCCTCGTCACCGGCGCCGAGAGAGGGGAGTGTTCGGGTCCTGAGCGATGAACGCCTTGCCCTGGTCGTCCTCGCTCCGGGAATACCTGGTTGAGACTGTCGCGGGGCACGCTGACCCCACGTTGCCCGTGTTCCGTCAGCTCATGCCGGGGTCACGGACGTTTATCCAGGCGTTGTCCCGCCGCTCATTGACCAGGATTGTCGAACAAAAGCCCTGATCAGGACTCACGAGCTGGATATTTTCTGCATCGGGCACGTCAGTGTTATGGACACGAATATCACTCGTCGCATGCGCGTGCGGGCCATTCTCAACGAAGGCCGGGTTGTCATGATCGATGGCAACGATCGTCTTGCTCATCAACTCCTCACATTCAAGTGCGTCTCAGGGCCGCTCGCCTGGTCCGCACCTAACGGGCGTCCGGTGTCATGCGGCGCCTCATCGCGTTCACGGCGTGCGACCCATGAGCGCTCACAAGAACCTTCGTCTCCAACCTTATGCATCAACCACCGCGCCAGACCATCGTCTCATGCCTCCTGATCAGGGCCGGGAAGCCCCTCGAGTAAACGGCGCACGGTCTCGTCATCGGGAGCGCGAAAGTCGTCGTAGTACACGCCCACCGCGGAAAACGAAGCGGGCGCAACAAGGCAGACGACCGTGTCGGCATACGGCTGCAAGGCGTGGCAGGCCTCCGGATCTCCCACTGGCACGGCAGCCACGAGCCTGCCTGGCTGCGCGGCGCGCACGTCACGCAGGGCAGCGCGCATGGTGGCCCCGGTCGCCAGGCCGTCGTCCACCACAATCACGGTCCGGTTGGCCAGGCGCGGCGCTGGCCGATCACCGCGAAATCGCGCCTGGTGAGCTGCGGCGCCGGCAACACCCGAGGCAATGGCCGATGCGAGTTGCCCTGGCGTGACGTCGTGAGCGGAGATGGTCTGGTCATTGACGACGAGGCCGCCAGTTGCGGTCACCGCCCCAATGGCCAGTTCGGGCTGGTCGGGCGCACCGAGTTTGCGGCTGACCAGGGCATCAAGCTCCGCGCCCAGCGCGCGGGCAACTTCAGCAGCCACGATCACGCCGCCACGAGGAATACCGAGCACGAGCGTGTCCTGACCAGCAAACGGCCGCACCTCGCAAGCAAGCTCAACTCCTGCCTCGCGCCGGTTCAGGAACCTGCCTGCGGAATGTGAGGCGTGATCGTGCTTCTCGCTCACTCGCACTCCCCGACTCATTACGCGGTGGGCGCCTCACCGGGCGCGCTCAGGAATTGGCTGGAGCACTCCCCGGATCCGGCTTGCGGAGCACGAGCATCACCCAGCCGTCCAACTCTTCACGGCGAGTGATCTGCATGCCGAGCGCCTGAAACGCATCGCGAACGCTGCCTTCACGAAAGTCGATGATGCCGCCCAGGATGAGGCCTCCCCCACGCCGGACGGCTCGCGTGAGGTCATCCGCCAGGGTGATCAGGATCTGTCCCAGGATGTTGGCGACCACGAGGTCGTACTCGTCCTGGAACGGTTGGCCTGCGCCGACGCTGCCCCGCGCAACGCGCACCCTGTTCCCCACGCCGTTGTGAACCGCATTCGCCCTTGCGACGCGTACCGCCTCCGGCTCGATATCGACCGCGTCCACGGCTGCAGCACCCAGGATGGCGCTGGCAATGGCGAGAATGCCGGTGCCGGTGCCGACATCGAGCACGCGCATGCCGGGCGCCACCGTGTCTTCGATGGCGGTCATCACGAGATGGGTAGAGGGATGTCCACCGGTGCCGAAGGCCAGGCCGGTCTCGAGTTCCAGCACAATCTCGCCGGGCTCTGGGTCATGATCGAGCCACGGCGCCTTCACGAGAACCCGACGCCCAACATGGAGCAGATTGCCATGCGCCTGCCACGCGTCGGCCCAATCCTCGTCCGCGCGTTTCGTGACGACAACACCGCGAATCACCAGATCGCTTACCTCGTACTCCTGGCGAAGGAGTGGGAGGGATTCGCGCACGTGGTCGATGATGGGCTCGGCAGTCTCCGCGGGCAGGTAGGTGCTGACCGTGACCGGTAACAGCGGGTCGACCACGACGTCGCCGTCATTCGCTCCTGGTGAAACCGGTTCTGCGATCACCACCCCGGCGCCGCACCCAATCTCCAGGAAGAACGCGGTAAACATCTCGACCGCATCGGGATCACAGCTTACGGCGAGTTCGAACCAGCGGCTGGTGACCTCGTCAGCGCTCATGACGACAACCCCGGCTGATGGCTGCAACCGGCTCTCCAGCCGCCGGCCATCTGGCCGGCGGCGTTGCATGATCCCGGCCCATCTCGCTCACCAGTGACCACGCCTCACTTCTTGGCCTTCTTGACGTCCTTCTTCTCTTCACGAAGCTCTTGCTTCGATCGCTTCACCTGCTTATCGGTGCCATGCTTCCGGTCATCGCGCAGGTCATCCTTCGCCTTGCGAACATCCTTCTTCTCTTTTTGCACCTTCTGCTTGCCCATCTTGATGTCCTTTGCGATGTCCTGAGATCGAACGTGCATCTGTTCACGTAGAGGACGTAGAGCCGTCCCGCATGCGGAGCAATCGTGCTGGCGCGGGAGCGAAGCAGCGTCCAGCTTCGGCGGGTGGCCATCGGAGCAACGGTATGCCAGCCTGCGGCCCCGTCGTGGCCACCGAGCATGGTGTCAGAGGAGGCCCTGGATGCGTCCGGCACCTGGTGACGAGTGACCGAATGATCGCGACCTGGAAACATCCGGCAATGGATTCCGCGGTGAGCACTTCAGCACTGGCAGGCGCCGGCCCCATCGCTTGACCTGTCTCGCGTTCTCCGCCGTGACGACCGCAATGTCCGGGTCCCGGCCAGACGGCAAGGACGCAGTCATCTTCGTTGAGCGGCGACGCCGGATCGCGAACGCTGCGTGCTTCCAGCATGTCACCCGGCTTGCGGGCCTCCCAGAGATGAGGCCCGCACGCGGCTACGCCATGGCGGGGCTAGCGATTGTCGCGCTTGTCCTCGCGGCGATCCTGCTTGTCGTCCCGCTTGTCCTCGCGGCGATCCTGCTTGGTGTCCCGCTTGTCCTCGCGACGCTCTTCCAGGATCTCCTGTCGATCGGTACCCATGATCTCGGTCTCCTTACGCTTCTCGGGTTCCCTGCATGAGATGGGTGCTGAATTCGGGCGCTGACGAGGAATCTCCGGGTCGCCACGCTGGTCGGTTTCGGCATCGACCAGGCGTGATGCTCACGTGACGTCTCTGTCCCCATGCCTTCAACGGCAGCCCGCCCGAATCGTCCTGGTACCAGGTCAGGGGATCTCTGGTACGTTGAGACAATCATGGCCGAGCCGTTATGTTGGGCAAAGCACCAAAATGGCGCATTCGGGGTGTATGAACGCGGCGGTTTCTCGCCGGCACGACAGCGCGCCGCGAACCGTATGTCTCACGGACGAATGGGCATGACCCAGGGGAGCGGCCGTCCTGACCCGTGCACATTGGTCGCCTGGCGTCCGCTTCTCACGCCACCGTGCAAGGCCGTGCCCACGGACAGCATCCAGCCCCACACTGCGGGATCGAGGCTCGTCGAGGTCGTGCGCATCGTGTCGTGCTCACCGGCGCAGGCGCTCAGAGCAGGACACGGCCACTGCCAGCGTCGCACGGCCGCGGAGGGGAATCCGCATGACCGTGGATGACCGGCGAACGAACGGACGCTCCTGCCGGCTGGCAGGAGCGTCCCGAGGAGTGAAGCAAAGGGCAGGGAACGCCTGGTACCGCACCATCGCGTCACCCACTGCCTCATCGATGCCGACCGGGGCGGCAGCACGCCAGTTGGTCTGGGTGATGTCGTCGCGCAGGCCGCCCAGCATGTACTTCAGCTCGCTGGCAATGACCACCTTGCTCGCTGCGCTGGTTCGCGCCCGCCGCTGGTTCCCCTGCGCGGCGCGCAGGTGTAGAGTGCGCCGTAGCATCGGCTGCGCCTCCACGTCGCGCACGAGGCCTGACCCAGAAAGGCCGGGCACAGGGCCGCAAAGACCGCATCCGGTGCCGGGCGCGCCGTATGCCCCACTGGTGCGCCCCGATCACAGCGGGGCATTACGGCGTCACTCGCGATGGAAAGGAGCCTGATCATGCATCGGTACAGTCTTCCGTCCGCGTTGCTCCTTGCGCTGCTCATGGCGTTGGCCGCCTGGCCGGGAGCGGCCAACGCCGCGTCCCTCGCGCTGGCCCAGAGTGCCACTCCGGCGGCCAGCAGCGCACGCTGCCCCTCGCCGCTGGAAACACTGGCGGCCACGCCCGCCGCCTCACCCGCGCCATCCGCCCAGGCCACGCCGTCCGCGGAGCCGGTCTGCGTGGGGGTGGTGGTGGAAGAATTCGCGGTCCGGCCGCAGCGCACCTCCCTCCGCGTCAATGAGCCCTACATCTTCGCGGTGGGCAACGCCGGCACGGTCACGCACGAGTTCGTCATCGAGCCGGCTGGCGCGGTCGATGCGCCGCTGGAGGCGAAGATCAACGGCGAGGAGCAGGAGTCGGAACTGGAGGATATTGCCCCGGGAACGACGAAGGAACTGGCCTGGACCTTCACCGAGCCCGGGCGCTACCAGTTTGCCTGCCATGTGCCTGATCACTTCGAGGAAGGCATGGTGGTCGAGATCGAGGTGCTCCCGTAGGGCAGCCCAGGGCGCGGGCGCGGCATCATGATGCCGCGGCCGCGCCTTGGCAGGAGAGAGCGAGCGCCGCGGGCCGTGACGCGGCGGCTGTGCAGCCTGCCGCCCTCCCGGCCAATGCGGCGCCGGCAGCCACCCGCGCCCGGCGGACCGTGCCACCCCAGATTCGCCCTGGGCTCAGTCCGGGGGCTGGCAGTAGCGGGGCTTGCCGAAACTGGTGCAGCAGCCAGAGGCAACGCAGGTCTGACCGAGCGAGCAGCCGCTGTCGTCGGCGCAGGGCTGGACCGAAACGCAGTTGATCGCGGTGGCGCAGACCTTGGGACCGGCCACGGTGACACGGCAGTTGCAGCCACCGACCAGGCAGTTGGTAGGCTCGGCGTTGGTGCACCCGGTGAAGCAGCCGCCATGCAGGCAGAAGCGTCCGCTGGGACAATCCTGCTGGGTGCAGCATGCAGCGTCGGGAATGCATTGCCCGTTGCACGCCTTTGTGCCGCTCGGGCACTTCCGCTTCTGCTTCCGTTTCTTCCTGTGCTTCTTCGCGTCCGCGAAGAGAGGGCGGAGACCCAGGCCCGCTCCCAAGCTGAGCACGGCACGGCGGGAGGTAGGCAGGGTACGCACGAGCTGGTCGAACTGGTGGCCGTCCATGAATGCGGTCCCTCTCGATGCAAGCTGCTGGACCGGACAATCAACAATGACGACTGGCTGCAGCTTACGCGAGGGCGGGACGTTGCGGAAGCCCTTGCGGCACGCCCCGGCCGCGCCTCCTCTCGGGTCACCTGCCTAGATCACGCGGCGGGGGGCGGCGTTTCGCGCGTCACCCGTGTTCGGGGTCCCGGTTGGCTCGATCAGCAACAGGTGGACCTCCTCCTCAGCATACGGCTGGTGCTCCACCCCTCGCGGCACGATAAACAATTCCCCCGGGTTCAACACGACCTCGCGGTCGCGCAGCCGCAGCACGAGCCGGCCTGCGAGCACGAGGAAGAAGTCATCCGTGTCGTCGTGCGCGTGCCAGGCAAATTCGCCAAGCACCTTGACCACCATGACATCGTGACCGTTGTAGACGGCCACCGTCCGGGGGCCCCAGTGATCGGAAAACTGGGAGAGCTTCGCGCCGAGGTTGACCTTGTCGCTCACGACGGTTCCTTGCCAACCAGGGACCTAGTACCGCACCACCGCGTCGCCGACCGCCTCATCAATGCCCACCGCGTCGGCGGCACGCCAGTTGGTCTGGTTGATGTCATCGCGCAGGCCGCTCAGCATGTACTTCAGCTCGCTGGCGAGGGCCAGGAACTGGAACCCTTCCTCGATCCGCTGGTTCGCGCCCGCCGCGCCGGAGGTGTGGATGCCCGGGGCCACGCCGTTGCGGACGCAGGCGTCGCGGATTTCGAAGATCGCCTCCACCAGCGCCGGGTTGTCGCTCTCCAGCGGCACACCCAGGCCGATCCCCATCGAGGCAGCGAGGTCATTCGGGCCGATGAAGCAGGCATCGACGCCCGGCACGCTCAGGATGGCGTCGGCGTTCTCGACCCCGGTGATGTGCTCGATCTGGAGCACGACCAGGATCTCGTTGTTGGCGTGGCGCAGGTAGTGCTCGCCCGTGGTGCCGAACGACATCGCCGCGCGGCCCCCACCGACACTGCGGTCGCCCTCCGGGTAGTAGCGCGCGGAGGCCACGGCCAGCTCGGCTTCCTCGCGGGTGCGCACCATCGGTACCACCACGCCCCAGGCGCCGGCATCCAGCACCCGCTTGAAGTTCTCGCCGCTGTTCCACGGGATGCGCACCATCGGCGCGGTGTTGCTGGCCGCCATGGCCGCGAACATCTGGGCGAGCGTGCGGATGTCGATCGGGTTGTGCTCGGCGTCGATGGTCAGCCAGTCGAAGCCAAGCTGGCTGCAATACTCCGCGGCCTCCGGGGAGGGGAGGGAGAGCCAGGTGCCGATGGACGGCTCGCCCGCCTTCAACCGCCGCCGCACATGATTGCCACGCATGGAATGGTCCTTTCCTCTCGTGGGCGGCCTACTGGGCCGTCTCCACCTCTTCGCGGTCCTGGATGCTGCCGGCCATGTTGGTGCCGCCCTCCCAGGAGAGTTCCTCGTCGGTCTCGACCTTGCTCATGTCGATGTTGGTCCCGAAGCCGGGCTTGTCCGACACGGTGATGCGGCCATTGACCGGCGTCACCGGCTCCTCCCAGAAGAACTGCAGGAGCGTGTTCCACTTCACCAGGTACTCCACCAGCGGCGCCAGCAGCTCCGGCAGCGAGAGGGTGAGATGGACGTTGGAGGGCACCGAGTGGCCGTGGGCAATCACGGGAATATCGTAGGTCGAGGCCAGGGTGGTGATCTTTACCATTTCGGAGAGGCCGCCCGCCCAGTAGGTATCCGCCTGCAAATACTCGCTGGCGCCGGCGTCCAGCAGTTCCTTCTGGCCCCAGCGCGTGTACTCGTGCTCGCCGGTGGCGATGGGAACGACCGAGCGGGCGTTGATCTCGGCGCAGAGCTGGATCTTGTCCGGCATCACCGGCTCCTCGATCCACTTGATACCCAGGTGCGCCACGTTCCGCGCGAACTCCAGCGTGTACGGCTTGTTCCAGCTCATCCACGCATCGAGCATGATATCGACATCCGGGCCAGCGGCCTCGCGCAGCGTTTCGGCCAGCGCCACGTTCTTGCGCATCCCCTCGCGGCCATCGGTCGGGCCGTAGAGGGGGAACCACTTGAGCGCCGTAAACCCCTCGGCCACCTTCTCCTGCGTGCGCTGGTACGCCTTCTCCAGGTCCAGGCTGTAGCCGAGCATGCTGGCGTAGGCGGGCGCATCGGTGCGCACCGGGCCGCCCAGCAGGCGGTAAACGGGCTGGTTGAGATAGCGCCCCTTGAGGTCCCAGAGGGCGCAGTCGATGGCGCTGATCGCCATCATGGTCGCGCCCTTGCGGCCGTGCACCGCCTCCCGGTACATGATGTCCCACAGGCGCTCGATGGCGAGCGGGTCCGCGCCCATCAGCAGGCTGCGGAATTCGCGGTCGATGATGTAGGCGACCTCGTGCGGTACGGGGCCGGCAATCCCGGTGATCCCCTCATCGGTATCGAGCTCCAGGAAGACGGAGATCACGCGCGAGGAGGTGTCGTCGATCGGCTGCGGCATCCAGAAGCCGGGCCGCGCGCGCTGGGACTTGTACTCGGGGTAGACATCGATGGGGCGCTGCAGGCGCTCTTCCCAGTACGGGCCATCGTGTTCCAGGATGCCAGTGAGCTGCCGCAAGCGAACGGCGGTGATCTGCACGTCTTCCCCCTGTTCGGTACCAGTGACCGGTTTTCAGCTGGCAACCATGCCAGCGCCGCGCCGGGTGATGGTAAGGCTGCACGGGGATGCTGTCTACGGGCTCTCGCCTGATCACACCACGGGTATTGCCATTCGAACATGAGAAGCGTATAAGGGAGTGGCTGGTCAAATGATCTGGCAACCCCATTTCGCTGGTGACTCCAACCTCCTTTGTGCATGGCATTCTGACCGGAGGGGATCATGGCAGGCAAGGGCACGCTCACGGTCTACTACCGCGCTGGCACCGGCATCGGCGGCGGCGGATACCTGTACGATTTCGGGCACGTCTTTGTCGGTGTGCACGACGACGCGACCGGCACGGTTACCTTCCTCGATGTCTGGCCCAACCCGGACGGCTCGATGCACGTCAATCCCACGGTCGATGCCAACCGGCTGGCGCAGCACAAGCAGGCGCATATCCCGCTGACGGCCGCGAAGAAGGATCTGGCGCTCGCGCTGATCGCGGCGAAGAAAGCGAGCCCGGGGAGCTACTCCGTCACCAGCAATAGCTGCGTCACGGCGGTGGCCGGGGTGCTCAACCCGGTGCTGGGCCTGCACTTTGCTGCGTACGGCAAGACGCCGTTCGATCTGTGGAAAGCGCTCTGGAACTGGATCGACGGCCATCCGTTCGGGGTGCCCGGCCTTCACGCCCAGATCGGCCAGAACCTCCAGGTGGGCCAGCATGGCGAATACGCGCAGCTCGGCCCCATCGGGCAGCACGGGCAGCACGGTCCGTTTGCCCAGCTTGGGCAGCTTGGCCAGTACGGCCAGATGGGTCAGGCCGGGCCATTCGGCCAGCACGGCCAGGTTGCAGAAGCCGGGCAATTCGGGCAGTACGGCCAGATCGCCCAGATCGGGGCGCACGGGCAGGTGGGTCAGGTCGGTGAGTATGGCCAGGATGGTGAAGCAGGCCCCATGGGACAAATGGGCCAGTTTGGACAGCATGGCCAGCACGGTCCGTTTGGGCAACTGGGCCAGTTCGGGCAACACGGCCAGGGCGGCCAGGATGGGCAAGAAGGCCAATCTGGTCAACATGGTCAGGGCGGCCAGGATGGTCAGGGCGGCCAGAGTGGCCAGGATGGACAACACGGCCAGGATGGGCCGTTCGGGCCCAGTGGCCAGGATGGCCAGGTCGGTCATGTCGGCGTGCTTGGCGAAGACGGGCAACACGGCCAGGGCGGGCAATCCGGTCAGAGTGGACAAGGTGGCCAGGCCGGCCAGAGTGGGCAATCCGGCCAGAGCGGACAGTCAGGTCAGAGCGGCCAGACCGGACAAGACGGGCAGGATGGTCAAACCGGCCAGGATGGGCAATCTGGCCAATCCGGCCAGGACGGGCAATCTGGCCAGGATGGGCAATCCGGCCAGGATGGCCAGGATGGCCAGACCGGGCAAGACGGCCAGGACAGCCAAACCGGGCAATCTGGCCAGGATGGGCAAAGCGGTCAGGACGGCCAATCTGGTCAAACGGGACAGTCTGGCCAGTCCGGCCAAAGTGGGCAGAGCGGGCAGTCCGGCCAAAGCGGGCAGAGCGGGCAATCGGGGCAGCATGGTCAGTCCGGCCAGCATGGCCAGACCGGCCAGTCCGGCAACACGGGTCAGGCGGGTAATACCGGCCAGACGGGGAACTCGGGCCAGACCGGCAACTCCGGCAACAATGGCAACTCGGGCAACTCCGGCCAGCACGGCCCATACGGCCAGGACATCGCCGTTCCCGGCCGCCAGGAGGGGACAGATGTCACGTTCCCGGAGACGGACTTCGGGCCCGGTGTCGCCCTGCGGCACGGTCTGCGCGGGCACGTTCTGACCGGCGCTCTCGCGACCTGGACGCCCGCAGTGGAATTCGTGCCCGGCGGCATCGTGCTCTCGCATGATGCCATGACCTCCGAAGGCACGATCCTGCCCGCCGGGCGACGGATTGGCTACCAGGAGCTGCGCGACTGGGCGGCGGAGGCGGAGCGCCTGCAGGCAGCGATGTGGGATGTCGCCGTGAATCGCCAACCACGCATGATCAACGATGGCGGGGCGACGCTGATGCAACCGAGCGTCGACGAACTGCTCGATCCGAAGTCCGAAACGGAATGACCGTGCCATGGCCTGGATCACCGCGCGGACGCCGCTCGAACTGATTGCTGCGCTGGGGCTTGCCCTGGGCCTGGTGCTTTCCGCCATCTGCCAGGTGCGCTGCCGCCACGCGTCCACGCTACGCCGCCTCGATGTGCTCGGCTGTTTCATTCCGTGGTGGAATCTCTTCGCTCCCACCCCCATCATCGCGGACTACCTGGTCTCCTATCAGTTCGGCCAGCCCGTCAGCCCGGCGCGTGATGAGCGCGCGTGGACCTACCTCCCATACCCCGGGCGCAGACAGCCGTTCGACTTCCTGTTCATGCCGCGCCGCCGAGCGCGCAAGGCGTGGTTCGAGACCGCTGGCACTGTGGTGACGCAAGCGGCCTGGATGCCGCAGGAGGACCTGATGCGCTCGGTGGCCTACCTGGCAATCCTGAACGCCATCTCGCGCCAGCCACCAACTGCGGAGGACACAGGGGTGCGCTTCCGCATCGAGGCGCGCTGGGCGACCTACGTCGCGCCTCGCGTCCGGCTGCTCTACACCTCGCCCTACCACCGCCTCAGGACATAGCCTGCGATGGACACGCTGCACACCCTCCTCGCGCTCTCGCCAGCCGATGCCCTCGCCACTGCGGTGCGCGCCGCCGCCCTGGCCGCCGGGCTCTCGGCACTCGAAAACCTGGTGGATCACCGGACCTTCGGGGCCGATGGCATCCTCGCCTGGCGGGTGCGGTCACGCGGCGAGGTCCACCGCGTCTTCCGATGGCTCGGCGCACCCCTGGGCGTCCGTGTCCTGACCGGGCGCGGCGTGACCGCGCTGGCGCTTGGCATCATCGGGCTGGCCGTGATCCTGCTGGCGTGGCCCATGTTCTGGCCGGCGGCCCTGGGGTTGCTGGCCCTCGAAATTGTTTGCCTGGTCAGGAACCGGCCGGGCGCGGACGCGGCGGATCAGATGATCCGGATCATCCTGGTCATCGGCGCCGTCGCCGGCTTCGTGGGGACCAGCTGGTTTTCCGCTGCTGCCTGCCTCATCCTGGCTGGCCACCTGGGCGTGGCGTACTTCACGTCCGGCGTCTGGAAAGCGATGGCAACGCCGTGGCTGAGTGGGCAGGGGTTCTGCGGCACACTCACCACGGAGTACTTCTCCCACAGCGCCATCGCTCGCATGGTGCACGCTCATCCCAGGCTCGGGCACGTGGCGGCCATCGCGGTCGTGCTCTGGGAGTGCAGCGCCTTCGTGGCCCTGGACGCGGGCCCCTGGCTCTTCTGGCCCTGGCTGGCGATGGGAATCGCGTTTCATCTCGGCAGCGCCCAGGTCATGGGGCTCCCGGGGTTTGCCGTCACCTTCATCGGCTGCTACCCGGCGCTGATCGTGGCGAATCGCCTGCTGACGGCCAACCCGACGCTCAGCGCGCTTGGCCCGCCCCTGGCCATTGGCTCCATCCTCATCGCGGCCATCTTCATCGCGCACGAGCGGGGCCGGCGCGCCGGGACCAGCCGCACCGGATAACACCAGCCGCACCAGCCGCTGCTCACGCCCCGTGTCCGCGGGACCGGGGCGATACCATTGCGCCCAGGCGGGACGGCCACGGCAATCTGTCCGTGGATGCCCCAGCGCGAACGGAGCGACATGAGCAGAGTCAGCGAACAGACCTTCCCCGCGTACCGCTTTTCCGGCACGCACCGCGAGATCGGGCGGCAATTCGGCGAGGCGACGCGGAATCTCATCTGGCAGCACCGCGACCTGGCCGTAACCCGGCTGGGCACGCAGAGCGGCGTGGGCGGAGAGCAGGCGTTGGCCGCCGCGCTGCGCTACCGGCCGTTCGTGCAGCAGTACGCGCCCTTTCTCGATGAGGAGATCATCGGCGTGGCGGAAGGCGCGGGGCTGAGCCTGGCGGAGGCGTACCTGCTGCAACTGCGCGCCGAACTGGCGAACACCGCCGGGCTCTACGACGAGCTCGGCGACGAGTGCACCACCTTCGCGGTCCTGGCCGAACAGACCAGCAATGGGCAACCATTGATCGGGCAGAACGCGGATTTGCCCGCCTTCTACCGCCACATCGGCGTGGTGATCGAAATCGTCAGCGATGACCACCCGCCGGTGCTCATGCTCACGCCGGCCGGGCAGGTTTCCTACATCGGCATCAACGGCAACGGGCTCGGCGTCTGCGCCAACTTCCTGACCTGCGATGGCTGGCGGCTCGGTTTCCCGCGCTACCTGCTCTCCCGCCTGGCGCTGACCCACGATACGGTGGATGCGGCGATTGCCGCCATTGACCGCGTACCGCGCGCCTCCTCCCGCAACCTGCTCCTGCTCGACGCGCAGGGCAACGCCGCCGACCTGGAGACGACCCCGACGCAGTCCGCCCGCTTGCGGCCCGGCCTCGGGTTCATCGCCCACGCCAACCACTACGTCGCGCCGACTCTGCTGGGGGAGGAGCGCTACGCGGACGGCCCGCGCGAGAACTCGTGCATCCGTGAGGGGCGCATGATCGAGTTGCTGGCGGTGAACCGGGGCCAGCTCGATGCCGAGCTGATGCAGGAGATCCTGCGCGACCGCGCGACCGCGCCCGATACGCTCTCCCGCGCCCCGGAGGATGACCCAACGCGAGATGTGATCACTTTCGCCTCCGTCATCGCGGAACCGGCGCGGGGCCAGATGTGGATCGCGGTCGGCCCGCCACACGAGCACCCGTACCGGTGCTATGGGTTTGCGGCGTAACGGCAATGGCCCTCTCACCCTACGCAGTCGGCCACACGGCGCTCTTCGCCAGCCAGGTCGACCAGCGCTTCTCCTACTGCCTCTACGTGCCGCAGAGCTTCCGCGAGGACGGCGAGCACACCTACCCGCTGGCCGTGATCATGCACGGCTCGCGGCGCGATGCGCAGGCCTACCGCGACCGCTTTGCTGACTGGGCGGAGGAGGCCCAGATGGTGCTGCTGGCCCCCCTCTTCCCGGGCGGCATCATCGTGCCGGGGGATGTCAGCAACTACCGGTTCATGGAGTGGCACGGCATCCGCTTCGACCACGTGCTGCTGGCGATGATCGACGAGGTGACGCCCATCTACCGCCTGCGCAGCGAGCGCTTCCTGCTGCACGGGTTCTCAGCGGGCGGCCACTTCGCCCACCGCTTCTTCTACCTGCACCCGCAGCGCCTGGCGGGCGTCTCTATTGGCGCGCCGGGCGTGGTCACCCTGCTGGACGAGGAACACGATTTCTGGGTCGGCGTGCGCGACCTGGAGGCCCGCTTCGGGATCGCGCCGAACATCCCGGCCATGCGCGAGGTTCCGGTGCAGATGGTGGTGGGCGGCGACGACACCGAGACCTGGGAGATCGCCATTCCGCCCGGTCACGAGCGCTGGATGCCCGGCGCGGAGCTGGCCGGGGCTACGCGGATCGAGCGCCTGGCCGCGCTGCGGGACAGCTTCGAGCGCAGGGGGATTCCCGTGCGCTTCGATGTGGTGCCGGGCGTCGGGCACGTGCACGCGGGCGTGGTCGGCGCAGTGGAGGCGTTTTTTCGTGAGATCAGACCAGTGCCTGGAGAGTAACCCTGCTGTCGAAATCCAGACTCCTGGATCGTCTATCTGGCGGAGCCGGAGCATTCCCTCGCACACGCTCGTGACCCCAAGAATCGTGCGCCCGTGGGTCTGGCGCGCGAAGCAGGCCCTGCCTGCGCCCAGGCTGAAGGAGGAACATGGGTGGCTCACAGATCTGACCGCGTCGTCGTCAACGGCGTCGAGCTGTACTACGAAATCCACGGCGAAGGTTCGCCCCTGGTGATGCTGCATGGCGGCGTCACCCCTGCCGCGTTCTTTGGCGCGCCGCTCGCCGCCATGGCCGAAACCCACCAGGTCATCGCGGTCCACCTGCGCGGCCACGGTTTCAGCAGTGATGCGGACGCTTCCTGGAGTACCGAACTCTTCGCCGACGATGTGGCGGAGCTGATCCGCAACCTCGGCTTCCAGCAAGTCGATGTCATGGGCTGGTCGCTGGGTGGCGCGGTGGCCCTGCAGATGGCCATCCGTCACCCCGAGCTTGTCCGGAAGCTTGTCGTCATCTCTGAGGCCGTGCGGTCCGATGGCAACTTTCCCGAGGTCCGGGCGCAGTTCGAGGCCATGCCGGAGATGGCGCCTGAGATCGCGCGGCACATGGCGGAGTCGCCGCTGGCCGAGCTGTATCCCGATGTCAACTGGGAATCGCTGATGCGCAAGACCGGCGCGTTGCTCCAGGCCACCTACGACTGGTCCGCCGATGTCGCCAGGATTGCCTGCCCGACGCTCCTCATCTTCGCCGATGCCGATATGCTGCCCCTCGAGCAGATGGTCGAGGTCTATCGGCTCCTCGGCGGGGGCACGCGCGATGCCGGGTTGGACGGCTCCCTGCGTCCAACCGCGAACCAGTTGGCCATCATTCCCGGAACGACGCATTACAACCTGCCGCAGGTCGCAACGGAGAGCATGGCGCACTTCGCCAACGCCTTCCTGGCTGGCTGACGTCGATCATCCCCGTCTGCAGTGCTTCTGCCTTCGGCACATGTCACGAAGGCGGGCGCGCTGTGCTTCCGCACGCGTCAAATCTCCGGCTCCCCGTCCAGTGAACCCGGTCCTGGGGTGCCGGCGAAGCGGCGCCCATCTTGAGCACGGTGCAGCTATTTCAGGCGCTGCGCGCTATCTTCCCGCGGGTACCGGGCGCTGCCCAGGGCTGCCGGGTACGACGGCGATATCGAGTGGAAAGGCGTACCTCTCATGGCTTCGTCGACACCGGCAACCCTGCCAGCCGCCACACGGATCGGGCACGTCCACCTCAAGGTGGCCGATCTCGACCGGGCGGTCGGCTTCTACCGTGATACGCTCGGCTTCGACGTAACGGCGCGCTACGGCGACCAGGCGGCGTTCCTCTCGGCGGGCGGCTACCACCACCACATCGGCCTGAACACCTGGGAGAGCCAGGGCGGAACAGCGCCGCCGCCGGGCAGCACCGGCCTCTATCACTTCGCTATCAACTACCCGGAGCGGCGCGACCTGGCCACGGCCCTCAAGCGCCTCTACGACCACGGCTGGGGGATCGACGGGGCCAGCGACCACGGCACCCACGAGGCGATCTACCTGCACGACCCCGACGGCAACGGCATCGAGCTGGCCTGGGACCGCGCACCGGAGCACTGGCTGCGAAACGGCCAGATGGTGTCGGGGCGACAGGCCCTCGATTTCGCCAGCCTGCTCGGGGAACTCGCCGACCCGGACGCCGATCGGCTCCTGCCCTCACTGGCGCAGTACACATGAGCGGAAGGCGGGTTGCGCAGGGCGCCTGCAAGCGCGTGACGTTTCACCGACAATAGCCCGCAGAGGAGCGTGCGAGCTTGCGCCGGTCGCCCGGCAGGGATCGCGGCAGGAATCAGCCAGTTCTGGATGTCTGAGGAAGCATCGACCATACGGGTGCCCCGGCAGGGGCGAGCCCGCACTGCCTGGCTTGCCATCGGGGTCGTCCTCCTGGTGCTGTGGACGCTCGTGCCGCTCTACTGGCTCCTCTTCCTGTCGCTGACGCCGCCCATCGTCCGCCTGCATGACCCGCTCCCGCTCGTGCCATCGCCGCCAACGAGCGCGAACTTCGCGTGGCTGCTTACCCCTGGCAACGGACAGGCGGCACGGGTGCGGGCCGGGTTCGCCAACAGCTTCCTGGTGGCCAGCGCCGTCACCATCATCACCCTCGCCGTCGCCACGCCCGCCGCGTATGCGGTGAGCCAAAGCCGGTGGCGCGGCGCGACTTTCGTGCATGGTGCGGTGCTGGCGAGCCGCGCCTACCCCCCGATCGCGCTGGCGCTGCCCTTCTTCTGGCTCTACGCCCGGCTCGATCTGCTCGGGACCCGGCATGGACTGGCGGCGG
Organism: Thermomicrobiales bacterium; assembly: GCA_034431475.1. Classification (GTDB taxonomy): domain Bacteria; phylum Chloroflexota; class Chloroflexia; order Thermomicrobiales; family UBA6265; genus JACCXM01. The sequence goes on along the minus strand of DAOUDE010000080.1, from coordinate 10,749 downwards.
CCTACCTCGGCGCAACCGTACCGCTGGCGATCTGGGTGCTCATCAGCATCTTCGCGGGGATATCCCCAACCGTGCTGGCGGCGGCGCGCCTCGATGGCAACACCCCGTGGCAGGTCTTCTGGCGCGTTGCCGTGCCGCTGGCGCGCCCCGGGGTTGTGGCGGCTGGCGTCATCACCTTCACTGGCTGCTGGAACGAGTTCGCCCTGGCCCAGTTCCTGACGGCCGGTTCGGACGCCCTCACGTTCCCGCTGGCGGTCGCGCCATTGCTCTCCGCCCTGCCGAACGAGATGGCGGCGGCCCTCATCATCAGCCTCGCCCCGGCTGTTGCCCTGGCCGCCGCCTTCCGGGGCGGCTTCCGGTCCCTGGTGCGGGTGAGTACGGACTAACCAGCGACGAGGTCAGCCGCAGCCGGCCAGATCGTGGGAGTGGCTCAGTTCACTACCACCGCCGCGACCGCCATCGCCGCGGACGCGATCAACACCCCGGCCGCGAAGAGTTGCAGCGAGTAGGTGAAGAACTGCAACTTGCGCACCGTAATGCGGGCATTGGTGACGATCTGCCCGGCCAGGTCCACCGCATAACGCGAGGGCTCGGCGGCCTCGCCCTCGAGGCCGTAGTAGTGAGTCGCGATGGCACGGGCGAGGGCGCGCGGCTCGTAGCGCGCGATGTGGCCGTAGTAGAGGAGGTTATCCGAGGCAGCGGGCGCTTCCCGCGCACCGAGCAAGTGTTTCTCCAGGTTGGTGGAGGGGAGGAAGGAGGCGACGGCCAGCATGAGGCTGATCATCAGCAGCACCGCCCCAATGCTGAGGCCGATGCCTGCCAGATCCGGCACCGGAGGACCCGCCACCAGAAAGGTGACGATGACGCCCAGGGCCGTCGAGGAAAGCCCGACCGCCGCCGTGTTCTTGGCCTCAGCGAACTTCAGCCAGTCGATCACGCGCAGCAACAGGTCCGCCAGCCGCACTTCGACATCGCGGGCAGACGGGGTGGTCATGGGTGGGTGCCCGGGTGAACGAGGGAACCCTCACCCCCGACCCCTCTCCCGGTGCGCAGGGCGAGGGGAGCCGCTACGCGCGAGCGAAGGCGGGACCCGGCGCACACAAGCCAGGTGTGGTCCCCGCCGTCGCCACCGCAAGCCCCTCGCCCTGCGCACCGGGAGAGGGGTTGGGGTGAGGGTTCTTCGTGGGCAGCCCTCTGCCCACCCAATACATCACCTTGCCAGTCAATGCGCGGGAGAGGGGAGCCGATGGGCAACAGGTGCGTGGAACCCGTAAGCAGCCGCTCCAATCCCGGCCCGGACGCTCGCCGCCGGAAGCCCCTCTCCCAGTGCGCGGGAGAGGGGTTGGGGTGAGGGCTATACCGCGCAATCAGGCGAGTTTCGCCGCCCATCTGCGCCTAGAACCCGACGTTCTGTGGGCCCTTGAGCGCCAGCATCTGCCGCGCCTCGTCCGGGGTAGCTGGTTCCAGCGACAACTCGCGCAGAATGCGCACCATCTTGGCCACCATCTCGCCGTTGTTCTTGGCCAGTTCACCCTTGCCGAGGTAGATGTTGTCCTCCATCCCGGTGCGCACGTTGCCGCCCATGATGGCGCCCATCGTGGTCAGGTTGAACTGGTGCCGCCCCGCGCCCAGGACGCTCCAGACGTAGTCGTTGCCCAGCAGGCGGTCGGCCGTGCGCTTCATGTGCAGCATGTCCTCGGGGTCGGTGCCGATGCCGCCGAGGATGCCGAAGATCGTCTGCACGAAGACGGGCGGCTTGATCAGCCCGCGCTCCAGGAAGTGGGCCAGGTTGTAGAGATGGCCCACGTCGTAGCACTCGAACTCGAAACGGGTGCCGTGCTCGCCCATCACGCCCAGCAAGCGCTCGATGTCGGCGAAGGTGTTGCGGAAGATGTGCCCGCGCGACATCTCCAGGTAGTCCGGCTCCCAGTCGTACTTGAACTCCTTGATGCGGTTCGCCATCGGGAAGAGCCCGAAGTTCATCGAGCCCATGTTGAGCGAGCACATCTCCGGCTGCATGCGGGAGGGGCCGGCCAGCCGCTCGTCGATGGTCATCGTCTGCGCGCCGCCGGTGGTGATGTTGATGACCGCGTTGGTGTTGGCCTTGATCTGCGGCAGGAAGCGCAGGAACATCTCCGGGTCGGGCGTCGGCTTGCCCGTCTCCGGGTCGCGCGCGTGCAGGTGCAGGATGGCCGCGCCCGCCTCGGCCGCGCCGAGCGCGTTCTCGGCGATCTGCTCCGGCGTAATGGGCAAATACGGCGTCTGCGACGGGATGTGAATCGAGCCGGTGATCGCGCAACTGATGATCACCTTGCGGGCCGCGCTGGCCATCTCATGCTCCTGGGCGACAGCCACGGAGACCGGCGCCAATGCCTGATCGGGTTGCGTCTGTTCTGCCGAAACTCTATCAGAGGGCGCGGGCCGGTGTGCGCGTCCGGTCATGCCGGATAGCGTGGCTCAGCGGTTAGCCCGCGTGGTGTACGGCCCGCGCAGCGCTTACGCGAAGAGCTCGGCGACCGCGACTCGGAACTCCGGCAGCACCTCACCGCCGTCCAGCGTGTCCGCAGCGGCAAGCACCCGTGGCTCCTGCCCCAGCGCCGACACCATCACGGTCTGCGCCTGCGGGTCCACCACCCAGATCAGCGGCACGCCCGCCTCCTGGTACATCGCCACCTTGGCCTGCATGTCGGCAGCGCGGTCGGATGGCGAGAGCACTTCCACCGCCAGGTCTGGCGCGAGGCGCGGAAAGTGCCAACGCGCTTCCCCCTGCGGCATGCGCTCCGTCCGGACAAAGGCCACATCCGGCGCGAGGACCGTGTCTCGGTCCGGGAAGAGCACAAACCCGGCCTCCGCGCTGTAGACGCGGCCCAGCCTGCGCGAGTGCACATGGTGCCAGAGCATCGCCGTGATAGCCGCGGTAACACTCGTCGGCCAGTCTGAGGCTGGTGGCATCGGGACGACGACTCCATCAATGAGCTCGACGCGCTCGTCGCCGCAGGTGGCTTCGAACTGATCGACGGTGATCCGGGTGGCGACCATGGGGAAAACCTCGCGATAGATGCAGGGGAGTGGCGTATGTTGACGGAAGCATACCTGCCGCACTGTGCGCTCCTGGCCCTGGCATGGGATCTCGCCACCGCGGGTCATCTCGACGGCAGTCGAGCGATCTCAGCCTCACCGGCACGATGCGCCGTCCACCTTTCCATGTCATCCTGAGGCACGAAGGATCCCGTTCGCCGGCCGCGACGGTGCGAGGGGATGGCGCGCGTTGGGTGGGGCATCGTTACCCGGCAGTGGGTCAGGCCGAGCTCTCTCGACTGCGGGCTCAGGTTGCCACGGGAAGGTGGATGATGCCTCCAACGCGGTAGTTGCGCGACGGGGTCCTTCGACTTCACTCAGGACGACACCCGGAGGTGGACGCGCTCAGGTGACGTGCTGGATGCGAGGCTGTGACGCGGTTCTTCGCCTGCGCGACAGGGTGTCACAAACGGGGAGTCAAGCCCTTCGCGCCGCCGGTAGCCCCTCTCCCGCGCAGCAGGTGGGGGGAGAGGGGTAGAGTGAGGGTGCTTGCCGGCTATTTCCTCGGCAAGTTCGCGATCTCCACGCGCTCCTCGATGCCCTGCGGCGTGAAGCCGAAGACCTGGCCGTAGAAGTCGAGCTCACCTTCCAGGGCGCGCCGGATATTCTCGGCGCGGCGGAAGCCGTGGCCCTCGCCCGCGAAGACGGTCATGGCCACCGGCAGCCCGCGCTGCGCCATGGCGTCGTACATCTTTTCCGCCTGATCGGGCGGCACGACCGTGTCCTCACTGCCCTGGAAGAGGGCGAGCGGGACGGTGATCTGCTCCAGGTGGTGGATGGGCGAGCGCGCCATGTAGACGTCGCGACGGTCGGGGTAGGGGCCAACCAGGCGATCCAGGTAGCGCGATTCAAACTTGTGCGTGTCCGTGGTCATCGTCTCCAGGTCGCTGATCCCGAAGTGGCTGACCCCAGCCTGGAACTGGTCGGCGAAGGTGAGCGCCGCCAGCGTGGTGTAGCCGCTGGCGCTCCAGCCGCGAATGGCGGTGCGCTGCGGGTCCACGAGCCCCTGGTCGATCAGGTACCGCGCGCCATTGACATGGTCCGCCACGTCGACAATGCCCCAGGCGTCATCGAGCCGGTTACGGTAGCTGCGGCCATAGCCGGTGCTGCCGCCGTAGTTGACATCGAGCACGGCGAACCCGCGCGAGGTCCAGTACTGCAGGGACAAGTTCATGGCGGTGGAAGTCGCGCCGGTGGGGCCGCCGTGGCTCTGCACCAGCAGCGGCGGCAACTCGCCCGCGGGCGCGGCGAAATCCTTGTTCTGCGGCAGGTAGAGGAAGGCGTGCGCGGTGAGGCCATTCCCGGTCGGGAAGGAGACCGGTTGCGGCGCCGAGATGTAGCCGGGATCGATTTCGACATCCAGCGAGCGCTTCAACTCGGCGAATGCCCCGCTGGCGTGGTCGTAGCGGATGATGGTGGTGGGGATGCTGGCGCTGCCGCCGACGAACAGGGCCTCGCCCGCGCGCACGGCCAGGTCGCCGATCTCGGTGTACGGGGAGGCAATGTTGGTCACCGTCCCGTGGCGCAGATCGACGGTGGCCAGATACCAGAAGCCGTCTCGCGTGTAGGTGGCCAGGATGGTGTCAGCATCGAGGTAGCCGTAGGTGGAGACACCGAAGACCCAGAGCGGGCCGCCGAACTCCGCCTCCAGATCGGTCACCTGCTCGTCGCCGCTCAGGCCGGGACGCCAGCGGTAGAAGTTCCACCATTCGCTGCGGTCGGAGACGAAAGAGAGTGTGCCGTCTGGCGCCCAGGCGGGCTGGAAGATCGACTCCTCCCTACCGCCCGCCACGTGCTGCTTGCGGGCAATCGTGCCATCGTCTGCCAGCTCGGCCACCCAGAGCTCGCTGCCGTCCCACGGCATGTTCGGGTGGTTCCACTGAATCCAGCAGAGGCGCTGGCCGTCCGGGCTGAGGCGGGGGTAGGCGTAGAAGTCCGCGCCCTCGGTCAGCACCACCCCGCCGCTCTCGTCGCCCTCGAGGCCGGTGGCGACGATGGTGTTCACCGCCTCGCCCGCGCCCCGGTGATCCTCACGTACGGCGATCAGGCGATTACGCGGGGTATCGAAGCTGAAATCGGCGTAGCGCAGGGCCGTTTCCGGCGTGATCGGGCGCGTCTTGCCGTCTGGCTCGACGCGGTAGAGGCGGGTGTCGTGGAAGTGCGCGAAGATGACCACGCCATCCTGCACCGCGTACGCGCCACCGCCGTACTCGTGGACGCGGGTGCGCACGTTGGCGGCGTCTGGCACGGCGCTGACCGTGCTGCCATCCGGGCGGCGGCGCACCACCACCGAGCGCCCGCCTTCCTCGGCGCGCGATTCCAGCCAGTAGACATCCTCGCCATCGAAGCTGGGGTCGGAGACGGGCACCCGCCGCCCGGTGATCAACTCGGTGGAGATGGGCGAGTCCCAGGACCCGTAGGGCGCTACCGTAACCATGTGGCCTCCCGTGTGCGCGCAAGCTCATCATGCATCGCGGCATTGTCCCTGACCTGGGGCATCTCCTGCACGCCGGGAGGTGCCCTCGCCGGGTTATCCGCGATAATGTGCCCAGGAATGCCACACGACAGAGGGAAACGGACTGATGCTGACCACGCTCGTTGGATTGACCGAGGACGAACTGGATACCCCCGCCCTGGTGGTGGATGTCGATACGCTGGACCGCAATATCGCCCACGTCGCGAAGACGCTGCGCGAGGCCGGGGTGCAGTGGCGGCCGCACGCCAAGGGGCACAAGACCCCGGCCATCGCCAACCGCTTCATGGCGGCGGGCGCGATTGGCGCGACGGTCGCGAAGGTGAGTGACGCCGAGATCATGGCCGCCGCCGGGATCAGGGACATCCTGATCGCGAACCAGGTGGTGGGGCCGATCAAGACGCGCCGCCTGATGGGCCTCATCGCCTCCTCGGGCGCCGATGTCATCGTCTCGGTCGACAGCGAGGCGAATGTGCGTGAGCTGAACGAGATGGCGGGGGAGTTCGGGGTCAAGCCGCGGGTGGTGATCGAGGTCGATTCCGGGATGAAGCGCTGTGGCATCGCCCCGGGCGAACCGACCGTGGCGCTGGCGAAGTTCATCACCGCCCAGCCGAACCTGCGCTTTGCCGGGGTGATGGCCTGGGAAGGGCACGCCGTCTCGATGCTGGATCACGACCAACGGCGGGACACGGTCACGAAGGCGGTCACCACCCTCACGGAGACCGCCGACGCGATACGCGCGGCAGGCATCCCGGTCGATATCGTCTCCTGCGGCGGCGGCGGCACCTACCTGACGTCTTCCCGCATCCCCGGCGTGACGGAGGTGCAGGCGGGCGGCGTGACGATGGGGGATGGCTTCTACCGTGATCTTGGTTCCCCGGTGGAACCAGCGCTCTTCCTGATCACGACGGTGGTCAGCCGCCCCGCGCCCGACCGCATCATCGTGGACGCCGGCCGCCGTTCCATCGATCCCAGCCAGAAGCAACCCGACGTGCCGGAGCTGGAGGGCGTCGTGAGCCTCAAGTTCTCCGCCGAGCACGGCACCATCCAGCTCGATCACGACGCGGATACGCCCAAAGTGGGGGACCGCATCAAGATCCGCGTCAACTACACGGACCAGGCGGTCCACCTGCACGAGACCCTCTTCGGCGTGCGTGACGGCCGGGTGATCGCGGCCTGGCCGGTGCAGGCGCGCGGGAAGATCCAGTAGCGAGGGGGAGTCGCTTCGCGTAGGGAAGACGCGCTCACGCGCTCAGGGAATAAGGGAATAAGGAGAACGACGGAGTGAAGGCCACCAGCGCCAGTTCGTCACTCCTTATTCCCTTACTCCCTAAGCGCAGCGTCTTCCCTAAAGCCCGCAGGCTGTCTTCCCTGAGCGAAGCGTCTTCCCTACGCCCCGCATACCCCGTTCAGCGTGCCCAGGATGAAGCAATCGTCCGGGGTGTTGTCGATCACGTGCGAGTCGGCGCTGATGGTGATCGTCGTACCGTTGCCGGCCGCGATGCCGCCGCCGAAGCCGGTCACCGTGGTGGCGTTGCGGGTCACCAGGCAGCCGTCCTCCAGGGTCAGGCTGCCCCCGGCGTTGACATTGAATCCCCCGGCCTCGGCGGCTGAGTTATCGCTGACGGTCGTGTTCCGCACGATCAGGCTGGCGTTGGCGGCCATGTGGACCGCGCCGCCCGCGTTCGCGATGTTTTCACTGATCAGGGAGTCGCTGATGGTGGAGGAGCCTGGAAGGCGCAGCCCCCCGGCTGGCGACTCCATCGTGCCGTTGCCCACAAAGGCGCAGCGCCGCACATCGATGAGCGTGTCAGCCTCCGCCTGCAGCCCCGCATTGCCGGAGCCACCGCTCGCGCCGGTGAGGCGCATGTCCCGCAACGCAGCCTTTGCCAGCGCTTCGACCACCAGCGTGGAGCCCGCGCCCTTCGCATCGAGGATCGTCGCCGTCGCCGGGTCGTCGCCCATGCCCGCGCCGAGCAGGGTCACGTCGGCATTCTCCGCCACGGCAAACGTGCCCGAGTAGCGGCCCGCGCAGACCAGCACCGTGCCCCCGGCGGCAATCGCGGTTTGCAAGGCCGCACCATTGCAGACGTGGTCCGCGGCGTCACAGGTCACGTCGCAGGCCTGGCACGCGCCGTCGACGCAGATTTCGCTCGCAGCCGGGCAGAAGCTGCTGCCACAGGCAACGCCGCAGGCCCCGCCCTGGCAGACCTGGCCCTCGGCGCACGCCGGGCCGCAAACCACCTTCTTGCCGCACGTTTGGCGGTTCCTGACTGTGCCGCAGAATCTGGCGCAGATCGTCGCTTTCGGCTTGCGAGTACATCTGTGCTTGCGGCTGCCGGGGTTCTTGCGCCTGCGGTGCCGGCGCTTGCGCCGCTTGCGGCGGCCGTCCTGATGCACATCGTCCCCGGCCTGGACACGGAGACCTGCCAGGAATGGCAGCGCGGCCAGCAGCGCGACCAGGCGGCGACGCGGACTCGCCGCCGCCAGGGCGTGAGTCAGGGCAACGAGGTGTCGGGCGTCCATACCGGCAGGCTCCCCCAGGTCGCAGACATGTCAGGCAGTGCGCAATGTGTCGATCAGCCTTCAGTGTATGACCGCCAGTCGCCAGGACAAGCTCCCCGATGTACTGGCTTCTGTACGGGCTTTTGCGGACACGGCAGCGGCGCAAGCCGGTGTGTCATATCTGCCGCAATTCTCCTGTGTTTCCTGACCGACCTTGCGTACACTCCGCCCGTTCTGTCAAGCGAATGGTGCAGACCAGCCTGACCCTGTCGGGGCGCGGGTTCGTGGTGGAGTGCGGAGGTTCGGGTATGGAGACATCACGCTTCGATTCCCTCGTGCGCGCGCTGGGCGAGGGTGGGGCCACCCGCCGCACCCTGGCTCGCCTCATGGGCGGCGCGCTGCTCGCCGCCCTGCCGCTGGCCGGAGAGGCGAAGAAGAAAAAGAAGAAGAAGAAGTGCAAGCCGGACTCCACGGCGGTGACCTGCAACGGCAAGTGCGGCAGCGTCACGAACAACTGCAAGCAGGCGGTCGCCTGCGGCTCCTGCAACTGCAAGCAGCAATGCGACGTCTGCTTCACCTGCCAGGCCGGCCCGACCACACCCGGCGCCTGCGTGGTCGATGCGAAGAAGGTGGGGCAGACGTGCGGAGCACCGGGTCAGGTCTGCCAGGCGAACGGAACCTGTGCCTGCCGTGATAGCGCCTGCGCGAACCCCACGCCGGTCTGCGGCGCGGTCACCTGCGAGGCATGCACCAGCGACGCCCAGTGCCAGGCGGCCGGGAAAGGCGGCGTGTGCTGCGACGGATCATGCTACGCGGGCGATTGCTGCGGCAACAGCGACTGCGACAACCCCACGCCGATCTGCACCCAGCACACGTGCTCGGCCTGCACCAGCACCACCCAGTGCGGCAACCGGGAAATCTGCGACGACGGCTCGTGCGAGGCGTGCGACGTGTGCCCGGGCGCGGGCAATTGCACCTACGAGTCACCGCAGCAGGCAATCGAGGCTGGCTACACCGCTGGGGCCTCAGAGATCACTGCCAGGATTTGCCCGGGGACTTACACCCGCGTCTACAAGCACGTCCACGAGCCGGATGTCACGCTCATCGGGGCCGGTGATGGCAACGATCCGGCCAGCAACACGATCCTGGACGATCCCGGAACAAACGATCCCAATCCTCCGGATTGGGTGGCACGGTTCGAGGGCGGGACATCGACACTCCGCGGAGTGCGCGTCACCGGCGGCACTGGCGGCGGCGTGTTGAACAACTTCGCAACCTTGTCGGTGGCCGATTGCACCATCACCGAAAACGCGATTGCCTCCCAGGGCGGCGGCATCCAGAACAACGGCGTCCTCAACGTGACGAACGTGAGGGTCGAAGGCAACTCCGCTGCCAACGAGGGCGGAGGCATCTTCAACTTCAGCGGGTCCACCATCACCTTTGCTGGCGACAACCTGGTGGCGGATAACACGCTCACCAACCCAAACGCTGCCTACCGGGGCAGCGGTATCAGCAATCAGGGCACGATTCACGGCATTGCGACGGTAACGATCCGCGACAACGACCCGGCGAACAGCCAGTGCTACGGCTGCCCTGCCTAGCACGACCTGTCAGCCCCCGCCTGACCCGTCGGGCGTTCGGCAACGTCATGGCCGGGGAAGCAGTCAACCGCTCTGCACACGCTCACCCCGGCCGGGGTGAGCGTGCGGTAACCTGCTTGCCGCGCGGCTCCCTTCCGTCGCACCGCTGCCGCACCGCGTCTTCGCCGTCGGGACAACCGGGCGGAAATCTCCGGCCGGGCGACCTCACGCCGCGACGGTTGCGAGCAGGCCCTCCACCGCCGCCAGGTATTCCCGGAAGCGGTCGCGCCGGATGCTGTGCGACGCGCCGGGGATGTAGGTCACCTGCGCCTGGGGCACGTGCTGCCGGAAGCTGACCGCATCGGCGGCACTGAGCACCCCGCCGCTTGCGGGATCGGTGTGGATGAGCAGCACCGGGCAGGTCACTCGCGCCAGCAGCGCGGCCCAGTCAAGCTCGGCCCAGTACTCCAGTGCGAAGACGGTGAAGGCGTCGGGATGCACCCGGCGCTTGGCGGCGGCGGTGGCCGCGATCTCCTCCGCTGGCCAGGCCGGGTAGCGTGCCCGCAGATCGCGCTCGGCCTCGTCCTGGGTCTGCCCCAGGCGCGCCAGGTTGCGGGCGCGGGACTGCTCGGCGTAGGCGCGCAACGCCACGGTATCGGTCACTGGCCGCCACCAGGGGCCGGGATCTTCCAGCACCAGCGCCCGCACCAGCCCCGGGTGCTGTGCCGCCAGGTGCAGCCCGGCGGCACAGCCCATGGAGTGCCCGATCACCACTGGCCGCTCCAGGCCCAGCGCGGTGATCACCGCCGCCAGGTCATCGCCCTGCATGGCGTAGTCCCAGTCCGCCGGCGGTGGGGTGGATTCTCCATGCCCGCGAGCATCGGGCATGACCACCGAGTGTCGTGCGCTCAATGCTGCCGCCACGCGCGGAAAGCACCCGCCATCCTCGGTGGCGCCGTGCGCCAGCAGCACGGGCGGCTCGCCCAGGCCGCCCCAGGTGGCATGGATACGGCCACCCGGGACCTCGATGAAGCCAGACTGCCACTGATCCCTGCTGTCTCCGAGGCCTGACATTCTCCCTCCAGAGGTATTCAACGGATCGATGCGGCAAAC
>DAOUDE010000079.1:0-17506 GCA_034431475.1 Thermomicrobiales bacterium | reverse complement strand
CCGGTCCCCGGAACTGCGGTTACCGCAGACAAGCCAGATCACGGGTAAGGAGGCGGGTATGAGTCTCTCTCGCGCGTACTTCTCGCGGGCAAACCGGCGTGGGCTCCTGCGCAGGGGAGCGGCACTTTCCGCGGTGGCGGCCGCCAGCGCGGGCCTGGTCACGCCAGCCCTGGCGCAAAGCGGCGGTGACAGCCTGCTGAACCGGGTGCTGGATCGTGGGACCGTGCTGGTCGGCACCGGCTCCACGAATCCGCCGTGGCACTTCGAGGATGAGAGCGGCGCATTGGTCGGCATGGATATCGAAATGGGCCGTATCCTGGCCCAGGCGCTCTTCGAGGACCGCGACAAGGTCGAGTTCGTGGTCCAGGCGGCCGATGCGCGCATCCCGAACCTGGTCTCGGACAAGGTCGACATCACCATTCAATTCATGAGTGAGACGCGTGACCGCGCCCAGCTTGTCGCCTTCACGATCCCCTACTATCGGGAAGCGGTGACGCTGATGTTCCCCGCTGACTCGGAGTACAACTCCATCGCGGATGTGCAGGGCAAGGGGATCACGGTCTCGGTGCTACAGAACGTCTACGCTGAGGACCTGGTGCACCGCGGGGTGCCCGATGCGGTTGTCTCGCAGTTCGATTCCAACGCCAATACCATCCTGGCGATCGACTCCGGGCGCGCCGACGCCTCGCTGGCGGACTACTCGACCGGACGCTGGTATGCGGCGCAATTCCCGGATAAGTACAAGTTCGCGCCGGATCCCTGGGGCACGCACAGCTACGTCGCAGCAGTGAAGCAGGGAGATCCCACCTGGCTGGGCTTCGTAAACTCCGTTTTCCACGCTGCCATGACCGGCCTTGATTTCGAAACGTACCGTGAGCCGTTCGAGCGGTATTTCGGCGATAGCCTGGAGTTGCCGCCGGCCGGCTTCCCAACTGAACTCTCCTGATCGCATGGGGCCGGTGACGTTTGTGTGACCGGCCCCGCACCTCGTCACCCCTGAGTCGCTGTGTACGATCTGAACTGGAACGTCATTCTCAATAACTGGCCCGCCTTCGTGGAGGGCCTGCTCCTGGGCCTGAAGCTGGCGGTCTTTGGGCTCGGCATCGGCAGCGTCATTGGGCTGCTGCTGGCCTTTGCCCGCACCTCGCACGTTGCACCGTTGCGGACGTTCGCCACGGTCTACGTGGAAATCATCCGCAATGTGCCGCTGCTGTTGCTGCTCTTCGTGCTCTATTTTGGCGTGCCCATCGCCGCGATCAACTTCGCCAACGAGAACGATATTCCGCTCAGCGTCGCCCGCAAGGTCATCCTGGATGGTGACCAGTCGGCGATTGTCGCCCTCTCCATCTACGCCGGGGCGTACCTGTCGGAGATTTTTCGCGCCGGCATCCTGGCCGTGGGCAAGCGGTATCTCGATGCCGGGCAGTCGCTCGGCCTGAGCCGCTGGGGGGTGGCGCGGTACATCACGATGCCGATCATGTTCCGCACGGTGTTGCCATCCATGAGCAATACCTTCATCTCCCTGTTCAAGGACACGTCGCTCGCGGCGGCGATCGCGGTGCCGGAACTCACCTTCACAGCGCGTGAGCTCTCCACCAACTCGTTCCGGGTGATCGAGGCGTGGACCACGGCCGGTGCGCTGTATGTCGTGACCTGCTTCCTGATTGCAGGCATCCTGCGCGCGATCGAACGGCGCATTCGGTGGACGGTGTAGGGAGCCATGCAGGTCGTTGTCGACAACTTCGGACTCCTGATGCGTGGGCTGGCGGTGACGCTGCAGCTTTCCGCGCTGATCATCCTGTTTGGCACCATCATTGGGTTGTTCGGCGGTATTGGCCTGCTGTACGGACCCGCCTGGCTGCGCGCCATCCTGCGGGCATACGTCGATATCATTCGCGGCACGCCGCTGCTGGTGGTGATCTTTCTCATTTTCTACGGGTTGCCCGCCCTGAATGTGGAGATCGACGGCTTTCAGGCGGCGGTGGTGGCGTTCAGCCTGTTTGCGGGGGCGCACATCTCCGAGATCATCCGGGGCGGTATTTCCTCCGTGCCCCGTGGCCAGACGGACGCCGCGAAGGCGCTGGGTCTTACCTTCTGGCCCAGCATGGCCTGGGTGGTGCTGCCACAGGCGCTGCCGGTGCTGCTGCCGCCGTGGGTGAACACGGCGGTGGAGATGGTGAAGGGTAGCTCGCTGGTGGTGTTGGTCAGCGTCAGCGATCTCATGTTCGCCACCGTCAAGGTGGCCGAGCGCACCGGCAACCCGATGCCGCTCTACCTGACGGCGGCGGCCATCTATGTCGTCGCGAATCTCGCAATCTCGCGCTTTGGTGTCTGGCTGGAGCGGCGCGCCAGCCGTGGGTTGGCCGCCTGAGCGAGCCAGCAAAACCGGGAAGTAGCATCGCCATGTCTCACACACAGCCGATGGTTCGCATCGAGAACGTGCAGAAGCGCTTCGGCAACCTGGAGGTGCTGAAGGGCGTCTCGCTGCAGGTGCACAGCGGCGAGGTGGTCTGCATCCTGGGGCCCAGCGGCTCCGGCAAGACCACGCTGCTGCGCTGCATCAACTTCCTGGAGCCCTATGACGCTGGCCGCATCTACGTGGGCGATGACCTGGTCGGGTATCGGGAGCGGAACGGCAAGCTGGCGCCGGCGCCGGAGAAGGAGATAGCACGCGTCCGCGCCGAGACCGCCATGGTTTTCCAGCAGTTCAACCTCTTCCCGCACATGACCGCCCTCAAGAACGTCGCCTTTGGGCCGATGAAGGTGCTGGGTGTCTCGAAGGATGAGGCCGAGCGACGGGCGCGCGAACTGCTGGCGCGGGTGGGCCTGGCCGAGAAGGCGGATTCCTACCCGGCGCAGCTTTCTGGCGGGCAGCAGCAACGGGTCGCGATTGCGCGGGCGCTGGCGATGGAGCCGAAGGTAGTGCTCTTCGACGAGGTGACCTCGGCGCTGGACCCGGAACTGGTCGGCGAGGTGCTGGCGGTAATGAAGGACCTCGCCGACAGCCACGGCGTGACCATGATCGTGGTGACCCATGAGATCATGTTTGCCCGCGAGGCCGCCGACCGCGTGGTCTTCATGGATGGTGGCGTCGTGGTGGAGGAGGGACCGCCGGCCGAGGTGCTGGGCGCTCCCCGCAGCGAGCGGTTGCGTACCTTCCTGCGGCGCTTCCAGGCGGCGTAACCGAGCGGGCCGCAACCGTGTCGTCTCGAGCTTGTCGAGAGACCTCATTTTCTCCCCAATTGAAGTCTCGACAGGGTTCACCTGGCGAGAGGGCCGGCCATGTGGCCGGCCCGCGTTGCTTCTACCCGTGCTTCTCTTCGCTCCAGACCTTGCGCTTCTCGTCCTGGGACATACCGAGCGTATCGAGGTACTGCGAGAGCACGCCCTCGTCCGGATCTTCGTCGCTCGCCTCCAGGGCGCGCACGCGCTCGGGCGTCTCGCCCATGCGGTGCGCCACATCCTCAACGGAGTAGCCGCGCGCCTCGCGCAGTTCCTGGATCTTCCGTGCCTTCGCGCTTGCCAACGTCTGTGCCTTTCTTGCTCTTCAATCGCTATTCCGACCTGCAATGATCGCCGATTCCGAGCCTTCGCACGCGGCGCTGGCTGCCCTTCGCCGCCCATCGCGAGTCGCCGGCTTTAACATCTTGCCCAAAACGATAAACCCGAATCGGGGCAGTGACCTGAATCGCGTGAAATGTGGCGGATTTCACGGATGTGGGCCTCGGTGGTCCTCCATATCGTGGTGAGCAGGATCGGGCGACGTGTTCGCCAGACAAGCGCACCCGGAGGACCCTGTGGACCAGGAGAGCATGGATCGTCTGTCACGCCTTGTCGCGAAGCGGCTCAACCGCCGTACCCTGACCGCGTTTGCCGGTCTCTCCCTGGCTGCGGTGGCGACCGAACCGGCTGACCTGGACGCGAAAAAGAAGAAGAAAAACAAGCAATGCAAGGGTGGCCTGGCCCGGTGCTCAGTCAAGAAGGGCAAGAAGAAAAAGGCCACCTGCGTGAACGCGCAGACCGACACCGCCCACTGCGGCGGCTGTGGCCACGCCTGTCCGAGCGGGCAGACGTGCAAGAACGGCGCATGCGTCAACGGCTCCTGCACGCCAGACCCGAAGACCGTGACCTGTGAGAACACATGCGGCAACGTTGTCAACAACCGCCAGCAGACCGTGAACTGCGGCGCCTGCGGCTGTTTGCCGGTCACGACGACGAGCGCACTGCAGACAGCCATCGACGCCGTCGATCCGGGCGAAACGCTGACCCTGTGCGCCGGGACGTGGAACATAACGGCCACCTTGAGCATCGGCGCCGACATGACGCTGAAGGGCGTGGGCGTTGGGCAGACGATCCTCGATGGGAACGACACCGTACGCGTGCTGAAGATCGAGGAGGACACGGTCGTCGATCTGGAAGACCTGACGATTCGCAAGGGACTGGCGTTTGGGGCGGACAACCGGGGTGGCGGCATTCGGAACGACGGCTCGCTCGACGTGCGCCGGGTGGTGGTCAGCGATTGCGAGGCGCTGCACGGGGGAGGAGTCGCCAACTTCGGGGTGCTTGACCTCTTCGACGGCGCGGTGCTGCGGGAGAATACGGCGACGCAAGGCGGCGGTGGGCTCGACGCCGGGATAGGTTCAGAGACCACGATGCACGATGGCAGCCGCATCCTCAACAACACGGCGGTCCATGGCGGTGGCGTCAGCCTCTCCTCGTGCCAGTTGACACTAGGATCTGGCAGCCGGGTCAGTGGGAACGAGGGAACGACCGACGTCGGCGGCATTAACGCGTCGAGCTCGACGGTCATCTTGCAGGACGGAAGCGTCGTCGGAGGCGCCACCCCGGAAGACGCCAACAAGGGCAACGCGAACAGCGGCGGGATCTTCATCGGGAACGGAACCTTGACGCTGGAATCCGGGAGCAAGGTGATCGGCAACACGGCCACGCTTGGCGCTGGCATCGGGGCCAGCTTCTCCAATGTCACGGTGCGCAATGGAAGCCGGGTCACCGGAAATAGTGCCGAGTCAAACGGCGGGGGAATTCAGGCCTTCACCGGGAGCGTGACAGTGGAAGCCGGCGCTCTCGTCTGCGATAACCAACCGCTCAACGCCCAATGCGCTGGCGCCATCAGCGGCACATGCCCCGCGCCGGCTCAGGTCTGCCCGGTGTAGCGGTCCACTGTCCCAACGAGCACCTACAACAGGGCCGTTGCTCGCCCATCGCGAGCAACGGCCCTGTCATGACGATCTGGTTCGGGCCTCACCACTCCAGCGAGACGCCCGGCCGGGCCACCACGATCTCGCCTGGGTAGGCTGCGGCCGCCTGCTCACGGGCGGCCGCGAAGCCGAGTTCCTCCCACAGGTGCGCCAGCAACAATGCCGGCGCGCCGCTGCGGTGCGCGAGTGCGCCGGCCTCGGTGGCGGTGAGGGAGCCGCGCTGGGCGATTGGCCGGTTGCCCGGTTCCAGCAGCGTGGCCTCGGCGATCAGGACGCGCACGCCGCGCAGGAGGTCATCCCAGGTGGAGGTGGGGCCACCATCGGCGGTGTACCCGAGGTCGCCTTCCGCCGCGGAGACACGCATGGCCCAGGCGGGCACGATGTGCACGGTGCGCTGGAAGCGCACCTCCAGGTCGCCGATCTGGAGTGGCTGCGCCGGATCGTACTCCCGCACGTTGATCGTCGAGGTAAATGTGCCTGGGTCATCACAACGATCCAGGGGTGCGGTGACCTGCGCCAGCAGGGCCGCCCCGCCAGGCGGGAGCCAGACCGCCAAGGGCCCGAGCGGGGAGACGGGGTTGTAGGCCAGGGCGTGGCGCAGGGCGATCAGATCGAGCATGTGATCGACATGCATGTGGGAGATGATGACCGCCGACAGCGCGCGGAAGTCCGCATGCCGGCGCAGTTCCAGGAGCGTGCCGGGGCCGAGGTCCAGCACGATGCGCACAGCGCCGCGCTGCACCAGGAACCCGGCGCACCCGGCACCGGTGTTGGGGCTGGCGGCGCTGCCGCCCAGCACCGTCAGCCGCATGGCCGCTCACGCATGCGCCGGTCGCTCACACGCAGGTGCGAACGCACGTGGGCTTGCCGCCGCAGGAGTTGTCCATGCACGCATACCCCTCGGAGCACTTGCCATCGACCGCGCAGAGGCTGAGCCCTTCGCACGGCTGCTGGGCGAAGCAGAGGCTGGGACCGTTGATGGTCGCCCGGCAGACGCACGCGCCGCCTGAGATGACCGGGTTCGTGTACCCGGCGCAGGCTTGCGGGCCACAGGGGCTGACGTCCTGGCACTGCCCGGACACGCATTGCTGGGTGCTGCCGCAACAGAGGTTCTTGCCACAGGAGATACCGGGGGCTTTGCACGTCGCCTTCTTCTTTTTCTTGTGCTTCTTGCGCTTGGCGGTCGTCGCCAGCGGCGTCAGGGCCAGCGCCAGTATGCCGCCAGCTACCACTCGGCGTGGCCGGGAAACAGCACGGGAGAAGGCATCGAACTGTTGTGCGTCCATCGGCATCCTCGCAGGTGATTCTCCATCATCCTGTGGCGCAGCATACGCGGGTCGCAGCGCGCCGCCATCGGTGATTTCCGCCATTTACGATCAAGGAATCACGCCGGATCGCCGGAAACGCTAATGTTCGAGGAGAAAACGCTAAACGCTGGCCAGGTGGCAGAACAAAAGACGTGGTGGGTTACCCTTGCTTGACGCGCCGCGTGAGAGTGCCGGAGGGATTGTGAACCGCCGCTACGATGTAATTGTGGTCGGGGTTGGCGCGATGGGCTCCGCCGCCTGCTACCACCTGGCGCGGCGCGGGCTGCGTACGCTCGGCCTGGAGCGCTTCGACATCCCCCACGCCATGGGCTCGTCCCACGGCATTACGCGCATCATTCGCCTGGCCTATTACGAGCACCCCTCCTACGTGCCGCTGCTGCTGCGCGCCTTCGACCTCTGGGACGAGCTGGCTGCAGAAAGCGGGCGGGCGCTGCTGCAGGTGACGGGCACCATCGATGCCAGCGGCTCGGACGAGATCGTGTTCACCGGCTCCCTGGAATCGTGCCAGCAGTGGGATCTCCCCTACGAGGTGCTCACTTCAGCGGAGCTGACCGGCCGCTTCCCCGGCTACCAGTTGCCGGCCGATCATCTGGCGCTCTTCCAGCCACGAGGCGGCTTCCTGCTGCCGGAGCAGTGCATCAGCGCGCATGTCAACGGCGCGCTGGCGGCCGGAGCGGAGATTCACGCCCGCGAGCGGGTGCTGGGCTGGGAATCTGGCGATGGCGGCGTGCGGGTGACGACGGAGTACGGCGCGTACGAGGCAGACAAGCTGGTGCTGGCCGCCGGGGCCTGGATGGGCAGCCTCGTGCCGCAGTTGCGTGAACTGGCGGTGCCGGAGCGGCAGGTGCTGGGCTGGTTCGCCCCGCTGGAGCGGGCGCTCTTCGCGCCGCAGCGCTTTCCGGTCTTCAACCTGATGGTGCCGGAAGGCCGCTACTACGGCTTCCCGGAGTGGGACGTGCCCGGCTTCAAGATCGGGCTGTACCACCACCGCCTGGAGCAGGTGAACCCGGACGACTACCAGCGGGAGGCAGACCTGGCCGACGAGGCGATCCTGCGCGAGGCCACGCGGCGCTACTTCCCGCAGGGAAACGGCTCGACGCTTGCGCTGCGCACCTGCATGTTCACGAACACGCCGGACGAGCATTTCATCGTGGACCGGCTCCCGGGCGACGAGCGCGTGATCCTGGCGTCGCCCTGCTCGGGCCACGGGTTCAAGTTCGCCTCCGTCATCGGCGAGGTGCTGGCCGACCTGGCCGCGACCGGCGAAACCGCGCACGATATTTCGTTGCTGCGGTTGAATCGATTCGAGGCGGTGGTCGCGGGAGAGGAGTAGATTTCGGCTCATGGTTCGTGCTCCACGGTGGTTCTTGGCTCGGGAGAACGTCGCCCGGGCGTGTCTGGGACTGGTGTTCCTGGTTGTGCTGAGTGGGTGCGGAGTGGCCGCGCCGCCGGCCCTCCCCACCGCCACCCCAGTCCCCACGGCCACACCGCTGCCGCCGACGGCAACGGCGCTGCCGCCCACCGCCACCCCGCCACCGGCCACGCCCGTGCCACCCACCGTCACCGCGATCCCGCCGACCGCCATTCCGGCCACGGTCGTGCCGACCGCGCCAGCCGTTGCCAACGCGGACGCGACCATCGGACTGGCGCAGGTCTATGAGTACGGCGAGACTGGCCGCTACGAGATCGCGTTGACCTTCGATGCGGGTGCGGATCGGGGCTACGCCGAGGAAATTCTCGATCTGCTGCAGGCGGAGGGCATCCAGGCCAGCTTCGGGATCATGGGGCAGTGGGCGCAGGAGAACCCGGACCTGCTGCAACGCATGATCGACGAGGGGCATATGCTCTTCAACCACTCCTGGACGCACGCATCGTTCACGGGTTTCACGACCCAGACCGCGCCACTCACCACGGAGCAGCGCTGGCAGGAGTTGCAATTGACCGAGCAGGCGGTGCTGGAGTTGAGTGGCTACCAGCTTCAGCCCTGGTTCCGGCCGCCCTACGGCGACTACGACGAGCAGTCGCTGCGCGATCTGGCGGCTATCGGCTACACGAAGGTGCTGCTCTGGAGTTGCGACACGCGCGATTCGCTGGGAGCAACGGCGGAGGAAATCCTCAACACCTGCATCTACACCGCGCAGCCGGGGCGCATCGTCCTGATGCACGTCGGCGCGCAGTCCGAGGCGTACGCCGCCCTGCCGACGATGATCGCCTACCTGCGCGGTCAGGGGTTCACGTTTGTCCGTGCCGACCGCATCCTGGAGCCATAGGCGTATACTCGCCCGCTGGCGCGGCTGAATTTTCCTGAACCTGACTTGCCGCCAGGACCCGTCGCCTGGAGTACGTGGATTGGCCGCGACCGAGACTTCACCGGAGGCAGAGGCTGCCTCGCCCCTGATGGACAAAATCGTGCTGGCCGTGGTGGTCGTGCTGGCGCGGGTGACCTGGTTGATTCCCTGGCGCTTCTGGAGCGCGGTCGCCACCATCGGCGGCGTCGCGACGATGTTCACCAAGCGCCGCCGCGAAGTCCTCAACAATGTCCGGCACGCGCGGGCGGGCCGCCAGCCGAACCCGATCCGCGCCTGGTGGATCGGCTCCCAGCAGATCGCCTCGCATCTCCGCACCGTCATCGGCACCCTGCGCGGCGCGCATCGCCTGCCGGACGACTCCAGCCTGATCATCGAGGGGCTGGAGGACGTGCGTCCCTACCTGGGAAAGCGTGGGCTGATCATCATTTCGGGGCACGCCGGGCCGTACACCATGCTCGGGCTGATGGCGCAGCGCTGGCTGGCCGCCAACGGCTTTCAGGGTGAACTGGCGATCGTGGTGCGCATGTTCCGCCCCTTCCGCTCCGGGGCGCTGATGGACTGGTTCCTGCGCTACTTCACCGAGGTCGGCGTGAACGTCATCTCCGTGCACGAGCAGCCGCAGGTGATGGCCAAGAAGCTGCGCAGCGTGCTGGAGAACAACGGCATCGTGGTGCTGCTCGTGGATGAGCCCACACCGACGCCGTCGCTGAACGTGCCCTTCTTCGACAGCACCATCAAGATGCCGCTCGGCCCGGTACGGCTGGCGCGCGCCTCGAACGCGCTGATCGTGCCGACGATTGCGTCCTGGACGCGTGATCGGCGCATGAAGATCACGCTCACCCCGCCGCAGGAGCCCACCGGGAGCGTGGCGGAAGCGATGGCGCGCATGGCGGGCACGCTGCAGGAGCTGATTGACCGCAACCTCGGGCAGTGGGCGATGCTGACCGACCTCTGGATCGACCCTTCCCAGGAGATTCCCGACGGCCACGCGCTGGCGGATCTGCACCTGCACACCAGCGGCAGTGATGGCCTGTTGGAACCACACGAATGGCTGCCGGCGGCGCAGGAGCAGCGGGTCTCTGTCCTCGGCATCATGGATCACGATCACCTGGAGACGGTGCGCCGCTGGAAGGCGGCGGATCCCGAGGGAACCCGACACGTCATCCCCGGCGTCGAGATTTCGGCGCGCGGGCGCATCGTCCACCTGGGTGTGCTCTTCCCGGAGGCGATGCCGGACGTCATTCCGCCGCGCGACACCCCGCTGCTCGAGATCATGCAGTGGGCGCGCCGCGTGCCGGGAAGCATCGTTATCCTCGTGCATCCGCTGCCGGGCCTCTGGCGCGGCCAACTGCGCAAGATGGCGCGCGCTGGCCTGTTGCCGGACGCCATCGAGTCGCGCTTCCCCTTCGGGGGGAAAGGGCGGCGCACGGTGGGCATCGAGCGGGCCGCGCGCGAGTACAAGCTGGCCGTGCTTGGCAACAGCGACAGTCACCTGCTGCCACGCCAGATCGGCGCGCAGGCCACGCTCTTTCCGGGCTCGACTGTTGAGGACCTGGTGAGCGCCATCCGGGAGCGGCGGACCGTGGCGGTGGCGCGCCCGCAGCCAGTACCCGTGCCGGGGAGCGTGCCGTTGCTGCAATCGGTGTACTCCTGGCTGCTGCCGCTCCGCGATCTGCCGGGGGTGGAGGGAGCCCGCGTCCGCGTGTTGCAGCGGGCGCGCCGGGACGCAGGGCTGGCGACCGATGCACCATCGTGCCGGAATGACGCGCCAGTGGTGCCGGCTACTGAGGATCGCGCAGAGGTATCCTGATTCCCTGGACCAAAGCAAGCTCTGGCAAGGGGGTCAGCTATCGACGCTGCACTGCTCACCACCCTGATGGGCTACGGCCTGCCAATCGTGACCCTGGTCATGTTCGCCTCCGCCACCGGTATACCCACGGGCGTACCCGTCAAGCTGATCATGCTCTTCACGGGCGCCTACCTGGTGAGCTCCTGGCAGATGCTGCTCCCGGTCATCCTGGTGATGGCGCTGGCGGAGCTGGGGGGCACGCTGGTGCTGCACGGTATCGCGCGTACCGGCGGCGTGAAGGTGCTGTCGCGGATCGCCAGTGACCGGCAAGCGCGGGTGCAGGCCAGCTTCGAGCAGTGGCAGCGCCGCCTGGGTGGGCGTGATGTGGCGGCCATCGCCGTGCTGCGCCTGATCCCCTTCGTGCGCATGGGCACGACCGTTGGCGCGGGCCTGGTGGGCCTGAAACTGCGCGATTTCATCCTGGGATCGGCTATTGCCGCCCTGATCTGGGCAGGCATACCGCTCATGCTCGGGTACGTGTTCCGCGCGAACCTCGCGGACCTCGAAGCGGCCTACCACGCGGCCATGACGGCGCTGCCGATGACGCTTGGGTTCGTGGGGCTGGCAATCTGCGCGTTCGTGCTCTTCCGCAGCCCGGCGACCCGCATCAAGATGCGCACCGCGCTGCGAATTTCGTAGCGAACGACAGGTGCGTGTCACGTCGGGCGCCAAGTCGGGTATCCGCCACTGCTCGCCTTCGGCTGTCATGCTGAGCCCACAGGTCTCGGCATCTCGTTCTGTGGGTCCGGGAAACGACCTGATTACTCCCCGCTGACTACTACGGCGGCACATATTCCAGAACGGCCGCTTGGCGCGGCATCCAGGGTCACGAAAGCTGCTCAATCCTGGGTAGCGTTCCGGCCGTTTGGCAGCCGAAAACGTGATCTGCCGTTGTCGGACTCGTCACCTGCTGCGGAAGCGCGGCTGATCCGCGCTTCCGCAGCCCGCATCTGGTTGCTAGCCGCCCAACGCAGCCTCCTCCCTGAGATCCTCCGTGACGTTTCGCGGCAGGCCTCGCCTTACGCCTCGATCGGCAAACAGGTATTGGTGAAGCCCTCGCAACCCCCGGAGCAGCACTGCACCGTGTTCTCGCACGCCACGCCGAACCCAAAGCAGACCGCCTGCCGGCAGGTGCATTGCGTGATCTCGCTGTTGCTGATGCACTGGCAGTTCCCAGTCTCGCAGGCAAACGGCGCATCCGGATCGCAGAGATCTCCTGCCTCGAGCGCGCCGTTCACGCAGGTGTCGCCCTGGCAGACCTGGCCCGGCTTGCAGCAGGTCTTGCCGCAGGCGATCGCGTCGCCGGGGCAGGTGCACCGCTTGCCCTGACACGTGGCGCCGCCGCAACACTTCTTCCTGCCCTTCTTGCTCTTGCATTTCTTTCCCGGCGCGACGCACTTCGCGGCGGCGGCGTCGTCGATCCCCAGGCGCCCGAGCAGGACGGATCCGGCGGCCGTGCCCGCCACGAGACGCAAGACACCGCGCCGTGTCCCACAACCCCACGTCTGCACCATGTCCTCAATTGCTGCTGCTCGTGCCATCGGAAGCCTCCTATCGCCTGTATGCCGCGACGCGTCGTCAGCGGCCATGACCACGAGACTAGACCGGCGCCATTACTCAGCCATTACTCAGCCACTTGCGATTCGTCGGCGGTGACACAGTGGTGTTCGGGGGGAAGGGGCGCGCCGCTCAAAGGGGAACGGTAAACACAATCCGTTCCCCTTCGGCAGCAGCGTGCCACCTGCACCTGGCCACGCGCGTGAGGCGATGACCTGCTCCCTGCCACGGAAGCGCTGCAGCGCCAACCGGTAGGGGTTACTGGACTACGCGTCGGAGTGCCCCAACGCCTGCCCCCATCACTACCGGGAACGTTGCGGGAGGCGACTCGACTCTGCGGTGGCGCTCAGGAGGCTGCGTGTCGTCGCAAGGCATCCAGCGTCTGCTGCCACGCTGGCGCTGAGGTCGCGTCGGCCGGGGATGTCACGCTGACGCAGGTTACGCCGAGCGCCTGGAGGGTGGCCAGGCGTGGTGTCAGTTCCGCAGGCGTGCCCACCATCGCCAGGGCGCGGATGAAGCCGTCGGGGATAGCCGCGCGGGCAGCGGCGAGGTCGCCGCTGCGGCGCAGAGCGGGAAATCCACCGCCGCCGGCCAGCACCTCGTCGGTGCGCATCTCGGCGCGAACCTGAGTGATGATCGACGAGGTGTCGTAACCGGCGACCTTAAAGAGGCGGCTCATGCCGGGCAGGCCCGACAGCAACGCGAAGAGCGATTTGGCCCGCGAGAGCGCCTTGCGCTCGCTGGCGTCGTCGTTGGCAAGGGCGATCTCCGTGCGGAGGATGAACGCCAGGTTGTCGGGATCGCGGCCAGCGGCGGTAGCTGCCCGCCGTACGAGCGGGATGGCTTCGCGCAGGGCGCCCTCGGACGTAAGGACGTTGAAGATCACGCCGTCGGCGAGTTCGCCCGCCAGCGCGAGGGTCTGAGGGCCGGCGGCAGCAAGGTAGATCGGGGGTGCGTGAAGAGGGGCGACCGAACGCTCCCACTCGCGGATGTGGAAGTGGCCGGCCGGTGGGGAGGTCGCCCGGTAGGGTGGCTGCCACCACGACCGGAGCAAGGAGATCGTTTCGCGCAGGGCGGCGAGGGGGCTTTCGGCGGCGACGCCGAGGGCGTCGCGGTGCCACTCGACCTGGCCACGCCCGAGGCCGAGCACCGCGCGCCCTCCGGAGAGCTGGTCCAGCGTGGCGACAGATGCCGCCAGCAGGTTCGGGTTGCGCGGCCAGGGGCTGGTGACGCTCGTTCCGAGTTGGCAGCGTGTCGTCACGGTCGCCAGCGCGCCGAGGAGGGCGAAGGCGTCCCAGCCTTCGGGGTCCTCGCTGACCCAGATGGCGTCGATTCCTGCCGCGTCTGCTGCCTGCGCGGTGTCCAGGGTGCGTCGAGGAGCCGCCGGGTCACCGCGTGACCAGGCGTGATGGCTGAGATCGAGCGCGAACTGGAGGGGAGGCACCCCGCGCTAGTCCTCGGCCCGGTAGTAGAGGATGATGCCACCGCCGCGCTCGTCGCCGTGGCGCACGACGACGCCCGAGCCGCCGTCGGGGAGTGGGTAGGCGTCACCGCGCTCCAGCTTGTCCGCTTCCTCCTGCGGCACGATCGTCGCGTACATGTCGTGGCGAGGGCACTCCCAGATGCCAGGGTGACCTTCGAGCGGCTTCATGCGGTGCCGGTCACGCGGGTGCGTGCGGCCGATCTCACAGAGCGGGTTGGGTCCGGTGTGCTGCGTCTCCATGGTGTTTCCTGATCCTGAACGCGTCCCGTGCGGAACGCCGGCGTGTCACAACCTCCGGAGTATGCCAAAGGCGCGCCAGAGCGGGGTGATGAGTACCATGCTCCGCTGAATGGGTGTGAGGGAAGCGGGCTGCCGTCACCTTCGCAGCGGTCAGGCTTTGACGGTGACGTGTGTGACGGCGACTGATCGATCAGAGAGCAGCACGAGCCCGCTGCTGCGGTTTGCCCCGGAACTGGCGCAACTGACCGTTGTTCTCCTCTGGGCCAGCACCTTCATCTTCTCGAAGTTCGCCTTCGCTGAAATCGCGCCCCTGGCGTTCCTCTTTGGCCGCTTTGCGATCATGATCCTGGTCGCAGTCGTGATCATGCTGGCCGTGGACCGCGGCGTGTGGCGGGACATCGACCGCGCCGATTTCCCGCGCTTCATCGCGGCGGGCCTGACCGGCTATGGCATTTACCAGTTGTGCTTCGTGATCGGGCTCAGCCACACCTCGCCCTTCTCATCGGCGCTGCTGGTGGCAATGGTGCCGCTGTTCACGATGATCATCCTGGCGCTGATGGGGGAGCGCACGCCGCGCTCCGGCTGGATCGGGCTGGGCGTGGCGCTCGTGGGTGTGGTCATCTTCCTGATTGACAAGCGGGGCGATGCGTCCGGCAGCCTGATCGGCGATCTCCTGAGCATGGGCTCCGGGTTATCGTTCGCGATCTACGGCATCATCAACCGGCCGCTGGTGCGCAAGTACCCGGTCTTCACCTACACCGGGTGGAGCGTGGTGGCTGGCGGGCTGCCGGTGCTGGCGATCACGCTGCCGTTCGCCGTCTGGCAGAACTGGGGCGGCGTTTCCAACCTCGCGCTTGGCTCCGTGGTCTACATGGCCATTTTCCCGGTCTACATCGCGTACATCCTGTGGAACTTCGCCATCGAGAAGCGCGGCGTGGCGCAGGCGAGTTCCGTACAACTGCTGGTGCCAATCGTGACGGGTGTTGTTTCAGCCTACGTGCTCGGTGAGTCGTTCGGGCCGTTGAAGCTGATCGGGGGAGCGCTGGCGATGGCGGGTCTGGTGATCATCCGGTGGCCCGGCCTGCGCGCGGCGGCGCGGGGGCGGTAGGGCTCAGCCGGGATCCATGTCAGATTCAGAATCAAAGCCCTGCGGCGCGCGCGTGCTCCAGCCGTAGCGCAGCGAAGCCGTGCGCAGCGCGAACTCGCCGGCGATGGCCAGAATCCCGGCCAGGATTTCCCCAATACTGGTGAACTCGATGAGCACCAGGTAGATGATGCAACTGGCGAGGGCTGCCAGTGCGACCGGCGGGCCGGGGAGGAAGATCATGGGGTCTTGCCGAACCAGGATGTCACGCAGCACCCCACCGCCGACGGCATTCAC
This sequence comes from Thermomicrobiales bacterium, assembly GCA_034431475.1. GTDB lineage: Bacteria > Chloroflexota > Chloroflexia > Thermomicrobiales > UBA6265 > JACCXM01. Next base: position 2,140 of record DAOUDE010000079.1, on the reverse strand, counting down.
CACCCCCACGAAGGCGGCGGCGGGGATAGTGAACCCTGCCAGCAGTGAGAGTTGCACCCCCACCACGGCGAAGGCGCCAATGCCGAGCGCATCGATGACGGCAATGGTGCGCTCGAAGTGCCGGATTTGCTGAATCCTGATCCCCGCCAGGTTGGTCAGCGAGGCGGCCAGCAGCACCAGCGCCATGTAGACCCACGATTGCAGGAAGAGGGGTGGCTTCGTCTGGAGAAAAATGCCATCGCGCAGCAGACCGCCCCCAGCCGCCGAGACCAGCGCGATGGAGACGATGCCAGTAATGTCGTAGCGGCGGCGGGCCGCGATCAGCGCGCCCGTGAGCGCCCAGACAAAGGTGGCGGTGAAATCGAACCAGGGTGGTATGGCAAACGGCCCGTTCAGGTCCACACGGTAACCCCACAGTGGCTGATCAACCGGATGCGCAGCGTACCCGCTTCTGGCGGCGCGTGCTCTGGTATCGTGAGGCCCGGATGGATTGGTGGATTGTGCCCCATTGAGCAGGAGGACCCGTGGTTACGACAACGCGTTTGCGTGAGGACATCGGCGAGATCATGCCCGGCGTCGTTGCCGACCGTCGCGACTTTCACGAGCACCCGGAACTGGCGTTCCAGGAAGTCCGCACCGCCGGCATCGTGGCGGATCGCCTGCGCGCGCTCGGCGTAGAGGATGTGCGCACCGGTATCGCTGGCACCGGCGTGACCGGGCTGATCCGGGGCACGAAGGCGGGAGATGGCGCGACGGTGCTGCTGCGCGCGGACATGGACGCGCTCCCCATCCTGGAGGAGAACCAGGTGGAGTACGTCTCCCGGAATCCGGGTGTCATGCACGCCTGTGGCCACGATGCGCACACGGCGATGCTGCTGGGGACGACGCGCCTGCTGCTGGATCGGCGCGACGAGTTCGCCGGTACGGTGAAGGTGCTCTTCCAGCCGGCGGAAGAGATGCCGCCGGGCGGCGCCAAGCCGATGATCGACGCGGGCGTGCTACAGGACCCGAAGGTCGACGCCGCGTTCGGCATCCACATCGACCAGCACAGCGCGGTTGGCAAGATCAACGTGCGCTCCGGCCCAGCCATGGCGGCGGCAGACCGTTTCATCATCACCATCAACGGCAAGGGTGGCCACGGCGCAAGCCCGCATGAGACGGTTGATCCGATCGTGATCGGCGCGCAGATCATTTCGGCGTTGCAAACGCTGGTGGCCCGCACCATCAATCCCTCGGAAGAGGCGGTGGTGACGGTGGGCTACTTCAAGGGTGGCCTGGCCTTCAACGTCATTCCGGATACGGCCGAGATGGGCGGAACGGTGCGCACCTTCACGCCGGAGAACCGCGATCTGCTGGAGAAGCGGATCGGCGAGATTGCGGCGGGCATCGGCGAGGCGCTGGGCGCGAAGATCGACTACACCTACACACGCGGCTACCCGGCCACGGTCAATGACCCGGTCATGACGGAGTTGGTGCGCGAGGAAGCGGCCAAGGTGGTCGGCGAGGACGGTGTGGAGAACCCGGCCCTGATGATGGGCGCGGAGGACTTCTCCTACTTCCTGGAGGAGGTCCCTGGCGCGTACTGGTTCGTGGGCAGCAACAACCCGGACCGGGGCCTGATCTGGGGCCACCACCACCCGAAGTTCGACCTGGATGAGGCGAGCATGGCCATCGGCATGGAGTCGATGGTCAACGTGGCGCTGCGCTACCTGGAGGATGCGCCGCAAAGCCAGAAGTAGCGCAGAGTCGATGAGTTCCATCCCCTCGCCCAGTGGACGTTGCCCGGGGCGAGGGGCTTTTCTTGGCCGCACGCAACACTGAGGAGCCGGGATGATTACCAGGCTGACCGGGCGGTTCGTGATCGGATACGCCAGCGGTGACCACGCGATCTATCCGGGCGGCGAGGTCGTCTACGATGGCGACACGATCACCTTCGTTGGTCATGGCTACCCCGGCCCCGTGGATGTCACGCACGACTACGGTGACGCGATCATTTCGCCCGGCTTCATCGACCTCGACGCGCTGGCCGATATCGACCACGCCATCCTCGACACCTGGCTGACGCCGGAGCGGCAACGGGGCCAGCAGTGGTCGGAGGCGTACTTTCACGCAGAGCGGCGGGAGACCTTTCCCTTCGACG
>DAOUDE010000078.1:0-3196 GCA_034431475.1 Thermomicrobiales bacterium | reverse complement strand
TGATGGAACTGGTGCGGCAGGATATCGCCCCCCAGGCCGAGGCAAAGGCGATCGCGCTCCACCTTTCCGCGCCGGCACGCTTGCCCCAGGCCCTCGGCGACCGGGACCGCATCCGGCAGATTCTCCTGAACCTGGCCGGCAACGCGGTGAAGTTCACGGAGGCGGGCTCGGTCACGCTCGAAGCTCGCCAACGCCAGGGCTGGCTGGAAGTCGCGGTCAGCGATACGGGCATCGGCATCGCCGAGACCGACATACCGGGCATCTTCGATGAGTACCAGCAGGTCGATGGCAACCTGACTCGCCGCTACGGCGGGGCGGGGTTGGGCCTGGCCATCGCGCGGCGGCTGGCGGAGCAGATGAGCGGGGAAATCACGGTCACCAGTACCCCTGGTGTGGGTTCGACCTTCACGGTGCGCCTTCCCGTCGCATCCCAGGACCCGGCCGAGACCGGTGCGGAGCGCGCCGGGTGATGACGCCTGCCGCAGCCGCGCACAGGGCAGTGATCGGCCGCCGCGGGGTGCGCAGACAGGAGGAGGCCGGGTTTGCGTAAGGCTGCCAGCACTACGATGCCGGCCGCGGATCCCGGCGACGAGGCAGCGGGGATGCGGCAGGCGCAGGCCTCGGCAATTCTGCTCTCCTGCCCGGATGCCATCATCGGCGCAGCGCAGGACGGCGCCATCACCTTCTGGAACCCGGCCGCCGAACGTTTCTACGGCTACGCGGAGGAGGAGGTGCTGGGGCAGCCACTGAGCCTGCTGGCGCCACCCGGGCAGGAGGCCGAGGTGAGCAACCTGTTGCAGCGGGTGCTGCGCGGGGAGTCCATCGAAGCCTACGAGACGGTGCGCCAGGCCCGGGATGGCCGGCTGCTGGATGTCTCCCTCACCCTCTTCCCGGTGCGGAACGAGCGCGGGGAGACGATCGGGGCCTCAGCCACCACGCGGGATATCACCCGGCGGCGGGAAGCGGCGGCGATGACGGCCAGTGAGCGGCGCTTCCGGGCCGCCTTCGATGACGCGCCCAACGGCATGGCGCTGCTGAGCCTAGATGGCGATTTCCTGCAGGCGAACCGTGCGGCCTGTGAGTTGCTGGGGCGCAGCGAAGCCGAACTGCTGACCATGAACGTCGAGGAGATTCTGCACCCCGACGATGTGGGCATGGATGACGTGGCGGCGGAGCACGCCCTGGCCGGAGGCAGCACCGATCCCGGTCACGAGATGCGGCTGCGCCGCCCCGATGGCAGCGTGCGCTGGATTCGCGCGCAGGTCTCGCTGCTCCACAACGAGGCCGGCGAGCCGGTCCAGTTCATTGTCCAGACGCAGGATTTTACGGAGCAGGTGCGGTCACGGGAGCAACTGGAAGTCGCCCAGCGCCAGACGCGGGAGGTGCTGGAGCGGGTCGGGAGCGCCTTTATCGAGGTCGACGCGGACTGGCAGATCACCCAGATCAACGTCGCGGCCGAAGAGTTGTTGCGCATGACGCGCGACGAGTTGGTTGGGCATCAGTTCCAGGACGTGGCGTCCGCCGTGTCGCTCGATGCGGTGATGGATGCCCTCGAGACGACCATGACGACTCGCCAGCGCACGGAGGTCGCGGAGTTCGCGTGTGACTTCGCCGGCACCTGGTTGACCATGCGCGCATACCCCACGGCCAACGGCGTGTCTATCTATCTGCACGATATCACCGCCGAGCGCAACCTCGAGCAGGAGTTGCGCGTCGCGGAAACCCGCTTTCAGGCGCTGGTCGAGCAGTTGCCGGCGGGAGTCTTCATGCACACCGACGACCCGCTACAAACGACCATGTATGTCAGCCCATACCTCGAACGCCTGACGGGCTATGCCACCGAGCGGAGCGATGTGTTCCACAGTTTCCCCACATTCCGGGAGCACATTCATCCGGACGACCAGCCCAGGGTGATCCGCGCAGCGCAGGCGCGTGCTGGCCGCCCCGGGCAGTACGCCCTCGAGTACCGCTTTCGGCGGGCGGATGGCTCCTACATCTGGGTCAGCGACACCTACGCCTCCATGGTGGACGACGCTGGGCAGATCATCGCCTGGTTGGGCATCCTCGTGGATATCACCGCCCAGAAGGAGGCCAGCGACGCCATTGCCCGGCTGGCCGCTATCGTCGAGGCCTCCGACGACGCGATCTTTTCCCGCACCCAGGAGGGGATCATTACCTACTGGAACCCGGCTGCGGAACGGCTCTACGGCTACACCGCAGAAGAGGCAGTCGGGCAGTCGCTGACCATGTTGTTCCAGGACCAGGGCGAAAAGCTGCTGTCGCGGGAGGCGGACTTCGCGGCGGAGCCGTCGAGGCGATTTGATAGCCGGCATGTCCACAAGGATGGCTCCCTCGTGGATGTGGCCGTTGCTGTCTTCCCGGTTCGTGACGCGGAGGGGAATATCGCGGGTATCTCGGGGATTGCCCGCGACATCGGCGGCCGCCTGGAGGCCGAGCAGGCGTTGCGGACGGCGCTGGAAGCGGCGGAAGCGGGAGTGCGGGCGAAGGGACTGTTTCTGGCGATGATGAGCCACGAGTTGCGCACGCCGCTGCAGGCGGTGCTGGGCTACGCCGACCTGCTGCTGCACGCGGAGGCGGAGGCGTTGAGCGGGGAGCAGCGGGAAGACATCGGCTACATCCACCAGGGAGCGAGCCGGATGGTGCACCTGATCGAGCAACTGCTGGACCTGTCGCGGATGGAAGCAGGGCGGCTGGCGCTGCGGGAGGAGGCGGTGGATGTGCCGGCGGTGCTGGAACTGGTGCGGCAGGACATCGCGCCGCAGGCGGAAGCGAAGGGGCTGGCCGTGCGGGTGCAGGCGCCGCGGCGGGTACCGGCGGTGTGGGGAGATGCAGAGCGGGTGCGGCAGATTGTGCTGAACCTGGCGGGGAACGCGGTGAAGTTCACGGACGCGGGGGAGATTACGCTGTCGGCGCGGGGTGGGGAGGGGTGGGTGGAGATCGCGGTGGCCGATACGGGAATCGGGATCGCGCCGGGGGATCAGGCGCACATCTTCGAGGAGTTCCGGCAGGTGGACAGCACGCTGAGCCGGCGGCACGGCGGCGCGGGGCTGGGCCTCGCGATCGCGCAGCGGCTGGCGGGGCAGATGGAGGGTGCGGTGCGGGTGGCCAGCACCCCCGGCCAGGGCGCGACCTTCACCCTGCGCCTGCCTGCCGCCCCGGAGCCTGCGGCCAGCGC
>DAOUDE010000077.1:0-19616 GCA_034431475.1 Thermomicrobiales bacterium | reverse complement strand
GGGTGAAGTCAATGATCTAAATGCGATCAGGCGTGACGTGAACATCGCTGGCCAGGAGATAGAAGCGTCCACTCTGCAGCCCGGGGACCATCGACTCCCACGGCCCCTCGACGAACTCCACTTTGTCCTCGCCGATGCCGCTGTGTTGCAGCGCGCGCATGACGATGTCCGTGTTCCAGCCGGTGCGCTTGCCATTCTCGTCCGTGAAGTTCACCGGGAAGGCCTCGATCAGGCCGAGGCGGATGCCCTCGTCGCGGTACTTCTGGTAGGAGCCATCGCCGCCGACGTAGCGGGTGACATCGATGCCGTTCGGGAATGCCTCGCCACTGGCATCCTGGGCCGCCAGCGCGGCGCGCGGGCTCAGGCCAAAGAGAGGCACTGCCCCCAGGGCCGAGGCGAAGCCGACAAAACGGCGGCGGGAAACTGCGCTGTTCGTGTCTTCCATGACCAACTCCAATTCCATCGTCATTGTGAAACCAGGTCGAACAACTCATCGTGTGGTCCCCGCGTTACGGAGGCAGCGCTGTGCCGGGTTGAAGCCACGTTGCGAACGGGAGCACGATCATCCGCGTTCTCTTTCGGCCGGGACTACCCGGGTGCGTCACGCCAGCAGCGGCGAGATCAGCGGCCAGAGGGCGTCGATTTCCGCCAGGTCCCCGGCGTCCAGCGGCAGGAACTCGGGGTCGCGCATCAGGGTGCTGGTGAAGACCCCCCGGCGCCGGAGCACTTCCTTGGAGACGGCCATCCAGGCGCTCATTTCCAGGGTGAGCAGGGGCAACACCTGCTGATGGATGGCGCGGGCCCGCGCCGTGTCGCCAGCCTGCCAGGCGGCGAAGATCGTCACCAGCACGTCACAGACGGCCGCCGAGGGCATGGAGCCAATCACGCCGCGCGCCAGCTCGTTTGGCAGGTGCATACCGGCCAGGCCACCAAAGACACCCTGCAGCTTTGGCGAAGCGCCAGCGATGACATCGCCGATGTTCCGTGTTGGCGGCAACCGCTCTTCCTTGATGTACGTCACGTGCGGGATTTCCTCGACCAGCCGCAGCACCACAGGGGTGGGCAGGCTGATCCCGAAGGGAGGTGGCGCGTTCTGCACGATAACTGGCAGTTGCGCGGCCTCCGCGATGGCCGCGTAGTAGGCCATGACGCCGTCAACCGTCGGCTTGCGGATGTATGGTGGCAACGCCATCACCGCCGCTGCCCCGGCCTCCCGGGCGTGCTGGGCGAACTCCAGCGCTGCCTGTGGGCTGGGTGCCGCGACGTTGGCGACCACCGGCACGCGCCCTGCCGCCTGCTCGGTCGTGCTCGCGACCACCTGCCTCCGTTCGGCATCCGTGAGCACCATGAACTCGCTGGCGAGCGCCGGAACCACCAGGCCATGCACGCCGCAGCGGATGCAGAACTCCACCTCGCGTCGCAGCGCATGATCATCGATGCGATCCAGCGGCTGGGCCGGAAGAAAGGGAATCTGCAGGACCGGCAGAATACCGGCCAGGGGCGTAGCTGACACAGAAAGGAACCGCCTCGTTGCGCGATGGAATGCAGGACAGGCTCAACCGGCGCACGGGCACCAGCCATCAGCCACGCTGCAGTTCCGTTGCCAATCCTGCCCGGCAGTCTATCAAAGGGCTGCCGGACGCGCCTGTGCTCACAGCCGCAATCCGAGCGCGTTCAGGGGTACAGCGCCGCGACTTGCTGCCTCACGATGACCTCGGGCGTGCCGTTGTGCGACGTCGTACGGCGGATCGCCAATTCGCCGCCGGCGCGGTCGGCAAGCAGGCGCTGAACCTCCTCAGCGAAGAGCACCGTGGCTTCGTCAGCATTCAGCGCAGCGTGCACCACGACAGGAAGACCATCAGTGGGCGGCAGGAAGATGATGTCGTAGCGCGGTGTCGAGCGTCGCACACGGCCTCCGGGAAGGATGCTGTCCGGGTCATGCGCGAAATATGGATTAAGAGCTGGAAGTTATGCAATTCGTAACTACATTGCATGTTGGGTATGCGTTTGATTCATATTAATTCATGATACTGGCCGAAAGTGCGCCACGCGCGCCGATTGCATGGGAAGCGCCGCCACGACATGATCGCGGTGCGTCGCGGGCAGGCGCGTCACCCGGGGAGGTAGCGACCTGACTACGGGCTTCGCGCCAGAAGACCATGCGGCCAGTGGGCGAATGCCTCCGCCCACTGGCCGCACGTCATGTCATCCCTGCAGAGAAAACGGCTCTGGCCGGGGCTAATTGTTCTGCTGCGTGCAGGTGAAGAAGCTGGGAATGTCGCAGCGAGCGGTGAAGGCACAGCACTGCTGGAACTGCGCCAGGCAGGCCGGGTCGTCCTCACAGAGCGGCGCCAACGCCACGATGCACTGGGCCTCCTGCTTCTTGCACTTCTTCTTTGCCTTCTTTTTCGCGCTCGGCTTGGCGTGTGCAGCCTGAGAACGCGCAAGGACGCCCGTGAGTCCCGTTGCGATCAAGGCAGACAGGGACGTGCGACGGCTGAGGCGACCGAGGGATGGCGTATTCATGAGCAACTCCACTGCGTGCGATGGGTGACAAGCAGCCAGATGAACGTCATCTCAGTTCTGGTTGGGACTGCCGTCGGTCGCTTCGATGGCGCAGGCAGCGAACGCGGTGAAATTGCAGGTGGAGAGGAGATCGCAGCACGCGGCGACGGCGGCACAATTCGCGCCGTCACAGACCGTCGTGACCGACGACTTGCAGGCCCCGACCTGTTTTCTGCAGCGCGAGTTGGCTTTCTTCTTCGCCATCGTTGGGCGGGGTGTGAGCGCGGATATCCCGACGGCTCCCAGGGCGAGCAGTGAGCCACGCCGCGACAAGCCAGAGATCGAAGGAGCACGCATAACCTTCTCCTCCTGAACGAGGTAATGCCACAGAGTTTCACCGGCGAAACGTTACATTAAGAATCATATGAGGCATTATTCTGATTTGCAAGGCGCTGCCATGTGTCATTCATGGAGCCGTAAACTTCGAGGACCATTGGGTAATGCTGCCGTGCCCGCCATGAGGCGACGGCAGCGTTCTCGCCCGTGCGGGCCCCACGTACGCCAGACAGCAGAACGCCAGCCCCGGCGATAACTCCGGGGCTGGCGTCTGTCAGCGAGTAGAACGATTGGAACGATGCGAGGAACGCGCCTAGTTGGCGGTCGCTTCGACGGGGATGGACTCGCGGGAGGACTCCGCACGAGACACAGCAATCTTTTGTGGCTTTGCCCGTGCCGCCTTGGGCAAGGTGATGCGGACGAGCCCGTTATCGAACACGGCCTGGGCCTGCGTGGCATCCACCTCGAAGGGGAGTGTCACGGTGCGCTGAAATTGGCCGTGTCCCAACTCCTGCAGGTACCAGGTTGCGCCCTTGCCCTGCTCACTGTCGGCTGCGCTCGGGACGCTGCCCGCGAGGCTGAGGGTGTTCTGGTTGATCGTGACATCCAGGCCCTCGGGCTGCAGGCCCGGCACCGCCGCGATCACGATCGCGGCGTCATTCGTGGCGAAGACGTCCAATGGGAGTCGGGCAACCGTCGCCATGCGGGAGCCGCTGCGGGCGCCACGGGAGGGCACGACGCTGTCCTCAAGCAACTGTTGCATCGCGTCACGCAGGACAACGAAATCTGAACCAAAGGGGAACTGACTGACCATGGTCATTATCCTCCATCGCGCAATTCAAACGCGCCAGGGCGAACCTGAACCGAGCGACGCCGGCCACCAACTATTGCCGGTACGTCTGTGCTCTGTAGTATAGGAGATGCCAGGGACATGTCAATAGGTATGCATGGGCCGTATCAATGTTTGCCCCCGGTGGCGAAGCCGTCACCGGGGGCAAACATCTGTGCCCTAACGCGAGGCGTTCCAGGGCGCTTCGCTGGCGGCGGCCGAGAGCGGCCGCTTGAAGAACCACGTTTCGCCGTCGGCCGCGACGTGAAATGCTTCCCACCCCTCGGCGCCGAGGCGGGCCAACTGCTCCAGGTGGGCCTGGTCGCCTTCCGAGACGGGGGACACGCGAATCGTCAAATACTCCCAGCCAGACATGGCATGCCTCTCTTTGTCGAACTGCGGCGTGCGAACGGGTGGCTCTGGCGCATCGGCCTTGGGCTCACGCCGTGGTGCTAACCGCGATAGTGCACAATCCGGGCCGCGAGCTCTCGCGGCGACGCGCCGGTAACCTGGCAAACGGTCCCCAGGCCGTCACCTTCCGGCTCCAGTACACCAGCCCTGTCCGCGCCCTCGGACTACAGGTCCAGGGTGTGAAATACCGGGGCGCGGGTTACAGCAAGGTGGTGACAAGATGCGCGAGCAGTGCGCCGGGGTCTGCGGTAGGCTCAGGTGGTGTTCGTGATACGGAAGGCGGAGGACGTTTGGTGGGTGCGGCGCGTGAAGGTAGCGTGCTGGGCGTAGTGCGCCGTCCGGCCAACGGCTGGGGTGTCGAAGCAGCACAGCGGCTGAACGCGCTGATCCGGCGGCTGGCGACCCAGGAGGATTGGCGGCACTTCGTGGTGCGGATGCACCCTGCTACGTGGAGCCGGATCATGCCCTACCTGGACTACAACCTCTCCTTCCCGAAACCGGGGGTGCCGATGGATATGGACGGCGGCCCACACGAGGACGCCAGCACCATCGAGGTGGTCTGGCGCGAGGTGGTGCGGCACCCGTACTGACGGGCGCTACACGGGCAGGACGACGCCCTCGCCCAACACCACGTCGTGAGTCTCCTGCCAGGAGGCCGCTGAACCAGCGGCGTGCAGATCTGCAAAGGCCTGTTCACCCAGGGCGTGGGAGAGGGCCTGCAGGGTTGCGGAGCTGCGCCCGAAGAGGACGAGGTCCGTGCTCCAACTCGAGCGCATGCGCAACTGGGATGCTGCGCCGTAGAGCCACGCCGCACGCTCGTGCTGTGCCCTCTGCGCCGCGCAATCCGTCAGGCCTTCGACGGCCGCGGCGGTCCAGGCCAGCGCTCCGGCGGTCCAGAAGCAGCGGAACGCCATCAGGAGATGCGCTTCTGCCGCGAGGAAGCGTCCCTGCATGCGCATTGCCTGCCCGAGGTGCCCGGCGGCGTGGCCAATGCCGATCGGCCCCCCGACTTCCTGCTGCAGGGCAAGCGCACGCTCGCCAGAGGCGAGGGCGGCCGCGAAATCGTCCAGTTCGGCGCAGGTCAACCCGTGCATGGCCAGCAAGAACGCCTCGCCGACCCGCCGGGAACTCCTGCTGGCGTGGACAAGCCCGTCTTCCAGGATCTGGCGGCGTTTGGTGGGGTCCTCTATGCAGTCGGCGAGGTACAGACACGCTTCGCCCAGGTCCCCGTCATCGAAATCGGGGTCACCGGCTAGGGTTGCCTGCAGATCGAGGCTTTCTCTCGCCAGGGTCTCACCGTCTGGATCGCCTCTCACGTTGAGCGCGGCGCTGGCCACAAGCAACAGGTACGACACCTGCCGGGTCGGAAGAAGGTCCCGGAGTTCGAGAATCTGTGTGAACCAACGCAACGATTCGCTGTGGAGACCTCGCAGGTGGGTGTAAAAGCCGAGGTCCGTGGCCAGGTCACTTGCCTCGATGATCGTGGCCGGATCGGCCAGCAAGGTGCTCATGGCCTGCCGGATGTTTGGCAGTTCTGCGTCAAGCGCGCGAAGCCCGGCAAGGACTTCTGGACCGGACAGCATGGCGTGGAGTGACGCTGCGTGTGCCGCAAACCAGCGTGCATGGTGCAGGTAGGCGTCGGATTCCTCGCCTGCGCGTTGGAGTTGCTCCAGCGCAAACTCCCGGACGGTCTCCAGCATCATGTAGCGTGGCGGCGCTGTACCGGGAACGGCGCGCAGGAGGCTTTGTTCCAGCAACGCCGACAGGGTTTCCAGCACGGCGTCATCGGTGACTCCTGGCAGCAGGTGACCAGCAGTTTCCAGCGTGAAGCCGTTCATACACACCGCGACGCGCTGGAGCACGCGTTGCGTTTCAGGCGTGAGCAGGTCGTAGCTCCAGGCGATGGCATCGCGTAGGGTGCGCTGTCGGTCGGGCGCGTCGTGCGGACCCGTGGTGAGCAGGGGGAGCGCGCGCTCCAGGCGTTCCAGCAGCGCTGAAGGCGGCAACACGGCACTGCGGGCTGCGGCAAGCTCGATGGCCAGCGGGAGCCCATCGAGCCGGCCACAGATGGCGTGCACCGCCGCGGTGTTGTTGGGTGTCAGCGCAAAGGTGTGGTCGATTTCCGTGGCGCGGCGGGTGAAGAGCGCGATGGCGGGGCTGGGGCTGGCGGCATCTGATGCACTGCCGAGGCCCAGCGGTGGCACCTGGTAGCGCCGCTCGCCGCGCAGCCGCAGCGGTGCGCGGCTGGTCGCCAGAATGGTCAGGTCGGGTGCGGCTTCCAGCATGTGTCCCAGATTCGGGGCCAGATCGGGAATTTGTTCCAGGTTGTCCAGGATCAGGAGATGATGGCGCCCCTGTAACGCCTGCGCCAGAAGGACCGGCAGGGGGATCGTGCCCCGATCTTCCAGGCCGAGCGCAGCGGCAAATTCGGCAAGTGCCACTGGCGCACTGCGGGCTGCGGCCAAAGGAACCCACGTCACGGCCTCGCCACCAGCCAGGCGCTCGTGCCCGATGGCGAGCGCCAGGCGCGTCTTGCCGATACCGCCAGGGCCAAGGAGTGTGACTACGCGCACGCCCGGGTCCTCGACGAGTGCCGAGATTGCGGCCAGGTCGGCCTCCCGGCCGATGAGTGGGTCGCCTGGCGAGGGGAGCCGGCCGGCCACGTGGGTCCCCCCGCTGGCCGGCACGTCTGGCCTCCTTGCCCGCGTACGCGCTGCCAGCAGGAGGGCATGGCGCTGCTCGGGATCAAGCGCCAGGGCGTCCAGGATGAGGGCCAGGGTGTCCCGCCGGGGCGTGGCGTTCACCCCACGCTCCAGGTCGCTCAACCCGCGCACACTGATGCCCGCGCGCTCGGCGAGGCCTTCCTGCGTCGGGCCCGCCTGCTGACGGTACTGCTGCAGGAGTGCGCCAAAGGTGGGCGGTCCGCTTCCGGTGTGGGCGGGAGTGCTTGCCATGCGGGGATTTCCAGGTGACGTGGCCAGGCGATGACGGCAGTCTAGGGGCAACCTCCGGTAACCACAATCGCGCGCGTGGCCACTGAGCCACGCGCGCGGGAATACGTAGCAACCTGGGTAGGTGTACGGATATCGCGGGGTTCCGGCGGGGCGCAGGATGGGATCAGGCACTGTTGTCCTGCGTCACCGGAGGTCCCGATGTTCACTCCCTATTTTCGACGACCTCAGCCGCTGCTGCGGCTCCCTCCCCTGAGCTGCCTCCCGGCATTTGCCGTGTTCGTGCCGCTCCTGGCGGTCGCCATCCTGATCGGGCCTGCGCCTGTCCAGGACCCGCGCCCCGTGGCGGTGCCGGGACCGGGTTGCCAGGTGCGCCTCGCGGATGCAGAGGCCACGCTCGTCGCGGCTGCGGGCCGCGATGCGCCAGGCGCCGCGACTCCCTGATTCTCCACATCTTCCCCACATGTGCGCCGCAGGCGTGAGCGTTCACGTGGGCGGATGTGTGTTCAGCCCTGCCGCCCGGGCATAGGGTGGTTGCACGAGCACGAAGCAGTCACGAGCGAATCGCTGAGAAAGGCACGCTGGCCATGCTGAACCACCCGGTCAACGGATTGACGAACGCCAGCAAGTGGCGGCACCAAGACATGATGATTGAAGCCGAACATGAGCGACGCGTGGCGCTCTGCCTCACGACAGTGCGTCAGGCCATCTGGAGCGCACTGCTGATCAGCCTGCGCCTTGAATGGCGCCAGCACGACGTTCGGTACGCTGCGTACCGCTCGCCGGCGCGGGTCGGTCGGTAGGCGCTGTGCGGGAGCGGGATGCGGCGAGTGCCGCATCCCGCTTGTGGGTCCTGGTTCGTCCAGACGAGCGTCAGCCGCCTGCTTCGGCCTTCTGGGCGGCCCACTGCTTGTAGCGTTCCAGCAGCAGGCGGTTAGCCTGGCGCCACTTGTCCGCCACGTCCTGGGTGAAGGCCGCGCCGTCTTCCGGCGTGGTGATTTCGCCCGTGATCATCTGGACCTGGGCGGTGTTGAAGCCGTTGAACCAGATGTCGAACGGCACGAAGTTCTCGAACTGCGGCGCCGGGTTCTCGGTGCCCCAGTCGTAGAGCTGGCGCACCAGCGGGTCCTCGATCAGCGCCGGGTCGAAGCGGTCGTCGGAGGGTGGCACACCGGTGGCCTCGAAGTACGCCGCCAGTTGTTCCGGCGTGTGCAGGAACGTGATGAAGTCTGCAGCCACCGCCTTCTGGTCGTCGGTAGCCCACGAGGTGATGGCCAGCGTCTGCGAGGTGGAGGCCAACTGGTCCTTGAACGGGCCATCGCCGGTGGCCGGCAGCTTCATCAGGCCGGTGTTGTCTGCGCCGATGCTCTCCACGTAGGAGGCCAGTTCGCTGCCGGCAATGAAAGTGAGGCCGGCCTTGCCCTGCGGCACGAGTTGCTGCCCGCTGTACATGTCCAGCGAGGCAACGTCGTCCGGGAAGCAGCCGTGGTCGATCATCTCCTGCCAGCGCTGGAAGAAGGTGACGTACTGCGGATCGGCGAAGCTGGTGTCGCCGGTAACGGTGCCCAGCACCTCGCCGACGCCGGTCACCTGCTGGGCCAGGCTATCGAGCAGGAAGCGGCCCGCGCCCCAGGTATCCTTCGCGCCGAAGCCGATCAGCGGCATGTCTGCCGCCTGGAAGGCGTCGCAGGCGGCCAGGAAGTCATCCCACGTCGCGGGCGGGTTCTCGGGATCAAGCCCGGCGGCGGTGAAGGCGTCCTTGCTGAAGACGATGGGGTAGGAGGGCTGCAGGTACCAGGCGGCCGACCACACCTTGCCGTCCCAGGTTGCCTCCTCCTTATTGATGTAGTGGCTCGCCTCGTCCATCCCGACCATGTCTGAGATGGGGACGATCCACTCCTTCCAGACCGCATCCATCGTGTAGATGCCGCCCCAGAGGTACATGATGGTGGGGCCAGAGCGCGCCTGACCGGCCGCTTCATAACTGGGCAGCAGCGCATCGACCGAGAGCAGGTTGTTGGTGAAGGTCACGTTCGGGTGCTCGGCGGTGTACGCCTCCTGGGCAGCTTTCAGCCAGGCCTCGGAGCCGGGCGCTTCCGTTTCGCCCCACCACCAGACCTCGATGTTTACGGGGCCGGTGGGCAACTCCTGTGCCCGCGCCGCCCCGAACGGCGCCAGCATGGTGGTGACCAGCAGGGCCAGCACCACGATCAAGCCGAATCGTTTGCGCATGCGTGCATCCTCCTCGATTCCTGCTTCACGGCGCTGCCGGCACTGGCAGCGCGAAAACGCTATTCCTTGATCGCGCCCGCCAGCAGCCCGCGCATGAAGACACGCTGCCCGAACAGGTAGAGCAGCAGCAAGGGAATGGCGGAGATGGTGGCCCCGGCCATCACCAGCGGGATATCCATGGTGTTCTTGCCCTTCAGCAGCGCCAGCCCCGCCTGCAGCGTGCGCGATTCCTCGCGCTGCAGCATGACCACCGCGATCAACAACTCGTTCCAGGCCCAGAGCGCGTTGACGATCGCCAGCGTGACGAGGGCCGGGCCGACCAGCGGCACCACGATGCTCCACAGGATACGCAGGTGAGTGGCGCCCTCCACGAAGGCCGCTTCGTACAGCTCGTGGGGGATCGCCTCGATGTAGCGCACCATCATGAAGACGGAGAAGGGGAACATGAGCCCGGCGTAGGCCAGGATCACGGCGTCGAAGTGGTTCACGCGGCCCAACGCGGTCATCAGGGCGAAGAGCGGCAGCAGCATCACGATGGGCGGAATCACCATCAGGAAGATGAAAAGCTTCAGGAGCAGGTCGGAGCCACGGAAGGGTAGCCGCACGAAGGCGTAGGCCGCAGGCACGCTGATCAGCGTCACCAGCAGGACCGAGCCACCGGTGACGATAGCGGAGTTGAGCACCCAGCGCCCGATATTCTGCTCGAAGGCGGTGACGAAGTTCTCCCAGTGTATCCCCTGCGGCCAGCCGAGCGGCGAACGGAAGTAATCATCGCGCGTACGCAACGCGGTCCAGAGCATGAACCAGAGCGGGAAGAGGGCCGCCAGCGAGGCAAAGATGAGAATCACCTGCTGCACGATGCTGCCCAGGCGGCGCGAAGCGGATGGGCTCATGCTGGCTCTCCCCGGCGCACCAGCCGGCCGAGCAGCCCGGCGGCCAGGACGACCGTCACGGCGGCCAGCAGTACCAGCGTGGCGGCAGCCGCCGCCAGGTTCATCTGCGAGACCGTAAAGGCATTCTGGTAGATGTAGAGATCGGCGGTCATGGTGGCGTTGCCGGGGCCGCCGTTGGTCATCACGAAGACGTAGGAGAAGGTCCAGACGGCGATGGTGATGATGGAGGTGATAGCGTAGAAGCCGATGATGCCGTGCATCTGCGGGATGGTGACATCCCAGTGGGCGCGCCAGCGGTTCGCGCCGTCCATCATGGCCGCCTCCAGCGGCTCCCCCGGCAGGGTGAGCAGGCGGGCCGAGAAGAGGACAATGCCCAGTACTGCCTCACGCCAGACGATCACCCCGCCCACGGAGAGCAATGCGATGCTGGGGTCGCCCAGCCAGTCCTGGCGCAGGAACCCGAGGCCGATGGCCTCCAGCATCTGGTTGAATGCGCCGTTCCTGGTCAGCATCTGGCTGAAGGCGATACCGCTGACGGTAATCGAGATGATGTACGGCACGAAGAGGATGAAGCGGTAGAGCGGGGCGGACTTGCGTTGCTCGAACAGGAGGAGCGCCAGGGCCAGCGCCACCGCGATCATGGCCGGCACCGCGATCATCAGCACCAGGTTGTTGCGGACGCTGGCGCGGAAGAGCGGGTCGTCCAGCACGACGGCGTAGTTGTCGAACCCGACGTAGAGCGAGAGGCTGCCGAGGCTCTGGAAGAGGCTCATGCGCACGAGGCTGTACACGGGGTAGATGAAGATCAATGCGATCAGGACGATGCTGGGTAGCAGAAAACCGAATGCGTACCAGGCGTTCCCGCCCGCGATGCCGCCTCCGCCCGCGGAGCGCGAGCCACGCGGCGTGGGCCGGGACACACCGGGGGGGCTGGTCAGGGCCACGGACGAACCAGAGTCGTTGGCAACCACGCTGTTGCGGGCCCTCTCGGCGGCGGGCGTTACGCCCACCTCAGCTTGCGCACATCGTGAATCAGGCCCGTATGATACCGCTCGTTCAGGAGGTTGGGGTGACGCTGCACTGGCACGCGGAACAGGATGCGCGTGGTCTTCAGCAGGTGGTGCTCGAGAGTGCGTCGTTGCGTCTCACGTTCCTCCCCGAGTTGGGCGGCAGGCTGTGGTCGATCATCGACCTGGTGCGGGGCGAGGAGATGCTCTGGCATCACCCGACGCTGTTGCCCCACGCCGTTCTCCCGGGTGCTGGCTACGACGAGGCGTTTGCCGGCGGCTGGGATGAGCTGTTTCCAAGTGACCGCGCTGTAGAGCTCGCCGGCGTTGCGTACCCCGACCATGGCGAGTGGTGGTGCCAGCCCTGGGCGTGGCAGGTTACCGAGGACGCGGAGGCCCTGACGCTCACGCTGATGGGGAGCGGCTTCGCGACGCGTCACACCGCGCTGCGCACGATCACCTTGCCGCGAGATGGTTCGGGCTTCTCCTGGCAGACCCGGATTACGAACACCGGTGACGTCGCGATCCCGTACCTCTGGCGGCATCACCCGGCGCTGCCGCTGCGGCCCGGTGCGCGGCTGGAGCTGCCGCCCGTTCCCGTGGAAGCCGTTGCCGAGGACCCCGGTGGCATCTCTGCCGCCCCGTTCACCTGGCCTCATGCCACGTTGGCCGATGGCACCGCGCGCGACCTGCAGGTGCTTCCCGCGCCCAACTCCGGGGAAGTCTGGATGCTCTATGCGACCGAGCTCCTCGAAGGCTACGCGCGCCTTTCCTGGACCGGCGCGGAAGACGGTCTCGCCCACGGCATTGCCTTCACCTTCGACCCGTCCCGGGTAACGGCCATAACGACCTTCGCGACGTTCGGTGGCTGGCGGAATCTGCAAACGATCCTGCCGGAAGCCGGCGTGGGTTACCCGGCCGACCTGCGCGAAGCCGTGGCTGCGGGTACGTGCGGGGTGCTGGGGCTGGGAGAGACGGCAGTGTACGAGGTGAAGGTGGCCGTGTGGTGAGGGATGACTGTGGGGAGCGCACAGGCAGCCAGGTTCACAACTGGGCCAGATTGGGTAGAGTCGGGCGGAGTTAAGAGGTGTTCACCCCTCAGCTCGCGGTTAGCCGGTCAGTGGTTTGCCGCCAACCACGAGTGTGGTCCTAAGCGAAGTCGACGGACCTCGTCGACTTCGCTCAGGATGACACCTGGGAAGGGTTGCCGCTGCGAACCCATCCTTTCCCGAAACGAACGCACCTGGAACCACGAGGATGCGGGTTATTCGGGCTGGGCTCTCAGCAGACAGACGAATCTTCCGGATAGGCCTTGACAATCCGGCAATGTCCGTATAGAGTGTACGTACAGTCCCGAGGGGCCCGGTAGCAGAACGGCTCCCCACTGGAACCGGCAGTGAGCACCTGGTGGATCGCGGGGTACGCTGGGTGCGAGGGCCGCAGACAGGACCGGCTGGCACGATCACGTTTGTTGCGGGGCGGACGTGATGGAGCCTTCGGTCGCGGGGAGACAGGCTGACACCTGACTCGTTGGGACTGTTTTCTGTTCCCTTTCAGACCAAGCGCAACTGGGGTGATCACCCCGACAATCTCATCCTCGAAGCTCCTCAGCCCACCCCGGCAATGCCCATCGGCACGAACCAGCGGAATGCGGTTCAATGCGCGTTGCCAATCATTCGCGCGTGTTGAGGAGAGTTCGCCCATGGCCCGCCCGCTGGACGTCGGTTTCCTGATGATGCCCACCGAGAATGCCGCAACCGGCGTCGCACCGCGCTGGCCAGAGATCCTGGAGATGGCCCGGCGCGGCGAGGAACTGGGATACGACTCGCTCTGGATTCCCGATCACCTCATCATCGATATCCCGCGCGAGGGCTCTCAGCCGGAGGGCGCGTGGGAGGCGTGGTCGCTGGTGGCTGCGTTGGCAGCGGCCACGGAGCGCATCGAGATCGGTCTCCTGGTCACCTGTAGTGCTTTCCGCAACCCCGCCCTGCTGGCCAAGATTGCGGATACGTGCGATGAAATCAGCGGCGGGCGGCTCATTCTCGGCATGGGCGCGGGCTGGTGTCAGCGCGAGTTTGACGCCTTTGGCTACCCCTTCGACCATCGGGTGGGCCGCTTCGCGGAGGCGGTCGATATCACCAGTAATCTCCTGCGGCAGGGGCGCTACACCTACGAAGGCGCCTACTACCAGGTGCAGGATTGCGAACTGCGCCCGCGTGGCCCGCGCCCGGAAGGGCCGCCCATTCTCGTCGGCTCGTCTTCGAAGGGCGAGCGCATGATGCGCCTGTCTGCCCGCTATGCCGACATCTGGAACCGGGATTTTGATGCGGTGAACCCGGACGAAGTTCCGTACTCGCGTGAGGACCTGCTGCGCTCCCAGGCGAAGATCGACGCCGCCTGCGCCGACGTGGGCCGCGACCCGGCGACGCTGGCGCGCACCTGTGGCGTGTGGGTGGACCTGCCCAGCGGCCCGGCCCGGGGCTGGGATGCCCTCTCCGGAACTCCGGAGGAGATGGCGGCGGGCCTGCGCCTGTACGCCGAAACCGGCTACAGCGGGGTCCAGATCTGGCTGAACCAGAACGACACCGCTGGCATCGAAGCGTTTGCGCTGGTGCTGGAGATCCTGGACCGCGCTTGAGCACCGGGCCGCCAATACCGCCGTCGCCAGCGTCCTCCGCGCGCGACCTGGTCATCCGCCCGGCGACGGTCGCTGACCTGCCGCGCCTGTGGGTGATTCGCGCGGCCAGCGATGCGCCAGATCCGCTCGACCCACCGCCGGCCGGAACGCCGCCGCCGATCCTGGGGCACCTGTTGCGAACCGCAACCCTGCTGCTTGCGGAGCGGGACGGGCAGATCGTTGGCTTTGGCGGCCGCGCGGATCGCGGCGACGTCGCCTTCCTGACCGATCTCTTCGTAGACCCGGCGCTGCAATCGGCGGCAGTTGGAAAGACGCTCCTGCACGAGCTGTTCCAGGGCGTGGGCCCCCGGCGTTGCACGCTCGCCTCATCCGACGCGCGGGCCGTGGCGCTTTACACCCGGGCGGGCATGACGCCGCGCTGGCCCAACCTCGACCTGTGGGCTGAATCCTCGCGGTTGCATCTGCCGCCCGCGCGCGGTGTCTCGCTGCGGACAGCCGACCCGTTTGACGAGGCCTTCCTGAAGTGGGACGCCGCGGTGGGTGGGCGGCGCCGGCCGCAGGATTTCGCGTTCTTCCGGGATGAGCAGGCCGCCTCCTTTTTCTGGCTCGATGCCGCGACCGGGCCGGTTGGCTACGCGGTAGTGCGGCGTGATTCGGTCACCGGCGTGCGCGATGACACGCTGACCATCGGGCCGGTCGGCGGGCGCACGGCGGCAGCGGCGCGCGCGGGCACGCTCGCCGCCGTGGCCTGGGCGCAGGAGCGTGCGCCCCGGCTGGAGATCACCGTGCCCGGCCCACACCCGGCGCTGCGGCCGCTGCTTGAAGCCGGGTTCCGCATCGACTACATCGGAACGTACTGCGCCTCGGCCCTGGTGCGGCTCAACCCGGCGCGATACATCCCGTCGGGCGGGGATCTGTACTAGCGCGAACCCTCACCCCCAGCCCCTCTCCCTGTGCGCAGGGAGAGGGGAGCCGACCGCGTGCTTGCCGGTGGACCAGTGGCCCGCCGACGCCGTAGGTGACGTGACGATCCGGGGCGGGAGCCCCTCGCCCTGTGCACCGGCTGGCAGGGGGAGGGATGGGCGACGGGTCATGAACCCTCACTCCCAACCCCTCGCCCTGAGTACTTGCGCAGGGCGAGGAGCTTTTGGCGGCGATGTCGGAGGCCAGTTCCGCGCTCGGCGCGTCAACCCAAGCCTCGGTGCACCCGGTCCTGGCCCTGCCGGGGCAAGGCTCCCCTCGCCCGGTGCGCAGGGCGAGGGGCTGGGGGTGAGGGTTCTCCGGCGCCGGCCCAGCCTCGCCCCGAATTTCGCCCCTCGCCAGCCCGCGCACCGGGCGAGGGGCCTGAGGGTGAGAGGCTGCATGGCGCGGGAACACGGCGTGCTGACGGCGCTGCTGGACGTTCCTACGCGCCCTCTTCGCGGGGCGGTGGCAACACGGCCTTGAGCACCAGGTAGCCCAGCACCCCCGCCGTGACCGATCCGAAGAGGATGCCGACGCGGGACGCATCGGCGATCGCGCGGTCGCTGAAGGCAAGGTCGGCGATGAACAGCGAGATCGTGAAGCCGATGCCGCCGAGGACGCCCACGCCCATGACATGCGACCAGGCAATGGCGCGCGGCTTGATGGCGATGCCAATCTTGACGGCTAGCCAGGCGAAAAGCACGATGCCCAGCGGCTTGCCGATCACCAGCCCGGCGATCACGCCCCAGGTTTCGCGGCTGGCAAATGCTTCACCCAGCCCATGCACCAGCGGGATGCCGGCGTTGGCGAAGGCGAAGATCGGCAGGATGCCGTAGGCCACCCAGGGGTTCAACCGGTGCTGTAGGTGGGTCATCGGCGTTTCGACATCCTCGCACAGCTTCTCCAGTTGCTGGGTCGCTTGCTGCTGCGGCTCATTGCTGAGAATCGTCGGCGCCATGAAGCAGGCGGCCTCGAAGTCCGCGATCGATTGCCGCGCCCGGACCAGGAACTCGCTGGGGTTGATCCAGGAGCGCGCCGGGACGGTCATCGCCACCAGCACACCGGCAAATGTGGCGTGGACACCCGATTTGTAGACCGCGAACCAGACAATGAGGCCGACAAAGGCGAAGATCGGCCAACCGTGGAATCCGGCGAAGTTGGCGACGCCCAGGATGCCGAGCAGCACCACCGTCACCCCGATCCAGATCCAGTTGATCTGCGCGGTGTAGAAGACCGCGATGACCAGCACGGCCAGGATGTCATCCACGATGGCGAAGGCGGTCAGGAAGACCAGGAGGAGCGGCCGTACTCGTGTGCCGAGCAGGCTGATAACGCCGAGCGAGAACGCCGTGTCGGTCCCCATGGGGATACCCCAGCCGTGGGCCGCCGGACCGCCCAGGTTCAATCCGAAGAAGATGAGCGCCGGGATCACTGCTCCGCCGACCGCCGCCGAAATGGGGAGGGCAGCCTGTTTCGGGGAGCGCATCTCACCGACCAGGACTTCGCGTTTGATTTCCAGGCCGACGATGAAGAAGAAGAGCGCCATCAGGCCGTCATTGACCCAGTGCCGCAGGGAGGCTGTCACCCCGAAGCCATCGACGACGCCGATGGTGAACTCCGTCTCCCAGAAGTGCTCGTAGGCGCTGGACAGCGGCGAATTCGCGGCGATCAGGGCCAGTGCCGTGCCCAGCAACAGCAGGCCGATGCCGGAGACACTGGTGCGGACGAAGCTTTCCAGCGGGGTCAAGGCCAGCGCGAGTTGCCGCTCCTGCCCGGTACCGCTGATGTTGGCGAAGGTCGTTTCGCGCTCGACCAGCGGCTCGATCTCCGCCAGCCAGGTTTGCCGACTGTCCGACGCCAGCCAGACTTGCAACGCCTCATCCGAGGCGAAGGTGAAGACCATGCGGTAGGTGCGGTTGTTGCGCACCGGCCGAAAGGTGCGCTGTGAAACGAAGCCAGGCGCGCGCGCCATCTCGACCGAAAGCCGGTCCAGGATGGCCTCATAGTCGGCTTCCTGGCCCGGGCGCACGACCTTCGACACGCTGAACGTGACGCCAGAGCTGGCGCCCGTCGCGGCGTCGGTCAGCTCGCCCGGCGACACCTCAGTCGTGGCGATGGTCGCCTCGTCAGACGCAGCGCCACCTTGTGGCTGCATCGGCCGCGTTGGCTCCGTCATGAATGGGCCTGCCCGGACGTCAGGATGATGGCTCCATCACGACCTGGTCGATGTAGCACCAGACCCAGTCTTCACCTCGCTCGAACGACTGCACGATGGGGTGCCCGGTCGCGTGAAAGTGTTTCGTGGCGTGCTTGTTCTTCGAGGAGTCGCAGCACCCGACATGGCCGCATGTCAGGCAGAGGCGCAGATGAACCCAGGTGTCGCCGCTCTCCAGGCACTCTTCGCACCCCTCCGGAGTTTTCGGCGTGACATCCCGGATCTGATCGAGATGCGTGCAGGGGACGCTCATCCGTGGGTTCCTCTCACTCTCTGGACCAGACGTGGCTGCTCCATTCACCGACGATGCCGGGATGCTCGGCGATCGTACGGCCAATTGCACCACATCGACCGTGACGCCGAACACAAGAGACTGCCGCTCAGGGTGGAGGCCATGCACCTGTGCGCGGCCTGGCCGCTCGTGTATCCGGTGGTACGACTACGCGGCGAGCTGCCGCAAGAGCGTGATTGCCGCCTCGCACAGCTTATCGCCAGCATCCTCCTCCAGCCGGCTGGGCAGCGCAAAGCGCGGCTCGTAGCCGCCGTGGGAGAAGGCCACCCGCGTCGGGATGTACCCGTGGGAGCCGTTGGCGATCGAGACGATCATCGTGGAGGCGAACGGCGATGCCGCGATGATGCGCCGCCCGAACTCCGTGAAGATCTCCCCCGGCAGGGCGACGATGGCGGTGTCGCCGATGGCGATGACCTGCACCTCCAACTGCTCGACCAGTTGCGCGTTCGGCCCCTGCTGCCACTCCCACATGCGCAGCATCTCCTGCGCGTGGCGCTCGTTGCCGACCTGCTTGCCATCGGCAAAGGTGAAATCATGCCCGGAGAGTTTGCGCGAGAACTCGATCTCGTCCAGGTCAGCCGGCCGCTCTTCCAGGTACCAGCGGGCCAGTTCGACCAGCTCCGGGGTGGCGAGCCGCTGCCTGACCGCGACGTGGGTGGTGGCGATGCTGATCGCATGCGCCGGCTCGGCCCGCGCCGAGGCAATTGCCCGGTCAGCCGCTTCCGCCAGGGCCTCACCCATGCGTGTGGTGTGCTCCACCCCGAACCCGCTCTCGTCGTCGTGGGATGAGGGATCGGGCGTTGAGGTGTCCCCGGCTGCCCCGAGCAGGAAACCCCAGGTTCCTCCACGCCGCGCCTCCATGGCCTCCGTCAGCACGCCGGGGTAGTCCGCCGAATAGACCGGATCGTGGCCCATGGCCGTGGGATGGCAGGAGAAGTCGATGACACCGCCCAGCGGCGCGCCGTCCAACGCGCGCGCCATCAGCAGCCGTACCGTCTCGTCCGGCGTGTCTTCCATGCCGATGAAGTCGGGCAACCAGGTCCAGCCGTGGGTGCCCACCTCGCGGTTGGCGTACATCGGCCTCCGGTTGAAGCCAACGCCGGGGGCCTGCGCTTCTCCACTGAGCAACTCGGCAGGTTGCAAATTGGCGACAGCCTCGGCTGCCGCCGTTGCCACGCGCTCCCGCGCCTCATTGAGGAAGGCAGCCGCCTGCTCCGGGTCGTCGGTGGCGTCGAGGAACGGAGAGGGGGCGCGGTGGGTATGGCTGCAGCCGATCAGGATGTGGTTCGCGGGAACGCCGCTGCGATGGGAGATGACCTCCCGCCACTCGGCCACGGTGTCGCTGTTCAGCCCGAGCAGATCGAGGCTGACCAGGGCGACCTGGGTGTCGTTCACCTCGAGCGCCATCACCCGGCCATGGAGCGGCCAGACCACGCCTTCCCCGCGCGGGGACCCAGGCATGCCCAGCATCGGCAGGCCCAGCGGTGGGTTCAGTTCCGTCTTGCCAAATCCCGCGCGCATCCCAACCCTCCCAACCATTTCCGTTGCCGTTATCGTCGCCGCAAACCCGATTCTCTGCTACCCGGGGTGGGGCCGCCGGGTTGATAGACTAGGCAGAGATCGTTCATCCAAGAAGGCGCCGCCTGGAAGGAGGGGTTGCCACGTGTTCCTTGGAACATCTCGCATCTGGTGGATCATTTCCGGGGTACTGCTGGTGCTCGGGTTCGCGCTGATGGCC
Source organism: Thermomicrobiales bacterium (assembly GCA_034431475.1). GTDB lineage: Bacteria > Chloroflexota > Chloroflexia > Thermomicrobiales > UBA6265 > JACCXM01. Next base: position 606 of record DAOUDE010000077.1, on the reverse strand, counting down.
CTCGGGCAGACGGTGTTCGGCATTCTTGCTCTCTTTGCGGCGATTGGCAGTTTCGCCGCTGCCCCCATGCGCTACGGCGAGAACGCGAAGTTGACACGCCAGGAGCGCCGCGAAAAGGAAGCGGCGGCTCGCGTGGCCGCGACCGCGCCGGCGTCTGCCGCCGACACGCCGATCGCACACCTGCCGCCGGCGCCACCGCTCCCGCCGCGTGAGCGCCCAACCATCGCCGGGCGAGACGCTTCGGAGGTCTGATCTGCCGGAGCCATCGTCTCCCGGCATGCCGCCGCGCGGGAGGCAGGGCAACGGCTGGGCGTAGTGGCAAGGGCGCGGGTGCGCGAATGCGGTGCGCCCGTCTCGTGCCGGAGATCATGCCGTGTCATCCTGGGCCCGCAGGCGCATGTGATGGTAGACGGCCGGTCGCGCAAGCAAGTCAATGCCGGCAAGACGCCTTGTCCCGGGCCTCACGGCCAGAATCGCTTTATAGTTGACAAGTTGCGCTTGCAGAGTTCATTCGTTATCGAGGGGAAACGCGAATGTTGGTGGTGATGCGGCCTGAGGCATCCCAGAACGAGATTGATGCCGTTAGCCAGGTAGCAGTGGCCGCCG
>DAOUDE010000076.1:0-69443 GCA_034431475.1 Thermomicrobiales bacterium | reverse complement strand
GCGGTCCACATAGACCACCCCCGTGGCTTTCCCGTCTGGACCGGATTCGATCCGCTCCACCCGGGAGAAGGTCCGCAAATCTGCTCCAGCCGCCAGCGCGGACGGCCAGACAGAAACCTGGTAGTCGTTGAGCGCGCCGGTGGGGCACCCACTCTGGCAACTTCCGCAGTTGTTGCAGGCCGGGCGGCCCTTGAACGGCTCACCCAGGATGGCACAGGGCATCGGCCAGTAGTGCCAGCCCAGCTTCTCGAAGCCACGCGCAAGCACGGGCCCCAGCGGCCCTGGCGCAGGGGGCTTCGTCTGAAAGGGGCCGCGCGGCGGAATGGCGGGGTCGCCGTCCCAGCCGCTGATGCCCACCAGCGCGTCGTGCGTGTCATACCAGGGCGCAAGCGTTTCGTAGGGGTAGGGCCAGTCGGGAGCCAGGCCGTGCTCGGTCCCCTTGCGAAAATCCGAGGGCCGGTAACGGGGCCACGCGCCGGTGTACACGACGGAGGAACCCCCGACCCCGTTCCACATCAGGGTGTTCTCATCGCGGGTATCAACCGGGTAGTCCTGCGTGCGCCGCCGCACATTCGGGGCCATGTTCCAGCGCGTGGCGCGCTGGTAATCCCAGTCGGGCGAGGAGTGCGGCCGGTCCTCGGGCCGCGTCCAGCCGCCCTGCTCCAGGCAGACGACGTTCAGGCCAGCCTGCGCCAGGATCATGGCGCTCAGCGCGCCGCCCACGCCTGCCCCGACGATCACGACATCGGCGCGCTCCGGTTTACGCCCTGCCAACCTGGGTGAACTCGACATGGACCCCTCTGGAATCAGGAACGTCAGCGCCGGCTGGTGAGCATATCAGGTCGCGAGTGGGGATCGGGTCTCGTCTTCACACATCGTCGTGCGTCTCAGCGGGAGCGTTCGCCGGAGTTGGCAACCTCCCCGGGTGTCGTCCTGAGCCTGTTGAAGAATCTCGTTCTGCACCAGCCCGGTACGAGGTGTCATCCCCTCATGGGTCATCTCGAGTAATCATGCCGCGGGCGGCGCCCTGAGGCCATGACAATTGATGTAGCGTACGTACGCGGGTTTTGGAGAGTTTTTCACAGCGGCGGAGTCGAGGGATCTCGGCCTCCCCGGCCGAGATGGTTCGAGGTCGCCGTCCACTCCTGCGTGTCATCCTGTGCCCGTTGAAGGATCGCGTTCCTCGGCCGCGACATTCCGAGGGTGTGCGGGACATCGGATGCAGAGATCGGTACCTGGCGGTGAGGCAGGCCGAGATCTCTCGACAGCGCTCGAGATGCCACCTTTATGGCGCGATGCGGTGGTGGCTGGTTGAGTGCGTGCGGGAGCAACGGGTGCCTTCGTATCTCTACAGGCCGGAGATACCGTGTCGTGGATGTTCAACGGTCGTGCTGAGTCCGCCGCATATCCGCGCCATCCGACCATGCAATGGAGCCCGCGCAACAATGCCAACCTCTGCCACCCGCGAAAGTTGGCATTCTTGGCACTCTTGGCATCCTTACCCTGCCCGCACCTCCGCGAACGTGTCCCGCAGGTTGGCGGCGGCCCGCATCGCCAGCGCCCCGATGGTGCTTGTCGGGTTCACCGCCCCACCCGTCGGCAATACGCTGCCGTCGATGATGAACAGGTTCGGCACATCCCACGATTGCTGCCACTGGTTGACCACCGATGTCTCCGGGTCCGTGCCCATACGGCAGGTTCCCAGCAGATGCCAGGCAGGCGGCGCGTACTCGCCGGCAGCGTTGGTCAGATTGTTGACCCGGGTATCCGTTGCGCCAATCGCCCGGGCCAGGTCAAGGGCGCGCGCAATGCCGAAGTCGATCTGCCGCCGGTCGTTCGGGTCCAGTTTGTATGTGATCTTCGGCGCCGGCAGTCCGTCGGAATCGACCTCGGTTGGCGAGAGCGTGACCCGGTTCGTGGGGATGGGCAGGTCGTCGCCCACCACCAGCACGTTGAAGCCGTGTGCGAAATGCCGCCGGAACCAGTCGTGGTGGGCGACGCCCCAGGGCGCCGCGTTCCCCGAGTGCGCGCCGTTCGCCTGGTAGCCCGCGCCGTTCTGCCGGGTGATATGCAGCGTGATCCCGTTGACGAAGCCGCGCGAGGGGTCGGTTTCCGCAAACTCTTCGCAGATGTAGACCGCCGAAATAATCCCCTGGTGCGAGTCGGTGCGCTCCGGGGCCCAGATCTCCACCAGCGCCAGGCCGTGGTGCATCAGGTTGCGGCCCACCTGGTCGCTGGAGTTCGCGAGCCCGTGCGGGTGTTGCGCGCTCTCCGACATCAGCAGCAGGCGCGGCGTACCGATGCCGTTCGCCGCGACCACCACGATGTCCGCATCCTGCTGGAACCTCAGCCCGGTTTGGCGGTCGATGTACACGACCCCGCTCGCGCGGCCATCCGGGCCCGTCTCGATGCGCTCCACCCGCGCGAAGGGCCGTAGCTCCGCGCCCGCCGCGAGCGCGTAGGGCCACACGGAGACCTGGTAATCGTTGAGCGCGCCGGTGGGGCAGCCGCTCTGGCAGCTGCCGCAGTTGTTGCAGGCCGGGCGGCCCTTGAACGGCGCGCCGAGAATGGCGCAGGGCATTGGCCAGAAGTGCCATCCCAGCTTCTCGAAGGCGCGCCCGGTCACCGCTCCCAGCGGGCCGGGCGCCACGGGTGGCGTCTGGAAGGGGCCGCGCGGTGGGATGGCGGGGTCGCCGTCCCAGCCGCTCACGCCAACCAGGGCGTCGTGCGTGTCGTACCAGGGAGCCAGGTCCTCGTAGGCAATCGGCCAGTCGGGCTGCAGGCCGTGCTCGGTCCCCTTGCGGAAATCGGACGGGCGGAACCGGGGCCAGGTCGCGGTGTAGACGACGGAGGAGCCGCCCACGCCGTTCCACATCAGCGGGTTCTCGTCGCGCGTGTCGATGGGGTAATCCTGCGTGCGGCGGCGGATGTTTGGGGCCGTACTCCAGCGCGTTGCCCGCTGGTACTCCCAGTCGGGAGAGAAGTGGGGGTGATCTTCCGGGCGGGTCCAGCCACCCTGTTCCAGGCAGACCACCTTCAGGCCCGCCTGGGCCAGGGTCAGGGCGGTCAGCGCGCCGCCCACGCCTGCCCCGACGATCACGACGTCCGCACGCTCCGGTTTGCGGCCCGGCAATCGGGGAGTACTCGCCATCACCTAGTCCGCTCCGGCAGGGATCGCCTCGGTGTCCACCACCGGGCTGAAGATCATCATGCCTGCCCCGTCCGGCAGGGACAGGGAGAGAACGCCGTTGAAGAGATACCAATGCTCCACCTGGGTCAGCCCGAACAGATACAGCCCGCCCAGGGAATCGGCGCGGCAGGCCATGCGGGTTACGCCACCCGGGCGCATCACTATCGCGCTGCCGTCCGTTCGGACGCGCGCGCGCGCCCGATTGCAGTCGGCGCGGATCGCCAGCGAGCCGTTCGGCTGGAACACCAGTGTGTACCGCTCCGGCATGGGTGGCGCTGCGAAAATCGCGCCGTCGTTGTCCGCGATGCCCTGCCACTGCCACGTGACACCGGCCAGCACCGGGCGCAGGTGGAGCGCGCCCTCGGGACCGCGCAGGACGAGGTTCCCTGTGTCATCGAAGCGGTAGCTCTCGGCGCCGCCCAGGATCGTCGCGAACGCCTCGCTGTGCGAGCCAGCGGGGCAGGGCGCATCGCTGCCCGCGAGGTTCGTCAGCGCCAGTCTGCCACCAATGGCGGTGTAGCTCGCCTGCCCGCTGAGGCAGTCCAGCCGGAACATCGCCTTGCCATCCGGCAGAAACTGGGCGGTGTAGTGGTCCGGGTCGGCAACGTCAACCGGCGCTGCGTCTGCCAGGGTGAAGCTATCCAGCGCCCACACGTGCGGTGCAATACCCGGCGCACCCGCCACGGGCGTCGTGGCGGGTGCCCGCAGCGGCGTCAGCGCCAGCAGGAGTGCCAGCGAGAGCAGCAACACGACGGCGAATTACCCGACCACGCTCAACGGCACATCCACAACCGTCCCCCCGCCGCGTGTCAGGACCGGATTGTGGGTCGTGCTGATCAAATCGCCGGAACTGACCCGGCCGTCACCGTCGCGGTCGACATGGGCGCGGACGGAGTAGGTCATCCGCGCGTCGTACGCACTGATCGGGATGCTGAACGGAACGCGCTCGCCCGGAACCGGTGGCGTCGCGCTCGCCGGAACAACCGCGCTGGCCAGGGTCACGGCGGGAGCATCCGCGCGCGAGACATCCTCGACCGAAACCACAATCGGTGCGGCCGGGCCAGCCGGCAGGTCAATCGGGAAGATCACGTCGCCGGTCACGACCACCGGCCCGCCTGCGTTGACCGGTGGTTCCCCGGCTGGTGGTGTCGCTAGTGTGGCCATGACCTCCAACCTTCCCCCCATCAGCACCGCTGCGACGGCAGCAAGCACGCAACGCCGCTGCATCACGAGGCCATTGGCCGCGTCCATCATGATCGCTCCCTACTGCTCGCTGGCTGTGGCTGCCGCCGCTGTCGGCAGCCATTCGATGCGCTTCACCTCGTGCGTCGCCTTGTAGAAGCCGCGAGGCTCGGCTGGGATGGAAACCCCCGGAATCGGCTCGAAGGGCGGCAGGTCGTAGCCCAGTGGCTGCGGCGCGTCGTTATAGACAATGCCCAGTGCACGAATCGCCTGCACCACCAGCGGCAACTGGTAGTAGCTGTAGTAGAGCGTGTTCAGCATCAGGGCAAAGAGCGCCGGCTCCTGCTCCTGGAAGCGCGCCACTGCCGCCACTTGCGCTTCGGGGTCCAGGGTCGCCAGCGAGCCGCCAGCAGCCGTGCCCAGTGCAGTCAGCACCTGGCCCACACCGTCCAGCCCGACGCGCTCCCGCAGGCGGTCCGCCAGCAGGCCCTGCGCGCCAGCCGCGGAGGCCGGCGGGAACAGGTCGTCGCCCGGGATCAGGATATCGACCAGCAGCGCCAGTTCCTTGGCCTCGGCGCTGTAGGGGTAGGTGCTCATTCCGCGGCTACCGCTTCAGCCGGGCGGTGCTCGTCCATCGAGGAGCCCTCGAAGACCTCGTACGGTGACGCGGTCGGCCACTGCGGCCAGAGCGGCACAAACATGATGCCGGCGACCACCACCAACTGGATCGTTTCGTCACCGGTATTGTAGACCCGGTGAATCACGCCGGGGCGGTTCAGCACCGCACACCCCGCCGAAATGGGCCGTCGCACCCCATCCGACTCCAGTTCGCCGCTGCCCTTGACGACGTAGTAGACCTCTTCGCAGCGGTGCCGGTGCAGCGGCGAGTGGTGCCCCGGGTCGATCTCTACCAGCCCCAGGCAGAGGCTCATGGCGTCGAACCCCGTCTCCGGATAGATCAGCTTCAGATCGCGCACCGCGCCATCCGACTGCTGCATCGGCGACCCGTCCAGGAACTGCTCGGGCTTGATAACGACGCGTTGTTCCATGGGACAAACCTCCACACAGAGGGAAGACGCTCCTGCGGGAGCTTGGGGAGGACGGCCTGCGGGCCTCAGGGAGTAAGGGAATAAGGAGCTCTTCCGTAGATGCTCCTTATTCCCTTACTCCCTGAGCGGAGCGTCTTCCCTAAGCGCCGCAGCGCGCCTTCCCTCACTTGACTGCTCCCATCGTCAGGCCCCGCACGAGGCCGCGCTGGAAGAAGAGGGCAACCAGGTAAATCGGGATCATGCCGGTGAGCGACGCGGCGGCCATCTGTCCGAACTGCACGAGGCGGTCCCCCTGGAAGAGGGCGATGCCCACCGGCAATGTCTGCGTTTCCGGGCGATACGTCATCACCAGGGCAAACAGGAACTCGTTGTAGGAGAGGATGATACAGATGATCGCCACCGCGACCAATCCGGGTGCCAGCAGCGGCAGCACGATACGTAGCAGCGTACCGAAGCGGCCATTGCCATCAACCCAGGAGGCTTCCTCCAGGTCCACCGGGATCTCGCGCACAAAGCTGTCCAGCAGCCAGATCGCCACCGGCAGGTTGGCCAGCGCGTGCACCAGCGCCAGGCCGGGCAGAGTGTCAATGAGCGAGGTGGTCTTGAGCAGGTAGAAAAGCGGGATCACCGCCACGATCGGCGGCGCGACGTACGACGACAAAACGGCCGAGCGCAGGAAGGAGCCACCGGTGCGGAAGCGGACCATGGCATACGTCGCCGGCACGGCGATGGCCATCGTCACGAACGCGCTCAACGCCGCCACAATGATCGAGTTTCGCAGGAAAAGCGTGACCTGCACCGAGTCAAAGGCGTTTGGCCAGTTTTCCCAGGCCAGCCGCGACGGGATGATCTGCCCGCTCAGCACCTCTGGCTGCGGCGTGAACGAGACCAGCGTCAGGTAAACGATGGGCGTCAGGAAGAAGATCAGGACCACCGCCAGCAGCAGGCCATGCACGACACGCTGCAGGCGCCCGCTGCGGGCGGCAACATGCTCGGGTGTTGCGGACACGGCGGTCGTTGACATTGGCAGGCTCGGCGCGCTGGCGCTCATCCCCACCTCCGCAGCGACCAGTCACGCAACCAGACCAGGGGCAGGGTGACCAAACTTACCACCACCCCGAAGATCAGGGTCAGGGCTGCCGCGTACCCCACGTTGAATTTTTCCAGGGCCACTCGGTAGATGTGGAACGAGGCGACGGTGGTGTCGAAGCCGGGGCCGCCCGCTGTCAGCGCGTAGACCAGGTCGAACAGCTTGAGCGCCATGATGAAGCGGATCAGCGCCACCGCCACCAGCGCCGGCATCAGCATCGGCAGGGTGATGTCGCGGAAGATCTGCCACTCGCTCGCGCCATCAATCGTCGCAGCCTGCCGCACATCGTCCGGCTGGGCTTGCAGCGCGGCGAAAAGGAGCAGCGTGATGAACGGCGTCCACTGCCAGGCATCCGCCAGGGCCACCGAAGGGAAGGCCCAGGTGGAGGAGCCGAGCACCGAGACCGGCTGCGTGACCAGCCCCAACTTGAACAACACGCTGTTCAACAGCCCGCCGACCGGGCTCAGGATGAGCTTCCATGCCACGGCCACCATCACCGGCGGCGTCATCAGCGGCAGCAGGAGCAGCGTACGGAGAATGTGACCGCCGCGCACGCTCTGCTGCAAAAGCACGGCGATGCCCAGCCCCAGCGCCACCTCGATGATGGTCACTGGCACGGCGAACCCCACCGAGCGCACCAGCGACCAGAGGAACGCCTGGTCCTCGAAAGCGGTCTGGAAGTTGGCGAACCCGACCCACTCCTGGAAGGGCTTGCCGAGCAGCGATTTCGAGCCGGAGAGCACGATCAGGTAGATGAGCGGGTAGATGGCAAAGGCCAGCAGGGCCACCACCAGCGGCGCGACGAGCAGCAGGGGGGTGAGGCGCTGGGTGTGCGAGCTAAGTGTGCGTTGAGGCGTTGACATTGAAACGTTGAACCCTCACCCCAACCCCTCTCCCTGTGCGCAGGGAGAGGGGCTCGTGGGTGGTCGCAGTGGCTGCTTGCCCTCAGGGCAGCATCCGTGACCCCCAATTGCCGGGGACCGTGTCATGCTCCCCTCGCCCCGCGCACGGGGAGAGGGGCTGGGGGTGAGGAGTTATGCCGGCAGGATCGTCACCCAGGCGGCCTGGGCGTCCGCGATAGCGGTGGCGGCATCCTTGTTGCCCTGCAACATGAGCGCCAGTTCGTCCGCCAGCACCTGCATCAGGTCCGGTGATTCGGGGATGGTCGGCCAGGCGAACGCGCCGGAGAGGGAGGCAGTGGCGGCCGCCTGCACCTTGGGCGCGAACGCCTTGTACTCCTCGGCCTCCAGCCCGGAGAGACGCATCGGGTCGATGCCGCTGCCGGTCACCGTCAGCAGCTTGACGTGGTAGTCCTTGCTGGTCGCGAACTTCACGAACTCGCGCGCCAGGTCCTTGTTGTGGGAGCCGGTCGAGACGGAGAAGCAGAATCCGGCGTTCAGCGGCGCGATGTGCTTGTCGTTCGCGCCGCCATACGGCATTTGCACGACATCCCACTTCCCCGCGATCTTGCTGTCCGGACCCTCCGCGTAGACGCCGAGGTCGGTCCAGAACTCCATCATCGCGATCTGGCCGTTCAGGAAGGCCGGCAACGCCTGGTCAAAGCCCGTCTCCAGCGGGGTCGGCAGCGCGTATGGCGCCACGTCCAGCATCGCCTGCGCCGCCTGCACTGCCGCCTCGGAGTCGAGCGCGGGCGCGTTGTCCGCCGTCAGGAACTGGCCGCCGAACCCGGCCAGGCGGTTCGCGTAGGAGGAGCCGATGATGATCGGAGCCTGGAAGCCCTGAAGCGCCGCGCCGTAGACGCCGTTCGCCCCCTCGGCCTCGGTGATCGTCTTCGCGGCGTTCAGGAAGTCGTCCCACGTCTCCGGAGCCGACAGGCCGTTCCGCTCGAAGATTTCCGTGTTGTAGAAGAGGACGTGCGTGTCACCATCGTACGGGATGCCCCAGCGACGGCCATCGTAGAGCGTGTAAACGTCGTAGATGCTGGGGATGAAGTCGGCCGGGTCGATGTCGGGATCGTTCTCGATGAAGTCGGTCAGGTCCTCGATCACGCCCTGGCTCGCCAGCGCGCCCACCGTGGGATACCAGTAGTCGAGGACATCGAACACATTTGCGCCCGATTGCACATCAAGCGTGGCCTTGGCCTGCACCTCGTCGTAGGGAACAACGGTCAGTTCTACCGTCGCGCCGGTCGCGGCTTCGAAGTCCGCCTTGAGCAGATCGCCCGTCACCGCGTGCGGCTGGATGATCATGAAGTTCAGCGTTTCGCCGGTGAAATCAGGCAGGGTCGCGCTGGGGGTGGCATCCTGCGCCCAGGTCAGGCCGGGGCGGGCGGCGATGGCGCCAGCCAGGCCCGCTGCGCCGAGCCCAAGCAGGCGGCGGCGGTTGAAATTGGCCCGGCCTGCGGCCAGGACCTGCTGCTTCAGGGGGAGATCATGCATTCGTCAGTACCCTCTTGCGCTCATGGCGCTGCGTACGCGTACCACAAACGAACCGCCCAGCACCCACTGGGCAGATGATCGGCATCCCTCGCCGGCTGACGAGGGCATGAGGGTGTCACGGAGCCATTGGCACGTGTGGCTGTGGGTTCCCCTCATCTTTCAGGCGCTGCCGCCTGCCGGATGGAGCACCTGCCCCGGAGGGTGGTTGCTGGAGTGTCGTCGGGCCGGTCCCTCAACTCCTCGTGATGAGCGCGCCGGGGCGCGAACGGGAGGATAGTACAGTTGTTGATCAAGTTGGTCAATACGCGAACGTGCCCGCACCGTCGCCCTTGACCCCGGCCGGCGCCATGTCTACAACGTTAGTGGACAATACGGCGTCGCCGCTGCCGTCGCGCGCTTCTCGTGAATCACCGGTCGCAGACCCGCCTGGTTCGCACCGCTTCAATCTTTCAGGAGGTTTCCCATGGTGATCGCCACTCCATCCGACGCACCTGCCGCGCAGGTTGATCTCAAGCAGGCGCCGCAGGCGCTGCTGGCGGAGCTCGGCAAGGATCAGCGCCTGATCCCGTACGGCGGCGGTAATTTCGGCATGCCGTTGCAGTACCAGGAGGAAGCAGCCAGCGACGACCTGGTTGTGCCCACCGCGCGTTTCTTCATGCGCTCCAACGGGCCGGTGCCACGCATCGACCCGCAGGCGTGGACGCTGACCATCGGGGGACACGTCGAGCGCTCGCTGAGACTTTCGCTGGCGGACCTGCAGGGGATGCCGCAGCGCACCTTCGCGGCCTTCCTGGAGTGCGCTGGCAACGGGCGCACGCGCTTCGAGCCCGTGCCCGAGGGTACGCCCTGGGGCAACGATGCCTGCGGTACGGCAGTCTGGGAAGGCGTTTCCCTGGCTGAGGTGCTGGCGCAGGCGGGCGTGCGGCCGGGCGCGGTCGACCTCGTGGCGCAGGGCGGCGACATGCCGGAAATGCAGCGCGGTTTACCCCTCGCGGTGGCGCACGACCCGGATACCCTGCTGGTATTGCGCATGAACGGCGAGCCACTCACGGTCGCGCACGGCGCACCGGTGCGGCTGTTGACACCCGGCTGGGCGGGCATCGCCTCCACCAAGTGGCTGGTGGGGTTGACGGTGCTGGATCATGCCTTCGCCGGGTTCTGGAACGCCGACAACTACGTTTACTGGGCGGAAGATGGCACGGCCCTGCGTCCGGTGGAGGAGATGGGGGTCAAGTCCGTGATCGCTTCGCCGCAGGCCGATGCGCGCCTGGCGGCCGGCCCCACGGCCGTCACCGGCTACGCGTGGTCTGGCTACGGGGAGATCGCCACCGTCGAGGTCAGCGCGGATGGCGGCGAAAACTGGCAGCCCGCCAACCTGGAGCGAGCGGGCCGCCGCGCCTGGGTGCGCTTTACGCTGCCCTGGGACGCCGCTCCCGGCCAGCACACCATCCTGGCCCGCGCCACGGACGAACGCCGCCTGCGCCAACCGGTGCAGGCGGCCTGGAACCTCAAGGGTTACGGGCAGAACGGCATCCACGCCATCTCGGTGAGCGTGGAGTAGGGAAGACCCCTTCGCGGCAGCCGCTCTCCGTGCCGGCCAATCCCGGAGAACGGCCCCGCGAACGCTGCGTAGGCCCGCCCACGCGCTCAGCCGGTCTCCCATCCACCGCCCGCCCTCGCGTGTCATCACGAGCGCAGTCGAGAGATTTCGGGTGGCATCGCCGCCGGGAAACGATGCCTGCCCGCGAGGTGCAGGGGTGTGATCGAACCAGTGTGGCTGGAGGGCCGAGGTCTCTCCACTCCGGTCGAGACGACACGCGAGGGTGGGCGGTGGGGAGGGGAGAGGCTGCGCTGTGCGTGTCTGCCCCATCTGGCTACTCCCAGACCCCGCTCCCTCACGCAGCGCGGACGTGAATGCCAGCAATCCCTCCTATCTTGATCCACTTCCGATCATTGTCCACCAAATTGACAGACAAAGAGGACTACGCTAAGGTGCTCCCGGTCAGTTGAGCGGTACGGGCCTCGCTGACGGCGATCCCCGCGGTGCCGCTCCGGAAGGAGGGACCACGACCATGACCATCCCGGCCCTGGCAGAGCGCCAGACATCCCCCGTGGCGGTGGGCGCGGCGCACCGCGCTGGCAGTGCGCTCGATGCCGAAGCAATCCGCAACGAGTTCCCGATCCTGGCGCAGACGAACGCACGAGGGCAGCGGCTGGCCTACCTGGACAGCGCCGCCAGCGCCCAGAAGCCGCTCGCGGTGCTCGACGCGCTGGACGACTACTACCGGCGGTATAACGCCAACATTCACCGGGGCGTCTACGGACTGTCCGAGTTGGCGACGAACGCCTACGAGGCGGCGCGGGTGCAGGTGGCAACCTTCATCAACGCGCAGCCGCGCGAGTGCGTGTTTGTCCGCAACACGACCGAGGCGATCAACCTCGTGGCCCAGACCTGGGGCCGCACCAACCTTGGCCCCGGCGACCTGATTGTCAACACGGTCCTCGATCACCACTCCAACCTGGTGCCCTGGCAACTCCTGGCCGAACAGACGGGCGCGCGCACGGCGTATGTCCCCATCCGCGCAGACGGCCAGCTCGATCTGCAGCAGTTCGAGGCCCTGCTGACGCAGGGACCAAAGCTCGTCGCGTTTTCGCACGTCTCGAATGCCGTCGGTACGGTCAATGACGCAGCCTGGCTCACGCAGCGAGCGCAGGCGGCGGGGGCCACGGTGCTCATCGATGCGGCACAGAGCGCGCCGCATCGCCCGCTGGATGTGCGGGCCATCGGCTGTGATTTCCTGGCGTTCTCCGGGCACAAGGTGATGGGCCCGATGGGCTCCGGTGTGCTCTTTGGCCGGTACGAGTTGCTGGCGGAGATGCCGCCCTTCATGGCCGGTGGCGGCATGGTCGCCAATGTCAGCCTGGACGGCGCGGCCTGGGCCGATGCCCCGGCGCGCTTCGAGGCCGGGACCCCGGCGGTGGGGGAGGCGATCGGCCTGGGCATTGCCACCAGCTACCTTGACAGCCTCGACCGTGCCGCTGTGACCGCGCATGAGGAGCATCTGGTGGAGCTGGCCCGCGCGGGCCTGAGCGAGATTCCGGGAGTGGACCTGCACGGGCCACTCAGCGCCAGCGCGCGCAGCGGCATCGTGGGTTTCACGGTGGAAGGGCTGCAGCCGGGCGAAGTGGCCGCGGTGCTGGATGATGAGCACGTAGCGGTGCGCGCCGGGCGCCACTGCTGCCACCCGCTCTTCAGCGTCCTGGGACTGGACGCCATCATCCGCGCCAGCTTCTACGTCTACAACACGGAAGAGGACGTCACCCGCCTCGTGTCCGGAGTGGAGCGGGCGCGCCGTTCGCTGGCGCCGCGCTCCTTCGCAACGCCGGGCACGGCCCGCACGGGCGACCCCTGTTCCCGGCGGCTGTCCGCCTGAGGTCCAGAATCTCGCACCTTCATTGTCCGAAGCTTCGTGATGCCCAGTCCGGGTCAGGGAGGCATGCCATGTTTTTTCGCCAGGTTGTGGACGACCGTCTGGGGTGCTGCTCCTACCTCATTGCTTCCGGCGCGGAAGCCGCCGTAGTCGATCCGGGCTACGACATCGCGCCCTACGAGCAGATGCTGCTTGAGCGCTCGCTGCGCTTGCGCTATGTGATCGATACGCATGTGCATGCCGACCATGTCTCCGGGGGGCGGCGGCTGGCGTCCGCGCACGGCGCGGAGCTTTGCCTGCACGAGCAAGCGCGCCTCGCCTACCCGGCGCGTCGCCTGCGCGAGGGGCAGGAGGTATCCATCGGCATGGTCCGGCTGCAGATGCTGCACACGCCCGGTCACCGCCCGGAAATGATGTCGGTGCTGGTCACGGATCTGGAGAGAAGCCCAGAGCCGGTCGCGGTGTTAACCGGCGATTCTTTGCTCGTCGGGGATGCCGGGCGGCCCGATTTCAGTGGCGGCGACGCCTTCGCGCAGTTTGAGAGCATCCGGCGGCTGTTGAACCTACCGGAGTGGACGGCGGTGTACCCCGGCCACTTCGAGGGGCCATGCGGCGCGGCAATGAACGGGGCGTCCGCGACGACGGTGGGGGCGGAGCGGCGTTTCAACCCATTGGCGCGCCTGTCACGCGGGGAGTTCATCGCCCATTTGACCGGTGCGGTCCCGCCTCGCCCGCTGAACATCACCGCCATCGAGGCCACGAACCGGGGACACGCCAACCTGCCATGGGCGATGCTGACGACGGCTCCGGAGGTGCAGGAACTGACCGTTGATGAGTTTGCGCTGCGCCAGGGTGCATTCGTCATCGATGTGCGCGAGCCAGCGGAGTACGAGGCGGGCCACGTGCGGGGGGCGTTGCACCTGCCGCAGGCGGACCTGGCGCTGCGTCTGTCTGAGCTGCCGCGTGATCAGCCCATCGTCTGCATCTGCCAGGCTGGACGGCGCTCGCTGCGCGCCGCCCAGTTCCTGGTGCAGGCAGGTTTTCCCGAAGTCGCTAACGTGGCCGGTGGCACGAGTGCCTGGGTGGAGAGTGGGCGGCCGGTGGTCAGCGCCGTCGGGGAGTTGCTGAGCGCGGTCACCGACTAGAGGCTGTTCAGACTCAAACCACGGTTGTCCCTTGCCGCGGAGCGTTCATGACACGCTGCAGGCGGCGACGGACGAAGACCTGCCAACTGCGTCACATACGACACATGACGCCGGGGTAGTGGCGTCGTGGCGGCCCCACCTGTTCCACTGGGTGAGTTGACAACGTCAATTCCTCGCCGTAGGCTACAGAGCGAAACATCGATCCTGATTGCGAAACACTAAGGCAGGGTGCCCGTGCGCGCTGATGCGCCGCCGCTGAAATCGCTGGACGTTGCCCTGGAGGTGCTGGAGGTGCTGGACGGCGCCCCGGAGCTCGGCGTCTCTGAGGTGGCGCGGCGGGTCGGCGTCAGCAAGGCGGCGGCGCACCGTATGTTGACCACGCTGGCCCGGCGGGGCTACGTGGCCCAGAACGCGGCGACGGCGCAGTACGCCATCGGCCCGCGCCTGCGCCGTTTCAGCCACATCGCCGCCGAGGGGGTAGATGTCATTACCGCCGCGCGCCCGTACATGATCGACCTGCGGGACGCCACCGGAGACCAGGTTCACCTGGCGACGCTGGATGGCGCGGAGTCGGTCTACATCGCGCGGGAAGATGGCCTGCATCCGGTGCAGGTGGTTTCGCGCGTGGGCGCGCGCAGCCCGGCGCATTGCGTGGCCACCGGCAAAGCGCTGCTGGCCCACGCCTCGCCGGCGCTGCAGCACCAGATCGCCTCGGGCGAGCTGACGCGTTACACGCCGTTGACCCACGCGGACGAGGCAGACCTGCTGGCGGAGCTGGCGCGGATTCGGGCCCAGGGCTGCTCGGTCAACCGCGGCGAGTGGCGAAGCGAGGTGCGCGGGGTGGCGGCCCCGGTCTACGACAGCAGCGGGCGCGTGGTGGCCGCCATCGGCGTGTGCAGCCCGTCCAGCCGCCTGACCGATGAACGGATTGATCCAACATGCGAGCTGGTGATCGACACCGCGCAGCGCCTCTCGGCGCGGCTCGGCTGGAATCCCCCGGCCGCAACGGGAACCGTCGTGACGAACCTGGGAGGAAACACGCAGCATGCCGGTCGTTAACGTCAACTGGCTGGCGGGGCGCAGCGCCACGCAGAAGCAGGAGCTGATTCACGAGATCACCGAAGTGGTCCACCGCGTTGGCGGTTCCCCGCGCGAGCGCATTGCCGTCATCATCCAGGATGTGCCGGCCGAGAACTGGGGCCGGGGCGGCGAGCAGGTGAGCACGCTGCAGAGTGCGCCGCCCACGCCACCGGCCAGGGCGGCCATCCCCGCGCCGTCGAACATGCACGAGAGCCTGATCGCGCTGCCCTACATCGACCAGCAGGTGCGCATGTTCGACCTGGAGCAGCCGCGCTTCCAGGGGATGCCGATTCACCCGGCGCACAATCCGGGCTACGCCTACTTCCTGTACCGCCGCCACAGCGACAACTATCGCCCGGAAGAGACAGGCGTGCGCAACAGCGCGTCGGGCGTGATCGTCTGCATGGAGCACAGTGGCACGCACATCGATGCCATCTGCCATCAGTCGGACGCGCAGCGCCTCTACGGCGGCTCGCTGGCCATGGATGTCTGCAACCAGTATGGGTTCACCGAGCACGCCATCGAAGACGTGCAGCCGATGTTCGCGCCCGGCGTGCTGCTGGACGCCGCCGCCGCGAGGGGCGTGCGGGCGCTCGACGCCGGGACCGTGCTGACGGCGAATGACCTGCAGGAGTGCTGCCGGCGGCAGGGGGTAGAAATCAAGGCCGGGGATGTCGTACTGGTGCGTACCGGCAACGGCATCTACTGGAACGAGCCAGACCGCTTCCTGGCCGGGCCGGGCATGGACAGCAGCGCCGCGCAGTGGCTGGCCGACAAGCACGTGCTGGCCGTCGGCGCGGACAACATGGCCTGGGATGTGATCGGCCTGCGGGACCCGGTCACGAACACGCAGTTGCCGGGGCACCTGATCCTGCTGGCACGCAGCGGCATCTACATTATCGAGAACCTGCAACTGGAAGACCTGGCGGCGGCCGGCCACTCACGCTTCACCTTCGTCTGCCTGCCACTCAAGTTCATGGGCGCCACCGGGTCACCGGTGCGGCCTGTCGCGATCGTGAATGCCTAGGAGGGCGAGGCGAATCTGTCGGATCGAGTTGGCCGAGAACGCTGGCCTCTCCGTGGATCCGAGCCAGCGGACGAGATCCTTCGACTTCGCTCAGGATGACACGATTCAAGACCTGGCTCTAGCACGGTGGACACGCAGGAGGTGCGGTTGTGAGTAGTACAGGCTTGCTCTTCTTCTTCGTCGATGAGATCAACGCGCTGGATGCGCTGGTCGCGCGGATTGTGCCGGGGGACGCGAGCGATCCCGGCGCGCGCGAGGCCGGCGTGACGGAGTACATCGACCGCGCGCTGGCCGGGCCATACAAGGAGTGGGGCCTGCAGTACCACGAGGGGCTGCGCCTGGTGAACGCCTACGCGCTGGAGGCGTACGGCCAGAAGCTGCACGCTCTGCCCGAGGACGAGCAGGATGCCATCCTCGGGGCGCTGGAGGCGGGCAAGGTTCCCGGCTTCGAGGATGGCGGCGCGGCGTTCTTCGCCATGGTCTGGGCCCACACCATCGAGGGGCTTCTCTGCGACCCGGCCTACGGCGGCAACAAGGGTGCCGCTGGCTGGAAGTTGATTGGCTTCCCGGGCGCACAATACGGCTACACCGCCGAGCAGATGCAGTACGGTGCGGACCTGACCAAACTCCCGATCATGACCTTGGCGGATATCCAGAAGCTGACCGAGGAGCGGCCGGAGCTGTTCTACACCCGCTCAGGCTCCTTCCTCACGCCCAGCCGCCAGGAAGTGCCGGAGATGCCTTCCGAGGAGAACACGCTCGATACGGCGAAGAGCCAGGGCGGCTGATTCTCCCGGAGAACGATGACCGCACCGGAACGATGGTACGAGGAGTTCAGGCATGGCTACCCGGCAAGCAAATGTGGTGATCGTGGGCCTTGGGGCGTCCGGGGCGATCCTGGCCAGGGAACTGACGGCGGCGGGCCTGACGGTGCTCGCCATCGAGAAGGGGCCGGACTACGCGCCGGAGGATTTCTGGCTGAAGTTCGATGAGCTGCGCTATTCGATTCGTTGCGGCATCTCGCCGACGATGGATGTCGACCCCATCACCTGGCGGCCCGACGCGGAGACCGAGGCGGAGTTGCTGCCCTGGGCGGTAGGCCCCGGCGCGGGCAACCCGCTCTTCCTGCCGCCCTCCCTGGGTGTGGGCGGCGGCTCCATCCACTACGCCTGCTGGCACTGGCGGCAGATGGAAGAGGATTTCCGGATGCGCTCGGTGATCATCGAGCACTTCGGGGAAAAGGCATTGCCGGAAGGCTCGCGCATCGTGGACTGGCCGGTGACCTACGCCGAGCTGGAGCCGTACTACGCGAAGCTGGAACGCGAGATCGGCGTTTCCGGCAAGGCGGGGAACATCAACGGCGAGATTCAGCCGGGCGGCAACCCGTACGAAGCGCCACGCTCCGGGGAGTTCCCGTTCCCGCCGATCCGCCCGAGCGCTTCCAACCAGCCGTTCGTGGATGCCTGCAATGAACTGGGCTACCACCCGTTCCCGGTGCCGGTCTCGATCATCTCCGAGGATTCCGGAGAGCGCAAGGCGTGCACTTACTGCGGGTTCTGCCGCGACTACGGCTGCCACGTCGGCGCGAAGTCCTCGACGCAGGACGCGCTGGTGCCGCTGGCGCGGGCCACGGGCAACCTGGAGATCCTGGCCAACTGCCGCGTGCAGAAGGTGAATGTGGACGCGGATGGCCGCACGCGCTCGGTGAGCTACATCGACGCCAGCGGCGAGCGGCATGAGGCGCAGGGCGACCTGGTAGTGCTTTCCGCCTACTCGCTGGAGAACGTGCGCCTGCTGCTGGCGAGCAATATCAACGCCAACGGCGCAGTCGGCAAGTGGTACACGATCCACAATTACCACTGGTTCAGCGGCATCCTGCCCGAGGACACGGCGATCTACGCCGGGCCAGCGGCGGGTGGCTGGGGCATCGACGACTTCAATACCACGTTCCACGAATACAGCGACGGCAGCTTCCTGATGGGCACGCCGATCATGTACTTCGCGGGCGACACCCAGCCCATCGAGGGCGTGAAGAACATGCCGCCGGGCACACCGATGTGGGGCAAGGCGTTCAAGGAGTACCTGCGCAGCAACTACCGCCGCCGCTTCGGCATGTACTCCCAGATCGCCACGCTGCCGGTGGAGAGCAACTTCCTCGACCTGGACCCGACCCACACAGACCCGTGGGGCCAGCCGGCGTTGCGCATCACACACTCGTGGGGGCCGCACGACATGGCGGCAGGGCGCTGGATCAACGACATCAAGCACAAGATTGCCAGGGAGATGGGCGCGGTCGATGTCTGGGAAGCGCCGCTCGATCCGCCGTACCACGTCACCACACACGAGCATGGTGGCACGGTGATGGGCGACGACCCGAGCGATTCCGTGGTCAGCAGCTACGGGCAGTCGCACGAGTCGCCAAACCTGTTCGTGATCGGCGGCGGCACCTTCCCGACGCTGTCGGCATACAACCCGACGGCGACGTTGCAGGCGCTGGCCTACCGCACGGCGGACTACATCACGCGGGAGATCAAGCCGGGCGGCTCGCTGGCAGGCACGATCAGCCGGCAGACGACGACGGTGTAGGAGAGAACCCACACCCGCAACCTAGAAGAGCCCCATCCCCAACCCCTCTCCCGATGCGCGGGCGAGGGGAGACGAAAAGCATTGGAGTCGCGAGGACACATGGCAACGTTGACGCAGGAGCAGGCGCGGCAGGCGCTGGACGCGGGGATCGCGAAGGCGGCCGAGATTGGCTCGCCGTCGAGCATCGCCATTGTGGACGCAGGGCGGAACCTTCTGGCGTTCACGCGCATGGATGGGGCGCTGCTGGCGAGCATCGAGATCTCCCAGAACAAGGCGTTCACGGCTCGCTCCATGAACATGAAGACCGGGGATATCGGGCCGTTGACGCAGCCGGGGCAGCCGCTCTACGGCATCCAGACCAGCCACTCGCGGCCCATCATCGCGTTTGGCGGCGGGCAGCCGCTGGTGGTAGACGGTGAGATCGTCGGCGCGGTCGGCGTCGCGGGTGGCCTGGTGCCCCAGGACGAAGAGGTCGCGGCGGCGGCAGCGGCCAGCCTGGTGTAGGGGAGCGGTCTCATGCAACTGGAAGGCAAGCTGGCCGTCATCACCGGCGCCGCAACCGGCATCGGCCGCGCCACCGCGCTCCTGTTCGCGCAGGAGGGGGCGGCGGTGGCGGTCGGGGATATCAATGAGGCGGGCGCCCGGCAAACGGTGGCGGATATCGAGGCTACCGGGGGCAAGGCGTGGTTCTTTCCCTGTGACGTCACCAAAGCCGAGGACGTGGCGGGTCTGTTCACGCGCGCTGCGGGCGTGATGGGCGGCATCGACATCATCGTCAACAACGCGGGGGCGCAGCGCAGCGGGCGGGTGACGGAGTTCTCCGATGCGGACTGGGACCTGCTGATGGACGTCAACCCCCGGTCCTGCTTCTTCGGGGCCAAGTACGGCGTGCCCTACTTGCTGCAGCGCGGCGGTGGCGTGATCGTGAACGTCGCGTCGCTGGCGGGGCTGAAGGGTGGGCCGGGCATGACCGCCTACAGCGCCTCCAAGGGGGCGATCGTCGCCTTCACGAAGGCGCTGGCGGCGGAGGTGGCCCCGGCCAACATCCGGGTCAACGCCATGTGCCCAGGGTGGATCGACACGCCGTTCAATCAGCCGGCGATTGATTTCATGGGTGGTCGCGATGTGCAGAACCGCGTGGTCGAGCAGATTGTGCCGCTGGGGCGGCAGGGTGTGCCGGAAGAGATTGCGACCGGCATGCTCTTCCTGGCGTCGAGTGCTTCTTCCTATATGACCGGGCAATCGCTGGTCATCGACGGTGGGGTGTACTGACCCGCCGGCACGGTATTGGGCCCAGCCGCGTGTGCGAGGGTCGCGCACGCGTGGTCGCGAAGTCGCAAGGTTGCGAGGAGAGAGACGTGGCACAGTCATCATCGTTCAGCCGGCGCCGGCTGTTGCAGACAACTGCGGCGGCCGCCGCCGTGGCGGGCACGAGCCGCTATTCCTTCCCGAGCTACCAGGTTTCGGCGCAGGACGAGAACCCGCTGAACACCATTTTCGGTCCCGGCGGGGTTGAAGGCGGCGAAGGGATCGATCTGCAGGGCGGCATGAACCTGGCCATGACGGGGCAGGGCGCCTTCTTCGGCGACGTGATGAGCAAGGGCGCATTGCTGGCCGCCGAGCAGATCGGCGCGGCGGGTGGCCCGGCCATCACCATCACGATCAATGACCACGAGAGCGGCGAGGTGCCCCCATCGGTCAACGGCGTGCGCAAGCTGATCTCCCAGAACGGCATCAGCTTCCTGCAGACGTCGTACGGCGCGCCATCGGAGGCGCTGATCCCGATCCTGCAGCAGAACAAGATCCTGACCTTCAATGGCGGCGGCGCCAGCCCGAAGCAACTCTTCGCGGACTACCTGTGGATGACCCGCATGGTCTTCGCGTATGACCCGGCTCCAGGCGCGCTGACCTGGTTGGCGGAGACATACCCGGACGTCAAGCGGCTCGCCACCATTGGCACGCTGGAGAACGGCGTGGAGGCCCTGGAGCAGTTGGTGCCGCAGGTGTGGCCAGAGGTGAGCGACGGTGGCGAAGTGGTGGCCAAGGAGATCCACGATGTGGGCCTGACCGACTTCAGCCAGGTGATTGCCCGCGTCAAGTCGAGCAACCCGGACGCCATCTTCACCGTCTCCTTTGGCAACGACCTGGGGTACCTGGTCAAGCAGTTCCGCGAGGCGGCAGTGGAGGTGCCGATCGTCGGCATCGAGTTCACGCAGGATGCGCAGACGATTGCCGGCCCTTCCTACGACACCTTCGTCTTCGCCACGGACTACTACGACACGAAGAACGAGAACCCGTGGAACGTCGAGTTCGTGAAGGCGCACAACGAGAAGTACCAGAAGGACCCGGAGTACTACGGCGCCAACTACTACGAGCAGGTGTTCGTGGTCTGGGACCTGGTGCGCCGTGTGCTGGCGGAGGGTGGCGATCCGAAGTCGGGCGAGGCGCTGCAGAACGCGCTGGTCCAGAACCCGGTCTTCCACTCGGTTTACGGTGGTGACGCGGAGAATGTCGGCGAGATGTCGTTCGACACCGAGTCGCACACCATTTCCAAGCCAATGGGCGTGTTCGCGGTCAAGGACGGCCAGCCGTCACTGCTGCAGCCGATCCCGCCGGAACTGGTGCCACCGGCCCAGCGCCCGGCGTAATCTTCGACCCTCACCCCCAGCCCCTCGCCCTGCGCACAGGGCGAGGGGGGCCGCGCCCCGGCAGGGCTGAGGAAGCACGACGCCATGTTTCCCGAATGGTCGTGCCTACGTGGCCGAAGGCCCCTCGCCCTGCGCACGTACTCAGGGCGAGGGGTTGGGGTGAGGGTTCGTTGCGGATTGCTCCGACATTCGTGATTGGCCGGGAAGGCAGAGTGCTTCCCGGCCAGCGAGAGGCGATTCAGGCCATGCGGTGGTAGACGCGCAACTGGTACTGCAACTCCTGGTGTCAGGCATCGTCATCGGCAGCCGCTACGCGCTGGTGGCGGTCAGCTTCGGCATCATCTACTCCACCACCAGGATTTTCCACCTGGCGCACGCCGGCACCTACACACTGGCGGCGTACGCAGCGATTGTGGTGTCGAGCATGCTGGGTGCGCCGCTCTGGCTGGGTATCGTGGCCGGGTTGGTGGTGGCGACGCTGGTTGGCGCGCTGGTCGAGGTGGGCATCTATCAGCCGATGCGAAAGCGCTCGGCCACGAAACTGGCCATGTTCCTGGCCTCGCTGGGACTCTCCATCGTGATCTCCAGCGCCATGCAGATCATCTTCGGCCCGCAGAACCTCAGCCTGCAACGGGTGCCAAACGCCACCTGGTTCCTGGGAAACATCACCATAACCAGTCTCAATATTGCGGAAATTGTCGTGGGCTGGCTCGCGATCGGGTTGTTGCTCCTGTTCCTGCGCCGCACGCAGTATGGGCGCGCCATCAACGCCGTGCGGACAAACCCGCAGGTGGCCATGGCGGTTGGCGTCTCGGTGAATCGCATCTACCTGCTGGTCATGATGATCGGGTCGTTCCTGGTTGGCATCGCCTCGCTGCTTTTCCTGATGGGGAATGTGGCCTACCCGACCATGGGCCTGACGCCGATCCTGATTGGCTTCATCGCGGTCTTTCTGGGCGGCACAGATAACGTCTTCGGTGCGGCGGTTGGAGGCTTCGTGCTGGGCCTGGCGACCTCGTTGAGCGGCATCTGGCTGCCGGGCGATTTTGCCTCGGTGGTGGTTTTCGGCATCCTGTTCGTCGTCCTCATTTTCCGGCCGCAGGGACTGCTGGGCCGGGCAGCGGTGTAGAGGGCAAGAGATGCTGAACGACTACACCGCAGATATTGCAATCCTGATCTTGATCTACATCGCCCTCGGGGCGTCCCTGAACTTGCTGATGGGATACGCCGGGCAGTTCTCGATGGCGCAGGCCGTGTTCTACGGCATCGGCGCCTACGCCACTGGCCTGCTGGCGGTGAACCTGGGCTGGTCGCCCGCGTTCGCGATCATCGGGGCGGTGATCGTGTCCTTCATCTCGGCGGGCATCCTGGCACTGCCGGCGGCAAAGCGGGTGAGTGGGGAATACCTCATTCTGCTCACCCTGGCGTTCCAGGTGGTCGTCAACCAGCTCATGAACTCCATGCGTGGCCTGACCGGTGGCCCATACGGGTTCACCGTGCCCTGGCTGACCATCGGCGGCAAGGATTTCATCTCGCCGGTGGACTACCTGCCGATCATGGTGGGCGGCTGCCTGCTGGTGCTGCTGATCACCTGGGGGCTGGGAGAATCGCCCTTTGGTCGCGTGCTGAAAGGCATTCGTGAGGATGAGCGAGCCGTGCGCTCGCTCGGCAAGAACACGACGGCCGCCAAGCTGCTGGTGTTCGGGATCGCCTCCGGGATGGCCGGGTTCATTGGTGGCCTGGCCGCCTACTACTACCAGTTCATCGCGCCCGGCACGTACAGCCTCGACCTCTCGATCTTCGTGGTGTCGATCATCGTGCTGGGCGGCATCGGCAACCTCACGGGCACGATCATCGGGGCCATCATCCTGGGCGGGCTGCGACCATTCCTGCAGAACGTCGATTTTATCGGGGATGAGAACAGCTACCCCTGGCAGGCGATCATCTACGGCCTGGCGCTGATTCTGCTGATGATGTTCCGCCCGGAGGGGCTGCTGCCGGAGGGGGTGGGGATTAGCTCGCTCTGGAAGGGGCGGAGAGGCACGGGCAGGGACCGCGTGATTCCACCGGCTGCCTCTCAGAGCGAGGGGCCACTGCCGGCTCCGCCGACGGCGATGCCTGTGGCAGCGCTACCAAACGAGATCGTGCGCGTGGAGGGCCTGTCCAGGAGTTTCGGGGGCATTTACGCCGTCAACGGCGTGAACCTGGCCCTGCGCGAGAATCAGATCACGGCGCTGATCGGGCCAAACGGCGCGGGCAAGACGACGATCTTCAACCTGATCACCGGTACCCTCACGCCCGACCGGGGGCACATCTACCTGCGCGGCAAGGAGATCACCGGCAAGCCACCGGATGAAGTGGCGCGGATGGGGATGGCGCGCTCCTTCCAGGACACGCGGCTCTTCCGCCGCCTGACGGTGCTGCAAAATGTGGCAATGGCGGTGCCGCATCAGCCAGGTGAAAACGTAGCGGCGCTGGCCCTGCGCCCGGTTCACAGCCGCAAGATGGAAGAGGAAACGCGCGCGAAGGCACTGGGGTACCTTGACCTGGTCGGGATGCGCGAGAAGGCGGATGAGCCGGTCGCCAACCTGGGCTACGGTGAGCAGAAGGTGGTGGCGATTGCCCGCCTGCTGGCGACGGAATCCGAGGTGCTCCTGCTCGACGAGCCAACCTCCGGGATCGACCCCGCCGTGCTGAATGACATGATCAACCTGGTGCTGCGGCTGAAATCGTTGGGCCGCACCATCTGCGTGGTGGAGCACAGCCTGCACGTGGTGGAGCGGCTGGCGGACCACGTCGTCTTCATGGAAGAGGGTACGGTCACGGCGGAAGGCACGATTGCCGAACTGACGGGCCAGCAGCGCCTGGTGGAGGTCTACTTCGGGACATGAGCCATACCGCTACGACAGCCCCGGTATCACCGACCTCCACCGCCCGCGCGGCCACGCCGCTGTTGCAGGCGCTCGAAATGCGTGCCGGCTACCAGCGGCGGCAGGTGCTCTACGATGTCAGCGTGGAAGTGGACCCCGGTGAGGTGGTGGCCGTGCTGGGCCACAACGGCGCGGGCAAGACCACGCTGCTGAAATCGATCGTCGATTTCGTGCACGCGACTGGCGGGCGCGTCGTGTTTGGCGGACGGGACCTCACGCCGGTCGGCTACACCGGCCGGGTGCGAGCGGGTATCTCGTACACCTCGGCGGAAGCACCGGTGTTCCGCGACCTGACGGTGCGCGACAACCTGGAGCTGGGCGGGTTCACGGTGCCAGGCGCCGCCGAGCGCGCCAGCCGCATGGAGCAGGTCTTCGCACTCTTCCCGATCCTGAAGGAGCGGGAGGCGCAACTGGGGGGCACCTTGAGTGGTGGCCAACAGCGCATGCTCTCGCTGAGCATGGCGATCATGGCGCGGCCGAAGCTGATGCTGCTGGACGAGCCCTCGCTTGGCCTCTCGCCAGCCATCGTGCAGAGCATCTTCCAGGTGATCCGCGACTTCGCGCAGCAGGACGGCATGTCGGTGCTGCTGGTGGAGCAGAACGTACGCGCGGCCCTGCGTATCTCTGACCGTGCCTACTTCATGCGGGCGGGGGAGATCATCCTGGAGGAGCCGGCGGAGGTGGCGCTGGCGCGCGGGAGCTGGTGGGATCTGTTCTGAGACGTTGTCATCAGGGATTGACTCCACCGCGAGGCTTCGCTAGGCTGCCGGTGTCTGGAGAGTTGGCGCTGATCTGATGGCCCTTGGGTCCGGTGAGGCGCCGTTGCTTTGCCTGTGAGCTTCGATCCTGCACCGATACGGCCGTGCCCGCCCATCGGCGGTGAGTTGTACGGCGTTTGGACGTGTCTGTGTGAAGGGCAGAGGGCATGACCATCGACCCCATGCAGATTATCGTTGCCCTTATTGTTGTTGGGGTGATCCTGGTCGCCCTTGCTGACTTTGGTGTTCTTACCTGGATACGAAGACAATTCAGCGTTCCGACGGTGCCAGAATGGAAGCAGGGTTCACCGAGTTCTGATGGCTCCGCAGATGCTCCATCGGCCGATCAGGTCTATTTCGACTCTGCCGAACGCTTTCTGAACACCCAGGTGGCAACGAACGATGTTCTGGACACCAAGACTGCGGGCGCGGTCAGTCTTGGCAGCACGATTCTTCCCCTCACCTTCGGCTTGCTCAGCATTTCTGGCAGGACCTTTCCCGGGGTTACCCAGAAGTTTCTCATTGCTGCGGTTGTGGCCTACGTAATTCTGATTGTTGCCGCCGCGCGAACCTCGTACATCCGGGGAATCGAATACCGGCCGAACATCCGTCGCCTGTGGGAAAACAGTCAGGTTGTTGATGGCGTAGTGCTACGACGCTGGGTTGCCGAGGAATACGCAGCGTCCAGTGAAATCAATCAAATTGTGCTGGATTACAAGGCTCGCTGGGTTGGACGCGTGACATTCGTGCTCTATATCGAGGGCATGATGATTTCCGCCGCCGCTGTTGCTGCGCTGATAACCATGTCGTAGGAGCAATCCCTACTGCCAAAGGACATCATCCGGCGGCGGGGATGGGTTTGGCGTGCGCACAATGATGTTGGAGGGACCCGGCGCCGGCATCGGCTGCGGTTGCGGCCTGGATTGCGTGGTCACCGGAGGTTTCTGTTGAAACATGTCGATTCTCCGGTTTCTTTCTGTCAGGGCTGGGGATGATGAAAACTCTCGTACAACTATAACAGTGTAGGCGACACAAGTGTTCCAGATTCCGGGTCTGTCTGGCGTCGAGTGGCCGCTTGCTTGCCCAGATTTCCTTGCCAGAGGAAAGTGGCGTCGCGTCAAGCGATTGCTGGCGCACGTTGCGAGTGACCGCTTCCTCCGCCGGCCCTCCATTAAAGATGTCACAGGACATGGCCTTGATTTCCGCAGCGCGTCGTTGCCAGCAAGTGCTGCGCGGCGCAAGACATATTCAGGAGAGACAATCGCCGCCTCGGAGCACCATGAACCGCGTCCATATTGCACGCCTCGCTGCGGGAAACCTGCCTCACGACTTGCGCCTCTGTGCTCCAGGGCTTTCCCCTTCGAGGTCGATGGTCCGTGTGGGAGGGTGAGCGGTGCGCATGAGAGCCCCGGTTGATTGCCGAACCCATCGACGTAACGTGCCGGGTGAGGTGTACCCACGGGGAGAGGTTGAGTCGTCTCCAACCGGCGTTCTCCACGACGGATCGCCTTGAACGTATCTCCACCTTCATCTCTTGCGCGGGCCGCAGGAGATCATCCTGAAGGAGCGGGCGAACGTGGCGCGGGCCACAAGGAGGGGGTTAGGCATCCTGCTCACTTGATTGACAGGGCGGCTCCTCTGCAATAGAGTCTGCCCAATTCGCTTCACCCCAATCCAGAGTTGCTCTCGCGTGCAGCACCGCATTATCACTGGAGAGCCAGATGGATGATTCCCAGTTTGACGACATGGTCAGGTCGTTCAGCGGTCGGGTAAAGACGCGGCGTACCCTCCTTGTCTCCGGGGTTGCCGGTGCTGTCCTTGGCGGGATGTCGCTGGCTGAGGCGGACGCCCGGAAGAAAAAGAAGAAGCATAAGCACAAAAAGAAGCCAGCGCCTGTCTGCGCCTTCCTCAAGGACTGCGGTCCCAACTGCCGCTGCTTCCTGGACGTCGATGATGTGCTTGCGTGCTACGACCTGGGCACGCAGGGCGTCTGCTGCGATACCGCCGCGGAGTGCGGCCCGAATCAGGGTTGTGTCTTCAGCGCATGTGAGGGCGGAGGAAAAGCTGGAGGCTGCTTCTCGCTCTGCGCGACGTAAGCCAGATCGTCGAGCCCGCTGGTGAGGTGCTGTGTGTCACCACCTCACCAGTTTTGCTAGATGAGATTGCGTCTGAATGACGCGCAACAAGACGTATACGCAAGTGGCTCCTCTGCCGCTGGTGAAAGGTTGACGTAGGGGCTAGAGGGCCCGGCGGCCAGTGATGAGCTGGTAGAGCAGCACGATCACGGCGATGACGAGCAACAGGTGGATCAGGCCCCCACCGATATGCACGACCAGAAAGCCCGCGAGCCACAACACGACCAGGATGACGATCAGTGCCCAGAGCATCGGAATCTCCTGTGCGTTCCACGACAGTCCGGCCCTGCACGTCGCAAGATTGACGCCAGCGGCGGGGCCTTTTTCTGAGACGCCGCCTTATCTACCGGCAATGTCCATTGACGTCACCCGTGCCCCGCCAGTGATTGACGTAGCGGCGTCATCTCGCTTGACGTGTGTGGTCACCGCGAATCAATTGCGCGGCGAGGCCGCCAGGAGCCGACCCCTTGCACTGGGGAACTCATGCAGCAACGAGGAGGTGGAGCAGGACGACACATTTGTGGCCGCCCTGGTCAGCGAGCTTGCGCGCGAGATGCGTTACTCCTCGATGCCATGCATGGCATCGAGGCGCCGCGACATCCGCGTCAAGCGCAGACTGATCTCCTCGAAATCGATGCGGAGCGCCGTCGCCTTCTGTCGGGCGGGGGTAGAGTCGCGCACGAGCCGTTCAGCGGGGAGCGGGAGTTGCTCTTCCAACTCCCGCAGGCCGAGGGTGAGGGAGTCCAGGGCGGCGCGCAACCTCTGGGGTTGGGGACGGCGAGTCGTGGTGGATCGTGCAGTCGATGTTTTGCCAGGGTACATTCGTGACCTCCTGCCGGCGCATACGCAAGGCACGCGCCACCTCGCACTGTCGGACGTGCGCCGGGCCGTGCACAGGCAGGATCTGCATTATCTCCCTGGAGATGGGTACCGCTGACCGGGAGACGGCGGCAACGCTGGTATGGGTGACAGGCAGATTCGCGGGCTGGTAGTCACGACAGATGACGATTGCGCCTCGCCGGACGATGTGGTCGATTCAGGCGTGATGGGACTCTGGACCAACGAAATCGAAGCCGTGCAAGAACAGTACGAGCGGCAGCGACCCGGAGGCGGTCGGGGTGCGAGGCCGGGTCGGCTCGAAGAGCCAGTACCCACTTCGCTCAGTCGTGCCATCAGATGGCGGGCCGACGTGCTGCGCGAGGATACCGCTGCAGGCGAGCGGTGCCCCGCCTGGGCCGTTGGCCAGTTGTGAGGGCTGCGCGCCGAGGGCGGCGGGACCGGTGGACCGCACGCATGACCATCGTGGCCGCACGCGTGGGAGAAGCGATTTTGAGCAGGTGAAGCCGGTCATCGTCCCAGCGCCGCTGCCGTCAGTATCCCGGCAGGACGTGCAACAGGGCGAGCGCTTCCAGCATGAGTTGCAGGGCCAGCGCCACCTGCAGCACCCCGAGCACCGAGCCGATGAGCGCAAGGATGCCTCCGCCCCAGCGGAAGATGGCCTGCACGTACCACATGGCGAGCAGGTCGAGCAGCATGATCACCAGGAACAGGCCGAAGATCACCAACTGGCGCTCCAGTTCGTGGGCGACAGCCAGGACCAGGATGAAGGTGGCGATGCCATAGGGTGTGAGGATGAGGGGCACGGCCAGCGGCGATAGCGCCGGGTGCGGCGGCGCCGCCGCGGGCTGCGGGGAGGCGGCCGGTGGCCTGGTGGAGGTTACGGCGCGGAGGGCCACGACGAGCAGCACGATCCCCACGGCCAGCAGAAGCGTAGGGCGAGCGATGCCCCAGGTCACCAGGGCGCGCTGGCCCAGGACTGCGGCCACCACGCCGCCGGCGCACGCCAGCCCCACAGCCTTCAGGGCGAGTAGTCGCGCTGCGCCGCTCGGCATCCCCGCAGACATGTGTGCGAAAGGGACGATCAGCTTGACCGGCCCAAGCATGACGAAGAACGCCGTGAGGTACATACCCAGGCTCAGCCGGTCCGAGATTTCCACGTTCCCTCCCCGTATTGGCGGCAGCGGAGCGGGAAACCCTCTCGCTGACTCCGCGGGCCCTTGTCCTGGCAGCGCTCTCGCTCATGCCGGAGAGTCGCCGTAGCGCATGGGCCGAGACGCCGCCGCCATGAGCCCCGGATCGTGCTCCCAGACCGCGCTGATCCGTGCGTGTCAGGCGTTCAACGCGACTCTCGCTCTAGCAGTGGGGCGGTCCACGTGCCATCCAGCGCCGTTTCCTTCGGCCAGTAAAGGCGCAAAGCCATCTGGAAGGGACCGTCCGGCGCCGGGAGCCAGTTCGACTCCATGTCCGCACCTGGGGAACCGTGCTGGATATAGAGCGTCAGCCCACCGTCTGCATCCTTCTTCAAATCGGGCAGCATTGGTGAGTTGATCAGGTAGCGGTTGAGCTGATTGGCATAGAGCAGGCTCTCGGGCAACGTGTACATCGTCAGGGACCAGAAGGCGTTGACCGGTGGCAATTGGTCCGGGCCGAAGCGCAGGGAGTAGGTGTACTCCGCCCCGTCGAGCGGTTGCCCTGTGGCGTCGACTGAGTAGAAGGGGTAGAGCGCTTCCTGCTTTGAGTTGCCGTAGATGCCCAGGACCGCGCCGGCCATGCGGTAGAGATAGTTGCCGCCCAGGTAGTCGCGTATTCCAAACAGGTCGCCCGAACTCACTTTGCCGGATGTCAGCTCCGTCTGGAGACCCTGGAGCTGCTTCCAGGCGTCTGCCATGCCGTCCGTCAGGGCCTGCTGGATATCCGCCGGCTGGGTCTCGGCGTCGAACGTTTCCCCGGCGGCCAGGCCCAGGCTGGCGAAGCGCGCCCGCAGTTCCGTTTCAGCCGGAACGACCGGCGCGAACTGGAGCAGGAAGGTGAATTCGTCGAAGAAGCTGATGTCCTTCCGCTCATCGTCAGCACTGAGAGGAGGGTAGAAGTCGATGGCGGGCGCTGGCGGGGGTGCAGGCTCACCCAGGAATGCCGAGAGCGGCTCCATCGTGTATTCGGACTGGATCTTCCTGACGTTGTCGATATCGGCGGGATTGAAAAGCTGCGTCCGGTAGATGACGAGCGCAAGATCGGTGTCGGAGTGGATCACCTCGTCGACGCCCTCTGGCTTCTCTCCGTCCCAAGCAGGGCCAGCCAGCAGATAGACGCCGCCATCGTTGCCGGTGGTGCGGCTGCCAACATAGGCGAAGTTGTAGGTATAGAGGTCAATGAACTGCAGGGAGAAGTAGCGACCCTTTTCGATGGAAGGTACCGTGAGGACAAGGGGTTCCGCCCGCAGGTCCGCGCCAACGAACGAATAAGGTGTGTCGGAGTTAGGCGTCTGGACGGTGATGTCGGCGGGGGTGTAGACGTTGGCCGTGTTGTAGATGGTGTTCCAGGTGGTCTTGAACTGTGGACCGCCCTCATCGGAGAAGTACGCGTGCATGACGCGGTAGTTGTCGACCATCGGAAAGCCGTAGACATACGCCTCCGCGGCAATGTCGCGGGGTGACGCTCCGGCGACCGGAGTGCTGCCGGCGACCGGCGTGGCGCCGGAAGCATGGGTGACGTTAGCCCAGGGAGCAACCCGCAGTGCCTCGGACGCGCGCGAGACGGAGTATGGGTGCAGCGCAGTGGCAGCAAGCACGCCGCCCACAAACATGCGTCGGTCCATGCCGCGCAACCTCCTGCACCTGGCCCCCTGTTTCCAGAGAGACGCATCAGCCAATCGTCACGATGTCGCGAACCATACATGGGTGTCGCGTCGTAACGCTACCCGGCGGAGGCGCATGGACGGCTGCGCCTAGGTCACGCCCAATGCCGCCTTGCCGATGATCGTGAGCGCGATGTCCTCGATTGGCGGTTGGCCGATGGAGGCGCGCACGTCGCGGAAGTAGCGCTGCAAAGGTGAGTTCATCGCCAGGCCGGCGGAGCCAGAGACCCGGATCGCCTCGTCGGTGACGCGGATGGCCGCACGGTTGACGGCGGTCTTGGCGGCGGCCAGCCGCCAAGATTGCGCCGCGCGCTCGTCGGGGTTGTTGACCCACCACTCGGCGGTGACGTAGAGCAGGGTGCGCGCCTGCATGAGGTCCAGTTGCATGTTGGCGATGCGGGCCTGGATGGTGGGCAGCGTCGCGATCGGCTGATCCATGCCGTTCGGGGTGCGGGTCTGGGCGAAGCGCACCGCCTCGTCGAAGGCAGCCTGGGCGATGCCGAGGAAAACGGCGCCGCCGCCGAAGGCCGACCAGCCGTTGCCGTCGCCCGGCACGCTGGAGCCATCGACGCGCACCTGGGAATCGAGCGGGATGAGCACGTCGGTCAGGATGATGTCGTCGCTGGCCGTGCCGCGCATGGCGACGTTGTCCCAGACAGGATCGACCGCCACGCCAGGTGATTTTGCGGGGAGCAGGAAGTTGCCGCGCCGCGGCTCTTCGTCGTCAAGGATCCTGGCCAGGATGATCATGTAATCGAGCGCCGGGGCAAGGCTGGCCCAACGCTTGTGGCCGTTGACGACGTAGCCCTCGGGCGTCTTGCGGGCGGTGGTGCTGGGGAGCGCGCCGCGGCTGGGGCTGCCGAGATCGGGCTCGCTGTGAACCGAGTTGATCAGCGCACCATGTTCGGCGATGTCGCGGGCCACCCGCGAGAGCAGTTCTTCCGGCCAGAGCTTCGTCTCGGCAATCTTGCCGATCAGCGAGAGGTGCATGTTCGCCGCGAGGGCGGTGGAGCCGCAGGCGCGGCCAATGCGCTCGATCGCGAGTGCGTATTCCAGCGGATTCGCGCCTAAACCGCCGTACTCCTCGGGTACCGTGAGGCCCAGGAAGCCGGCCGCGCGCATCTCCGCGAAGTTCTCGAAGGGAAACGTACCGCTGCGGTCGGTTTCCGCCGCGCGCGCGGCGATAGGCGCGGCCAGGGAGTCGGCAAGGGCAATGAACTCGGCCTGGCGCGCGTTCTGCGGGTACTCCATGCTGGTTTGCAATCCTGTCCGAGTGCGTGGCTATCGGCACGGCCGCCGTGACGCTCCATGCGGCCTGCACATGAGCGGCAGCGGCGAGATGTCTAACAGGATGCCACGTTTCGGCCGGCTGCGCGAAAGTCATGTACCAGGGCAAAGATCGCCTGGCGCTCGCTCACGCCAGCGGCACCAGTGAGCGTTACGGGCGCATCGCCTTTCGTCGTGGGCACGCTCAAACTGGTCCTGCTGCGATAGGCCTCTCGCGGGAAGCTACACCACCTCCGGGCGCGCGAGGCGGCTGGCGTCCGGATCGACGGCGCAGACCTGGTCGGTGGTGGGCCGCTCGATGTCGCGCGGCTCCTCGGCGGCGTAGCCAAAGGGCATGGCCGCCGCAAGCTGGAAATCGGCCGCCGGCAGGCCAGTGAGGCGCTCGGTGCGGTCGGCCAGGAACTCCTCCCAGTGTTGCAGGGACGAGGAGAGTCCCTCGGCCGTCAGCGCCAGCCAGAGGGAAAGCTGCACCATGCCAAGCGCCTGTTGCACGAACTGGGTGGCGAGTTCATCCGACGCGCCCTTCTCTGCGCGCAGGACGCGGCCCACGCGCAGATCCTCGTAGATGAGGGCGAGAGCGACGCCCGGGCGGAATCCGGCCAGGCGCCCCAGATTGCGCTCCAGGCGTTCGCCGCCGAGGTGGTCCCGGAAAGCGGCCTCGATCTGCCCCCAGGTTTCCTCGCGGCGCTCATGTACCAGGACGACGCGCCACGGGGGCAGGTTGTAGGCGGCGGGCGTGAGACGCACAGCCTCCAGCACGCGGTGGCGCATCTCCGGAGTGAAGGGGCCATCCTGCAGGCGGCGAATGGAACGGCGGTTCAGGAAGACACCCTGCAGGGCGTGCGCCGCGCGCGGCGCGGGCAGGGGAGCGTCATGAGTCAGCGCGCCGTTGCGGCAGATCACTTCCAGGCTCGGCTCGGGGTAGGTGGATTCGGCGACGCTCACACGAGACTCCTGTCGGGTTGCGGATAGCAGATCGTTTGCGCTGGGGCAGGGTGCAGATGCCGTGCCATCCCGGCGTGGTTGACCCGGTGCGGCTAGAACTGAGCCAGACGAGGTCCCCAGCAAGCTCGAGACGACACGCTCCTTGCACCGGGCGCTAATCGGCGGCGCGGGTGGCGCGGGCTCGCGTGGCCGCACCTTCGCGAATGAGCGGGATCAGGTCATGGCCCCATTCCCGCACGTCTTCCAGCGGCTCGAAGCCACGAATGAGAATGCTCCCCACGCCGAGGTCGTGGTAGCGCAGGATTGACTCCGCGACCTGCTCGGGGGTCCCGACGAGGCAAGAGGTGTTGCCGGGCGCGCCGGTGGCAGCGGAAATCGCCAGCCAGAGGCGATCATCGAAGACCTCCTGCTCCCTGGCGCGATCCAGCAGCCGCTGCGAGCCGGAGGCCGGGGCGGAGCCGGGCGCTTGCCCCTTGTGGGCGACGACGCGCTCCAGGTAGTGGCGCGCCTTTTCCCATGCCTCCTGCTCGGTCTTGCCGGTGATGGGGCGCACGGAGACGCTGAAGGCCGGGTTGCGCCCGGCGGGAGCGGCGGCGCGGACGGCCGCTATGCGGGCGGCGATATCGGCCAGGGGCTCACCCCAGAACATATAAACATCAGCGTGCTTGGCCCCGACCGGTACGGCCGGGCCGGATGCGCCGCCGAAGTAAATGGGGATCCCGCCCGGCTGCAACGGTTTCACATCGGAGAAGGCGCCCTTGACCTTGTAGAAGTCGCCTTCGTAGTCGAAGGGGGTCTCGCTGTTCCAGACGCCGCGCACGATATCCAGAAACTCATCGGTGCGCTGGTAGCGGGTGTCCTTCTGGGTCCAGTCGCCATCGCGCGCCAGGTCGGCATCGCTGCCGCCGGTGACGATGTTGAAGGACATGCGGCCACGGCTGAAGTGATCGAAGCTGACGGCGGCGCGCGCGGCCACGGTCGGGGCAAGGAATCCCGGGCGGTGCGCGATCAGCATGTGCAAGTTGCGCGTGTGTTCGGCAGCGTGGGCGGCCACCAGCCAGCCATCCGGCCCGGTGGAGTGAAAGCCGATCAGGACACGGTCGAACCCGGCATTCTCATGCGCCTGCGCGAACTCCTTCACGAAGTCGCGGTCGATGACGCCCTCGACGGTCTGGGCCACGGCGTTGTCGATCTCTGAGGCGTTGTCGGTGCGGATCATGCCGATGATCTGCATGAAGAGACTCCCCCTTCCGCTCCGCCTGCGGTGGACCGGGATGCGTCCGTCGCGGCGGCGAAATGTCATGGCGGCAAAGTGTAGTTGATGGTCAACAATTCAGATAGTGGGCTTGTTCCGCTTCAGGTGGCCGGACAAAGAGCTCCTGGACGCGGAATCAGGAGTCAGGATACAGGTGCTGCGAGAGGGGGCGGGCCAACAGATCCGCCGTTTGTGATCTCAGGCAGTTTCGTCGTGACCAGTACCATCTGAGGAAGGCGTCAGTTTCCGCACGATGGTCAACAAGGCATGACGCTCCTCAACCTCGAGACCAGCGGTAGCCGGTGAGTCAGTAACCAGGCGAGCCTGCAGAGACGCGCGACAGACCTGACCTTCATCCGTCAGCACCAGGCGCTTCACCCGGCGATCTCCTGGATGACTCACCTTCTGCACGAACCCTCGCCGCTCCAGGCGGGCGATCAATCCGGTGACGTTGGATCGGTCACATCCCAGGGTCGTTGCCAATTGGCCCATCGTGCGGGGCTGAGCGAGGTAGCGCACCACGATCGCCTGCTGGGGCGTCAGGTCGTATTCCGCCGCAGCGACAGCGATGCGCGTCCGCAGTTGGTCAGCCAGCACCAGGAGTCGGTGCTCGAGTTCGCTGATCAGTTCCTGCCGATACGCCTCGGAAATCACCGGGGCCTGACATGACACATTCGAGTCCGCGTATGTGGTTGACATCATCAACTTTCTTCGCTACCGTGCCATATAGTTGAGTATATCAATATTCATTCGTCCTTCGAACTCGCAAGCGGATTCTTCGAGGAGCAGCACCATGTTGACAGAAGAAGAACAGGCGTATCTGGCGTCCCAACGCCTGGCCAGGCTGGCGACCGTGGCCCGGGACGGCCAGCCGACAGTTGATGCGGTCGGCTTTCAGTTCGATGGGGAGCATTTCATCATCGGCGGACACAACCTGCCAGCTTCTCGCAAGTACCGCAACATCACGGCTGGTAACCACCAGGTCGCGCTGATCATCGACGATGTCGCCGGAACTGATCCGTGGATGCCCCGAGGGATCAAGGTGCACGGTACGGCAGAGATCGTGACGCAGGACGGCTTCTTCGGCCCCGGCGACTACTTCGTCATCACCCCGACGATCTCCTGGAGCTGGGGCGTGGTGGCGCCGGCCTTCGGTCAGCAGGGCGCGGCGTGGAAGAAGACCGTCTGGACGAACAACTAGCTCAGCGTCGAGATTGTGAAAGAGAGGCGATCAAGGGCTGACAAGCTCGCACCGTGATTTGGATGCGCATCCGGTTGTCCAGCCATCCACCGCAGGAGACGCCGCGCTCCGTGAGAGAATGCCGGACATGCCTGACTTCGTCCGGACCGTTGCGCTCTACGCCCTGTTCCCGGCGCTGGCGATCGTGGTTGGCGCGGTGCTGGCGGCGTTCCGGCCGCCGAGCCCGCGCCTGCGCAGCGTGTTTCAGCACGCGGCCGCCGGTGTGGTGTTTGCGGCGGTGGCAGGGGAGGTGCTGCCCGAGGCGAAGGTGGTCCACGATGTGCCGGGGGTGATCATTGGCTTCGCGGCCGGCGTGGCCGTCATGCTGATCGTGCGGAAGCTGACCGAGCCCTCGGAGGATGCAGGCGGGGCCGGCGACAGCCCGAAGGGCCTCCTCGTGGCTGTCGCCGTCGACCTCGTCATCGATGGCCTGCTGGTCGGTATCGGGTTCGCCGCCGGGGCCGAGGTTGGGCTCCTGGTGACGATTGCGCTGACGCTCGAAGTGCTCTTTCTTGGCCTGGCCACAGCGGCCGCGCTCGACCGCGCCGGGGTTCGCCCGCCGCAGGCCGTCGCGACGGCCCTTGGCCTGGGCGCGGTGCTGGTGTTGAGCGCGATCGTGGGAGCTGTGGTCCTCGGCGGGCTCGCTGGGGCGCCGTTTGCGGCCGTCCTCGGCTTCGGCAGCGCCGCGCTGCTCTACCTCGTCACGGAGGAGCTCCTGGTGGAGGCGCACGAGGTGCCGGAAACGCCGCTGACGACCGCCGCGTTCTTCGCAGGCTTCCTCGCGCTCCTCGTCATCGAGATGCTGGCGTAAGCCGCCTCGCGCCCCACGGGCCGGGGCGCTGGCCGCGACCATGACCGAGGGGAGCGCGGAATACGACTTTCGACAGACGCGGGCCGCGTGCGCCGTTCCCTATAGTGCTGTCGAGACCAGGATCCAGACAGCACAAGCGAGCAGCCGCTGGCGTGGGCGACGCCGGGGCGATCAGTCACGTGCAAGGAGCAAGGGTATGGAGCAGGAACGCCTCGACACGATCAGGTACGCCCTGGCCGCGGGGATTTCCCGCCGCCGGGTGCTGCGCGCGCTCGGCATGGGCGGCGCGGCGGGCATCCTCGTGGGGGCGGGAGGCACGGCCGTGCGTGCGGCCCTGGCGCAGGAGGCAACGCCGGAAGCGTGCCCGGACTCGACGCCGGAGGCGAACACCGCAGTGGTGCGGCGCTTCTTCGAGGAGGGGGTCAATACCGGAAACCTGGATGTGTTCGATGCCGTCGCCGTACCGGAAGTCGTCTACGCCGGAGCGACCGTCAGCGACGAAAGCGGGCTGGAGGCGCTGAAGCGGATCTACGGCGAGGCGCTGACCGGGTTCCCGGGCATTCAGTATGGCTTCCTCACGTCGGTCGCCAGCGGGGACGCCGTGGCGGTGCGCTACCGCGTGGAGGGGGTCCACACCGGGGAGTTTCGTGGCCTGGAGCCGAGCGGTAACCCCATCACCTGGACGCACAGCGCCTTCGCACACGTTGCCTGCGGGATGATCACCGAAATGTGGGCGGAGGTGGATCAACTCGACCGGCTGCTGCAGTTCGGCGTCCTCGTTGACGAGGGTCCGGCCGCGCGCATGGTAGGCGCCGGAGCTGGCCTGGCGGCCACCCCGGCGGTGGCGGGTGGGAGCGTGAACTGCGTTCCCCCGACCCCGGATGAGGTGCTCGCCGTGGTCGAACGATTCCGCACCGAGGTCTACAACGCGGGCAACACCGACGCCCTGCCGGAGATCGCTGCGGAGGGGTATCTGCACGGCGCGGCCAACGGGCCGGACGCGATCGGGATCGCCGCTGGCGCAAGGCAGATCAGCGGGTTCCAGACCGCGCTCCCCGATCTGGTGTGGACCTTTGACGAGGTGATCGCCCAGGGGGATCAGGCGGCCGCGCGGTGGACGGTGCGCGGGACGCACGACGGCGACCTGCTGGGCTTCGCGGCCACCGGGACGCCGGTCGAGTTCACGGGCATCTCGTTCTTCAGGGTCGCCTGCGGCAAGGTCGTCGAGTTCCAGACCGAGATGGACGCCGCCGGTTTGCTGGAGCAGGTGGGGGCGCCGGTGCGCCGGGAGCCGTGAACCGGATGGGGGGAGGGAGTAACTCGGCTACCGAGGACGTGGGTTTTTGTCGCGGATCGTTGATACACTGACGGCCATCGCGAACCCATTGCAGCGACGATCCCTGACTCGCCCATCGCCGGAACCAGGAAGGCTTGGTGCTCATGCGGGTAGCTGACGTTTCGACCATCAAGCTCCGCTACACCGTGCCCACGCCCCTGGCCGATGCCATCCACTACATGCCGGAACGCACGGTACTGCTGGTGCGCATCGAGACGGATACGGGCCTGGTGGGAATCGGGGAGTCCGCGGCATACGGTGGATCGCTGGAGAGCATGGAGCGCGTCGTCCTGGGCGATCTGCGCCCGTCGCTGCTTGGTGAGGATCCGTTCGCGGTCACGCGCCTGTGGCAACGCATGGCCTACCGCAGTCACCAACGCGGCACGGCCGGCATGCTGATGCAGGCAATCAGCGGGGTGGATATCGCCCTCTGGGATCTCATCGGTCAGGCGACCAGCACTCCGCTCTACCGGCTCTTTGGCGCGTACCGTGACGAACTGGAAGCGTACGCTTCGGCGGGGTTCTACGCCGGCAACAAGAGCAGCCACGACCTGGCCGAGGAGGTGGGAGGCTACGCCGCGCGCGGTTTCCGGGGCGTCAAGATCAAGGTTGGCCGTAACCCGGAGGTGATGCTCAATCCGCTGCCGGATACGTGGTCGCCCGACTATGCGACCGTGTCCCTGGATGAGGACATTGCGCGCGTCCAGGCCGCGCGGGCGGCTCTTGGCCCTGCCGTGCGGCTGGCGATCGACGCGAACAACGCCTGGACGCCCACGGAGGCTATCCAGGTCATGCACGCGCTCGCGGACCAGCGGGTCGCGTGGCTGGAAGAGCCGGTCTGGACGGAGGACCTGGCTGGCTCCGCCCACGTGGCGCAGGTCCTCGATGTGCCGGTGGCCGGGTACGAAACGACGACCGGTCTCGCGGGCTTTCGCGACCTGATCGCTCAGCGCGCGGTCGATATCGTGCAGCCCGACGTCATCTGGAGCGGCGGCTACACCGTCTGCCGCAAGGTGGCCGCGCTGGCCGAGGCGCACCGGCTGCCGGTCATCCCGCACGTGTTTTCGTCCGCGGTGGCGCTGGTCGCCAACATGCACCTGATCGCGTCGCTGCCGAACGCGGGTTTGCTTGAGTTTGACCAGAATCCGAATCCCCTGCGCTCGGAACTGCTGGAAACACCAGTCGAGTTGCAGCCCGATGGGACGGTGCGGCTCCCGGATCGCCCTGGGCTCGGCATTGCGCTGAACCCGGAGGTGATCGAGCGGTACCGCGTGCCCTGAACCAGGCTGCGTGGATGCGCGCACTCTCCAGGAAAGGAGCAATGACGTGAAACTGGACGGCAAAGTCGCCATCGTCACCGGCGCAGGCTCAGGGATGGGGCGGGCCATCGCGCAGGGGTACGCGCGCGAAGGCGCAAAGGTGGTTGTGTCGGACCTCAACAGCGCGGCGGCCCAGGCGGTGGTGGACGAGATTGCCCAGCAGGGCGGGGTGGCCAGCGCGTCCCAGACCGATGTGCGGAATCAGGCGCAGGTCCAGGCGATGGTCGATACGGCGGTTGCGCACTTCGGCGGCGTGGACATCCTGGTGAACAACGCCGGGGTCGGCAAGATCATTCCCTTCCTCGAAACCACGAACGAGGACTGGGACCTGATGTTCGATGTGAACTGCAAGGGCCTGCTCTGGTGCTCGCAGGCTGCCGCGCGCCAGATGATCGCGCAGGGGCGGGGTGGCAAGATCATCAATCTCGCCTCACAGGCGGGCCGTCGCGGCGAGGCGCTGGTGCTGGCCTACTGCGCGAGCAAGGCCTGCGTGATCAGCATGACGCAGTCCATCGCACTCGCCCTGGCGCCGCACAAGATCAACGTCAATGGCATCGCCCCGGGCATCGTCGACACGCCTTTCTGGGTCGAGGTCGACAAGCAGTTTGCCCATCTGCTGGGGTGGGAGATCGGCGAACCAAAGCGCCGCTTTGTCGAATCGATCCCCCTGGGCCGCATCGAGCAGCCAGAGGATATCGTCGGTACGGCGATCTTTCTGGCCTCGTCCGATTCGGATTACATGACGCAGCAGACCTTGAATGTGGATGGCGGCAACTGGCCCAATTAGTGAGCGTTTTCCGGATTTCGCCGCCGCGACGGTGAGCCATCGCCGCGCGGAAGCAGGCCCCATAATGCAGGGCTGGCGGCAGGAGGCCACGGAGCCTCAATCCAGGATGGCGCAGCGGTGGGAGAGGGGCGGAACGACGCGGAGGTGCGCCGGGCCTTCGCGTTGGTGCTGGGCACAGGGGTCATCTGGGGCACCATCGGTGTGGCCGCCAAGGCCGTGTTCGAGACGACAACACTGGATGCGGTGTCCCTGAACTGGCTGCGGACGCTGGTGGCCTCGGTCACCTGCCTGGCCATCGCGGGGCCGACCCTGCGCACGGGCTTGCAACGATCCTCCCGGCGCGACCTGGGCCTGATGGTGATGCTCGGCGTCATCATCGTCTTCTACCAGTGGAGCTACCTGGCGGCAGTGGAC
Organism: Thermomicrobiales bacterium; assembly: GCA_034431475.1. Lineage (GTDB taxonomy): Bacteria > Chloroflexota > Chloroflexia > Thermomicrobiales > UBA6265 > JACCXM01. The sequence goes on along the minus strand of DAOUDE010000076.1, from coordinate 29,705 downwards.
CGGATCGGGGTGGCGACGGCCACGCTGATCGCGCTGTGCGTGCCGCCCGCACTGGTGGCGTTGCTCTCCGCGCTCTTCCTCGGAGAAGCGCTGTCGAGAACCGGGCTGCTGGCGCTGGCGGGCGCACTCGTCGGGACGGGGATGCTGGTGGGGTCGCCGCCGGTCGTGACCGAGGGCGGAGTGTTCCTGGCCGGGGTGCTCTTTGCCCTTGGGTCTGCCGCCGGCATTGCTGCCCACGTGTTGGGGAGCCGGCGCATCGCTGGCCGGCACGACGCGCTGCTGCCGCTGGCGGTGGCTTTCCCGACCGGGGCCGTGGTCTTCGCGCCCATCGCGCTCAGCCGTGGCATCTCGCTGGACCAGCCACTGAGCGGGTGGTTGCTGGTGATCTACCTGGGCGTTGTGCCTTCGGCACTGGCCTACGCGATGTACCAGCGGGGGCTGCGCCACCTGCCGGCCTCGACCGCCAGCATCCTGACCCTGGCCGAGCCGCTGACGGCCGCCGTGCTGGCCTGGGTCCTGTTCTCAGAGGCGCTATCACCGGTGGGGATTGCCGGGGGCGCGCTCCTGCTCGCCTCCATCCTGCTGCTGACGCGGCAGCCACCGCGGCCAGGGCCTGGAGAACGAGATGCTGAGCCTGCGGGCTGAGAATGACCGGGAGACGGGCGGGCCCAATGCGGCACGCCGGAAGCGCGGCGCGTAGGCGCTACGGACGTTGGATAACCTGCGCGGAGCCTAGCGACACGTCGGCCGGAATCTTGCAGTAGATGACCGCCTGGAGATTCGCGTTTGCCGGTATGGTCAGCGGGTGAGCCTCGGCGTCCGCGCCCTGGATGTCGTCGCCGCTGGTGGGGTCCTGATAGCCATAGCAAAGAAAATCCTGCTCGCCGACCCGGAGCACGGTGTGGAACTGGGGATTGGTGATGACCTGGCCAGATGCGTTCGTGTAGCGCACGGTGTACCCGGCGTCGTCACCGGCCCGTGGCGCTGCCCCGACCCCCGCGACCGTCAGGGTCCCCTGCGGGCTGCCAGACCTGGCCACGTAGCCCCAAACGAGGATCGCGAGGAGCACGACGATTGCTCCTCCTGCCAAAAGCGTCCGGCGCATCGGTTGTCCTCCGTGGTTGCGAATCCGCGCAGGATCATACCCGGCCCGCTGGCATCGCTCCGGCGGGCGGGAAACGCCATGATGTGCCTCTGTCGCGACTACCGGTGCCGGAGATTCTTGCTGAGCCGCGTGGTGAACAGGCCGGGGGTGGTGCGAAGGCGACCACGGTGCAGATTGCTTCGCCGCGTGCGTGGCGAAGGAACGCGGGCGGACATCCCGGGCGTGGCCTCGGGTGTACGGCGTGCGTTACGCCCCGCCCATGCGTCCCTCTACCTCGCGCAGCAGGCGGCGCATGGCGGTTTGCTCGTAGGCCGCCGTGATCCAGCGTTCCGGGGGCGCGGCGATCGTACCGTCGCCAGTGTGGTCTGGCAGTGTGAAGCCATACCGGAATCCCCACTCCCGTGCCGAGCCGACGCGCTGCCCCAGGCGATACCACCCCATGTGCATCAAATGATCGACCAGTAGCCAGTACGAGGCATCGCTACGTCCGGCCATGAGGGTGGTTTGCGCTGGTGAATGCCATTCGGTGTTCCCGGGCCAGACGTTATCCGTTGGCAAATCAGGCTCGTGCTTTGCCATTGATCTCTGCTCCAGGGGGATGAGTCGGAAGATACGTGGAACCGGACGGATATCGTGAGATATCCGTCCGGTCCACCTGTACGTGGCGCCAGGCGCCCTAGTCGCGTGGACCCAGGGCGTGAATCCGGACCTCGTCCATGGCCACCGAGGCGGGCTCACCGTTGCCGGTCAGCTTGGCGCCCATCGTGGCTGCCAGACCCGTCAGGATCGCGCCAATCGCGATGCCCGGGGCTGCCGTGGTGTCAGTCGACTCGGTGAAGAGCCCCTTGGCATTGCGCGGCATGCACACCCGGTGCTGACCTGGGCGACGGTACGCGCACATCAGGCCCGGGCAGCATTCGCTGTTCGAGTTGCAGTGACGGGAACCGTCACCAACGCCTTCGCAGCAGCGGCCGTTGTTGCACTTGCGGCCATTGACGCACTTGCACTTGCCGCTGCAGGGCTGACCGGCCAGGCCGGAGCCAATGCACCGCTTCTTCTTGAATGGCTTGCAGACGCCAGCCACGCAGGTCTGGGCGATCGGGCGCTGGCCCTTCTTCTTCTTCTTCTTGCCACACAGGCCGCATTCATAGTCCACGCCACAGCCGTTGGAGGCGGGACCACACTGCATGCCCGCGCAGGCTTCTTCGATCGGGATCGGGATACAGTTTTCGACGTGGATGCAGATACCGGTCGGCGTGCAGATCTCGTCCGGTCCGCAGGCGCAGGTCAGGTCCTCTCCGCCACATCCATCGGAGAAGGTGCCGCACCGGCCCTTGTAATCGACCGCGCAGGTCTTCGGGGTGCAGCAGCCCCCTTCGACCAGGCACACATCGCCAGCTTCGCAGCAGTCACCGTTGCAGCAGAACTCGCCGTCGTCGGTGCAGAGCGGACCCGGCTCGTTGTTCTCGGTCGGGGTGTAGTTGCAGATTCCCTGGGTGCAGACGCCGGTCTGGCAGACCTCAGGCGCACATTCGTCGCCGCAGCAGCCGTCAGCAGGAATGCAGACGTTATCGCAGCACTGCTCATCCTTGTCGCAACTGCACTTCTCGCCACAGATGCCGGATGTCGGCACGCACTGCCCGCCGCAGCAGGTTTCATCTACGTCGCAGGCGCATTCCTTGCCGCAGATGCCGGCCGTCGGCACACACTCGCCACCGCAGCAGGTTTCATCTTCCTCGCAACTGCAGATTTCACCGCAGATGCCGGACGTGGGAACGCACTTGCCATCACAGCAGGTCTCGTCCTGACCACACTTGCAGCTCTCGCCACAAATGCCGGATGTCGGGACGCACTTGCCACCACAGCAGGTCTCGTCCTTGTCGCAACTGCAGCTCTCGCCACAGATGCCGGACGTTGGGACGCATTTGCCACCGCAGCAGGTCTCGTCCTCGCCACACTTGCAGCTCTCACCGCAGATACCAGCGGTCGGGACACACTTGCCGCCACAGCACGTTTCGTCCTGGGCACACTTGCAGCTCTCGCCACAAATGCCGGATGTCGGAACGCACTTGCCACCGCAGCAGGTCTCGTCCTTGTCGCAACTGCAGCTCTCGCCACAGATGCCGGACGTTGGGACGCACGTGTTTTCGCAGCAGGTCTCGTCGTGGTCGCACGTCTGGCAGCTACCGCCGCAGAAGCTCGACTTCGGTTTGCAGACGCCGCTGCAGCACTCTTCGTCTTGCTTGCAAATGTTGTCGCACTTGCCGCCGCAGAGGGTGTTCGTCGGCTTGCACACGCCATCGCAGCAGGTCTCGTCTTGCTTGCAGACGTTGCCGCACTTGCCGCCGCAGAGGGTGTTCGTCGGCTTGCAGACTCCGTCGCAGCAGGTCTCGTCTTGCTTGCAGACGTTGCCACACCTGCCGCCACAAAGACCTGCCGTGGGCTTGCAGACGCCGTCGCAGCAAGTCTCGTCTTGCTTGCAGACGTTACCGCACTTGCCGCCGCACAGCGTGCTCTTCTCGACGCAGGTGCCATCGCAGCAGGTTTCGTCAGACTTACAGATGTTGCCGCACTTGCCACCGCAGAGCGTGCTCTTTTCGACACAGGTGCCGTCACAGCACGTCTCGTCGGACTTGCAGATGTTGTCGCACTTGCCACCGCAAAGGGTGTTCGTCGGCTTGCAGGTGCCGCTACAGCAGGTCTCATCGGACTTGCAGACGTTGTCGCACTTGCCGCCACACAGCGTGCTCTTCTCGACACAGGTGCCGTTGCAGCAGGTCTGGGTAGATGTGCAGCAGTTCGCGCCACAGGCCGTCTTGCCGGAACCACATCCTGTGCAGACGAGGTCTCTGCCGTTATTGCCGCCGCAGGCGACATTGTCCGAGCTACAGGTCTGGAGAAAGCCTTCTCCAGGGCAGTTAATCCCTGAATTCTGGCAAACGCAGTCACCGCTGTGCCCGGCGTGGCCGTGATCGTCACAGACCGCACTGTCAGAAACGCAGTTGGTGGTGTAGTGGCCGGGGTTGCCCGTTGCGTGGCAGATGAGCTTCTTGCCCGCACCACATGGCGGATCCGCCTGGACGTTGACCTGGTTCTGGGGCGTAGTCTGGGTAGCGCCCTGCTGATTCTTGCCCTTCTTGCCCTTACCCTTCTTGCCCTTCTTGCCCTTGCCCTTCTTGGCTTCGGCCTGGGCCGCCGCCGCGTTGTCGTTGTCGTGCCCCTTGTGCTTGTTCTTGTTGCGCGCGCGCTTCTTCTTGGCCTCGGCGGGCAGCAGGACGCTCGCGGCCGAAAGGCTCGCGGCGCCTACCCCGCCCAGGAGCTTCAGGATGCCCTTGCGCGATAAGCCGGTACTGAGACGTTTCGAGAGTTCATCAAACTGTCGATCATCCATATATCCATCGACCTCCTCGTCGCGCACGCCTGGCCAGCGCGGCACGCATCACTCCTCGCACGTCGCGTTTCGCTGGCAGCCGCAAACGGAGGCACTGCGCACAAAATTGGACGGCACCTACGCTTATATGCACTTGCGCTTCGAAACACAAGAGGGGGTAGAACGAGCCAGGGTGCGGAGGCACGCTGCAGGGGCATACATTGTGTTCCCTGCGGATGAAAAAGAACTTACATATCGGTAATTACAGCATGTACCATTTTAGTGTCAATTATGACACAGATAGCTCTGCGGCCAGCAATAGGGTGGGCAAGATTCTTCCTTCACGTGTGGACAGAACGCGGCGTGCTCCGCTCGATGGTTGGGCGAGGGCGTCATAACAAAACTGGTTATGCGGACATTCGCATAACCCATGATCTTGATCTACTACTCCTCTTTTGGAGGCGTCGAAGACGGTCATTCGCCGTCCTCCTGGCGTTGGGGTTTCCCGGCTCCCCCGGAGGGACTTGGGACTGGCACGCGGGCAGGGACCCGTCGGGTGTGCGCGTGCCAGTGGCGACTGCGCTCCTGTGTGTGAGGCAGTCAGCCAGCGCGGCTTCCCCATCGCTGCCAGTTCGAACGCTCGCCATTACCGGGAGAACCAGCACCGTTATGCACGATACTGCCGCACGGTTGGCGAGCGCGGCGGCTGGCCAGTTTGCCTTGGGAGCGCACCGCCACACCGGGTGGGTTGTGAGGCGAAGCCGGCCGGCGGCGCGCGTCAGGCGCTGCTCGGCGTGGCGTTCGGCGCTGCCACGGGGGTGGCGGCCGGGCAGGCAGCCGGGAACGTGACCTCCTGGTTGACGCAGTGCATGGCTGGCGCGTACTGCGTGACTCCCGGTGGGGCCGCCCCCGACCAGATCACCGACGAGCAGGTTGTGGCATCGCATGCGCCCCCGAAGGTGAAGGAGGGCCCGGTATCCACCACCTGGCACTGGCACGTGGCCAACGCGGGATCAAGCGGGTCGATTTCGCAGGGCATATCCACGCAGTTGGCCCACGGGGCATTGGCCGGGCAATTCAGGATGCCAAAGGCGCTGGTCACGTTCTGGGTGGAGAAGGTCGAGACCAGCGTTCTGCCGGTGAGCGCGCGTTCAGCACAGGAGGTGTAGCCCATCGAGTAGCCATCGAGCACGACGCAGCGGCAGGCCGCGATGGTGGGATCGCTGGCCGAGCGCTCGCAGGGCGCGGTGGTGCAGAGCGCGTACGGCTGGCGGCACAGCCATGCGCCGTCCAGCTCAAGTTCGGTGTCTGAACCAGCGGGGCAGGCGACGGGTGTGCCCTGGACCGCCTGCCGCGCCGGACGCAGCCGGGCCGGGCCGGCCGGGCCGAACGATGCGCCTACCGCAGTGGGATGTGCCAGTGCGGCCAGGCCAAGCGCCAGCGCAGGGAAGGCCGCGCGGCGTGACGAGGCCACGCCAAGGGATCGCGCCAGGAGATCGAAGATGCGGTCATCCATGCGTGCAGGCTCCGGTGAAGTCGCGATGCAGTGGGAACATGTGAGCGTTTCCCTGGCGACATTCTATCGAGTGCTGTCAATCGTGGCTTGTGTGCGCGTTGCCAGCCAAGCGCCAGATTCATACACGTTTCGCCAGGTTGTGCTGTTGGCGTTTGCGTGCGGTCATCTGTTGCCGGTGAGCCGTAGCGTGATGCTGGCCGGGACTTCGAGAAATCGCCCCTACTAGCACGCTATCGTGTCACATGCGACACTCCAGGCAATGCCAGTCGTTGGGAGGCGGGCAGAGCGCCTCCCCGAACGGTGACGGGAGACCGGTCTGGCCAGGACTTCTCGGTGATGGGTTCCGGGAGGACCCAGATCACGAGGGTATGTGCTCATGGTTTCCAACGGCGGAGACGATCTCACGCCATCTTCGCCCAGTCACAGGCCTCAGGCGGTGCAGCATCGAGATGTTCCACCGTCCCTGCAGCCACTGGAAGGGCCAGCCCCATGGTTCAGGGTGGCGGGACCTGCCGAGATTGCGCTGCTCGTGGCGGCTGCCGCGGTCTTCGTGCTCGGGACGCTGTTCAATTTCGCCGAAATCACCATTGAGGCACTCGAGCCGTGGCAGGTCGATGAGTTACTCCTGGCGTTACCCCTGCTGACATTGGCGCTTGGGCTAACGCTCCGGCTGCGCACATCCGCCTGGCAGCAGCAAAACGCTCGCTTCCGGGCGATGGTCGAACACGCGGCCGATGTGGTGGCGATCGTTGATGCCGGTGGAGTTCTGCGCTACGCCAGCCCCGCGCTCGAGCAACTGCTGGGCGAAACGCCAGCCACGTGGACGGGCCGTCAGGTGTTTCCGCTCGTCCACCCGGAGGATGCCGCGCGCCTGCAACGCGAGTTCACGCGTCTCCTCGCGTTTCCCGGCGCGTCGCACGCCTTCGACTGCCGCCTGCGGCGCCAGGACGGGGCTTGGCGCCACATCGAGGTGATCGCGACGAACCGGCTCACGGACCCCGCTGTCGCTGGACTCGTTCTCAACGTCCGCGATATCACCGCCCGCCGCGCAGCCGAGGCCGAGGTGATTGCGTCGCTCCAGCGCGAGGATCGCCTCCTGGAGCAGGTCGGCGAAGGCTTTGTCACCCTGGACCACAACTGGAATTTCACATCGGTCAACCTGGCGACGGAACAGATGCTCGGGCAGCCACGCGAGGCCCTCATTGGGCGCAACGCCTGGGAGGCCTTCCCCCGGGCAATGGCAACCCCGGCCTACGAGGCTGCGTACCGCGCGCAGCGCGAGGGCCGCCCCGTCACCCTCGAAGTCTTCTCCCCTCCGCTCGAAACCTGGTTCGATGTCCGGCTCTACCCTTCGCAAGAGGGGATGTCAATTTTTCTGCACGATGTGACGCAGAGCCATCAGTTGACGGAGGAGTTGCGCGAATCGGAGACACGGTACCGCGCGTTGGTCGAGCAGGTGCCGGCGGTGATCTACAACCTGGCTCCCGACGAGCAAGCTACCCGCCGCTACTTCAGCCCCTTTGTGACCGACCTGACGGGCTTCACCCCGGAGGAGGTGTTGGCGCGCACAGACCACTGGCTCGCCTGCGTTCACCCCGCTGATCGCGCGCGCATCGAGGCACTGACAGACGCGTCAGAAGCGGACGAGCCATTCCGCGCGGAGTATCGCCATCTGCGCAAGGACGGGAGCTACGTCTGGGTTCTGGATGAAGCGGTCCCGGTTCGGGATGGCGCCGGCGACATGACCGGTTGGCAGGGGGTGATGCTGGACATTACCCCCCGCATCGAAGCTGAGGAAATGCGCGCACGCCTGGCAGCGATTGTTGATTCGGCCGAGGACGCCATCTTCAGTACGGACCTCGCGGGCGTTATCACGAGCTGGAACCGTGGCGCGGAGCACCTCTACGGGTATCCGGCTGAGGAGACGGTGGGGCGGGTCATGACCGTCTTGCTGCCGGACGAGGAGGCGGAGGCGCTGCTCGCCGGGCGCATTGCCGCCCTCCTGGCCGGTGACCCACTGCAGTCCTACACGACGGTGCGGCGGCGCCGGGATGGCTCGCTCGTTGATGTCACCGTCTCCATCTCCCCCATTCGGGACAGTGCCGGGAACGTGATGGGGGTCTCCTCGATCACCCGCGATATCACCGCCTGGATACGCGCTGAGGAGCAGCTCCAGACTGCACTGGAGGCCGCGCAAACGGCAAACGCGACGAAGAGCCAGTTCCTGGCGATGATGAGCCACGAGTTGCGCACGCCCCTGCAGGCCGTGCTTGGCTACACCGAGCTTCTGCTCGCGAACTCGGCGTCGAAGCTGACCACGGAGGAGCGGCAAGACCTCGGGTATATCCAGCAGGGTGGGCAGCGCATGCTGGGCCTGATCAATCAGTTGCTCGATCTCTCCCGCATGGAGGCCGGGCGGCTGGAGATCGAGCACAAACCGGTTGATCTCGCCCACATCCTGGAACAGGTGCGGCAGGATGTCGCTCCTCTGGCGAGCCAGAAAGGGCTGGCAGTACGGATCAATCTCCCGGCGTCCCTGCCACCGGTGGTCGGGGACGCGGAACGGCTGCGCCAGATTCTGCTCAACCTGGTGGGGAACGCCGTCAAGTTCACGGATACCGGATCGGTTGATATCCGGGCCGCCGAGCAGCATGACCTGGTCGCCATCTCCGTCAGCGACACAGGTATCGGGATTCCGCCCGCCGACCTCCCGCAGATCTTCGAGGCGTTTCGGCAGGCCGACAACAACCTGGCGCGGCGGCACGGTGGGGCGGGCCTGGGGCTGGCGATCAGCCAGCGGCTGGCGGGGTTGATGGACGGGCAGATCACCGTGGAAAGCGCCGAAGGCAAAGGTTCGGTCTTCACCCTGACGATGCCAGCCTTCACCTCGCCGCCCGCCTGAGCTGTCGCCACCGCCGCAGGCGGCGGGCGGCTTGAAGAGGCAATGACGCTCGTCGCTTGACATCTGACCAATCAGGTGTAGCCTGCGCGTAGCTGGAACTCCATCACCCAACGTGCGTTTTCCGACACCTGGTGCATCCCTCTCGTCGGGGTGCGTGGCTTCATCTTCGCCGGGAGAGGAGACGTAACCCATGCGAATCAGTTGCAGCGTCCTGCGTTTCCGCCGTCGCTCAGTCATCTTCGGGCTCATGGGCGGAGGCCTGACGGCCACGGCCGCCGGGGTCACCCGCCTGGTGCCAGGTGTGTCCGCACGCCAGGATGACGCCACGCCAGAGCCATTCAGTGACCAGGTCTTCATGGGTGATGGCTTCGTTGGCGAGGCGCAGCACGTGCCGGCTGGCCGGGCCTTTGTTGCGGTGGTCGTTGCCGAGGCCGAGCCGGGCGCCGAAATGCGGGAAGCCCGGGCCCTGATCTACGGCGAGAGCGCGAACGGAATCCTGGAGTGGTTCCCTGGCTCCGTAGCCGGTGATCAACTCGATCTGGTTTCCGAGAACGGCGCGCGGCTCAAGGGGAGCCTGGCTGCGGACGCCGTCACCGGCGAAATCACCCTGGTTGATGGTGCAACGGTAGACTTTTCCCTGACGCCAGCTACGGGGATTGCGGGGCTTTATACCATGACCATGTTCCCGGGCGGCCGGGTCGAAGGCATGTCCGAGCGGGGGGCGACGCTTGAGGGACAGTTGACACCGGGCGCCGTCGATGAGGAGCACGGCCGGTTCTCGGGCACCTTTACCGCGCCGGATACGGGTGAAACCAGGTCGTTCGATTACTCCGCGACCGCGCCGGGAGGCGAGGTGTCGACGTCGTTCGAACACACCGCGCACATGCCCTTGGTCAGTTCCGGCAACGCGCGGCTGGTGGTGCTCGCCGATGGGCAATTCCGGGGTGGCGCCAAGCAGAAGGGCGGCAATGGCTTTAGCTGGCCCTGCATCGACTAGTGCGCGGATCACCTGCGGAACCCACGGCGACCGGGCGTGTGCAATCTCACTGATCGGGTGCGCCTGGTCACCCTGGGGATGCTGGCTGCAGGGCTGCTTGTCCTCGCCCTGGGCGTGGCGAGGTTGCCGGCTGCTGGCCTGGCCGAGCCATTCGCCGCCGGTCCAGGGAGCGTGCTCCAGCACGACGCCCACGCAGCGTTCGATGCGGACGATCCGGTGTTGGCCGCACTGGAAGGAGCTTTCCGCGAGCAGGGGATCGCTGGCGCGCTGCGCCAGCTCTCGGCACTGAGCGCAGCACAGACTGACCTGCGTCCATTAGAGCACCACTATGTTTTTGAAGTAGCAAGGCTCTCCTACGCCCAAACCCAGGATGCCGCCGAGAGCTTCAGGCAGTGCGGCGCAGTTGCCGACACCGGGTGCTACCACGGCGTCATGGATGCGTTTGTGGCAGCCACGCCCTGGCTGGCCCGAGACGACATTGCGCAGCTCTGCGACGGTGCGCCCGTTACCGCCAGAACGCCGGTGCTGCGGATTCAGTGTGTGCACGGGGTGGGGCATGGCCTGGCGCGAGTCGCCGGCGACCGGTTGCTGCAGGCTCTGGCGGCCTGCGATGGCTTTCGGTCAGCCCAGGACCGGGACGCATGCTACAGCGGCGTGTTCATGCAGGTCATTGAAGAAACGGATGCGCGGCCAGATATCGACCCCTTCGTGCTCGACCCCTCGCGGCAGGTTCCATTTGCGATGTGTCGTCCCCTGGCAGAGCGCTACCAGCGCACGTGCTATCTCCAGCAGCCAACGGTTCTGCTGGCCGCCAACGGTGAGGATGTTCCCGCGGCGTTCGCCGCCTGCGAACAAGCGCCGGCGCCATACGTCGTGCCCTGTTCCCAGGGCGTTGGCGGATGGATCAGCATCTACACGCACTGGGATCCCGGGCAGACAAGCGCGCTCTGCCAGCTCGCGGCGATCCCTTTCCGGCCCTGGTGTCTCGATGGCGCTGTCGCCGCCATGGCGACGGTTCATGCGGCGGCGGCCAGGCCCATGGCGCTCTGCCGCAACGTTGCGCCAGACCTGCGCACGTTCTGCTTCGAGGCCATCGGCGAGCGCATTCCGGCGCTCTATGCCGATCAATCCGACCAGGAGCGCGCCTGCAATCTCGCCCAGGACCAGGCGTGGATCCAGATCTGCCGGCGCAGTGCCGGGCTGCCCGCGGGCTCGAGGGACCGGTGATGTGGGCCGGCGGCTCCGGACGTCGCTGGCCGCTGGAGGGCGCCAGGCTGCGCGTTCTCGAGTTGGGGTACGCCGTCGATACCGCATGAGCACAGGAGGATGTCTTGGACCACTTCACGGCAATGTTCTCCGGTCTCCCATCCGCAAGCGCCCTGGACGGCGCGAACGCGGCCACCCTGTCGCCCGGCTGCCGGCGCCACGACCAGTTGTGGCGGCGGACCGTCTCCCGCCGCCGCCTGATGCAGGCTGCGGCTGGTGCGACGGGGCTCGTCGTGGGTGGGACGCCGTGGCGACATGGTCCGGTGCGGGCCGGCCAGGGGGAAGCGGCGATGCCGCGACCAATTCCGGGGGGAATCCACCTTGGCGATGGTCGCGTGATTCATATCTTCCGCCCCGAGCCGGGCCAGGAACAATCGACCATCACGGACTTCCGTGGGTTCGTAGGGAGCAGCCAGGTACGTGGCGAGGGCATCGTGACGAAGGGCGGCGTGGGGACAAACGCCACGGCGGTCACGGGTGACCGCCTGGTCTACCAGGCGAATCTGCGCTTCATGCAGGGGCACTACCTGGCTGATGACGGCCAGGTGCATGCGGGAACCGCCGCCTTCATCTGACTGGATCTCTATGTGGGGTCGGTCGACTCCCAGGGCGCCAATCAGGTTCACGATTTCGCCCCACCTGTCAGCGCGGATGGCCTGTTCTGGACCGTGCTTGTCCCGGACGATGCCGTGACCGTGGATCTGTCCGAGGGCGTTGCCGCGATGCGGGTCCAGTCACTGGAGATGTTGGATAGCTCCACCATCCAGAACAACCTGGCCGGTGGCCCCGCTGTGCCAGCAACGGTTGAATTCGAGCTCACCTGGTCGGCGCCAACCGCTGTCACCAGCGTGGTCAGCGCCGAGCAGGGCTTCACCGGGACCTTTCTCGATGTGACCAGTGCGCTGCAGTGGTCTGCGGAGACGGCGGAGTTTGCCTTCGTCTCTGATCCCCCGTTGACATCGACGAGTCAGTTCGGGCAGATCGGCTACGAGGCCAACGGCGTCTATTTTGACGCGGAAGCGAAGCCGGGAACGCCGACGCCATAGTGGGCGGAGGGCGCCGTGCGGCCGGTGGACACACTGGCCGCGACCCCGCAGCCAGGATTTCCGGGCAACGGTCGCGACGTGAACAGTTCACTACAGACTGGACTACATGGTGTGTCATAGGTGACACTTACCGATCTCGCCGTCGGTGATCGTGCCTGAGGTCGGCCAATGACTGCTTCCGAGCTTGATTCCCGTCGACTCCCGGATGTTTCCGCGCTGCGATCGCATCTGATCGCCACGCTGGATCAGGTGCTCTGGCTCTCCCAATGGAGTGTGAACGTGACGACACTGACGGCCGGGGAACGCCAGGAATTGCAGGGGCACCTCGAGATTCTTGATGGGGCGCTGCGCAACGCGCTGGCGCACCATCGCCAGTCGGTGGCGCTAGCCGAGTCCAGCCTCTGACGCGTCCTCGCGCCCGGTGGGCCGCGAGGTGCTCCCAGGCGGTGCCGGGGCAACCGGTAGCGCCAGCGCGGGGCGCGTCGTGAAGCTATCTTGACATTCGGAAACCGAATGATACGCTCCGCGCGCGATTCATGTCATGACGCGCAGTGGAGGACCGCATGTATCGTCGTCGCTTCCTTTCGCAGTCGGCTGCACTCACGCTCACGCTGGCGCTCGGTGCTCACGGTTCACGGGGCGCCGCCGCCCAGGAGGCCACGCCCACCAGTGGCCTGGCGGATCTTGGCCTGCCCGAGTTGGTCGTCTCTGTGGATGACGCGGGGTTTAACCTGCCCGAATCGGCGACCGCCGGACGCACCCTGATGACGGTGCGCAACACCGGGAGCAAGGAACTGCATTTCTTCGCGACACGCATACCGGATGACGTCACCGATGAGCAGATCGCGGCGGAGATGCAATCCGGGTCAGAAGAGGACCCCCCATGGTTCGACATGACGAAGCTGACATTCCTCGGTACGCCGGACTGGCCTGCTGCCGGTGGCCAGGCGCAGGGCGTCGTCGACCTGCTGGCCGGGCGCTGGGTGTTCATCGATCCCATTGACGGGCGGAGCGTGGCGATCCTCGTCGTCAGCGAGGGCACGGCAGCGCCCGCCGCAGAGCCAGTTGCGGATATCGCCATTACGTTGCAGGAGATGACCTTCTCTGGCCTCGAGGCGGCACTGCCAGCCGGGCCGCACGTGTGGCAGATCACGAACAGCGGCGCGCTGGAGCACGAGATCGCCATCACGCAGGCGCCGGATGGCGCCACGAATGAGGACATTGTGGGGATGATCGGCGACATGATGTCGGGCAAAGTGGCGCCGGCTTCTTTCGCGCCCATCGCCGGGCAGGGGATCGCCTCCAAAGGAGTCACCAGTTGGCAGGCGTGGGATCTGCCGGCCGGTACGTACGCTGCCGTCTGCATGAGCCCCATGCCCGGCACGGGGTTCGAGCCGCACGCGATGGAGGGGATGGTCCAGGTCTTCACGGTCGGCTGAGGCCGCGCCAGCTACGCCGCTGGGAAGGCGAGGGGCAGGCGCAGGGTGAAGGCCGAGCCCACGCCTTCCTTGCTTTCCACGGTGATCTGCCCGTGCATCTGCTCGGCCAGCCGCTGGCTGATCGCCAGGCCGAGCCCGGCGCCGCCGTAGCGTCGGGTCAACCGGCTATCGACCTGGCGAAATTCCTCGAAGATCAGCGGCAGCGCCCCCGGGGCAATGCCGATGCCCGTGTCACGCACCACGATGTTGGCGTCGGACGCGGTTGCGGTGACCTCGACCGTGATGCCGCCGGTATCCGTGAACTTGACCGCGTTCCCCACCAAATTGAGCAGAATCTGGCGCAGTCGCAGGGGATCACACTGGATCCGCGGCAACCTGGCGGGCAGATGCACCTCGAAGGTCAGCGCCTTGTCGGCGATCATGGGCGCGATATCCTGCTGCACCTGGTCGAGGATTTCCGGTAGATCGACGGGTTCCACTGCCAGGTCAAGCCTCCCTGCTTCCATACGGGTCAGGTCGAGCAATTGCTCGATCAGGGTGACCATCCGCCCGGCGCTCAATTGAATGGCATTCACATCCTCACGTTGTTCGGGCGTGAGTGAGCCAGACGGGCCGTGGAGCAGGAAGTGGGCGTACCCCAGCACGGCCTGGAGCGGTGTCCGTAGTTCATGGCTCATCATGGCCAGGAACTGCGTTTTGGCGCGCACCCCCGCCTGCGCCGCCTCGAGCGCAACCTGGAGCGCCAGTTCGTGCAGCTTGCGCTCTGTGGCGTCCGAGAGCACGCCGACAAAGTGGGTTACCGCGCCGCTGGCATCCCGCACTGCGGCGATGGAGAGATCGTTCCAGAAGGGGGAACCATCCCTACGGTAGTTGAGCAGCGTTTCGAAGCTGTCGCTCTGCGTCTCCAGCTCGACCCGGAGCCGTTCCACGACCTCGGGGTCTGTGTCTGGCCCCTGTAGAAACCGGCAGTTGCGTCCCAGCACCGCTGAACGCTCATAGCCGGTCAACGCCGTGAAGGCCGGGTTGATATCGACGATGGGATTGTCCGGCTGCGTAGGATCGGTGATCACGATCCCATTCCGGGTCGCGTCCAGCGCGCGGTCACGGAGCCGAAGCGCATCCTGGGTCTGGCGGAGCGCGGTCAGGTCACGCGAGATCGAGGAGATGGCGACGATTCCCCCATGGGCATCCCGGATCGGGAAGAGGGTGATGGAGACCGGGATGCGCCGGCCATCCCGCGTGAGCCGGATCGCTTCCTGCTCGGCGACATCCTCGCCTTGCCAAACGCGCAGGATGCTCCCCGAGATATCGTCGTCCGCCTCGGGCGTGCGCAACATGACGACATTCCGTCCAATCGCCTCGTGTGCGGGGTAGCCGTAGATCTGCTCGGCGCCACGATTCCAGCTCAGGATCCTGCCTGCGCGATCAACGCTCAGAATGCCGTCTGCTGCCGACTCCACAATCGCCGCCAACCGCGCCTGCATGGCCTCCGCTTCGACATGCTCCGTGATGTCCTGCATCGTTCCCAGCAGGGCGACGGCGACGCCGGAGGGATCGCGGATCGCATCGCAGTAGTCGCGGATCCAGCGCACTTCGCCATCCTTGCGGATGTAGCGATAGTCCGCGGAGAAGGGGGTTTGCGCGGCCTGGCTTTCAGCGAACACAGCCGCGACGCGGTCATGGTCTTCCGGGTGGACGAAAGTAAGCCAGTGCGCGGTGCGGTGAATGGCTTCCTCAACGGTAAACCCGGTGATCAGTTCGTAGCGAGGGCTGAAGTACCGAGGCGTCTGCTCGTCATCCGCTTCCAGCAGGTAGACCACGAGTGGCAGTTGCTCGACGAGCGTCCGAAACGTCGCCTCGGAGACCTGCAGATCATGCAGGAACTTCCGCTGGTCAGAGACATTACGGACAAATATCGCCAGGCCATCCTCCGAGGGGTAGAGACGCACCTCAAACCACCCGTCGAACGGGGGGTAGTACAACTCGAGCGCGGTGGGTTTCCCGTCGCGCAGCACCTGCTGATAGAAATCGCGGACCTGCGTCTCGCGGGCGGTTGGGAAGGCCTCCCAGGCGCTCTGGCCGAGGAGATCATCCCGGGTGCGGCCGAGAATCTGTTCCATCGCGGGATTGACGTACGTGAAGCGCCAATCGCGGTCCAGCGCATAGAATCCATCACTGATCCGCTCCAGCACCTGCTGCATGCGTAGGTGGGTTGCGGTGAACTCCGCCTCCGCCGCCTTGCGCGCCGTGATGTCCTGGATCTGCGACAGAAAGTAGCGCGGCGTGCCATCGGCATAGCGCAGCAGCGACGAGCAGAGCTGCACGGTGACTATGGCGCCATCCTTGCGGATGTAACGCTTCTCCATCTCGAAGCTGGAAAACTCCCCGGCCAACGCGCGGGCCATGAGGTCACCATTTGCCGCCACGTCGTCCGGATGCGTGATATCCAGGAGCGTTGTTCCCAGGAGCTCCTCCTCGGAGTAGCCCAGGATGACGCAACTGGCGCGGTTCACCCGGAGCACCTGCTGATCCGGGCGCACGATGGCCATGCCGATGGCGGCGTCTTCGAAGGCCACCCGAAAGCGCTCCTCACTCGCAGCCAGGGCGGATTCCGCCGCCTTGCGCGCGGTGATATCTTCAGTCTGGGAGACAAAGTAGCGAGGTGCGCCATCGGCGTCACGCACCAGCGAGCCCCGCAGGTGCCCCCACACAATGTGGCCATCGCGATGCAGATAGCGTTTCTCCAGCTCGTACTTGCTTGTACCACCGGCCAGGGCCACGGCAATGGCGTCACGGTTCGCCTGGCGGTCGTCGGGATGCGTCCACTCCCAAATGTCCATCGAAATGAGTTCTTCTTCGGTGTACCCGAGCATGGTGCACATCGCGGGGTTGATCTGGACCGCGTTCAGGTCGGGATCAGACAGGACCAGACCGATGGGGGCATTCGCAAACGCGACGCGGAAAAGCTCGAGGCTCGTGGCGAGGGCGGCCTGGGTGGCTTTGCGCGCCGTGATGTCCCGGGCGATGATGGAGGTGGCCACGATCTGGCCCGCCGCGTCCCAGATCGGCGAGATGGTCAGGGACACCTCGATGCGCCGGCCATCCTTGGTGTGGCGGACGGCCTCCAGCCCCTGGATACTCTCGCCGCGCATGAGCCTGCTCAGCCGCGCCTCAACGGCTTCGACATCCTCGGGGGGAACCAGCACGGTGCGAGGTTGCCCCAGTATCTCCGCGGCGGTGTAGCCATAGAGGCGTTCGGCGGCGGGGTTCCAGTCGGTAATGATGCCGTCGATGGTCTCGCCTACGATGGCATCGGCCGAGGCATGCACAATGGCGGCCATGCGCTGCAGGGCGAGTTGGTCGTCATGATTGGCAGACGTGCGCGAAACTGGGTCGGTGTTGGGAACGCGGCCCATCAGGCCCTCCAGGAGGCCGCATGCCGTGTCTTGCGGTGCGGCGCCTGACTGTACATCACCATGATGAACACGATACCTCTCCGTACTACGCGCTTCATCGTACGCTGATCTTGCCCAGCAGCGACAGGACGTCGCTCACTCCGGACAATTGTCAGATCACGGCCCTGCTGCGACCTGACCGAGGATTGCGCCATGCCCGAGCGTGCCCGCCCACCTGTTACGCCGCAAGCTGGTACGGTGGCTCACGGCCACCGCTGGCCAGCGCCGATGCGCGCCGCGCTGGTTTCGGCTGTCGCGATCGCGATGGCCGCGCTGTTCGTGACGACGTACTCGCTGGCGCTCGGCAACCCGGTACCGCACGGCGTTCCCGTCGCGGTCGTTGGCGACCAGGTCGCGCATTCATCAACAATGCAGGCGGTGTCCCAGGTGGCTGGCGATCCCGAATTTCGCGCCTACGGATCGCTGGCGGCGGCCCAGGAGGCCGTGGACTGGCAGCAGGTCTACGCGGCGCTCGACCTGACGGTGGAGCCCCCGACGCTGTATGTCGCCAGTGCCGCTGGCGCGTCAGTGGCTCGCGCCCTCACGCGCGTGACCACCATTGATGCGGAGGTGCGCGTGGTCGATACGCACCCACTCGGCGCGAACGATCCGAACGGCGTCGATATCTTCTATCTGATGCTGGGGGCGACGATCCTCGGCTTTGTCACGGCGTTCCAGGTGCGGGCCCACGCCGCGCCGCTCTCCCTGCGCGCGTGGTGCGGCTTCGTGCTGGCGCACGCGGTGGCGGGCGCGCTGGTCCTCGCACTGGTCGCCGGGCCGGTGCTGCAACGGCTGGCGCTACCCCTGGCGGAGGGGTGGGCGATCCTCACGCTGCAACTGGTGGCTGCGGCGTCGTTCGCCTCGCTGATGGCCGTGCTGGCCGGCAAGTGGGCTATCCTGCCGACCTGGCTGTTCTTCGTCGTGCTCGGCAACAGCGCCAGCGGGGGTGCAGTGGCCCCGCCGCTGCTGCCGCCGGGGTTGGCCTTCGCCTCGCAGTGGCTGCCATCGGGCGCGACGGTGACCGCGCTGCGCAATGCGGTCTACTTCCCCGGCAACCAACATCTGCACCCGGTCGCCGTCCTGGCCGCGTGGGCCATGGGCTTGTTCGTGGCCATGGTCGTCGTTTCACGGCGCAGGCATATGAGCCCCGGGACACCGTAGCCTGGGCACTGCCCAACGCCGGTCGCCCTCGTCGTCACGCGGGGGCAGGCGTGGCGCGTCTGCACGCTGGCGATGGTCGCTGGCTATGTCGATGCCTACGGCTTCGTCCATTACCAGACATTCGTGGCGTTCATGTGCGGCAACACGACGCAGTCCGGCGTCAAGCTCGGCCTGGCGGCGGCAGTGAGTGCGCGGTTCGGCGTGTGGGTGCTGGTGCTGCCGGTCCTGATCCTGGCAGCATTCACGGTGTGGGGCCGGCCCGCTGGCGCGGAGCCGGAGGGCAGCGGCGAATGCGCGTCGCAGAGCGGCTCAGCCGGGCGCGACAACCTCGACTATGCCCATCATGCCCATGTCCTCATGGTCCAGGATGTGACAGTGGTAGACATACTTGCCGGTGAAATCGAGGAAGCGTGAGCGAATGACCACCTCGCCGAAGGCGGGGAGAGGGAAGGTATCCTCCCAGGAATGGGCCTCGTAGGGCTCACCGTTGACCTCGATCACCTGGAAGTCGTTGACGTGGATGTGGAAGGGGTGCCAGTCCGGGCTGGTGTTGACGATCCGCCACTCTTCGAGTGCGCCGAGCAGCACCGTTTGATCGACCCGGTCGTGGTCAAACTGCTTGCCGTCAATGAAGAGGCGGAACGGATCGAGCGTCTCGGAGAACACCACCTCGCGCTTGCGGTCAACCGTCGCCTCGCGCAGGTCCTCGAAGGGGAAGAGTGCATCCGGCAGTGGCGCGGGCTCCTGCTCCTCACCGTCGCTGACCAGGGTTGCGATGGGGTACTCATCCTGGGCCTGGAAATCGGTGTCCTGCCCCCAGGCCAGCGAGCGCAGCGCGTAGCTGCCAGCGGGGCCACCCTGGATCAGGACCTCGATGCGCTCACCCGGCGCCACCACGATGTGCTCGCGGCTGCGCAATGCGCGCAGGGGGTTGCCGTCTGAGGCGATCTGGTGCAGGAGGTGACCCTCAAGCGCCAGATCGAGGAAGGTGAAGACACTGGCGTTGACGATCCGCCAGCGCTGGGTTTCGCCCGGCGCAATGGCGATGGTGGGCTGCTCCTGGCCATTGACGAAGACAGCGGGGTTGAGCATGTCGGCGAACAGCTTGAGCGTGCCGTCGTCCGCGAACTCCGACGTGCCCAGCACCATGATGCGCTCTGGCACTCCAGCGATACCCGGCAGGTCATCCAGCGCGCCTTCGACAACCAGGGCCCCGGCCATGCCGCCCCCGACCTGGATGGCCGTGTTGCCGTGAATGTGGGGGTGATACCAGTAGAAGCCGGGAATGTAGAGCCCAGACGCGCCGCTGGCGGGAATGTCGAACGCGAAGTCCACCGTTTCGCCCGGAGCGATCTCCAGCAGCACGTTGTCGCTGTTGCCCGCGGGGGAAACGTGCAGCCCGTGTGTGTGGAGATTGGTGACGGCATCGAGCCGGTTTGTGAGCGTGGGGGCGAGGGTTTCGCCCGCCCGCAGCCGCAGGGTTGGGCCTGGAATCATCCCGTTGTAGCTGTACGTCGTGACAGGCCGGCCGCCCAGGGTCGCGGGTCCGTACTGCGCTTCCAGGGCAAGCTCCAGCCGTCCATCCGTGCTGCGGAGCACGGGAGGCTCGGTGAGCGGCGCGCCAGTAACGCCGCTGACGGGCGTCGCTTGTTGCTGCGGGGCAGAGCGAGTCGTGCGTGCCCCGAGCCCCAGCGCCGCCAGCCCGGCGGCGGCCATCGTGCCGCCCAGGACGTGACGACGGGAGAGACGCGAGGCGCCGCCCGCGATGGTCCGCATGCTGACGCCAGGGTTCCAGACCATGGTCCAACCTTTCCTTGGTGTGACTGCGCAGGGCCGCCCATGAGACAGGAGTGTTCGCATTCCGTGTGAGCGACATAATACTGCGCCGTGACGCTGCCCGTCTGTCCTGATTTTGCCAGGAAGCGGGCGAGGTGGCGCAACGGAAACGCGGCGTCTCGCGCACAATAGGTCGCGCGATCCCACGGAGCAGAGCGTTGCAGAGCAGGAGACCATCCATGGAGCTTGGGGACCTTGCCACCCACGTGCGACACCTCGAATCCGGCCGCCAATCGCGGCGGGCGGTTGTTGGCCGCCTGGGCCTGGGGAGCTTGGCGGCGGGGTTGCTGACCACCACCGCCGCCGGCGCGGTGAGCGCCCAGTCGTGGGAGGACCTCACCCCAGACTCGACGCCTCCAGGTGCGCCGGGAAACTCCTTCCCCCTCGAGGGAATCACTGGGGGGCTGCCACCCTTCGCCTTTCCGCTGGAGGCGAGCGCCCCGGTGGAGTACGCCTCGGGAGCAGTCCGCTGGGCGACCGGCGAGCAACTGCCCACCTTGCAGGGCGTCTCCATGGCGTCCCTGCGGTTAGCTCCTGGCGGTATGCGTGAGCTGCACTGGCACCTGAACGCCCACGAGCTGAACGTCTGCCTGGCGGGCGCGGGGCAAATCGGCATCTTCGCGCCTGATGGGACGAGCGAGACGATCGACATCGGGCCCGGCAGCATCACGTTCATCCCCGATGGCTACACGCACTACATCGCCAACACGGGCGCGGACGAACTGCACCTCGTGATCGCCTTCACCCATGAGCGCCTGGAAACGACGGATTTCTCGCAGGCGCTGCCCGCCATGCCTACGCCGCTGCTGGCCCAGGTCTTCGGCGTGACGGCGAACCAGTTCCCCTTCCTGGCGACACGCGGCGACCGCGTGCTGGTGCCCCTGGACGCGCCGGAAGCGGGCGCGGTTGCCGGCACGCCGGTCGCCGCCGTCCCCTCCGCCTACAGCGTCACCATCGACCAGCTTGCGGTGACTAGCCTGACCGGCGGGACGGTGCAACCCCTGACCGACCAGCAGATTCCCAAGCTGGAGGGGGTGACAGTTTTCCCGCTGTCGGCGGTGCCCTACGGTCTGCGTGAGCCCCACTGGCACCCCAACGCGGCGGAACTGAACTACTGTGTGAGCGGTGAGGCCCAGATCGGCATCGTCGCGCCGGACGGCAACGTGCAGACCTTCGCCGTCAACGCCGGCGACATTGCGTACATCCCCCGCAACTGGTTCCACTACATCGCCAACACCGGCGACGAGCCGCTGCAGTTCCTGATCTTCTTCCTCACGCCGGATCCGCATATCCAGACCGTCAACCTGTCGCTGACCGTTGATCACGTCCCGGCGTCGGTGCTGGCGGCCAGCTTCGGCAGCGACCCTGCCGCGTTCGCGGCGCTGCCAAAACGCGGCAACGTGGGGATCGTCCCGCCGGTGGGGAGCGACCAGGGAGGCTGACTCAGCGCCAGACCTGGCCAAACACGCGGAGATAGTTGCCGCCCAGGATTTTCAGGATGTCGTCGTCGGAGTAGCCGCGCTCGACGAGGCCGAGCGTCAGGTTCGGCAACTCGGCCATCGTCTCGAAGCCGGTAGGTGCGCGCTCGATGCCGAAGAAGTCCGTGCCCAGCCCGACGTGATCGACGCCGACGGCCCGCACCACATAATCGATGTCGTCGATGTAGGCCGCCAGGTCCGGCTGGTTGTAGGCAATGATCCCGACCAGCCCGCCCGTGTTGGCGATGGCGTCCAGCAGCGGTCGGGAGCGGTCGGTGACGATGTCCGGGTAGAGCGGGCTTTGCGTGGGGTCGTCCGGGAAATACTTGCTGGGGCTGGAGTGGGAGAGGACGACCGGGGCCTCGCTGCGCTCGATGACCTCCCAGCACCCCGGCACGTTCAGGTGGGCCAGGTCGATCACGATGCCGAGCTCGTTCATGCGCGCCACGGCCTGCTGGCCCGGCTTGCTCAGCCCGGCGGTGCGCACCCCCATCTGGGTGCCGTCCGCGAAGAAGTTGCGGCGGCTGTGGGTCATGCTCGCCATCCGCAGGCCGAGGTCGGAGAAGACATCGAGCAGCTTCAGGTCCGACTCCAGCGACTCGAACCCCTCGAACGTGAGGAAGCCGCTGGTGATCCCCTCGGCCTTGACGCGCTCCAGGTCCGACACTGTGCGCACCAGCGCGAAATCGGCGTTTTCCTCGGCCTCGCGCCGCAGCCAGTAGATCATCTCCAGCGTGCGGTGCAGGGCACGGTCGAGGTGGGCGCTGTCGAGAAAGATGGCCATGGCCTGCGAGGTGAGGCCGCCTTCCCGGAAGCGGGGGATATCGTAGTGGCCCATCGTCTGGAAGTAGGCGGTGTGGGGGGAGAAGTTGTAGAGCTGCGTCTCCTCCGTCTCCGCCCAGCCCAGCGGCGCCTGCCAGCCCTCGTGCGGCGGCAGCTCGACGCGCGTGCCGAGGCGCATCTTGTGGTCAGCGATGGCCATCAGGATGTCGCTGTGGCCGTCGATGATGATGGCGCGTTCGTGCAGGGCACGGGCGCGGTCGAGGGTCGCTGCGTCAGGCATGGGTACTCCTTGCGATAGGGGTGTAGAAACCGGGTCGAATAGATCGGGGGCCGTGCGGCGCAGAACCCTCACCCCCAGCCCCTCTCCCTGTGCGCAGGGCGAGGGGCTGGGGGTGAGGGTCGTCCGAGGTACACGTGCCGGATCACGGCCTGGAGCACGGCATTACCGGAGCCGCTTCGGGTCGAGGGCATCGCGGATGCCGTCGCCGACGAAGTTGAAGGCGAGCACGGTCAGCGCAATCAGGAGGCCGGGGAACCAGACCATCCAGGGGGCATCGAGCAGGCGGGTCAGGCCCTTCTGCAACATGCTGCCGAGGCTGGCGTGCG
Source organism: Thermomicrobiales bacterium (assembly GCA_034431475.1). Taxonomy (GTDB): domain Bacteria; phylum Chloroflexota; class Chloroflexia; order Thermomicrobiales; family UBA6265; genus JACCXM01. The sequence continues at coordinate 6,745 of DAOUDE010000076.1, read as the reverse complement.
GCGGCTGAATGCCGAGGCCGATGAAGCTGAGCGTCGACTCCAGGATGATCGCCTCCGCGATGCGCAGGGTAGCGGCCACAATGATCGGGCCGCTGGCGTTCGGGAGGATGTGCCGCCAGCCGATGCGCCACGGATTCATGCCAACGACGTTCGCAGCGGAGACGAACTCGGAGGAGCGCAGCGCCAGGAACTCGCCGCGCGTCAGGCGCGAGATATCCATCCAGCTTGCCACGCCGATGATGATCATGATGGTGAAAATACTGGAGGGAAAGACGATCTGGGAGATCATGATGAGGAAGAAGAGGGGCACCGAGAGCAGGATATCAACCGAGCGCATCAGGAAGGAGTCGACCCAGCCGCCTGCCATCCCGGCCGTTGCGCCGACCAGCACGCCAAGGGAGACCGCAACCAGGCTGGCGATGATGCCAACCGCGAGGGAAATGCGCGCCCCGTAAATGGCGCGCGAGAAGCCATCACGGCCCAATTCATCCGTGCCGAAGGGGTGCGCCCAGCTCGGGGGTTGCAGGACCTGGTCTGGCAACAGGTTGATGGCGTTTGGGTCGTACGGTGCAACCCAGGGCGCGAAGAGCGCCGCGAACCCCAGAATCAGCAGGAAGGCGAGACCGGCCGTGGCCAGCTTGTTCCGGCTGAACAGGTCCCATGCGCGCAGGAACTGGGAGCGCTCGCTGCTCTTGAGGTGCACGTTTGCGCCGGGCAGCGCGAGTGCGGTGGCCATCAACTGCCCCTGACCGGCGTGGCGACCCGGGGGTTGACGACGATGTAGGCCAGGTCTGCCAGTAAGTTGCCCACAATGATGAAGATCGAGGAGAAGAGGGTGACGCCCATGATGACCGGGTAGTCGCGTTGGAGGATCGCCTCGAAGCCGAACTGCGCCATGCCGGGCCAGGAGAAGACGACCTCGATCACATAGGAGCCCGCCACCAGGTTGGCCACCGAGAACCCCAGCAACGTGATGATCGGGATCAGGGAGTTGCGCCAGGCGTGAAACAGCATGACGCGCCGCTCGGTCAGGCCTTTGGCCCGGGCCGTCCGGATGTAGTCGTGGTGCAGCACCTCCAGCATGCTTGCCCGCTGGTAGCGCACCCAGTAGATGAGGCTGATGAACGAGGTGACGAACACCGGCAGAATGTAGTGCTTCAGGCGGTCAAGCCACACGGGGTCTTTCGAGTTGAAGGACTCCATCTGCCCGGTCGGGAGCCAGCCAAGCTGCACGGCGAAGAGCCAGATCAGGATCATGCCGATCCAGAAGGAAGGCAGGGAATTCCCCAGCACGGCCAGCGTCGTGGTGACGTAGTCGAAGAGGCTGTACTGCTTGATGGCCGCGAGCGCGCCGATGGCAATGCCGATCACCATGGCCAGCACCAGCGAAATGCCCATCAGGGAGAGGGAGGCGAACAACCGCTCTCCAATGAGATCGAGCACCGGGCGCTGGCTGGCGAGGGAATAGCCAAGGTTCCCATGGACAGCTTCTCCCAGCCAGCGCAGGTATTGCACGGGGAGGGGATCATTCAGTCCGAGGTTCTGCCGGATGCGCTCGATATCTTCCGGGTTCCCCTTGGAGAGCCCGCCTGCCACGTACATCTGCACCGGGTCGCCAGGGGCCGCCCGCATGATGGCGAACGAGATGATCGAGACAATCAGCAGCGTCGGGATCACGAGGAGCAGCCGGCGCAGCAAGATCTGGTACACGAGAACTCCCGGGGTGGCGTGGTCCTCACCCCCGGCCCCTTTCCCGATACGCGGGAGCGGGGCTTGCGGCGGTGAAAAGACGCGCCACGGGTCGTCTGGTTACGCCGATTGTCGACGTTCAAGCGACCGTGCGTCTCCCCTCTCCCGCGCATCGGGAGAGGGGTTGGGGGTGAGGGCTTTCTACGTCCGCGCCGAGGTCACCTTCCAGGGCTCGCGGAAGATGCCGGTGTTGTCCATATCGGCGGTGGACGCGGGGAGGCTGAGGCCACCCACGTTGGGCCCGGTCGCCATTTGCGCCTGCCAGAGATAGAGCCAGATCGCCGGCACGTCAGCCGTGAGCAGGTTCTGCGCCTCCCACAGGTGCTGGGCGCGCTCCTCCTGGGTCAACGCGATGGCCGCGGCGTTGAGCGCGGCATCCACCTCCGGGTTGGAGTAGTTGGAAGGGTTGGCCAGGTAGGTGCCCTCTTCCGCGGTCGAGGTCAGCCAGCGGGAGGCGATGTCCGGATCGACGCCGAAGCCCTGCCAGTCGAGATACATGTCGAAGTTCTTGTTCTCGTAGACCTCGGTCTCGAACGTGGCGTATTCGAGCTGGTTGATCTGCATGTCGATCCCGGCCTGCAACAGGAACTGCTGCATGCCAGCGGCGATATCCGGCGCGGCGTAGTCTGGGTAGATGGTGAGCGTGAAGCTCAGCGGCTGCCCATCCTTCTGGCGGATGCCATCGCCTGTCCAGCCGGCCTCCTCGAGCAGTGCCTTCGCCTTTTCCGGGTCGTACCCGAACACCGGCACGTCCGGGCTGGCGGCCCAGCCGATGCTGATTGGGGAATTGCCCACGGTGGCGGTGGGGGATACTGCGGCCTTCATCAGGTTCTCGCGGTCGATGGCGTGCGCAATCGCCTCACGCACCGCCTTGTCCTGCATCACCGGGCTGTCCATGTTGATCCGCCCGGCGAAGATCCAGTTCGAGTCGTAGCGGTGAACGGTCAGGTTCGGGTCTCCCTCTGCCGCCTTGACGTTGCCGGCTTCACGCAAGGCGGTAACGTCAATCTCACCTGACTTGAGAGCCGCCAGTGCCGACTGCTCGTTGGGGTAGGCCAGGCGCACGACCTGCTTCACGCCCGGCAGCCCCTGGTGGTAGGCATCGTGCGATTCCAGCACCAGGCGCTGGCCAGGGACGTATTCGACGAACTTGAAGGGGCCAGTGCCGACCGGGTTGAGGTTGAAATCGCAGGTGGTCATGTCCTCGCACGTCTCGAGGATGTGCTTGGGCAGGATCGTGAAGAAGATCTCGTCGGCGCGGGAGGTCTTGGCCAGGAAAGGGCCGAACGGCTTGGGCAGCGTGGCCTGCACCGTGTGATCGTCGATCTTCTCCCAGACGACCGGCTCGCCATCAACGATGAACTTGCCTCGATACGGCGAGTTGAGCGTCTCGTCCAGCGTGAGTTCGGCGGTGTAGATCACGTCGTCTGCGGTCATGGGCGTGCCGTCGTGGAACACGACGTCATCCCGCAGCTTGAAGGTGTAGACCGTGCCGTCCTCGGAGATTTCCCACGACTCGGCCAGATCCGGGATCGGGTTCATTTCCTCATCGAAACGAACCAGGCCGTCATAGAGCCAGACGCGGTTATCAGTCAGCAGCGGGTTGAAGTTATCTGGCATCGCTGAGCCAGAGCCACTCATGATCAGGACGCCGCGCTCCTCATCCTGGGCCGCCGCAACCAGCGTGGCCGAGGTGACGCCCGGCATTCGCCCGGCGGCCGCGAGCAGGCCCGCGCTGCCAAGACCCATCTGCACCAGGCGTCGCCGTGAAACGCCTTGCTCCGATACCGACATGGCGATCTCCTCCGTCATTCAGTGAGGCAACGTCCGTGTTTCACGCAGCTAACGCCCGGTTGGCCTGCGGCCACACCCGTCTCGACGTTGAGATTGCCCCGGGCGCTGCATATTCCGGGAACGTATCATCGCTTTCCGCCTCGGTCAAGAACCATTGCAGGGCCGGGGAAATGCACACCCGATACCTGATCGCGACGGAGACGTGATCGGTATGATGCGTGCCTGCGCAGGCGAGCACGAAGGAGCGACGAGGTTGGTACCGGCAGCGAGCGTCAGCATCGGATTGGCCCAGCTCAACTCCGTGATCGGAGACAGTGCGGCCAACCTGGAACGGGCCGAGGAGTACATCGCGCGGGCGGCGGCTGCAGGGTGCGACCTGGTGATGTTTCCCGAGCTTTACCTGCAGGGATACCGCGCCGATGACCTGTACGCCGACATCGCGGAACCGATCCCGGGTCCCACGACTCAGCGCCTGGCCGAACTCGCCGAGCGGCACGGCCTCTACATCGTCATGGGCATGGGACGGCGGGAGGATGAGTTCCCGCACCTTGTCTACAACTCGCTCTGCTTCGTCGGGCCCGAGGGGCTGCTGGGCTCCTACGACAAGGTCCACCTGGGGACCTTTCACCCCTACATCGAAGGGGTCTACTTTGCGCCGGGCCAGCGCGCGCCAGTCTTCGACACGCGCTTTGGGCGGGTGAGCCTGCAGATCTGCTACGACTCCTGGTTCCCGGAACTCACCCGCACCTACGCCCTGCAGGGCTCCATCCTGAACCTGGTGATCTCGGCTGGCCCCACTGGCTCGGACGACTCCTGGAAGACGATGCTGCGCGCCCGCTCCATGGAGAACGCATTTCCCTCGGTCTACTGCAACACCGTGGGCAAGCAGAAGGACTTCTCCTTCTTCGGGGGCAGCAAGATCGTTAACGCGTATGGCATCGTCACTGCCGAAGCCAAACTGAACGAAGAAGACTTCATCGTGGGGGAGGCGAACATCGCGGAGGCGCTGCGCATGCGCCGCCACTGGCTCCTTTTCCGCGAGCGGAACCCGGCCGTGTATGCGCCGCTGACAGCAACCGGAGGGTAGTGCCCGGCGGCAACGCGCGTGGGCAGGGAAGCGTCACAGCTCGTATGCCTGACGCTTCCGCGACGGATCCGTTCCGGAAACGTGCGGGAGCCGCCCCGGGCAGGACGCGCCCCCACCAGGGGGTGACCGGTTCGGCTGCGGCTCACTCCCCCCGGCTGCTCCCGAGGTCGGCTGGAGGCGGCGAAAGGGCTGGCTGATTGAGGTCGGCGATCCCCGCATGCAGCAGCGGCAGAAAGGAGATGAGCATGCCGAACGCCCCCACCACCAGGGTGGCCGGGAGCCCAATGAGGCTCCCGAGCAAACCCCCGAGCAGCGACGCCGCGGTGCGCAGGCCAAAGGTCAGCACCCGCATGCTGCCGTTGACCCTGCCCAGGAGGTGCGGCGGCGAGATCGACTGGCGCACGGTGACGGCATTGACGCTGAAGACCAGGATCGCGAACCACTGCAGCACTTCAGACGCCACGATCATGGGCAGGGCGATAGCAGGAAAGAACACCGCCAGCGGTACCGTCAGGCCGCTCACGCCGAACATCACCAGCGAGCCGATGAGCACCGGCGCGGTCCCCCACCGTCGACTGGCTGGCGCGGCGGCTACGGCCCCGGCCAGCGCGCCACCGCCGCCTGTCGCCAGGACCAGACCGATGGCGCCGGGGTCGAGGTGCAGGTTGCGCACCATGTACAAAATGTAGACCGCGAGAAAAATGTACCCGCCCAGGTTCACCATGCCGTTCGCCAGCGCCAGCCCACGCAGGACCCGGTTCGACCAGAGGAAATCGAGCCCCTCGCGAATCTCGGTGACGATGTGGCTCTCCTCCGCGCGCTGCGGAGCTTCCTCGGTGGTCCGAATCCGTGTCAGCAGGATGGCCGACGCCAGGTACGAAACGGCATCGAACAGCAGGGCAATCGGCGCGCCCAGAAACCGAATCGCGGCTCCTCCGAACGCGGGCCCGACGATCTGCGAGGCTGACGCGCTGGCTTCCAGCCGGCTGTTTGCGCCGACCAGGCGCTCGTGCGGCATCAGGCTCGGCACGTACGCGACATAGGCGAGATCGAAGAAGACCGTGCACGTCTCAAGCAGGAAGGCCACGCCAACCAGGAACACGACACTGAGGGCGCCCCTGTACGTCCCGAACACGACGGCCAGGAGCAGCAGGCAGCGCGCGATATCCGCCGCGATCAGGATGGGCCGGCGACGGAGCCGATCAACCCAGGCCCCCGCGATGAACCCGAAGAGCAGGTGCGGCAACGCGCCGACCGCGCCGAGTGCGCCCACGGCAATCGGTGAGGCATCGAGCGTGGTTGCCGCCAGCAGCGGGAAGACAAGGAGCGTGAACTGCGACCCCACCTGGGAGATGGCGGATGCCGCCCACAGGTGAGCAAAATCCCACCCCTGGCCCAGCGCCGCACCTGTTGCAGCAACGCGCCCACCCAGCGACGGCAGGCGATGTTGATGTGGCGGTTGACGATCAGGTAAAGGCTCGGCGCTCTCGCCGGCAGCCTCGCTGCCGGTCACGGTTGAGTGGCCCATGCTGATGAATGCCCCAATTGCAGAGCAGGACACGCCGAGCGGCGTTGGCTCCCGCTGACCCCATTGCCGATGCTCAGGTCAGCGGTATGTCACTCATCAGCAGGAAAATCACGCATTCCTTCTTGCGTCGAGGCGTGTCCGCCAATGTTGCGGCGTCTCTCGAATCCTAGACTGGTCCTGGCGCCACGCGCAATCCAATGTGGCAACCTTGATCATGCGGGGCATTTCCGGCATGCGGGAGCGCACGTGCCCTCCGCATGCCAGATCGATGCCCCGTTCTCGTGCTCGTGACCGGGTTAGAAGTTCAGGCTGAAGTTCCCGGTTAGCAACAGAATGAGCAGGATGATGAGGATGATCGCCGCCGGGGAGAGCCCGGCGTAGCCGTACCTTCCGTATCCTACGCCACCGCCCGCCAGGGCAATGACCAACAGGATGATCAAGATGATTCCAAGCATGGTCTTCGCGACCTCCGTCTGCACGTCGTGCAGGTTCAGGCGCTTGCATAGGGCGCCAACTACACCCGGGTAGCGCAGAAGCTATGCCATTGCATTACTGGCACGGGGCGCTGCCGGCGCCACGCGAAAGCG
>DAOUDE010000075.1:0-26808 GCA_034431475.1 Thermomicrobiales bacterium | reverse complement strand
GCCCACTACACCTCACCCGCTTTTCCGCGACTTCATCGCGGCGGCCCGGGCCACCCTGCCCGAGGGCACCCAGCGCGCCCTGCCATTGAGCAACGGCTCGGTGAAGGAAGAGGACGCTGTCCTGGAAGACCGCGTGCTGGCGGTTCCGCACGAGTAGCCAGTTCAGAGTTGAAAGCATGAAGCGGCCCGCGCCGGATATGGCGCGGGCCGCTTCATGCTTTCAGGTTGGCGAAGGGCGTGGCCAACGCGAGTCACAGAGGAATCGGCCGGTCAGGGCACACCTACTCGTGTCTCGAGCGACGTCGAGAGACCTCGTTCCCGGGGACGGTCCGACGAGGTCTCTCGACGTCGCTCGAGACACGAGGCCTTTCCGGCGGTCACGTCCTTCGCACGCCACGTCAGTTGATCGGGTACCCCTCATCGTCCATGACCCGGGCGATCTCGGCCAGATCCACCGCGCCTGACCGGTGGCTGATGGTGACGCGCTTACTGGGGATATCTACCTCGACCGAGTCGACGCCGGTGATAGCGCTCACGGCGTTCGTGATGGCAGCCACGCAGTGTGCGCACGAGATATCGGGCGCGGTAACAACGGCTTGCTCGACGGTGCTGCTCATGGCTGCTTGCTGTTCCTTTCCCACTCGGAGAGGACCGATCTCGTCCTCTTTTCATGCTGCCAATATACCCCCGGTAGGTATAACTGTCAACCCCCCGCGTAGCCCAGCGCCGCACGCGCCGGGGCAGCCCCTGCAAGCGGACGCACGCACGTTCAGCGCGCGGCGGTCCCAATGCGCTCTGGATGCGTGCCATATCGTGCCCACGTCCTAGTGCGCTTGACCACCCTACCCACCGGGGGTATGATCGACCCATTCGCGTCCGCGCCGTCCAACCGGGGCTACGATGTCTCCCTATGCGTTGCCGATACTGGGTCGACTTGCGTGGATCGATGTCATCCTGCTCGTCTGGTTTGTCCTGGTCGCCATCTCCGTCATCTTCGTCGCGTTGGATGCCTTCACCCGGCTCCCGGAACCCGGCGTCATCCGCTGGGCATGGGTGCTGACCACGTGCTACCTCGGCCCCGTCGGCGCGATCTTCTATGTGCTGGTGGACCGGGAGCCGAAGCCCGGCACGCACGCCGAGTTCGTCGCGCCGATGTGGAAACAGGTCTTTGGCTCTACCCTGCACTGCGTGGCTGGCGACGCGACCGGCGTCATCTTCGCGGCCACCATCACCGGTCTTCTCGGGCTACCCATGTGGTTCGACATGACGGCCGAGTACGTCTTCGGCTTCGCCTTCGGGCTCTTCATTTTCCAGTCGCTGTTCATGAAGAACATGATGGGCGGCAGCTATCTCGGCGCGTTGCGCTCCTCATTCATCCCGGAGTGGCTCTCCATGAACGCCATGATGGCCGGCATGTTCCCGGTCATGGTCGCGTTCATGATGGGGCGCGACATGCGCGCCATGGACCCGCGTGAGCCGCTCTACTGGGGGGTGATGTCGCTGGCTATCGGCGTCGGCTTCCTCACCGCCTACCCCGCCAACTGGTGGCTGGTCAGCAAGGGGCTGAAGCACGGCCTGATATCGATCGAGCCCGGCCAGGAGGGCAAGATCGACCACGCCGCCATGGGCCACGGCCCGCGGCCGGCTGCGGCGTGACCGCCATGGACCACCACGCCCACCAGCACCACGAGGACCACAACGACCCGGGCGTCAATGGCGGCGAGCGCCAGGGCCAGAACCAGAATCCGCTCATTCGCCCCGGCGCCTCAACCGAGCCACCCGGCGGCCACGTCATGGGTGGCAACGTTTCCCGTGCGGAGATCGCCGCCGTCACGCTGCTCACGTCCCTGGCGCTCATCGCCGGGCTGATCTGGTCGGCGGCGCACGTCAACCTCACCATCGGCGCACACGAGGTCAACGGGGCCGTCATGGCGCCGGGCATGATCATGACCCGTGACACGCCCGCCGAAGCCATGCGCGACATGGCGGCGGTCGATCCTGACGCCGTCCGCTACCTGGCCCCGGCGGACGCCGAAGGCGGGCAATTGCTGGAGCCGCGCGTTGAAGACGGCGTGAAGGTCTAAGCACTGGAGACTTCGGTCATCCAGTGGAACGTCCTGCCGGACGAGCCGGTCCTCGCCTACGCCTTCAACCAGCAGGTGCCCGGGCCACTCATCCGCCTCACCGAGGGGGATCGCGTCCGCTTCGAGGTCACGAACCACCTGCCAGAATCGACCACCGTCCACTGGCACGGGCTGATCGTCCCGAACGCTATGGATGGACCAGCCGAAATCACGCAGGACCCGATTCCGCCCGGCGGCACGTTCACCTACGAGTTCACCGCCAAACAACGCGGCACGTACTTCTATCACTCGCACGATCACATCGACCGCCAGCAGGCGCTCGGGCTGTACGGCGCCTTGATCATCGACGGACCTGCCGACGACCCGTACCCCTACCCATTCGACAAGGAGCTCATCATCCAGCTTCAGGAACTGCTGGAGCGCGAGGGGTACTCCTGGCCCGCAATGCCGATGGAAGGCGGGTTGCCCAACTTCTTCACCATCAACGGCAAGGCCTACCCCGCGACACAACAGGTGGACCTGAAGGTGGGGGAAACGCTGCTGGTGCGCTTCATCGGCACGAACAGCGGGTTCATTCACCCCATGCACATCCACGGCGGGCCCTTCCGCATCGTGGAGACCGACGGCAACCCGGTTGAACCAGGGGGGCAGTGGGTCAAGGACACCGTCAATATCGGACCAGGCGAGCGCTACGACGTCCTGTGGGAAGCACGGGAGCCGGGCAAGTGGCTCCTGCACTGCCACATCAACCACCACACGACGAACAACAACGTCGAGCAGGAAGGCGGCGGCGGCCTGATGCTGATCCTGAACGTGACGGAGTAGTTATGCGCGCCGGATCGCGATGATGCGCGCCGGGAAGATCAGCGTCTGGCCGTCGGTGACGCCGGACTGAATGGTGCGCACCGCGTCCATCCCCTGCGTCACCTGCCCGAACGCGGCGAACCCCTGGCCGTCCGGGTTGCGCCTGCCACCGAAATCGAGCTCTGGCTGATCTCCGATGCAGATGAAGAAATCGGAGACGGCGCTGTCCGGGCGAAAGCGCGCCATGGAGATTGTGCCGTCCAGGTGCCGGAGGCCAGTCACGCTGGTGCGCTCCAGCGGGATGGGCGCGCCGTTCTCCGTCATGCGCTCCAGGTTTACCCCGCCCTGGATCACCTCGATCCGGATCTCGTCGTTGGGCTGATTGTCCAGCCGTACGACGCGGTGAAAGCGTCCGCCATCGTACAGGCCGGCGTCCACGTAACGCAGGAAGTTGGCGACCGTGCCAGGCGCTTGCTCATCCTCCAGAGCGACGTGAATCTCCCCCGCCTCGGTCTCGATGATGACCTGTGTCCCCATGCGCCTGTGCCCCCTCCCCTGCAACCCGCACGTCAGCCGCCTCGGCCCTGCGCGGCGAGGCTTCACCGCTCAGCATACGCAAGGAGGGCGGCGGAAATTCCGCCACCCTCCTTGTACCACTGGCAAACCTGGCCCGAGAAGCGCCGCGCGGTTGCCCGGATGCCCGGCGCGTTCCTGGGCCTACGGTACCGTGACGACCGCGACCTCCGGCTCACCCCCGTGCGCGGAGCCCCAGGTGACGGCGGTCTCGCCCGGCTCGAAGGTGTGGACGATCGTGCCGGTGGTTCCGGGCTCGACCGTGACACTGTTTGCAAGTTCACTCCCCGCTCCGTGCCCGGCCATGCCCGCCTGTGACGCCTCACCCGGCTGCACGCTGAGCACGCGCGCCTCCCCGGTGTCATTCGTCACCACAAGTGCAACCGGTTCCCCGGCGGCAATCGTCAGGCTCGCCGGGTCAGGGGTCAGGGTGTCGCCGCCCGCCAACAGCACCGTCTGCTGCGGCACCAGCGTCCTTTCAGGTGCAGCCACGGCCGGCGCGGGGCTGATGTCCATGCCGTCCGTTGGCAGCACGTTGAAGGCGATGATGCCGGCAATCACGCCGAACGCGCCGAGCCCCACCAGGAACGCCGAGTCCGCGATGCGCGCCGTCAGTGGCGGATGCGCGATCGCCTCCGCACTCACCGGGCGCTTGAAGCCGCGCAGGCGCAGTGCGTTTGCGACCACGCTCACGCTGCTCAGGGCCATGGCTCCGGCGGCGATCATCGGGCTGAGCAGGATCCCGGTGAAGGGGAAGAACACGCCCATCGCCAGGGGAATCAGCGCCACGTTGTAGGCGAAGGCCCAGAAAAGCCCCTGCCGGATCGTATCCACCGTGCGCCGCGAGAGCGCGATGGCCGTCACGATCTGGCGCAGGTCGCCACCAATGAGCGTAATGTCCGAGGCGGCCATCGCCACGTCGGTCCCGGCGCCCATCGCGATCCCCAGGTCCGCCTGGGCCAGGGCCGGGGCGTCGTTGATGCCATCCCCGACCATCGCCACCGTCTTCCCCTGCGCCTGGAGCGCGCGCACCTTCGCGGCCTTGTCGCTGGGAAGCACCTCTGCCAGCACATGGTCTGCGGGGATACCCACCTGCTGCGCGATGGCATCGGCCGTGGCCCGGTTGTCGCCGGTCAGCATCCAGACATCGAGACCCAGCGCCCGCAGTTGCTCAATCGCCTCGCGTGACTCCGCCTTGACGGTGTCCGCCACGGCGATCACCCCGGCGGCCTGGCCGTCGATCCCCACGTAGACCGGGGTTGCCCCTGAGGCTGCCATGCGGTCAGCCGCCATCAGCAACGCGCTGGTGTCAATGCCGCGATCCGTCAGCAGCGCGCGGTTGCCCACCAGCACATCGTGACCGCTCACCTGCCCCTCGATCCCCTTGCCGGTGATCGACTCGAAGCCGCTCACCGCCAGCAGTTCACCGCCGCGCTCGCGGGCCGCCAGCACGATGGCCTCGCCCAGGGGGTGCTCCGAGGAAACCTCCAGGGAGGCGGCCAGGCGCAGCACCTCGGTGTCGCTTACGCCCAGCGCCACGACCTCCGCCACCGCTGGCTTGCCGCGGGTGATGGTGCCGGTCTTGTCCAGCACGATCGCGGTGATCTTGCGCGCCTGTTCCAGCGCCTCGCCGCCGCGCACCAGGATGCCGTTCTCGGCGGCCTTGCCGGTCCCGACCATGATGGCCGTCGGGGCGGCCAGCCCGAGCGCGCACGGGCAGGCGATCACCAGCACGGCGATGGCCGCCTGGATCGCGAACGAGATGCGCGGCTCGGGCCCCCACAGCATCCAGCCAACGAACGTGAGCGCCGCCAGCACCAGCACGAGCGGCACAAAGCGCGAGGAGACCGTGTCGGCCAGGCGCTGCATCGGGGCCTTGGAGCCCTGCGCTTCCTCGACCAGGCGCACGATCTGCGCGAGCGTCGTGTCCGCGCCGACGCGGGTCGCCTCGAACACGAAGCTCCCCGTGCGGTTGATGGTCGCGCCGAAGACGGTGTCGCCCGCCTTCTTGCCAACCGGCAGGCTCTCGCCGGTCAACATGCTCTCGTCGACCTGCGACGCGCCGTCGCGCACCACGCCATCGACCGGGATCTTCTCTCCCGGCCGCACGCGGATCAGGTCGCCGGCGACGACCTGCTCAACCGGGATGTCAATTTCCGCACCGTCACGAATGACGCGCGCGGTGCGGGCCTGCAGGCCCATCAACGCCCGGATCGCCTCGCCAGTCGAGCGCTTGGCGCGCGCTTCCAGCCACCGCCCGAGCAGGATGAGCGCGATGATCAGCACGGCGGACTCAAAGTACAGGTGCGCGGGCAGGTTCCACTGCGTCGCCAGGCCCGGCCAGAGCGTGACGAACGCGCTGTAGAAGTAGGCGGCGGAGGTTCCCACCACCACCAGGGTGTTCATGTTCGTCGCGCCGTGGCGCGCCGCCGCCCAGGCCTGCCGGTAGAACTCGCTGCCCGCCCAGAACTGGATCACGGTCGCGGCAATCAACAGGATGGGGGCCAGGTTCTGGTGTGAAATCGGCAGGGGCAGGAACATGAGGGCCATCATGGCCAGGCCCACGGCGAGGCTCACCTGCCACTTCAGCTTCAGCTCCGCGATCTCGTGGTCGCGCCGCCGGTCGCGCGCTTCCAGCGCCGCTGCCGCCGGGGATGGCGCAGCGACGGTTGCCGGCGCGGCCAGGCCCCTGCTTTCCACAACAGGCGGTGGCGCAACCTCGCCCACCGCGTACCCGGCCCGGGTCACGGCATCCCGCAAATCGGGCAGCGTCGCCTCAGCCGGATTGAAGCGGACGACCGCCTGCTCGGTGGCGAAGTTGACGTTCGCCTCGGCGACACCGGGCACCTTGGCCAGCGAGCGTTCCACGCGGCGCACGCAGGAGGCGCACGTCATGCCCTCAATTGGCAGCACGACCTCGGTCTCCCGCGCGCCGTCGCTGCCGATCCGGGGTGCTGCGGCTTTCACCGGCGGAGCTTCCACCGGCAACTCCCCGACCTCGTACCCGGCCTTGCGTACAGCGTCTGCCACACTGGCGATCGTGGTCAGCGCCGGATCAAACGACACGGTGGCCTGCTCGGTCGCCAGGTTGACGGCGGCCGACTCGACCCCCGGCGTGCGGGCGATGGCCTTCTCCACCCGGTTGACGCACGACGCGCAGGTCATGCCGACCACCGGAATGGTCACATTGCGGAGGCTAACCGGGGCCTCGATCGTTTCGGCGCTCATCGTTGCGCTCTCTCCAGGATGGTCATGATTATTCAATATACCTCGTGGGGGTATAATTCCCCTATTGCAATCATAGCAGGGCTGTCAAGGCATAGCGCCGAAAGGCCCTACCGGATTGCCGACTGTACCTCCGAGGGGTATAATGACCGCATGAGCGACACCACCATCACCCAGAGCCAGCCTGACCATGAGAAGAGCGACGAGGTGCTTACGCCCGTCGGCGCCACCTCCTACGCCCACGACAAGGCCAAGATCCTGGCGCGCCTGCGTCGCATGGAGGGTCAGGTGCGCGGTGTACAGCGCATGGTGGAAGGGGACGAGTATTGCCTCGACGTCCTGACCCAGCTTTCCGCGGTCATTGCCGCCGCACGAGGCATCGGCCTGCTCGTGCTGGAGGATCATGTCCGGGGCTGCGTTGCGAATGCGTTGCGCGCCGAGGATGACGACGAGACGCACCAGGACGAGATCATGGCCGACCTGATGGGCGCCATCGACCGCTTCGGGCGCAGCGTCGGGTAGCGGCGTGGTGCGTCATGTCCTGGCCGCGCTGATGATGCGGTGGGCATTTCTGGCGGTCGCGTTTACTGTCCTGGGCGTCCTCCTCGGCCACGATGCGCTGATGGCCGCGCAGGGCACGCTGCCAGAGCCGCACCACGTGGCAGTCGCGTCAGGGCCGTTGTCCACATCACCTGCCAGCCACGATGGCCCTGCGCCCCACCCCGAGACCTGCGACCCGGCGCTCCGGGCCGTACCCCAGCCGACGGGCGCGCCACCTCCCGCCGCGCTGCCCTGCGTGCTTCCGGCCCGCCACGCGGCCGCGGTCCTTCGCGCACGCCCGCTGCGCCTGAACGTCCTCTCAGCACCACCACCGTCGACCCGGCGCGCCATGCTCCAGGTGTACCGGCTGTAGGCCCGCGGGCAACCGCTGCGTCGACGACCGATTCACCCAGGAGCATAGTGAATGAACACCCTGCACCGGGTGGCCATGCTGGCCGCCTCGAGCACGCTGCTCGCGCTTTCTGCCGTTCCTCCCGTGGCTGCGACATCGCACTGCGCGGATTTGGCCACACCGGCCGCATCCCCTCATGCAGGCGTGGCCGCCGTGGCCTCGCCCGCAGCGCACCACGCTGAACCCACGCCCGAGCAGCTCTACATCGACATGATGATTCCGCACCATGTCAGCATCATCGCGCTGGCGGAGACGGCGCTGCCCAACTTGAACGATGAGCGCCTCCGTGAGATGGCCACTGCGATTGTCGCCACGCAGGAAGCCGAGATCGCTGAATTGCGCGACATGCGCGCCGCCCGCTTTGGCAGCCCTGACCCTGTTCCCATGGACGACGACATGCTGGCGGCGATGCATGTCCTCATGCCGGAGGGCGATGCCAAAGGCCATGACATGGCCGCCCCGCCATCAGACACGGCAATGCAAGTGGACCGCGCAGCTCTGATCGACGCCTTCTGCCAGTCCGCTGACCCGGACCTCGCCTTCGCCGACCTGACCCTCGCGCATCACCAGATGGCCGTCGAAAGCTCTCGTGGCCTCCTGGAAACGACGCAGGACGCGGAACTGCGCGACCTTGCGCAACGCGTCATCACGGCTCAGGCAGCGGAGATCACGCTCCTGCAGCAGATACTGGATGAACAGGGCGCGGCCTCTCCCACGCCGTAGGCCGGTTGACGTCCCGCCTGGCGGCGCAGGGATGGACTGCCATCCCTGCGCCGTCCACTTGCCAGCGCACGCTAGAATGGGATGGTGACTGAGACAACCACCAAACCCACAGCCAAATCTGTCAAACGGAAGTCGACTGCTGAGCCCATGTCTACAGAAGGTGCTCCCGCGCCGCCGGTTGCGGCTGCGCCAGCCCTCTCGCCTCTCGAGCAGGAGGGCCTTGACTACCGCCGCCGCTACCGGGGCCTGATCGGCGTCGGATCCAAGGTGCCCATCCGGGACCGCGCGGTCCTCTCGCTGGTCTACACCCCAGGGGTCGCCGAGGCGTGCCTCGCCATCCACGAGGACCCCAGCCGCTCATTCGATCTCACCTGCCGCGGCAATACCGTCGCGATCCTCACGGACGGCTCCGACATTTTCGGCTCCCAGAAGGGGCCGCCGGAAGCTGCCATTCCCCTGGAAGAGGCCAAGAGCGTCATCTTCAAGACCTTCGCCGGGGTGGATGCGTTCCCCATCTCCGTCGCCAGCACCGACCCGGAGCAGGTGGTGGAAACCGGCCTGGCCCTGTCCTCGACCTTCGGGGCCATCTGCCTGGATGACATCTCCGCGCCGCGCGCCTTCACCATCGCCGACAACCTGGAGAACGGCGCGGATATACCGGTCTTCTCCAACCAGCATCACGGCACGGCCATCCTGGTCCTGGGCGGCCTGCTCAACGCGCTGAAGGTGGTGGGCAAGGAGATCGAGCACGTCAAGGTCGTCATCTCCGGAGCCGGGGTCGCCGGGATCGGGGTGGCGCGGCTGCTCACGCGCGCTGGCGCGCGCGACGTGGTCGTCTGCGACCGTGCCGGTGCGCTCTACCGCTACCGGCCCAGCCGTATGAACTGGGCGAAGGCGTACCTGGCCAAGGAAACGAACCAGCAGGATCGCCGCGGCGGCCTCAAGGAGATGCTGCAGGACGCCGACGTCTTCATCGGGCTCTCCACCGGCAACATCGTCACCGAAGACATGATTCGCGTCATGGCGCGCGATCCCATCGTCTTCGCGCTGGCCGTCCCAGAACCGGAGATTTCCCCGGCCCAGGCGCGCGCAGCCGGGGCACGCGTGGTGGCGACGGGCCGCTCGGACTTCCCGAACACCATGGATATTTCCCTGGTCTTCCCGGGGGTCTTCCGTGGCCTGCTCGATTCCCGCGCCCGCAACATCCGCCTGCGCACACTCCTTTACGCGGCGCGGGCACTGGCCGATATCATCGAGCCAGATGCCCTGCACGCGGACTACATCGTGCCGCGCATCTTCGACTTTCGCGTGGCCCCGGCCATCGCCGCCGCCGTGGTGCGCGCCGCCCAGGAGGCGGGTGAGGCGGGCCAGGATATCGCGCCCGAACTGGTGGCCGAGCGCACGCGTCGCTATGTCTACGAAGGCCGGCTGCTGCCCGCGCGTCCGTCCGTGCGCAGCGAGCACAAGACCTTCCGCGAAGAGGCCATCGACCTGCGGGAGCGCAACGGCGGCGTGCTCGAAGTTCGCTCCAAGATTCCGATCCGGGATCACCACATCCTGAACATGCTCTACGTCCCACCAGCGGCCCTCAGCCCGGCCCACGTCATCCGCGAGGACCCGAGCAAGGTCGATGAGATCACTGCCAAGGGGAATCTGGTGGCGATCGTGACCGATGGCTCGGCGGTGCTGGGGCTGGGCGATATCGGGCCGCAGGCGGCGCTGCCGGTGATGGAGGGGAAGGCTGTCCTGCTCCAGACACTGGCCGGCGTCGAAGCGTTCCCTATCTGCCTGGCGGCGCGCGAGGTAGATGAGATCGTCCAGATCGTGCAGAACATCGCGCCGAACTTCGGCGGCATCAACCTGGAGGATATCAGCGCGCCTCGCTGCTTCGAGATCGAGCGCACGCTGCGTGAGACCCTCGACATGCCCGTCTTCCACGATGATCAGCATGGCACCGCCATCGTGGTGGCCGCCGCGCTGATCAACGGGGTGAAGATTCGCGGGTGCCGCATGGAGGATCTACGCGTCACCATCAACGGTGCGGGCGCGGCAGGCATCGCCGTGACCAAGCTGTTGCTGGGGCTAGGCGTGGGGGACATCGTGCTCTGCGACCGCCTCGGCGCGATTTACGAGGGCCGCAAAGAGCGCATGGACTTCTCCAAGGAGGAGATCGCGCGCATGACGAACAAGGAACGGCGCACCGGCACGTTGAGCGAGGTAATTGTCGGCTCCGATGTCTTCATCGGTCTCTCCGGCCCCGGCGCCCTGACCCCGGAGATGGTCGCCTCCATGGCGCCCAATCCCCTCGTGTTCGCGCTGGCCAACCCGACCCCGGAGATCACGCCCGAACTGGCCCTGGAAGCGGGCGCGCTGGCGGTGGCCACGGGCCGCTCCGACTACCCGAACCAGGTCAATAACTCGCTGGCGTTCCCCGGCGTGTTCCGGGGCGCGCTCGACGTGAAGGCGCGCACCATCGACGACACGATGAAGCTGGCGGCGGCCCGCGCTATCGCTGACCTCGTCGATCCCTCGGAGCTCTCGCGAGACTTCCTGATCCCGGACAGCCTCGACCTGCGCGTTGCGCCACGCGTGGCCGCCGCGGTGGCGAACGCCGCCGTTGCCAACGGCCTGGCGCGCAACCCCATCGATCCGCGCGAAGTGGAAATGCGCTGCCGCGACCTGGTGTACGAGGGCACGATCGGCTTGTAGATTCGCTCCGCGAGAAACCAGGAAAGGACCCTCACCCCAAAGCCCCTCTCCCTGTGCGCAGGGAGAGGGGCTTTGGGGTGAGGGTTTCTCGCGGAGTAAGGCTTTCCCAGCCTCAAAGCAACCCCTGGCGCAGCGCGACGGCCCGCGCCTCCCGCCTGTTGGCCGCGTTGAGCTTGGTCAGGATGCTCGAAACGTGATGCGAGGCGGTGCGGCGGCCGATGAACAGTTGCTCGGCGATCTCGGCGTCGGTCAGGCGCTGACCAAGCAATTGCAGCACCTCCTGTTCACGGGAGGTCAGCGCGAGGCCGGCGTCGTCATCGTGGGTGGATCGGTTTGCCGGCGCCTTGACAACGACAGGCCCTCGTCCGGATCCTGCATCGCCGGTCTCCCCGATCCTGCCTGCCTCGCCCAGGAGCTCCCGCCAGTCCGGTTCCCCCTCCCCGGCCACCCTCGCCGGCGGCGTCACCCGCCTGGCTATCGCGACCGCCTGGGTAGTCGTCAGGCCCAGGCCATCCTGGCGCACCTGCTCGAAGCGCTGCTCACCCAGGGCAGCCCGTGCGGCGGCGCGGGCGCGTTCCGCGTTCACGCCGGCGGTCGGGATTCGCTCCGATCCCAGCCGCGCCTTGATCGCGTCAATCGCGCCGATCAGCATCGCCGCGGTCTCGGCCTGGTCTCGCCGGCTGGCGACCTCCGCCAGGCCGGAGAGCGGCATCAGCAACAGGAAGAGATTGCCGGCCTCGACGCAGAAATGCAGGGAGTCGTGAAACACGTGCGTCGCCAGATGGTCGTGCCCGCGTTCTCGAAAGATGCGTCCCAGCCGGGAGAGCGTCGGGCCAAACTCCGTCGCTTCCGCTTTGCAGTAGACGGCAAGCGCCGTCCGGACCTGATATTCGGCGACGTCGTCGTGCCCCAGCCCGTGCTCGGCGCCCGCCAGCAGTTGCCGCGCAGACGCCTCCTCCCAGTACTCGTTGTTGGCGTGCCAGTAGGCGACCGCGACGCTCATCAACTCCTGAGCGCGCGCGTACTCATGCTGGCTCAGCGCAATGCTGCCCAGGACATCGGTTGCCAGCGCAATGGAATCGGTCGCGTTCAACCGTTGCGCCATCGCCAGGCACTGCTCGGCCATCGCCCGCGCGGCAGCGTAATCCCCGTTTGCCCAGATCGTGCAGGCCAGGCAGGACATGGCCGCCGCCCGTTGTGGCGATTCCTCCGGGGAGGCGTGGGCGAGCGCCCACTCCAACCATTTCCGCCCTTCGCTCGCGGTCGCCTGCACGTGCCAGGAAACCGCGCCGACCATCATTAGCAGGGTGTCGGCCTGCTCCCGTTCGGTCAACCAGCGGAAGGCCGCGCGCAGGTTTTCCCGGTCGCGCACCGCGAGTTTGCGCACATGCATGGCCTGACCCCGGGCCGGCGTGGGCGAGCCGAAGCCGTCCCGCACCAGGCCGGCAAAGTAGGCCGCGTGCGCATCGTTCGCCGCGTCGTGCTCGCCTGCCGCCGCCAGTTCCGCCAGGGCAAACTCGCGGATCATCTCCAGCAGCATGAACCGGGTCCCGCTGGCGGCCTCGCTACGACGCACAAGGCTCTGTTCCACCAGTTCCTGTAGAACTACCGGGACCGACGGTGTCTCAGGCAACGCCTCACTGCCGACCGCCACGGCGGCTTCGAAACTGCACCCTCCGGGAAACACCGCCAGCCAGCGCAGCAGCTTCCGGGCCTCCGGGCTGAGCAGCGCGTAGCTCCAGGCAATCGTGGCCGCCATCGTTTGCTGGCGCGCCGGCAGCGTGCGCGAGCCAGTCCGCAGCAGGGAAAGGCGGTCATCCATTTCGCGCAGCATCGCGACCGGCGAATAGACCGGGGTACGCGCCGCCGCCAGTTCGATTGCCAGCGGCAGGCCATCCAGCGCCCGCACCATGCCCGCCAGCGCGGGGCCATTCTGCTGCGTCAGTTCGAACCCGGGCTGCAAGGCGCGGGCGCGTTCCACAAAGAGCTGAATCCCCGTGCTCTCGCGGAGCTCTTCGGGGAGTGCATCAACATTGGGCGCGGGAAACGGATCGACCGGCAGCAGCCATTCTCCCGGTACCCCGAGCGGAGCCCGGCTGGTGGCCAACACCTGCAACGCGGGACAGGTGCGCAGGAGCTGATCCGCCAGGCCGGCCACACCCTCGGCGAGGTGCTCACAGTTGTCGAGCACCAGCAGCATTTGCCGCTGCCGCAGCAATTCGACCAGCGACGGCACGCCGGTCGGGAGATTGGTCACGGAGGTGCTAACTGCCTCTGCAATCGTCGGCGCAATCTGCGAAGGGTCGTTCACCGCCGCCAGCTCGACCCAGCAGACCCCATTGGCAAAGGCGCTGCCCGCCTCACGTGCAACAGCCAGCGCAACGCGCGTCTTGCCCACGCCGCCCGGCCCGGTCAGCGTCAGCAACGGCACGGCATCCTCGCGCAGGAGCGCGTTTCCGGCGGCCACCACGCTTGCCCGGCCAAGCAACTGCGTCCGGGGTACTGGCAAGGTCGCGGCGTGTTCAGCAGTGTCGATCGCGCGCACCGTGGCTGCTCCATTGCGTCCACGTCACCTGCAACATCATGTGGGGCGTACCTATACCACGCGCGGGCGCGCAGCGAGGGTCAGCGGCGCGGTTGGCCGGGAGAAGCGCGCCTCAACGTGCATCAGGACGAAGAAGAAGGCGGGGCGCGGCTCGTGAGCTGCGTCCCGCCTGGAAGGAAGGGAACCGCGCCGTGATGGAACAGCGCGGGGGAGTGAGGACGGCCAGGCTATGGGAGACCCAACCGCTATGTGGAGCCGCACCGGGGATGACGGTGCGGGTGGCGGAAGCGCTCCGGGCTTGGGATAGGGGCTCTGGGGAGCGTCCCGCCAACACCCATAGTTTGCCCGAGTACCGCCTGCGCCACATCACCCGATCGGGTGATTCACCCGGGTGATCCCGAGCTACTGCCGGGATCGAGCAACGCGCGTAGGACCGGGCTCTCGAACTCGCTCGCCAGTAGGTCCATTGCGATTTCGTCCCAGAAGCGGCCGGCGTGCCAGCGCGAGGCGCGACGACGGCCGATCTCCCGGAACCCAACCTTGGCGTAGCAGCGTTGCCCGGCGATGTTGTACTCGTAGGTCCACAACATCAGGCTGTGGAGCCCCAGGGCCGTGAAACCGAAGTCCGCCAGCAGGCGCATCGCCTCGGTGCCGTAGCCCTTCCCCCGGGCCTCCGGCTCTCCAATCAGGATGCCCAGTTCCGAGCGGCGGTTGCGAAGATCGAGGTTATGCAGCCCACAGTTCCCGATCGGCCGGCCCGTGCTCAACTCGTAGATCGTGAAGGTGATTTCGTCGCTCTTCGTCGCGGCCTGCTCGTACCAGCTCGTTTCCTGCTCCAGCGTCATGGGACGCGGCTGATAGTCCAGGAAACGCGTGGTCTCGAAGTCGTTCATCCAGCGCTGGTACAGCGGGATGTACTCCCGCCGGAGCGGCCCGAGGCCAACCAGATTGCCCCGGACGTTGATGATCGGCGCGTCAACCTGCTCGTTCATCGCGCACCTCCAGCAGGCGCTGGATCATCTCGTCTTCGTCCAGGTACACCCCGAGCGAGAGCAGCAGCCCGCCCGCCACCAGCGCGTTGATGTGCAGGGCCTGGTTCTCCACACCGTGCTTGTCCGGGTGGGGCCGCGTGCGCAGGCGCATGTCCGTGGCCAGGCCGATTACCCCGTAGTAGCGCTCCGGGTCCACGTGCCGCGAGAGGCAATCCATGAAGCCGGCTTCCCAGTTGGTGCCGGAATCCTCGCTGACATGGCAGATCACCACGTTGCTCCACTTGACCGCCGCCAGGTCCACCTCGTAGATCAGGCGCGGCGTGATGTCCTCACGCGTCTTCTCGTTCGGCTCGCTCTCATTGGGGCAAAAAACTTCGAAGCCAAACGAGCGCAGCTTCTCCGCCAGCCGCAGGTTATGCGCGGCGTCAGCAGCGGTGAACATCGGCCCGGCCATGTAGAGTCGCATCGATGCGTTTGACCCTCACTCTGTTCGTGTTCCCGGAGCGCGGGAGGGGGACGCTCGGTTCTCAATGCTCAATGTACGCCGGCGAGATTCTCGCCGCCTCCTACGGGTGTCATCCTGAGCTTGTCGAAGGATCTCGTTCCTCAGCCACCGCAGCCCGAGGTGACGCACCCGCATGCGTGTCATCTCGAGCAACGTCGAGCGATCTCGGCCCGCCCCACCGCCGATGACCAATACTCGCACCCACCGCTTGCGGCCACTTCATGGCCTCGCAGCCTGCGACGCCGAAATCTCTCCACTCCGCTCGAGATGACACCAGTAGATGGCGGTGGGAACAGAACCGGCTGGGCCGAGATCCTTCGCCTGCGGGCGCAGGATGACACTGCAAAGAGGCGGCCGGACTCACACCGCCGAGACAGCATCAGCAGTGAACACCACCCACGCCACAGCGAGCCCCTCTCCCTGCGCACAGGGAGAGGGGTTGGGGTGAGGGTTCTCCTCCCCTACGCCGTCGGCGTCGCCTCGGCCTCGGCCACGCCCGCCTCAACCGCGCGCTCGGCGTCCGCCAGGTTGTCCTTGGTGATCAGGATTGGCTCCAGGTAGGTGTCGTGCTCCTTCGGCTCCGTGCCGTCCGCCAGGAAGGCAAGGAGGATATCCATCGCCGTAGTCGACTGCTGGCCGGGGAACTGCTCGATCGTCGCGGCCTGCTTGCCGTCGCGGATGGCAATCAGCGCCTCGGGCAGCGCATCGAATCCGATGATCGGCATCGTCAGGCCATTCGCCTGCGCCACCTCGGATACGCCAAACGCCATGTCATCGTTCGCGGCAATCACGGCCGCCGGCGGGTTGTTGCCAGCCAGGGCGGACTCGAACACGGTCACGGCCTCGTCTCGCGCGAA
Source organism: Thermomicrobiales bacterium (assembly GCA_034431475.1). Lineage (GTDB taxonomy): Bacteria > Chloroflexota > Chloroflexia > Thermomicrobiales > UBA6265 > JACCXM01. Next base: position 10,839 of record DAOUDE010000075.1, on the reverse strand, counting down.
GTTCGCGGTCTGGGAAACGATGACCTTCACCTTGTCCTGGCCGCCCAGGATGTTCTCGACGCCCTTGTGGCGGTCGATGGCTGGGGTCGCACCGGGCTGGCCCTGCAGCTCGTAGATCTCACCGCCGTCGGGCAGCAGTTCCAGCACGTACTCGGCCTGCTTCTCGCCGCCGCGCACGTTGTCCGCGCCCACGTGCGCCAGCGTATCGGCGTCGGGCACGTTGCGGTCCACCGTCACCACCGGCACGCCAGCGTCGATGGCGGCCTGGATGGCCGGGGCCAGCGCCTGGCCATCATTCGGGGAGATGACGATGCCGTCGATCCCCTGGGCAATCACCGCTTCCAGGTCGGCGCTCTGCTTGGTCGAGGATGGCGCGCCGTTCTCCTGGCCGTCGAGCTGCACGAGTTCGATACCCAGCTCATCCGCGTGCTGCTGGGCCAGGTTCATCATGTGGACGAAGAAGGGAAAGTTGAGCCCGGGCACGGAGAAGGCGATCTTCGGCTTGTCCTGGGCGGCCACCGCGCGCAGCCCACCTGGCAGCACTACCACCGCGCCGGCGGCAACCGCGCCGGCCATCAGGCGGCGGCGGGACAACGACGCCCGGGTTACTCCACGCACCATTTCACGGGACATGTGCGAAACCTCCCTGTTCCGACAGCAGACGCCCCCAACAGGACGTCGCCCCACTGGCCACTCCACAGCGGCCATGTGCAAGGCCAAAGTATCTCACGCGGTTCGGCGCTGCTTCCTACGCGCGTGACCGCTGCTTGGCAAGCTGGTCGATGTAGACCGAGAGCACGATGATCGCGCCAATCACAATTTGCTGGTAATACGGCGAAACGTTCAGGATCACCAGGCCGTTGTTCAGCACGCCGATCAGCATGGCTCCAATGAGCGTACCGATCATGCTCCCCTGACCACCGAAGAGACTGGTGCCGCCGATCACGACCGCCGCGATGGCCTGCAACTCGTACCCCTGCCCAGCCACCTGCTCCGCCGAGTTCAGGCGCGAGGTGAGCAGGAAACCGGCCAGTCCGGCACAGAAGCCGCTGATCACGTAAACGCTGGTCGTCAGCATCTTGACGTTCAGGCCCGAGAGACGCGATGCCTCCGGGTTGCCGCCCAGCGCGTAGATCCAGCGCCCGTACTGGGTGTACTTGAGGATGATCTGCCCAATCACCACCATGGCCAGAAAGAAGATCACCGGCACCGGCAGCGGGCCGATGAACCCCTGGCCCCAGAACTTGAAGTCGTCTGAGAAGGAGGAGATTGGCTGCCCGTCCGACCAGAGCAGCGTCGCGCCGCGCCACGCGCCGAGGCCGCCCAGGGTGACGATGAAAGCGGGGATGCCGGCGCGCGCGGTCAGCGAACCCTGCAGCAGGCCAATGATCACGCCGGTCAGGATTGCCGCCAGCGCCGCGAGCAGCACGCGCGCGCCGCCCGGATCTGTCACGCCGCCTTCGAGCAAGCTGCGCGAACCCTTGGCGACGGAAGCGCAGACGATGCCGGAGAAGGCGAGCAGCGACCCGACCGAAAGGTCGATCCCGGCGGTCAGGATGACGAAGGTCATGCCCACCGCCAGGATGCCGATGAACGAAATCTGGCGCATCACGTTGAAAACGTTGAATGGCGACAGAAAATTAGGACGTAAGGCCCAGAGACCGACGACCAGGATCGCCAGGAAGATCAACGGCGCAAACTTGCCCAGTACCGAGACCACGTCGGTGCGCCGTCGCTCCTGCCCCGTGGCTACCGCCTGACTCATGAGTCCCCTCTCTGCCCGGTCTCCCGGTCCCTATGCGACCTGGGCGACCTGCGCCCGATCAACCCCAGTGGCGTAGCGCATGATGACTTCTTCGGTCGCGGCCGCGCGCGGCACATCCGCCACGATGTGCCCCTCGTGCATCACCAGGACGCGGTCGCTCATGCCCAGGATCTCCGGCAACTCCGAGGAGATCATGAGCACCGCCACGCCCTGCTTCGCAAGTTCCGCGATCAGCGAGTGCACCTCCGCCTTCGCGCCGATATCGATGCCCCGCGTCGGCTCATCGAGGATCAGCACCTTCGGCTGCAGGGCGAGCCATTTGGCGATGACCACCTTCTGCTGGTTGCCCCCGGAGAGGTTCAGCACCTGCTGCTCCAGGCTGGGGGTGCGGATGCGCAGCGCGTCCACGAAGCGGCGGGCGAGGTTCTGCTCCTCCCGCGCCCGCACGAACCCAAGCTTGACCATCCTGTCCAGCGACGGCAGCGCGATGTTCTCGCGTACTGCCAGATTGAGCACCAGGCCCTGCAGCTTGCGATCCTCCGGCACCAGCCCCAGGCCGTGCCGGATGGCGTCGTGCGGCGTGCTGATGTTCACCGGCTGGCCGTCAATGAGAATTTCGCCACGGTCGAACTTGTCCGCGCCGAAAATGGAGCGCGCAACCTCGGTGCGACCCGCGCCCACCAGCCCGGCCAGGCCCACGATCTCGCCGGCGCGCACTCCGAAGCTGACATCGTGCAGCACGATCTGGGTGGCATCCTGGGCGGAGCCGGTGCGGCTCAGGCCGCGCACCTCTAGCACGTACGGCGCACCTGGATCGTAGGTGGCCCCGGTCTTCTCGTAGAGATCGGCGATGTTGCGGCCCACCATCATGCGCACGATCGCTTCCGGGGTGGCCTCGCTCATCGGCATTTCGCCGGCGTTGCGGCCATCGCGCAGCACCGTCACCCGGTCGCCAATCGGCGCCAGCTCATCCAGCCGATGGGTGATGAAGATCACCCCCAGCCCCTGCGCCTTCAGGTTGTTCACAATGTCCAGCAGACTATCGACCTCGCGGTCGGTCAGGGCAGAGGTCGGCTCATCCATGATGACCAGCTTCGCGTTCGTGGAGAGCGCCTTGGCGATCTCCACCATCTGCTGCTCGGCCACGCTCAGGTCACGCACCGTCGCGCGCGGATCGAGCGCGACGCCGAGCCGCTGCAGCAGGGCGAGGGTGTCTTCCTCCATCTTGCGCCGATTCACGAAGCCGCCGGAGTTCGGTTCCCGCCCGATGAAGACGTTCTCCGCCACCGTCAGGTTCGGCATCAGGTTGAATTCCTGATAGATGATGGAGATGCCGAGCGCCTGCGCCTGCCGGGGGGAGCTGAGCGCTACAATCTCGCCGGCGAAGGCGATTTCGCCGCCGTCCGGCTGGTACACGCCCGACAGAATCTTCATCAGCGTGCTCTTGCCCGCGCCGTTCTCGCCCAGCAACGCCAGGCACTCCCCGCCGTAGACGGTGATATGCACATCGTCGAGGGCCTTGACGCCCGGAAAGGTCTTGCTGATTCCGGTCATGCGCAGCAGCGGCGTGCGCCCCGGCTCACTCCGAGGGTGGGCCGCGTCGTTGTCGATCACCCGTTCTCCCAGGCTGGATTCCGCGAACTGTCGAGAAGTATTGCAATCCTGCGCCAAGGTGGCAAACGGGCTCGCTGAACCGTGGGAAATTCGCAGGCGCCCCGTGTCTCGAGCGACGTCGAAAGACCGCGTTCCCGGGTACGGTGAGACGAGGTCTCTCACGCCTGGCGCCATATGCGAGCAACGCGTGTCCTCGCGCCGAGAAGCCCTCACCGCAACCCCCACCTGCTGCGCGGGAGAGGGACTCCCGACCACGGGCGTGTGAGCAGGCATCGGCGAGGCGACGCCAGTTTCCCCCACCACCCCGCCGCCCAACGGCTCCCCGCTCCCGCGCACCGGCTGGCAGGGGGAGGTTTGGATACGACGCATGCCGCTCGTGATGAATTCTCACCCCAACCCCTCTCCCTGTGCGCGGGGAGGGGCTTTCGGCGGCGTCCGCGTGGCATAGGCGGCGTCACAACGCGGCACGCCCCGCCACATTTGGGGCACGGCTCCCCTCTCCCTGTGCGCAGGGAGAGGGGCTGGGGGTGAGGGTTGCTCGTGGGGAGGCGTCGGTTGATGCCGGTAGAGCGTCGTGCAGTCCCTACTCCCGCATCGACCCCGTGATCAACCGCGCGCCGCGCTGGAAGGTCATGTAGCCCCACAGCCACTGCAACGCCACCACAATCCGGTTGCGGAACCCGATCAGGTTGAAGACGTGGACCAGCGCCCAGACCAGCCACGCAAAGAAGCCGGTCAGGTTGACGCCCCGGATATCCGCCACGGCGGCGTTGCGGCCGATGGTCGCCATGTTGCCCAGGTCCACATAGTGGAACGGCTCCATCTTCTTTCCGGCCATCGCCCGGCGAATGTTCTTTGCCGCCCACGCGCCTTCCTGTTTCGCCACCTGCGCCACGCCCGGATACGGGCGGCCGTTCGGGCCGGTCAGCGAGCTCATATCGCCAATCACGAATACCTCCGGGTGCCCGGGAATCGACAGGTCTGGCTGCACGATCACCCGCCCGGCGCGGTCTGTTTCAACGCCCAGCGTGGCCCCAACCGGCGAGGACTTGACGCCCGCCGCCCAGATGATCGTCGCCGCCTTGATCTCCGTGCCGCCAGCCGTCACGACGCCGGGGCCGATGTCCGTCACCGGCGTGTTGAAGCGCACATCCACGCCCAGCCGCTGCAGGTCCCACAGCGCGTAACGCGAGAGCTGCGTCGGGAAGGCGAGCAGCAGGCGATCCACGGCCTCCAGCAGGATCACGCGGGCATCTCGCGTATCGATGTGCCGGAAATCCTTGGCGAGCGAGTAGCGAGCGATCTCCGCGATGGCCCCCGCCATTTCGACGCCGGTGGGACCGCCACCCACGACCACGAAAGTCATCAGCGCCTTGCGCTTTTCGGGGTCCGTCTCCCGCTCGGCCGCCTCGAACGACACGAGCAGGCGCCGCCGGATATCGGTCGCTTCCTCCAGCGATTTCAGGCCCGGCGCAAACGGTTCCCACTCGTCGTGTCCGAAATAGGCATGGCTCGCCCCGGCCGCCAGGATCAGGTAGTCGTACGGCAGGCGGGAGCCATCGGCCAGCGCCACCTGCCTCGCATCAACATTCACCGAGGTCACATCGCCCAGCACTACCTCGACGTTGGCGCGGTCCCGCAGCACCGCCCGGATCGGCTGCGCGATATCGGCCGGCGAGAGGACCGCCGTCGCCACCTGGTAGAGCAGCGGCTGAAAGAGGTGATGGTTGCGACGGTCCACCAGCGTCACCCGTGCCGGGGCGCCACCGAGCGACTTGGCTGCCTCCAGGCCACCGAACCCGCCCCCCACGATGACGACCTGCGGGCCGGTAAACGACCCCAGCATGGGGTTCTTGCGCTGCGTGTAGAAGAACCGGGGCAATCGCACGGAACTCAACCTTTCTCGGGCGTGGGCAGCACGTGAGCCGAATGGTCGCCGCTGGCTCGACCCTCTTGCTGCCGGAACCTCCAACGTGTGCTGTGCACCACGCCCCGCTGAGTAGTGCGACGAATCTCTTCGTCAGTGCCGAAAATGTCGTGTGCCAGTAAACACCATCGCCGCGCCGGCCTTGTCCACCGCCTCGATCACCAGGTCATCGCGCACGCTGCCGCCCGGCTGCACAATTGCCGTGATCCCTGCGGCCAGGCCCTGCTCCACCCCATCCGGGAACGGGAAGAAGGCATCACTCGCAAGCACCGCGCCAACCGCGCGCTCCCCCGCCTTGTCCGAGGCGATGCGCACGCTCTCCAGCCGGTTTGGCTGCCCGCTGCCAACCCCCACGATGGCGCGGTCCCGCACCAGCACGATGGCGTTCGACTTGATGTGGCGAGCCGCCCGCCACGCGAAGATGAGGTCCGCCATCTCCCGCGCATCCGGCTCGCGTTTGGTCGCAACTTGCCACTCTGCCGGGTCATCGGCGGCGAGATCCGGGGTCTGCACCAGGAGGCCACCAGCAATGGGTCGCACGTCCAGATCGGGCGTGGGCAGGAAATCGGCGGAGCCGGCCGGCATCTCCAGCAGGCGCAGCGCCTTCTTGCGCTTCAGATGCTGCAGGGCATCCGGTGCGAAGCCGGGCGCGATGACGACCTCGAAGAAGATCTCGCCCAATCGCTGCGCCGTTTCCAGGTCGAGCGGCCGGTTGAGCGCCACGATGCCGCCGAATGCGGAGACCTCGTCGCCGCGCAACGCCAGGCTGAACGCTTCCGCCAGGTGCTCTCGCTCGGAGAGGCCGCAGGGGATGGTGTGCTTGACGATGGCGACCGCCGGCACGTCCCGGCCCACGACCGCGCTCCAGGCCGCGTCGGCATCGAGCAGGTTATTGAAGGAAAGCTCCTTGCCCGCCAGTTGCACGGCGTCGAGCACGCCCGAGGTGGGCGCGCCCGCGCGCAGGCGGCGGTACGCCGCGCCCTGCTGCTGCGGGTTCTCGCCGTAGCGCACGGTGCGCTCGTGGCGGCCGGCCACGCTCAACTCGGCCGGCCACGCGCTTGCCTCGCGCAAGTACTCGGAGACCACGGCGTCGTAGGCGGCGGTGTGCGCGTACGCCTTGGCGGCGAGTTGCTGCCGCCGTTCAGGGCTGACCTCTCCCATCGCCAGGTCGTTCAGGATGGCCGGGTAATCCGCCGGGTCGGTTGCCACCACTACGCCGGGGAAGTTCTTGGCGGCGGCGCGGATCATGGCAGGCCCGCCGATATCGATATGCTCCAGTGCGTCCGCCAGCGAGACATCGGGGTTGGCGACCGTTGCCCCAAAGGGATACAGGTTCACCGCCACGACGTTGATCGGCGTGATGCCGTGGTAAGTCAGCGTCGCCATGTGGTTGGCATCGTCCCGCCGTGCCAGCAGGCCGCCGTGGATGCGCGGGTGCAGCGTCTTGACCCGGCCCTCCAGGATCTCCGGGAACCCGGTCACGTCGCTGACCGCCGTGACCGGCAGGCCCGCGCTCTGCAACGCCGCCAGCGTTCCGCCCGTCGAAACCAGCTCGTACCCCAGGCCCAGCAGGCCCTGCCCGAACTCCATCACCCCGGTCTTGTCAAAAACGCTCAGCAGCGCCCGCTTCGCCATGCCCTCCGGCTCCCCTCCCGCAGCGAAAAACCGCCGGGCAGCATAGCAGCGGGCACGGCTCAGGCCTCTGTGCGCCCCGCCCGGGCCAGCGTGGCCGCGGCCATGCGTAGCGTCGCGGCGTCCACCATCTGGCCGTGCATGGCGAAGGATCCACGACCTTCAGCCTCCGCCGCCGCGTTCGCCGCCAGGACCTCCTCGGCCCAGGCAATCTCCTCGGGCGTGGCCGAAAAGACCTCGTTCGCGACCGGAACCTGCGCCGGATGGATGCACCACTTGCCGTCGTAGCCGAGCGCGCGGGCGGCCAGGCAGGAGCGGTGAAAGCCCTCCAGGTCGCGGAAGTCCGCGTACGGGCCGTCGATGGCCAGCACGCTCGCCGCCCGCGCCGCCACCAGGATGCGCTGCAGGGCGTAGTCCCAGCGGTGCCCCGGGTAGACGTTGTCCCAGGTGTCCGGCATGCCGATGGCCGTCAGCGGCATCCGCACCGAGGCCGCGAAATCGCCAGGGCCAAAGACGAGCGAGGCAACGCGCGCGTCGCAGGCCGCGATGGCCTCGCAGTACGCCAGCCCCGCCGCGCTCTCGATCTGCACATCGAGCAGGATGGGGTCCTGCCGGGCCGGGCTCTCCAGCGAGGCAAGGATCGTGCTGACCGTCTGCACATCACCCGGCCCGCTCGCCTTGGGCAGCACGATCAGGTCGATCTCGCCCTCCGCCAGGTCGTAGACCGTGACCAGGTCGCGCGCGAACCAGGGCGTGTCCAGCGCGTTGATGCGAAACGTGCGCGGCCGTCCTCGCCAGTCACCGTCGCGCAGCGCTGCGGCCACGATATCGCGCGCCGCCACCTTCTCCGCCGGCGCGACCGCGTCCTCCAGGTCGATCATCACGACGTCGGCCTCGCTGGCCAGCGCCTTCGCGATCATGCGTGGGTTGGAGCCGGGCGTGGCCAGCACGCTCCGGGTCGCGCGTACCTGGGTCATGCGCCGACCGGCTGGCCGGTCGGGGCGAACGGCGTGAGCAGGTCCGGGATCGCACCGGTGGTCAGCGCTTCCGCCACCAGGATCGCGGTCGCCGGACCCTCCTTCGCGCCCGTTCGGAAGTGGCCGGCACTCACCCACAGGCCGTCGTAGCCGGGCACAGGGCCAATCAGCGGATCGTTGGTCTCGGAGCCAGGACGCAGACCGCTCCAGGTCTCCGCGATTTCACCGTCGAGTAGCACCGGGCAAAGGGTGCGGGCCAGGTTCAGCAACCAGGCGACGCCGTCACCGGTGATCCGCCTGTCGAAGCCCTTGTACTCCTCGGTTGCCGCCACCATGGTGGTGCCGTCGGGCCGCGGCCGCACGTAGCCGCCGTGGCCGGAGATCACCCGCGAGGGACGCAGCGGCGCATTGGCGAAGGCGATCAGTTGCCCCTTCACCGGCAACGTGGGCAGCGTCACGCCGATGGTGTCGCCGAGCAGACGCGTCCACGCGCCGCTGGCCAGCAGGGTGACATCCGCGTGCAGATCATGCTCCTGCAGGCGCACCCCGGTGATCCGGTCGCCCTCGCGCAGGATGCCGCCGACCGGCGTTTCCTCCAGCACGGTCGCGCCGAGTTGGCGCGCCGCCGCCGCCAACGCCTGCGTCAGCCGGTGCACCGACAGCGACCCAACTCCGGGGTGGAACCGCGCCCGCACGAGGTTTTCCGGCAGCGCCGGCTCCCGGTGGCGAGCCTCCTCCGGTGTCAGGTCCTCCACGACAAGCCCGAGGCCACGCTGCCACTCAGCAACGGCGTCTTCCTCCAGCGCGTGCTCCTCATCGACCGCCACCGCCCACTCGCCAGGCCGCCGGTAGTCGATGCCGATGCCGGTCATCTCCTCCAGGGTCTCGACCAGTGCGGGGTACGCCTCCAGGCTGAGCCGCCCCAGTTCCACGCGCTGGGGAAGCTGCCACGGGCGGTGCGGCAAGGAGATGATCCCTGCGGACGCCCACGACGCTTCGCCACCGATGCGCCCCCGCTCGACCAGCGTCACGGGCACGCCGCGCCGCGCCAGTTCGTAGGCAATCCCGCTCCCGATGATCCCTCCCCCCACGATCACCACACTGGAGGGAATGGTTGTCGCTACCACCACCGGTTCCTTTCCCGTTCGTTCTCAGCTAGGTAGTTACCCATCGTACACACCTGGAGATGTCGTCCTGCGCGTAATCGAAGCATCTCGCCCCCCGGCCACCACGCTTCGAGGTTTCCGCCAAGCTCAGGTGTCGTCCTGAGCTTGCCGAAGGACCTCGTTCCCGACCAGCGAGTATCGGGATGTCATCGCCTCTCGCGTGTCATCCCGAGCGAAGTCGAGGGATCTCGGCATGGCCCACCGTCGTATACCGGCGCAACCGGGAACGCGTGTACGAGGCGTTCCTTCGCGACCTGCCCGGCGAGATCCCTCGACTTCGCTCGGGATGACACCTTGGTTGGGCGCACGCCTCCTTCCGGCGCGGCCAGGAACAGGGTCCTTCAACAAGCTCTTGACGAATCCCCTGGGTGGGTGCACTCCATGAGCAGGCTGGATGCGGAGCACCCTTCCCGCCGTGTCTCGAGCCTGCCGGGCAACCTCGTTTCCCCCTCACCATCGGAAGAACCGCTCACCCCCGCACGACATCCACGTTCAGGCATGAGGCATGCCCGGCATCATGTAGCACCGACTGCCGGGCCGCCTTCGCCGCCGTCAGGTCTTCGCTGAAGAGCGGCGCGCCTGTGTTCATGTTGCGGTCCCACTGTGGGAAGTCGCTTGACGAAATCGTGAGCCGCAGCGCGTGACCGCGCGGGATGTGCGCCCCGACCGGACCAAGTGGAATCTCGTAGGCGTAGACCCGGTTCGGCTCCAGCAGCGACGGATCGGACAGGCTCTCCCGGTAGCGCGCCCGCACGATCCCCTCCTGCAGGTTGATCGAACGCCCATCAGGGTGGACGTGGCAGAGGCGGGCGGTCCAGTCGGTATCGACGGCGGTGGTAGCGGCGTACAGGGTAACGCTGGCGTCCCCCAGCAAGTCGATACCTTCGGCCAGCGGTGGTGAGGTGTACGCGAGCACGAAGTTCGTCTCCTCGCTCGCGCGCTGATCGGCAGGGCCCATCGGCGAGATGAATCCGAAGCAGCAGGAGTGCCCGCCCTGGCTGGCGACGGGGAATGACGGATCGTAGGTGAAGACATCCGCAGGCTCCTCGCCCGGCGCGTCCTGCGTCAGCGTGCCGTCCCCGAAGCGCGAGTTGGCGCGTCCGCCGGAGTGCAGGTACCAGCGCTCCTGCCGGGCCGCCGGAGGTGGCCAGGAGGGATAGTCGCGCCATTCCTCAGCGCCCATCACGAACACGGTGACCGGGGCATCGACCGCGCCCGTATCGACGCCCTTCAGGAACTGGTCAAACCAGCGCAGTTGCCAGTCGTCAACCACCGTCGGCCCTACGCCCTCTGGCGAGTTGCTGACCGGCGCCCACGGCATGTGTACCCACGGGCCAATGACGAGCTTCTGGTTGGCGCGCGCCTCGTCGCTTCCCGCCGCCGCCTGCATCCCCAGGAAGTTCCGCACTGATCCGGAGAGGAAGACGTCGTACCAGCCAGCCACATGCAGCGCAGGCGTGGTGAGGCGGCTGTAATCCTCATCGATGCTCCACATGCGCCAGTAGTCATCGTAGGTCGGGTGCGCCAGCCAGTCAGCGAAGTAGCGGCCGAACTGCCCGGATAGCACCGGGTAGGCGCTCAGCGGCAACATCCAGTGCCAACCCGCAATGCCAGCGAACGCGGCGTTCAGCGCGTCAAGGGCGGCCGGGTCCTTCGCCTTCCGCGCCTGCCCCCCCGCCAACTGCGTGGCCCACGACATGACGAACGCCAGCGAGAGCGCGCCGCCCTGGTAGGTCCAGCCGTCGTAGTACTGTGAGG
>DAOUDE010000074.1:0-245749 GCA_034431475.1 Thermomicrobiales bacterium | reverse complement strand
CACGATCGACTCCGGGGTCTTGCCCACCATCGCCTTGGCCTCCACCCCCACCCCGAACGCCCGCCGCGTGCGCGTGTCAATCGCCACCACGCTCGGCTCGGAGATCACAATCCCCTTCCCCCGCACGTACACCAGCGTGTTGGCGGTGCCAAGATCAATACCGAGGTCGCGACTGAAGATGCCGAAAAGTTTCGAAAGGGGTCGGAACAACCAGGTGCTCCTCTACGCAGACGACTCGCGCCCTACGTGATGAATCAGCCGTTTGCGAGAGTCTTCGTGACCTGACAGATGAAATTGTCCATTGGTGAGAAACGCCACGAACGACGCGGCGAGTGTAGCATGGGGCGACGCTCAATAACGTGTCGACTAGCTTGGTGATTGTTTGCCAGAAGTAGGGTTTCCTGAGCGTTTTGACGCGTGCCCGGCCAGGGCGGTAAACTTGCACTCTGGTCGCGGGATAACCGCGGTCAGTCTACGTGTGCTTGCGGGTGCAGCATCCGCTGCGTTTGCTGGGTAGCACACTCGTCCCCGTGAAGGGAGATTCGTTGGACGCTGGCAGTCCGTGCCAACAATTGACTGGCATCCCCAGGACGAGCTAGGACAACGACCATCTCCATGGATGGCCGCCACCCCGGGAGTCCGGGGACATGCTGAGCAGCCTTGCTCAGGAAAGGCGGAAACGTCCATGCAGCAGCCTACGCGCTACTACATCACCAAGAGCGGCGAGGAGCCCACTGTGCGCAGTGTGCGGGTCGAGCAGCCGGAAATCACCGCGGCGGTCGATGAGTCACGGCACAACCCGGTGACTGAGAAGACAGCTGCCGAGCCGGGCGCCGAGTTGCGCCGTACGGTGAAGGACCTGGTGCAGGGCGCCATTCACAAGCGGCACTTCTTTTCCTAGTAATCACCGGAGGGATGACGCGGCCCCGATGAGCGCCCCCGTATCGACAGCCGGAAAACAGGCTCCGGACCATGTCCTGGGAGTCTTCGCGCAAGAGCAGCTCAGTGACGCCCTTGCTGCCACGCATCGCGCCGGCTTCGGCCCGTACACCCGTGTCTTCGATGGTCGTCGCTCGAGTACGGGCTCGCAACTCGCGCGCGCGGGACTGGAGATCGCCGCGGGCACCGCTCCGGCGCCGGATGACCTGGTGATCGTGGTGCAAGCACCTGGGCGCGTTGATCGTGTCGCCGAGTTGTTCCATCAACTCGGCGCACAGGTCGTCGCGCAGGCGCAGCGCGCGGGCGCACGGGCGCATGAGGCTGATCGCTCGCCACTTTTCCCCGAGATTGCCATTTCCCACGGCGAATCCGGCGGCCCTGGCCGTGAGGCTTAGCCTTCGCATCATTCTGACCTTCCCGACAACTGCAAGGCTGGTGCGCTCATCGGTGAGTTCGCGAAGTCGGTGACAGGAGACACCGCTCAGGTCATCGCGAACATCGACAGCTCAAGTCGTCTCCGTTGAGGGTGGCAGCACCGGCATCGAGGCCCTCGTGGCCAGAGAGATTGCCGCCACGTTGCAGCAATACCCGCTGAAGATGGCCCAGATGGGCGTCGAGGCGGTCGTGAACTACGCCAGGACTGGTGAGAAGCCGACCGGCAAGACCGATATCGACGTCACCTTGATCACCGACAGCCGCAGGAAGGGATCCCGTCGGAGCATTCCGCCTTCGGCACCGAGAACTGCTGGGGCCAGCTGCCAGCGACCTCGACGGAATGGACCTGGCAAACGCCACGTCCATTCCGCATATCCGTCACGCGGTAGAAGTCGCATTCAATGAACACCGCTGTCGCCGCCGGTAGGGCGACATCCAGCGCCTGGGCAAGCGCATCGCGGTGATCGAACCGCGCGAGTTCAGCATGTCAGGCGCGGTCGCGATCGTGACCGGCGCGATGGCGGGCGAGCAGGCGCCGATGGCGTAGAGGTTGCCGGGTCCGCCAGCTTGATCTCCAAGATGGAACCGCTGCACGCTGCCGGCAGTGGTTCCTGCACGTCTGGCCTTCTGAAACTACGAGAATTCCTGCTGATAGAGACGTGTGGACATGCGTTCAAATCGGTCCCAGGCGAAGGTCAGGCCCGTGGACGGCCGGTCGGTCAACGAGTACTCGCCGTTCACCGCAACCAGCGCATCCTCCGTGACATCCTCCTTGAAGTAGGCGCCACCCGGTGAGAAATGGTCTCCAGGGAGATCAATCTCGGCCAGGCCATTGAAGTTCAGGTTCATGGCCTTGCCCCAGGCGGAATCCAACATGCCGCCGATCCAGGTCCGAATGCCCTCGGACCGGCAGAACTGCGCGATTTCAATCGCTTCAGAGAACCCCGAGACGCGAGGCGGCTTGATGTTGATGATCAGTCTGTCCAGAGCGCCGTTGCGCCGCCAGAGGGTAGCGGCCGCCTGGGCATCGCGCAGGGAGTGGACGCTCTCGTCCAGGCAGACAGGCGTCCGCAGCTCGCGCGAGATCTCACTGTGCAGCACGATGTCGTCGTCATAGAGGGGTTGCTCAATGAGGAGGAGGTCGAGGTCATCGAGCGTATGCAGGCGCTGCCAGGTGTCCATTGTGTACGCCGAATTGGCATCGACTTGCAGGAGATGGTCCGGATACCGTTCGCGCAGCGCCCGGGCAGGAGCTTCATCGAAGCCGGGCCAGATCTTGACCTTGAACCGGCGGTATCCCAGGTTCGCCGCTGTGTCCGCCAAGTGAAGCACGTCGTCAATGGTCTTGCCGCCGATGCTCACCCCGACGGGGAAGGTGCGCTTTTCGCCTCCCCAGAGCTTCCAGAGTGGCTCGCTGGCGCGCTGGGCGATGATGTCCCACAGGGCAGCCTCAACGCCACTCCTGGCGAAGACCGCCCCCTTGATCCAGGCAGTGCTTTCGCGAAGCTGATCAATGGTCTCCACACCGCCATGCTCCTGTTGCCAGGAGGCTACGCTGGGCAGAATGAACTCGATCAGCGAAGTGAAGACCGAGGGTGCGTCCACTTCGGCCTTGTAGGCTGGGTCCCGCAACGTCGGGACCTCGCCGACGCCCCGGAAGCCGTCGCTTGTCTCGATGACGACGAACGGCCGATCCAGCGAGACATACGTGCCAAACGAGGTGGTGAAAGGTGCGCGCAGGTGCAGGGGCGTCTTGTAGACACCGATGCTGGTGATGGACACAGGCCGGAATCCCTTCTCGTCAGGCTTGGCCCCCGCGCCGGCGGAGGATGTACCAGTTTTCGCGATCGTTGTGGATTGCCTCTTCGCTGGCAAACGCCACGACATCGTATGCGCCGTAGCGCACGTCAACGCCGATATCGAGCGGTGACTCACCGGTCTTGCCAGAAGTGCGCGCTGCCTTGATGGTCATGAACGGCGCGAACGCGGCCCGCATTTCTGTGCGCCAGGCGTTGGCACGGGCAGGGTCCGAGATCATCAGGCTGTCAACATCAGCCGGGATGCGGTACCGCGCATTTCCCGGCGCGCTTGCCGCGAGGTCCTGGGCATTCTCGGCGGTGATCTCCGGCATGGCGCGCACGTCGGCCGGTGAAGGGCCCGGGTAGCGTCCGAGGCGAACGTCGTCGAGGCGGCGATGCGTCGCGGCTGCAACCAGATCCCAGTGAGCGGTGAATCGATCACTGGGGACATCGCCGTAGAGTTCGCTGATCAGGACTCCGTACTTGTCAATCGTCAACTCGCGCACGGTGGCACCCAGCTTTTCGATGTTCAGCCGGGCGTTGGCGCCTCGCATGGGATCGAAGGTCCAGATGGCAGAGCGATGTCCGGCGCGGAGTGCTTCATACCCCTGGAGCACCTTCAAGTGCCAACCAAGATCGCGCACACCGCGCAGTTCTTCTCGTACCCCCAGCATGTGGGACACGAGCGTCCCGGAGCGGCCGCCGAGGGCGATAGCAAATCCCAGCCAGCCGTCGGCATTGAAGCCCTGGTCCTCCCGGTAAGCGACCAGAACTGAGCCCCCGGTGTCCGCCAGGATCGCCAGGATATTCATCGGAACGAGAAACTCAGGCGGAAATCCCCAGACTTGCGCCTGGAGTTGCATCACGAAACTCAGCGCATCCATCGGGACGCGCTCATCACCGACGATGTCGTACGAAGGGCACTGGGCGTGAGGCCAGGCCAGCGCCGCGTACACGACGTTGCCCAGGCCGGGCACGTGCTTGATCCACCCATCTCGATGCTTGTTGAGGCCAAAACGCTGGGGATGCAGAGCGGCCACGGCCAACTCAGTATCGGCGCGTTCACGGGTCGCACGCACCCGGTCAGGGGAAAACTGCTCGTCCATCATGGGGCCGCATTCTAGCAGCCTGTGTGGAGCATCCGAAGGGTATTGACGCCCGCTTCAAGTGGCCATATGATCCGGCGCGTCGCGTTCGCAAGAAGTTAGCTGTGCATTCTGAGCAGAAGCGCAGATTGAATCCTGTCTTCAGGGTGATTTGCGACCTCGACATAAGCGTGGTCTGCGGCCATCGGAGCGCCGCACGGCACGCCGGTAGAGATGCCGGCTCGATTTTGGGAGGAGTCTGGATCTATGGCAGATCAACGCGTGCATGGACTCGCGCGGGCGCTCTACACGGGCCGCATTGGCCGCCGTGAATTCATGCAGGGCGCAGCCGCGCTCGGCCTCTCTGCGGCAGCAACGAATCTGTTCCTGCGCGGAGCGGCAGCCCGCCAGGATGACATGGCAACGCCGATGCCAGGTAGCCAGAGGCCGCCGGTGGTCGCGGAACCGTGTGAAGGGGACGGCTGCCTCTGGACCGGGAAAGAACTGACGGTCCAGGTTATCGACGCCTCGGTCAAGGTACCGCTGGACGAGGTGCGCGACGAGTTCCAGGCGGCCACTGGCGCGACGTTGACCGTGGTGGCGGACCCGATCGAAGGTGCGTTTACCAAGCTCATGGACGATGCGACGTCGGGCACGAACGCCTACGATGCGTCCATGATCGCGATGCAGTGGCTGGGTGAGCTGGCCGAAGGCGATCTCGTTTACCCGTTGGATGAGTTCTACGGCGACACCAGCGGCAAGTTCCCGGCGTACGACATTGACACCGAGCCTGAGTCACTGAAGCAGTTGCGTTACTACGGTGGGCAACAGTTCGTCGTTCCATACGACTGCGACGGTCAGGCGCTTTACTACCGCCGCGATCTCCTGAATGACCCGGAGCACGCCAAGGCGTTCGAGGCAGAGTATGGCTACGCCATGCCTGTGCCGCCGCAGACGTGGGAGCAATTGCGCGATATCGCCGTCTATTTCAACGGCAAGCCAAACGGCATCAATGGCGACCCCGTCAGTGGTATCTCGCTGCACCTCAAGGTCGGCGGCCAGGGCATGTATCACTACGCATCGCTTTCTGCGCCGTATGTGATTGGCCCGAACAATCCACAGCACTACTGGTTCAATCCAGACGACATGACTCCGCTCTGCACGAGCCCAGGTCACGTAGAGGCAGCGAATCTTCTGAAGGAGATCTTCGGCCTCGGACCCGAGGCAATGGCTGGTTGGGCGCTTGGTGAGGCGTGGGACTATTTCCTCAACGGGAACGCCGTCTTCACGTACTCATGGGGAGATGTGACGCCGCTGGCGATCGAGCAGGGGAAGCCGACGGTTGGTCTGCTTGGCTGTGCGCCACTGCCCGGCACAATGAAGTACACCAACGCCCTCACGAGCGAGGTGAACGAGGTCGAGGAGCCGAACATCGTCGGCAACACGACCGGTGGCTCCTGGTCAGGCGTGGTCATGAAGGGCTCCGATGTGCCCGACCTCGCCTACTACCTGCTCGCCCTGCTCGCAACCGAACCGAAGCAGCGCTTCTTCGCGGCACGCGGCACAGACGGCGTGGACCCGGGTCGCTCATACCAGATTCCCGAGCCCGTCGGGACCGGCAGCATCGACGATTACCTGGCGCTCGGCTGGGACGCCAAGGACGCCGAGGAGTACACAAACGCGTACTTCCAGACGTTCGACAATCCCTTGCAGTTGCCGTATCTGCGAATCCCCGGTGCCGAGCGGTACTGGGCTGGTCTGGATATCCGTCTCTCCGAGTTCTTCACCGGCCAGGTTGCTACCGCCGAAGAGGCGCTGGCAAACGTGGCGGCAGACTGGGACGAGACGACGGACGGCCTCGACCGCGATCTGCAGTTGGCATCCTACAGGACCTCGCTCGGTCTCGAGTAGCGATGCCCTGCAAGTGACGAAGAGCCGGCCTTTTGGGGCCGGCTCTTCGCCCCCTCAGCGTTCCTGGAGCAAGCGGGAGCAGAAATGTCCCAACTTCAGACGGCAGCGCCGCCAAATGCGGAGCCAATGTCGTCACTGCGCGTGCAGCCGGCAGGCGCGATTGGCCGAAGCTGGATCCCAAAGATCGCGATCCTGGTGGCAATGGCTATCGGGTTCATTGCGGCGAACACGCTGCCGGCGGTTTCTCTCGCCGATGGCGGTGTCCCGCTGAGCGATGTTGCGGCGATCATCACGAAGGAGGGCAATGGATGGGTCATGACTCTGGTCTGGATGGCCGGGGTGATTGCCGCCATTGCTGTTCTCGCCTTCCCGATTGAGGAGCGGTTTATCCAGACCGTTGCGATCAGTCTGGGAAGCCTGGCGGTCCTGATCCTCCCCATCTATATCTCGCAGAATCTGGCGAAGATCGAGCCGCAGAGTGTTGGCCTTGGCCCAGGGATGCTGGGCTTGGCCGGTGGATTTCTCGTCGCCGCAGTCCTGCCCTGGCTCAATCTCCTTTGGTGGAACCGCATGAGCCCGGTGCTGGGTCCGGCCTGGGAGAAGTGGCTCTTCATTGGTCCCGCTGCCTTCTGGATTCTCGCGCTGACCGTATTTCCGCTTGCGTATGCCGTCACGACAAGCCGGTATGCATTTCGCACTGGCAAGATCGTCAAGGACGTAGGGTGGGGTAACTATCGCAAGTTATTCAACGATGTGATGTTCGATCCAGGAACCCGTTCGCAGGCGATCATTCACACCGTGCTCGTGGTCATCATTGCAGTCGTCGCAGTGCTGGCGATTGGCGCGGTCGTGGGACTTCTCCTCGATCAAGGGGGCCTTCGGCAGGGCGTACGCAACGCCACTAAGTGGGTGCCGCTGGTGGTTGTGCCAGCGCTCATTCTCTCACTAACCGGTGAGCCGTCAGTTCTGCCCTCCTTCTTCGGCCAGCCGTTGCCGACTTTCAACATTTTCGAGAAGGATGTCTCTTTCACCCTTTCGATCACGTATATCTTCGTGGTCGGAGCGGTCGTCCTGGAAATGATCCTCGGATTTCTGCTCGCGCTGTTTTTCAATCGCGAGATGCGCGGGCGTTCCGTGCTCCGCACCATCATTACGCTGCCAATCTTTGCGACTCCAGTGGCTATTGGGTTCCTCGGGCGCACCATCTTCTACGAAGGTGGAGGCCCCGTGAACTCGTTCCTGCAACTGTTCGGCGTTACGCCGCCCCCGTGGCTTTCAAGTCCGACCTGGGCCCGCGTCACGACCATCATCACCGACGTCTGGGAGTGGACGCCGCTGGTGTTCATCATCGCTCTGGCCGGCTTGCAGGGTCTACCGCAAGATGTCACGGAGGCCTCGGCTGTCGATGGGGCAGGGTGGTGGGCCACACTGCGGTACATCACGTTGCCGTTGATGGCGCCAATCCTGTGGCTCATTCTGCTCTTGCGTACGGTCGACGCCTTCAAGGTATTCGACCTCGTCGTGGCCATGACGCTGGGCGGTCCGGGACAGGCAACCCGTTACTACTCGTTCTTCAACTACCAGACAGCAAGAAAACAGTTCTTCTACGGTGAGGCAGCCGCGCAGGCATTCCTGCTCCTGATCATCGTGCTGATCCTCGTTTCTCTGCTTTGGGGACGCATTCGCCACATCTATGAAGATCAGGAGGCAGCGGCATGAACGACCGCGCACAGTCCTCGGGCCTGAAGCAAGTCGCAAGTTCCGTTGCCGTCGTGATCGTCGTGGCTATCGTGCTCGTGTGGACGCTCTTTCCGCTGTACTGGGCGGCCATTTCGTCGGTGAAGTCGTCCTCTGACAACTATGGCAACCTCTGGCTGCCTTTCGTCCACTTCCAGCCCACGCTCAAGCCATGGCGGGACATGTTTGCCCTGCCTGAGGTGCGGGCCTCTACGCTGATCAGCACGCAACTGGCCATTGGTGCAGCCACGCTCTCCCTGGCGCTGGGAACCCTGGCGGCGTACGGCATTGCTCGCTTCAGGTTCTTCCGCCCGCAGAATGGGAGCCTGACAACCTGGTTCCTGTCGCAGCGAATTGCGCCGCCGGTGATCTTCGTGACTCCATACTTCCTGCTCATGCGGCAGGCGGGCCTGCTGGACACGACGCTCGGGTTGATCATCCTGAACGCGACGTTCAACATGACATTCCCGATCATCATCCTGACGCAGATGTTCCGCGAGGTGCCGATCGAGCTGGAGGAAGCGGCGCAAGTGGACGGCGCAACGCGCTGGGAGATGTTCTGGCGGATTTCGCTGCCGCTGGTAGCTCCAGGTCTCGTTGTGGCCTGGATGCTGGCGCTCGCGTTCTCCTGGAACGAGTTTCTCTTCGCCTTTTCCAGCACGGTAGCCAATCGGCCTCTGTCGGTGGCGGTCGTCGGGGCGGAGCAGACGCGAGGGGTCGACTACCAGTTCGTCGGCACCCGCACGCTCTGGGCTATGATCGTGCCGCTGATCGCGGCGCTGCTGGCGCAGCGTTACATCGTGCGCGGTCTATCGCTTGGAGCCGTCAAGGGATAAGCTCAGCGTGAGTCTGCTCCTCGGATTGGATGTCGGGACGACGAGCATCAAGGCCGTTGTATATCGGCCAGATGGAATTGCTGTCGCGTCGGCCGCAGCCCCAACTCCTACCCATGTGCCGCGCCCGCGCTGGGCGTATTATCGGGCCAACGAACTTTGGGCAACGGTCGTCGACGTCATTCGACGTGCTGTTGCCGAGATCGCAGACCCGACTCAGATCGTTTCTGTCGCGGTTGCATCGGTCGCGGAGGCCGGGGTGCTGCTCGACGCAGCCGGCGAGGCGACGGTCGATGTCATCGCATGGTATGACACTCGCACCAGGCCACAGTCGGACTGGCTCGGCGAGTACGTCGGAGCCGACGCGCTGTTTGCCAGGACCGGGCTTTCGCTGCAACCGATCTTCTCACTCTGCAAAATGCTCTGGTACCGGGAGCACGAGCCGGAAGCATGGCGACGCTCCGTGCATTGGCTGTTGATTGACGAGTACATCGCGTTCAAGTTGAGCGGCGAGCGGGGGAGTGAGCCGTCGCAAGCGTCTCGCACGATGCTCATGAACCTGCACGACCTGACCTGGGATCAGGAGATCCTGGACAAGGTCGAAATAGAGGAGCGTATGTTGCCGCCGCTGGTTTCGAGCGGCACCCGGCTGGGACCGGTGACCGCGCGCGCCGCCGCCGAGACAGGCCTGCCCCAGACGGCGCTCGTCGCCACGGGTGGGCACGACCATGTGTGCGGCGCGTTTGCTGCTGGCGTAACGCGGCCCGGGCAAATGCTGAACTCGCTGGGAACGGCGGAAGCCGTCTTCCTCCCGACGTCTGCACCCCTCACGGACCCGAAGGCGGGGCACCAGGGCTACACCCAGGGCGCTCACGTGGCAGGGGGCGGGTACTACGTGTTCGGCGGGCAGTACACCTCTGGGGCGTGCATCGACTGGATACGCCGGCTGCTTGGCGACGGTTCGGACCCACTTGCCTATGACGCGGCCATCGCGGCGGCAGGGCGTGTGCCACCGGGCAGCAACGGGGTGCTCTTTCTGCCCCACCTGCGGATGGCCAATCCGCCGTTCGTCGATAGCCGCTCGCGCGGCGCGTTCATCGGTCTGACCGTGGAGACCGGGCGCGAGGAAATGGCGCGGGCGGTGCTGGAGGGGATCGCGTTCGAGACCGTGAGCACCTACGAGCCACTGGCCGAGTATCCACAGGTGACGATGCCGGCATCGGCGGTCGCCATTGGTGGTGGCACACGGAACAAGCTCCTGATGCAGATCAAGTCTTCCCTGAGCGGCCTGCCCTATCACGTGCTGGATGCAGAGGAAGCGACGGCGCTCGGCGCTGCCCTGCTGGGCGGCGTGGGCGCGGGCGTATTCGCAAATGCCGACGAAGCGATTGCGGCCATGCGGTACGGGCAGTCCTCCGTCCAACCTGTTCCGGAAGACGCGGCGGTTTACGACCGGATCAAGCGTCAGGTCTACCAGCACGTCTATCCCGCGATTGCCCCTTTGAGCCAGGCCATCAGCGACCTGCAGAACTCGCTGATCGATGCCGATGACCAGTAGCGGCCCCTGTCTGCTCGGGATCGACCTCGGCACTTCGGCTGTCAAGGTGGTCGTGGTCGACGAGCAGGGCACGGTCAAGGCCACGGGCAGCGCCGAATACCCGGTACTGCATCCGCGGATGGGCTGGGCCGAACAGGATCCGGACTCCTGGTGGGGCGCCACCGTTACTGCCATCCAGCAGGCAATGGGCTGGGCCGGAAGTGGGGTCACCATCCGCGCCATTGGGCTTTCCGGGCAAATGCATGGCGTCACGTTCCTGGGCGAGGGGGAACGGTCGCTCTATCCCGCCATCATCTGGGCCGATCAGCGGTCAGAGCCACAAGCGCGGGCATTCGCGCGAAAAGTCGGCGCTGAGCGGCTGATCGCGATCGCGGGAAGCCCGGTCGCCGCTGGCTTCATGGCTGCAACCATCGGCTGGATGCAGGAAGAAAAGGCGTCGATCTGGTGGCGCACCCGGCACCTGCTCTCTCCGAAGGATGAGCTGCGGCGGCGACTCACGGGCGCGATTGCAACGGATCCCGGCGATGGTGCGGCAACCCTGTTGTTCGACGGGCGGTGGCGCAACTGGTCGCCGCAACTGCTTGACGCAGCCGAGGTTCCGAGCGCGCTCATGCCACAGGTGCGGCCAGCCTCTGCGCCCGCCGGGGAGCTGACGCGCGAGGCTGCCGAGGCAACCGGATTGCCCGCTCAGACGCTGGTGGTGACCGGTACGGCGGACACGGCGGCCAGCCTGCTCGGTGCGGGGATCGTTGATTCCGGAACACTCCTCCTGTCGCTCAGCACAGGCGCGCAGGTAATGACCCCGAGGGTTGAGTTCGCTCCTGATCCGAGTGGGCGGGCCCACACCTTCTGTTCGGCCCTGGAACCAGGAACGGGCAATCCCGGGTGGTACCAGATGGGGGCAACGCTGGTAGCCGGCATGGCCATGCGCTGGCTGCGAGACGAGGTGTTGCGATTGCCCACGGCTGGAGCCTACGAACGGATGACCGCGTTGGCGGAACGCTCCGACATCGGGGCCCGTGGGGCACTATTCCTGCCGTACCTGGTGGGAGAGCGCACGCCGCACATGGATGCCGCCGCGCGTGGCGCGTTTCTCGGACTCACCGCGCAGCATGAATCAGGCGATTTGGTGCGTGCCGTGATGGAGGGTGTGACACTCGCGACCTACGATGCGTTCGCGGTTCTGCGGGAGACCGGGGCCGCGCCCGAGCGCATTGTCATGGCCGGAGGCGGCGCGAGAAGCCCGCTCTGGCGGCAAATGGTCGCCGACATCTTTGGGCTGCCCGTCTTCGCGCTGTCGACGGTTGATCAGGCGGCAATGGGGGCAGCCTTGCTCGCGGGAGCTGGAGCAGGGATGTTTGCCCCGGACGAGGCGAGCCAACGCTGGGCGCGGTACGGCGCACGCTCAGACCCGGAGCCCCGACGCCACGATCGCTACCAGGAATTGAGCGAGATCTTCCGGGAGGCCTATGCGCCCGTCGTGGGCGTCAGCCATCGCCTCGGGGCCTGGGCCCAGGCTGGAGAAGCGCCGCGGGTGGTTCCCCGGACGATTCGCAAGACGCCCTAGATCGACCGGGCCAGATCAATCAGTGCTCGTCGCTCGGGCAGCCGGAAAGCCTCCCGGTACTCGGGGCGCGGTTCAGTGATCCCGACCGTTTCGGGGCGGAACGTGGCAATCACCTCGTCGATGGGCGTGCCAGACGCCACAGCGATGGCTTGCATCGCGGCGCCCAGCGCGGCGTGCTCGTAGCCACCACGTACATGAACGGGCAGGCCCGTTGCGTCGGCAATCGCTTGCCGCCAGGTGGGGTGCCGGCTGCCGCCACCGACGAGCACGATCTCGGAGCCGGTCACGCCCTGCTCGGCCAACGCTTCGACTCCGTACGACAGGCCGGCGGCCACGCCATCCAGTGCCGCCCGCACCACGGTCTCTGGCCGCAGGTTCTCCATGGTCAACCCAAAAAGGGAACCCGTTGCGTGCGGGAGGTTAGGCAGGCGCTCTCCGGCGAGATACGGCATGAGCCAGACACCTTCAGCGCCCGGCGCGGCCGCGCCTGCCTGTTCCAGGGCGGCGTCGCGATCGAGGCCGACCATGCCGGCCATGGTGTCCACGACGCGCGTGCAGTTCAACATGCACGTCAGGGGGAGGAAGCGGCCGGTGGCGTCAGCGAAGCCCTCGATCTCTCCGCGTTCATCGGCGACGGGATGGTCGCTGACGGCGAACGCCGTGCCGCTGGTGCCCAGGCTGATGACCAACTCACCGGGAAGCGCGCCAACGCCGAGGGCGGCCGCCATGTTGTCACCTGTGCCGGGGCCAACCGGGATGCCTGCCGGCAGCCCCAGCGCCGACGCAGCCTCGTTCGAGAGACGGCCGATCACCTCGTTCGGCCCGCAAACGTCAGGCAGACGAATGTGCGCCGCCTTTTCGTCACCAATCGCCAGGGCGAGAAGGTCGCGCCGGTCCTGGCCGCTGCTGGGTGACCACCAGCCGGAGCCAGATGCCTCCCCTCGGTCGGTCGCCAGGCGCCCGGTCAATTGCAGGTTCAGCCAATCGTGAGGCAAGGCAACGGCGTCCAGACGCGCAAGTGATTCGGGGTCGGTTCGCGCGAAATGCGCCAGCTTCGCGATCGTGATGGAGGCAACGAGATAGGTCCCGACCTCCTGGGCGAAGTTGGTGAGGCTATTGAGGCGCTCGGCGTCCGGAGCGGCATCAACGTTGTTCCAGAGCGGCGCCGGAAAAATGACGCGATTCGCCGCGTCCATGGCCACCATGCCGTGCTGCTGCCCACCCACGCTGATGGCAGCAACCTCTGCGCCGGCCGGGACAGCCTCCCGGATGGCAGCAACGAGCGCGACCCACCAGTCCTGCGGGTCTTGAACATCGCGGCCGGTATGGGCGGCGCGACCCTCGCCAATGATCTCGCCGCCCGCAAGATCGACGGCAAGAACCTTGGTGGACTGGGTACTGGAGTCGACTCCAAGCACGACCTTGTGCGTCATCAGCTTCCTCGTGATGGTTGAACTCGTCAGGCTGGCGATTGTACGGCTAGCGCAGGTCGGGGGTGCGGCCGTTCGCAAAGCGCAGCGCGGGTATGATGCCGAGCAGCGCAATCACGCCAGCGACCAGAAACGACTCACGCGCGACTTGCAGGCTAATTGGCAGCACCGTCTCGTAGAGCATGGCGGTTTGGCGGGCAAGAAAATCCGAGGTGCTTTCGCCGGGAGCCTGGACAACCATGGTCAGATCACCGACCAACCCCTGCAGGCGGCGGATAGCGAGTGCCGTGAGTAACGAGATACCTGTGGTCATGCCGAGCAGGCGAAACACCAGCGTCATGCCAGACGCAATTCCACGGTCAACCTCTGGCGCGGCGTCAATTGCGGTGGCTCCGATCGGTGCGAAGCTCAGGCCAAAGCCCGCGCCAGCGACAATCAACCCGGGCACCATTCCCTTGAGCGAGCCGCCGCGCAGTCCGACCCAGAGCAGCGCGTAGCCAGTGGTGATCAGCAGAAAGCCCGTGACAGCCGTCGTCCTCGCGCCAAAGCGGGTGCTGAAGTACCCGCCGGCCAGCGAGAGCACCGCAATGCAGGCGGTGAAGGGAGCCAGCATGAGGGCGGCGACGCGACTGACATCATCCATGTCCACCAGCAAGGCGGTGACCACCGGAACATCGACCATCGCTGAAATGAGCGCCGCCCCGACGAGGAAGTTGGCCGCAATTGCCGCCGCGAACAACCGATCATGAAACAGGGAGACCGGGAGCAGCGGGTACCGCGCCTGTCGCTGGCGGAGGATGAACAGGGCGCCCAGGATAAGCGCCGCCCCAAGGAGCAGGCCGGCGTGCTCCGAGACCGGGTTGCGGGAGCCACCCAGTGCTCGCCCACCGGTACTGGCTCCCCCCAGTTCCCCGCCGGCTGAGAGCCCGAGATTGAAGGCGGTCAACGCGGCGGCGAGCAACAACGCGCCCGGAATATCCAGCCGAATCAGCCAGTCTCGTGGGCGTTCGATCCGCCCGCGCGTTGTGAGCACGATGATCGCCCCAACGGCAATTGCCAGGGGGATGTTGACCCAGAAGGCCCAACGCCAGGGTTGGTCTCCGGGGGCGAGCCCGACCAGGAGCGCGCCCCAGATCGGGCCCACCACCCACCCGAGTGTGTCGACCGCACCCACGACGCCGAGCGCTGCCGAGCGGCGGCCAGCCGGAAGAACGTCTCCGATCAACGCCATGGTGACAGGCAGGAGTGCGCCGCCGCCTGCTCCCTGCAACGCCCGGCCGGCGATCATCGCCGGGAGGTCGCCCGCCGTGGCACACCAGAGGGAACCGGCTGCGAACAGCGCCAGGGAACCGAGGAACGCGGGGGTACGCCCGACGAGGTCGGAGATGCGGCCGAAAACGGGGATCGCCAGGATGTACGTGAGGAGGTAGCTGTTCACCACCCACACGTAGCGGTCGATATCTGCGGCGTTCACGCGCAGATCCGTGATCATGACCGGGAGGATCGTCGAAATGATGGTGAGATCGAGCGCACCCAGCAACACGGCCAGCAGGGCCGCGAGTACGGAATTCCGTTCAAGGCGGGGCAGCGCGTTCATCTAGATCGGTGGCTCAATCTCGATCGACTCGCCGTGATGGGAGAGGTCAAGGGTCCAGACCGCCGAGGTGCTGCCATCAGCGCGCGGTGGCTCGGCGAGTTGGGCACGCAAGAGATCATCTGTCTCGCGATCAATCCAGAGATCGACCGTGACTGGAGAGCCGGTGACCGTGTAGTACGTGAGCGGGCCGACAATCGATTCATCGACACCCGCTGTCAGGTGGTAGGTGTTGCGGCCATCGACTTGCGCATCCTCCACCCTCGCGACGTCTTCAACGCGCCCCATGACCGGCCCAATGCCATCCTGGGTCGAGAACAGGATGTCAGGTTGGTAGGAGAATTCCAGCGGTGCTGGCCCCCATTCACCAGTCAGGATGTTGGTCGTCCAGGATTGATTCCCGATGGTAATGAGTTGCAGGGAAACGGCCCGTCCCACGACTTCCGCCTGAAAGGTGGTTTGAACCCGGTCGGGCCGAACCAGATCCCCTTCCGCACCGAGTAGCCGGATCGTCTTGCCACTGTCGATGAAGGTATCTCCGGCAACGCTCAAGCTGAAATGGACAGAGGCGGTCTCTGCCAGACGAGTACTCGCGGCTTCCAGGATTTCTTCCGGAGTCTCGCTCGCCGGGGCCGGCGTAGGCTCGGGTTCGCTACCGCAACCGGCCAACGAAAGCAGAGCCGCGATGCCAAATCCACTGATGACGGTACGTCGGGTGAAAGTCAAACGGCCTCCTTCGCCCGGCGGCACGGCTGCCCGGCGAGTCTAGCATCACCGTGACGCGCGCCCACGTAAGGAGGTTCCAGGGTCGTGCTACCATCGGTTGCCGGTCGCGGATTTGAGCGAGGATGTAGTCACCGTGAGTGTTGTGCCCCGTGGAAGCGATGCGCTGGCCGAGACGCTCCGGTTGGCCGTGTCCGCGCAAAGTGACTCCGCCGGGCGGCCAGAAAACCAGGATGTGGCCATGGCTCTGGCGCTTCCCACCTCGGCCGGAGTTCCGGCTGAAGACTTCCTGCTGCTCGTTGCGGACGGCATGGGAGGGGCGCCTGCCGGCGATGTTGCCAGCCAGATCGCCGCGGCCACGCTCAGGGATGCGTTCCCGCGGTTACCGGAGAGCGACCTCGCGCAAGCCCTGAAGAGCGCCTATCGCAAGGCGAATGAGGCGATCTTTGCAGCGGGCCTACAGAACCCGGCGCAGACCGGCATGGGGACGACGCTTACCACGGCGTTGTTGCATGGCAAGTACGCGACGATAGCCAATGTTGGCGATAGCCGGGCTTACCTGCTACGTGGGGGTGGGGTGACCCAGGTCACCCAGGACCACACCGTTGTCGCGGAGGACGTTGCCAGGGGCCGAATCAACGCGAAAGAGGCGCTGGCAGACCCACGTCGCAACCAGTTGACGCATGCACTTGGCACGAGGGAGCGTCTGGAGACGCGGCTGCCCAACATCTTTGAACTGGCGCTGCTGCCCGGAGATCGCCTGCTGCTGTGCAGCGACGGTCTGTACGAGGTGGTAGATCAGGTCGATATGCAGCGCCTCCTGGGAACCCAGGAGGCAGATGCGGCGGCGATTGCGCTCGTGGACCTGGCCAGAGAGCGGGGGACAACGGACAACGCAACCGCCGTGGTGGCGGCTGCCATCCCCACGCGGGTGCCCGTGGCGGGGGTGCTGGAGGCGAGCGAAAACCGCACGGGTGGGCTGGCCGGCACAACGTTGGTGGCCGTGGTTGCTTTCCTGGTGCTGTTGCTGACCGCGCTAGCGATCTACGTGCTGTTCTTCTTCCCACGTTAGGGTGTGAACACGGCATCTCCGCCGCGGATAATCGACGCCCACACGCACGTGTTTCCGCCTGCGTGGATCGCTGACCGCTCGGGCCATGTCGCCCGGGACCGTTGGTTCGGCGAGCTCTACGAAGCCCCGACCGCCCGCATGATCGACGCTTCACAACTCCTCGCGGCCATGGACGAGACCGGTGTTGCCCAGGCGGTGATGTGCGGCTGGCCGTGGCGCGACCCTGCGCACTGCCGCGAGCACAATGCGTACCTGGCCGCCGCGAGCCGCGAGAGCGACGGGCGCCTCGCCTGGCTCGGTATCATCAACCCGGCTGACCCGAATGCGGCGGCGGAGGCAGAACAATGTCTGGCACTTGGAGCATCCGGCATCGGCGAGTTGAATGCCGATGCCCAGGGGTTCACGCTTGAAGACGCCGCGGCGTTCGCGGATGTCGCAGCCGTGCTGTGGCAGGCGGATCGCCCCGTTATGCTGCACGCCTCGGAGCCGTTGGGACATCACTATGCGGGGAAGGGGACGGCCACGCCGGAGCGGCTGCTGTCGTTTGTCGCCGCGCACCAGGGGCTGAAGATCGTCTTTGCCCACTGGGGCGGTGGGCTGCCCTTCTATGAGTTGATGCCCGAAGTTGCCGCGATCACGGCGAACGTCCTGTATGACACCGCCGCGTCGACCTACCTGTACCGACCAGCGGTGTTTCGTGCAGTGCTCGATGTTGTCGGGCCAACGCGCGTGCTGTGGGGGAGCGATCATCCGGTCCTCGGGATGGGTCGCTTCTTGCGCCGCACGCTGCGCGACGCACATCTGACGGAGCACGAGATTCCGCGCGTCTTGGCAGGAAATGCCGCGCGCGTCTATCACTTGCCGGAGATTACCTGAAGACGCGGAGCACGTTGCCATGATTGCCGGACTGCGAGGCGCCATTTTTCAGAAGTACGAGGACGCTGTCCTCGTCGATGTCCACGGCGTGATCTATCGTGTCAACACGTCGTCCGCCACGCTGGGAGACATTGGTGCCGCCGGTGACGAGGTGCGCCTGCTGACTCAACTCTACGTGCGCGAAGACCAGATGACGCTCTTCGGGTTCGCGACCGACGACGAGCTCCGCCTTTTCAACACCCTGATAGGCGTCTCGGGTGTGGGCCCAAAGCTGGCGCTGGCGATTCTGTCGCGCGTACGGCCAGATGCCCTGGAACTGGCGATCAACACGGAGAACGCCGAGCTCCTGGCGACCGTCCCTGGCGTCGGCCGCAAGACGGCCGCGCGCCTCATTCTGGAGCTACGGGGCAAACTCGTGCCGGCGGCGAGTGCGGCTGCCGGGGTTGCCCAACCGTCGCAGGAAGACGCCGAGGTGTTGGCCGCCTTGCGCTCACTTGGCTACACCACGGCCGAGGCGCACGGCGCTCTCAGCCGTGCGCCCCGCGATCCTGGGCTGCCGGTAGAAGATCGCGTGGTGGCCGTACTGCGCGAACTGGCAAGCTCCTAGTCTTCGTCGTCGTTTGCCATCGCTTCGAGGCGGCGCTCGACGGCGCGCGCGTGGGCGGTCAAACCCTCTGCGCGGGCAAAGCGGGCCGTGGCAGGGCCAAGTCGCCGCAGCGCAGCGTGATTGAGCGCGGCAACACTGATGACCTTGGTGAACTCGGCGACGTTGATTGGCGAGGAAAAACGTGCGGTGCCGCCCGTCGGCATAACGTGGCTCGGCCCAGCGGTGTAGTCACCGATGGCCTCAGGACTGTCCTCTCCGATGAAAATGCCGCCCGCATTACGGACCTGCGGCACGACTGACCATGGGTTGTGCAGGAGCAGGCAGAGGTGCTCTGGCGCGTAAGCGTTCGCCAGTCTAATGGCGGTCTCAATGTCGGGCGTAATGACGATCAGCCCGTTGGCTGCCAGCGATTGGCCGGCGATCTCCGCCCGCTCCAGCTCGGCAAGCTGTCCGGGGAGTTCTTCGAGCACGGAGTGGGCCAGCATTGGGCTGCACGTGATGAGAATCGCCGTCGCCATCGGGTCGTGCTCGGCCTGCGCCAGCATATCGGCTGCGGCCAGCACGGGGTTTGCCGACTCGTCGGCAACCAGGAGCGTCTCTGTCGGACCCGGAAGCTGGTCAATATCAACAATGCCGTAGACCTGCTGCTTGGCGAGAACAACGAAGATGTTGCCGGGCCCCAGGATCTTGTCAACGTGGGGAATCGTGGCAGTGCCGTACGCCATCGCCCCAATGGCCTGCGCTCCACCGACCGCAAAGAGGCGGTCGACGTTGGCCACCTCGGCTGCCGCCAGCACGAGCGGCGAGACGCGACCATCAGGACCCGAAGGGGAACAAACGATGATTTCGCTGACACCGGCCACTCGGGCAGGAATCGCCGTCATCAGCAGCGATGAGGGGTAGACTGCGGTGCCGCCAGGGGTGTAGATCCCGATGCGCTCCAGGGGGCGCACCACTTGCCCGAGGGCCCCTTCGGCACTGTAATCCATCCAGGACGTGCGCAACTGCTTGCGATGGAAGGTCTCGATCTGGGTCGCGGAAAGCCGCAGCGCGTCCTGCAGTTCGGGATCGAGCGCGTCAAATGCCCGCTTCCAGGAGCTTCGTGGCACTTCCAGGTTCGCTGGCAGCTTCCCTTGGAAGGCGAGAGAGTACTCGCGTACGGCGGCATCGCCTTCCTGTCGCACGTCCTCCAGGATGCGCGCGACCGTTTCGTCGGCGGTGAGGTCCTCACCAAAGACGCGCCGGATGCCATCCTGCATTTTTGGTGAGAGGAGCGTTTCTTCGAATCCTCGCCGCCGGGTGAGCAGACGCCGAGCCTCTTCAATGTCGTCTATCAGGCGAGGCAGCGCGGTAACGGTGGTCTCGGTCGCTGTGTCGGTGATCGTCATGATGATGCGACTTCCTACGTTCTCAATTCGCCCTGCACCATCTGGCGCAAGGTCTTGCCAATTTTCTCACGGACCTTGCCGAGTTCAGCATCGGTGAGCGCCCGGTTCGGCGCGGTAAACGCGATGCGGTAGGCAAGGCTCTTGCGGCCCTCACCAAGCTGAGGACCCCGGTAGACGTCGAAGAGTTCGAAGCCGGATGCCAGTGGGCCTGCGCCGGAGCGCAACGCGGCCAGGACATCGCTCGCCGGCGTGGCTTCGTTGACCACTACCGCGAAGTCCTGCTCCACCGGCAAAAAGCGCGGGTTCGAGATGCCGCTCGGGAGTGGTTCGGCCGCCGCCATCAGGGCTTCCAGATCCAGTTCGACAACCACCACGCGCGGCGTCTCGATATCGAAGGCGAGCGCACGATCCGGCCGCAACTCCCCGATGATCCCGACAAGGGTATCACTGACATAAACACCGGAAGTTCGCCCCGGGTGGAAGGCGGGGAGGGAAAGTGGACGGTAGGTCGCGTCGCGAACGCCGAGCCGCTCAAGCAGTGTCTCAACTGCGCCCTTGGCGTCGAAGAAATCGAGTTCCGCTGTGGCATCGGCGAAGCGGCTGAGCTCATCGCGCTTTCCGGCTAGCACGAGCGCGAGCGTGGCGGCTTCGACAGGCAACTCGGCATCCGAAGGCAGGTAGACGCGGGCAATCTCGAAGAGCCGCACCGAACGCTGGTGCTTCAGGTTGCGTGAGGCGGTCTCCACCACACTCGGGAGCAACGTCGGGCGCAGCAGATCACGCTCGGCCTGCATGGGGTTGCGCAGGTGAAGGGCCGCTTCAAGCGGAATCGCATGAATCCCCGGAGACAGGGCGCCCGGCGCACTGAGCTTGAGCAGATCGCCTGCGCCAACGGTGACGTACGAGATCGTTTCCCAGAATCCGAGCCCGGCCAGTGCGCGCCGCACCTTTTGCTGAAAGAGGAACATCGCGTCGCGGCGCACGGGCGGGGTCTCCCCGGTTGGCAGCGTTTCGGGCAGCGTCTCGTACCCAACGACGCGAGCCACTTCTTCCACAATGTCGGCGCCGAGAGTGACATCACTGCGCCACGTCGGGACGAGAACGTCGATGACGGTCTCGCTCACGTTGGGCGAAAAGCCGAGGCGTCCCAGCACCGCCTGAACCTCAGCTGGCGGGATACGCACCCCGAGCAGACGCTCGATCTCACCAAATGGCACCGAGAGCGGCGTGGCTTTCCGCGGCCGGGGGTACTTGTCGGCGAACGCGGTGACCGTCGCGCCAGGAGATAGCTCGAGAATGAGTTGGGTGGCACGTGCCACGGCGTCCGTCACCTGATTCGGATCAATGCCGCGTTCGTAGCGGACAGAGGCGTCGCTCCGCATCTTCAAGGCGCGCGCCGTCCGCCGGACCGACTTCATGTCGAAGTTCGCGGCTTCCAGCAGGATGCGGGTAGACGCATCGGTTGTCTCACTCTCGACGCCGCCCATGACACCGGCGACGGCTACCGCGCGTTCGGCATCCGCAATGACCAGCATGTCCGGGCTGAGCGGGCGTTCGACATGGTCGATGGTTTCCAGGGTTTCGCCTGGCCGTGCGCGACGCACCACGATACGGTCACCACGGAGCTTGTCGGCATCGAACGCATGGAGCGGCTGCCCGAACTCCAGCATGACGTAGTTCGTCACGTCGACGATGTTGTTGATCGGACGCACGCCTGCTGCGTTGAGCCGCCGTTGCAGCCAGGCGGGGGAAGGCCCGATGACGACGCCATCGAAAACTACCGCTGCGTAGCGGGGGCAGAGATCGTCGGCCTCGATGGAGACGAGATCGGGCGCACCCTGCGGCGCCTGCGTCAGATCGTAGAGTGGCGGCAACGTGACATCGTGCGAGGTGATTGCCGCCGCCTCGCGGGCGATCCCCAAAACGGAAAACGCATGGACGAGGTTTGGCGTTATCTCGAACTCGATCACGGTGTCGCCCAGCCAATCGGCCAGCGGCGCGCCGACAGGAGCGTCCGGTTCGAGAACCATGATCCCTTCGTGCTCGTCGGACAGCCCAAGCTCCTTTTCGGAGCAGACCATGCCTTCCGACCGGACGCCACGAATCATGCCCGGCTTGAGCGTCTTGTAAACCTGACCCTCGGAATGCCCGTCGATCAGCCGTGCACCTGCCAACGCCAGTGGCACGACCTGGCCAGCGGCGATGTTGGGCGCGCCGGTCACCACCGTCAGGTGGTGCTCCCCAGCGGTGACAGTTGCCAGCACAAGCCGATCCGCGTCGGGATGGCGCTCGACCGTATCGACATGACCGACAAAGACATTTTGCCACCCGTCACCGATCGTCTCGACCTTCTCAGCCTCAAGGCCCGCCATGGTCAGGCGATGGGCGAGGTCCCCGGCGGGAAGGCCGGTATCGACGAATTCGCGCAGCCAGCGCGTGGGTACTTTCATCAGGACATCCTTGCTCTGGGAGCGCGCTCAGGCGGCACTGGCGAACTGACGCAGAAAACGGAGGTCGTTGCTGGCAAATGCGCGCAGGTCATCCACGCCAGAACGCATCATGACCAGCCGCTCAACGCCGAGGCCGAAGGCAAAGCCGCTGACCTGCGACGGGTCGTACCCGACAGCTCGCAGGACGTTCGGATGGACCATGCCCGCGCCACCCATTTCCAGCCAACCCGACTGCTTGCACACGCGGCAACCCTTGCCACCGCAGATAGCACAGTCCACGGCGAAGTCGACTCCCGGCTCCACGAACGGGAAGAAGTCACAGCGAAAGCGGATACGGCGTTCAGCACCGAAGAGTTGGCGGGCGAGTTCCGCCAACGTGCCCTTCAGATCTGCCATGGTGATGTTGCGGTCAATGGCCAATCCTTCAAGCTGATGGAACATCCACTCGTGAGAGGCGTCCTGCGCCTCATACCGGTAAACCCGGCCAGGCACGATCACGCGCACCGGAGGCGCGGTCTGCTCCATGATGCGCGCCTGCATCGGGGAGGTGTGCGTGCGAAGCACCACCTCTCCGGGCAGATCGACATGGATCGTGTCCCAGACATCACGCGCAGGGTGGTCGTTCGGGATATTCAACTGATCGAAGTTGTAGTGACTGGACTCGACCTCGGGACCAAAGGCGGTTTCGAACCCGAGCAGCGCGAAAATGTCACTCAGCTCCTCGATCATCTGCGAGACCGGGTGGGCAGCGCCAAGTGGCTGAGCGCGACCGGGCAAGGTGACGTCAACGCCGTCGGCGGCGAGACGTTGATCGAGCGAGGCTGCGAGAGCCGCCTCATGGCGGGTTTGCCAGGCTGCATGCAGTTCGGTCTTGAGCGCGTTCCCGCCCCGCCCGGCGATGGGCCGTTGATCCTGGGGGAGCGATGCCAGGCTACGCAGAAAGCGTGTCAGTTCGCCCTTCGCCCCCAAAAAGTTGCGTTCCCAGGCGTTGACCTCGGCCAGCGATTGCGTGGTCTCGAGTTCACGGATGGCCCGCTCCCGCATTTCATCAAGCAGGGTTTGCGCGTCAGTCGTCATGGTTGGTTCCGTACGTACCTTTCGGGCATGAAAAAACCCCTCGGCAGGGACGAGGGGCCTCCACGCGGTACCACCCTGCTTCGCTGGCGCAGCCAGCGCGCTTGAGCGGCCGGTTATCCCTGGCCAGGGGGAGCGACTACCAGCATGCTGCCTTCACCGCCCGGCTCGGGAGGGAATTTCCCATTGCGCTACCTCGAGGGCTTCCAGTCGTGACCCCCGTCCCTGTTTGGCGCAGCAGCGGTACTTGTCTCCGTCATTGCCACTCGCAAATTGTCATGGAGGAGTATAGCCCTGCCGTCAGGATTGCTGACCACTGCGCCGTATACTCGCTCGCTGGGAGCGAGCCGGGCGGCGCCCCGGACTTTGGCGCGTGGAGGCGGAGGCACTGGTGTACTCGACGATTGAGGCAATTTGGGGCCGCGAGATCCTGGATTCTCGTGGCAACCCGACCCTGGAGGTAGAGGTCACCCTGGCCAGCGGCGAGACGGGTGTCGCTGGCGTACCTTCCGGGGCGTCAACGGGCGCTCACGAAGCGGTCGAGTTGCGCGATGACGATCCGAACCGGTACGGCGGCAAGGGTGTGCGCAACGCGGTTCGCCACGTCAACGAGGAAATCGCCGAGGCGATCCTCGGGTTGGACGCGTTCGATCAGGTGGGCGTCGATCAGACCATGATCGAGTTGGACGGCACGGACAACAAGGGCCGGCTCGGCGCAAACGCGTTACTGGGGGTTTCCCTGGCAGTCGCAAGGGCGGCGGCGCAGGCATCGAACCAACCGCTGTACCGGTACCTCGGGGGGCCGGGCGCGCGCACGCTCCCCGTGCCGATGATGAACATTCTTAACGGTGGCAAGCATGCCTCTGGCTCCAGCGTCGATATGCAGGAGTTCATGGTGATGCCGGTCGGCGCGCCGAGCTTCGCCGAGGGCCTGCGCTGGGGCACCGAGGTTTTCCACGTCTTGAAGAGCGTGTTGAAGAAGATGGGTGCGGTCACGCTCGTCGGTGACGAAGGCGGTTACGGTCCGAGCCTGCCGTCGAATGAGGCCGCGCTGGATGCCGTCCTCGAGGCGATTTCCAAGGCCGGGTACGAGCCGGGCCGCGACCTGGTGATCGCGCTGGATCCGGCCTCGACCGAGTTCTTCGAAGATGGCAACTACGTGCTCAAGGGCGAGGGGCGAACGCTCTCTGGCGCCGAGATGGTCAACTTCTGGGCTGACTGGACGGAGCGCTACCCCATCGCTTCCATCGAGGATGGTTTGGCGGAAGATGATTGGGTCACCTGGAGCGCTCTGGAGGCCAGGATCGGGAACCAGGTGCAACTGGTCGGGGATGACCTCTTTGTGACCAACCCGTCGCGCCTGGCAAGGGGTATCGCCGAGAAGGCCGCCAACGCCATTCTGGTCAAGCTGAACCAGATCGGTACGCTGACCGAAACGCTCGATGCAATCAACCTGGCGCAGCGCAATGGATTGCGGGCGGTGATCTCGCACCGCAGCGGCGAGACCGGGGATACTTTCATCGCCGATCTGGCTGTTGCGACCAACGCTGGGCAGATCAAGACCGGCGCTCCGTCGCGAGTCGACCGCGTGGCCAAGTACAACCGGCTTCTGGCCATCGAGGAGGAGCTCGGGGACGCGGCGATCTACCCCGGCCATGGCGCCCTGCGAGCCGGATAGCCGGCTTGGGTGTGAAGCGGGCTCGAGGCGCACCGGCGCCTCGAGCCCGCTTTCGTCTGGAGCTACGCTACTGGCTGAAGTTGACCGCTATCGACGATCCGCTCCATTTCGGCGACCACGCGCTCGAACTCGGCGAGGGCAGCTTCGATCGGCTCCGGCGTCGTGAGATCGACGCCCGCCTGCTTGAGCAGGTTGAGTGGGTAGTCTTTCCCACCAGAGGCCAGAAGCGTCAGGTATCGCTCGCGGGCAGGTTCGCCCTCATCCCGGATGGCGCTGGCGAGCGCAATCGCAGCGCTGAGCCCGGTGGCGTACTGGTAGACGTAGAACGCCCGGTAGAAGTGGGGAATGCGGCCCCAGTTGATGCGCACGCCCTCGTCGATCAGGACGCCGGGGGTGTAGTCCGCGTAGAGGTCGCCGTAGATCGCGTTCAGGCGGTCAAGCGTCAGCGGCTCGCCGGCTTCCACCAGCGCGTGGACCCGCTGCTCGTACTCAGCGAACATCGTCTGCCGCACGACCGTGCCGTAGAAAGCTTCGGCGAAGCGATCCAGAATCGCGAAACGGCCCGCTGCATCGTCGGCCGGGAGCGCGTCGAGCAGGCTCCAGGTCAGCAGGACTTCATTCACCGTCGAGGCAATTTCAGCGAGGAAGATCGGGTAGCCCGCTTCATGGAACGGCAGATTCTCGTCGGCAAGGAAGCTGTGCATGGCGTGGCCAGCCTCGTGTGCCAGCGTGAACACGTCGTTCATGGTGCCGTTCCAGTTCATGAGAATCACTGGAGGCGCACCGTACGCGCCCGACGAGTAAGCGCCTGAGCGCTTGCCGCGCGTCTCATGGACATCGACCCAGCGCTGATCGAAGCCGGCCCGGAGTTTCTCGACGTAGTCGTTCCCCAGCAGGCTCAACCCACCCAGGACCTCATCGACGCCGGCACGGTACTCGTAGCGCGCTTCCGGCTCTGGTGACAGCGGCACAAGCAAGTCGTACGCCGCGAGGTTGTCCAGGCCAAGGAGTTTGCGCCGCAGGTCGAGGTAGCGGGCGAGCACCGGACTCGCGCCGCGGACCGAGGCAATGAGCGTGTCGTAGACAGAGGTGGGGACGTTGCTCGAAAAGAGGGCAGCCTCACGCGCCGTCGCGTGGTTCCGCGCGCGCGCGTAGAAGACGTCGCCCCGCACCGAGGCGCTGTGCAGGGCGGCCAGCGTGTGCCTGTGATCCAGGTAGCTCTTCGTGAACGTCTCGTACGAACGCTGCCGGGTAGCACGATCGGGTGAGCGCAGCAGGAGGCCGTGGCGCGCCTTGGTCAATTCGAACTCGTTGCCATCCTCGTCCGTGACGAGTCCAAAGCGAAGGTCGGCGTTGTCTAGCGCACCGAACGACTCGGATGCTCCGCGAGCGATATCCGCGCTCTGGGCGAGGAGTTGCTCAACCTCGAGCGAGCGCACATGCGGCCGCTGCCGGGCGAGGTCGTCGAGCATATGCCGGTAAGGATCAAGCTCGGGCGCCGCCCGCAAGGTGTCGAAGGCCTCGACATCCAGTGCCAGCAACTCTGGCTCGAAGAACGCCAGCGCCTGCCCTGCCTCAATGGCGGCGGCCACGGAACGCTCATTGCGCGAGAGGGCATCCGGGTTGGTCGTGTCTTCATCCTTGCGCAGCGAGGCG
This sequence comes from Thermomicrobiales bacterium, assembly GCA_034431475.1. Taxonomy (GTDB): domain Bacteria; phylum Chloroflexota; class Chloroflexia; order Thermomicrobiales; family UBA6265; genus JACCXM01. The sequence goes on along the minus strand of DAOUDE010000074.1, from coordinate 219,337 downwards.
TAAACGCGGACACGCTCCAGCGTCGAGTGCAGGTTCATCATGTCGTCGATCGCCTGCCGGAGCCGCGCGGGAGACTCCCCCAGGCGGCCGGCGTGGCCGGTGACGGCGTTCAGGAGTTCCGGGATGCGCGCCAGGTCGCGCTCCCAGTCGGCGTCGGTCGGGTAAATCGTCGTCAAGTCCCAGGTGTCCTCGACGGCGATCTGTTCGCGCGTTGGGACGTCACCTGACGGTCGAGACGGAGTTTGTAGAGCCACGGAGACCTCGTTTTCCAGGCAGGGACGACGATGGCAAAGATCAGGAAGTGCGCCCGCCCTGCGCCGATTCACAGGCTACTAATGATGCTTCAACTGATCGACGGTTGACCATCGACGGGGCAGGCGTTCGTCAGGAGGCTCGTCATGTGGACGGCTATCATGGTGTGATGCACCAGGCAAACGGCAATCTCACCCGGCAGTATCCATGAGCCAACCGCTCCACATTGATCAGGCAACTGGCCAGAGCTCACCGATCTGCGTTGACTGCGGACAGCTCTTCGCTCGCGAACCCGGTGAAGAGGCCGCGCGCCGCGGTACCGGGATGCCGTCCTCGCCCCGCTGCCCGGATTGTCGGGAACTGCGACGAGCGGAGCGGAATGCAGCGGTCCTGGACCACTTGCGCAGCAGCCCGATGCGGTCTGTGCAACCGGCTTCAGCAGGGCCAGAAGATGGAGGCGGCCGGCTCTACAGTGCGGACTGCGCGGCGTGCCGGAGGCCGATCCGCCTGCCGTTCAAGCCCCGGCTGGACCGGCCGGTGTTCTGCCGCTACTGCCACGACCAGCGGCTGGGGAGATAGCACAAGGGGGCTGCGGCCAGCCTGGCCGCAGCCCCCTTGTTCGTTCGCCTAGGCGACGATTTCGGACGCGTTGTCGCGCTCGGCGACGGTCAGGGCCTCGTCAACGATCGCAACCATGCGGTCGATTTCATCGGTGGTGGCAACCAGCGGCGGCGCGAAGTGGACCACATCCCAGATGCGCGTGATCATGCCACGCCCCATGACTTCCTGGTTGAGTTGGGCAGTGAATGGATTGCCCTTCGAGAACTGTTCCCTTGTCTCCTTGTTCTTGACGAGATCGAGCGCGCAGTAGAGGCCGACGCCGCGCACGTCGCCGACCGATGGGTGAGCGCGCAACTCTTCGAGTTGCTTCTTGAGGTACGCGCCCTTTTCGGCGCTCTGCTGCACGAGGCCCTCTTCCTCGAAGATCTCGAGGTTCTTGACCGCAGCGGCACAGGCGGCCGGGTGCCCACCGAACGTGAGCAGGTGCCCCATGACCGCTTCCTTGTTTTCCTTGAAGACATCGTAGACCGACTCGCGCACGATGGCGGCGGCAATCGGGGCGTAACCAGAGGAGAGGCCCTTGGCCATGGTCATGATGTCGGGCACGAAGCCAAACTGCTCGGTGGCGAACATGGTGCCGGTGCGGCCAAAGCCGTTGATGACCTCGTCCGCAATCAGCAGGACGCCGTGCCGGTCACAGATTTCACGCAGCATCTGCCAGTACTTCGGCGACGGCACATGCAAGCCGGCGGCGGAGGAGATCGGCTCGCCAATCACGGCGGCCACGGTCTCCGGGCCCTGGTTGATGATCTCCTGCTCGACGTACTTCGCCGCCGCGATATCCGCGGCCTCGCCTTCCAGGCCGAAATCGGAGCGGTAGCGGTTCGGATGCGGCACGTGTGAGACGCCGTACATGAACGGCCCGAACCAGTTCTCGTTGCGCGTCGCCGTAAGGCTCATGGCGCCGTACGTCATGCCATGATAGGAGCCACGACGCGCAATGATCTTGTAGCGGCGCGGGAACCCGCGCATCGACTGCACTTGCTTGGCGATCTTGATGGCGGTCTCCACCGCCTCGGAACCGCCGGAGACAAAGAAGGCGCGGCTGAGGTCGCCAGGGGTGATTTCGGCCAGTTTGCTCGCCAGTTCCACCGCCGGGGTGGTGGTGTAGGACATGGCGGAGGCGTAGCCAAGTTTCGCGGCCTGGTCGCCGTAGGCCTGGGCGATTTCTTTCCGGCCATGGCCGGCGTTGACAACCCACAGTCCGGCGATGCCATCCAGGTATTCGCGGCCCTGGACATCATAGAGGCGAGCGCCCTCGCCGCGATCGAAGATGCGCAAGTTTTCGCTGTCGAACTCTGCCCACGGCAGCATGTGGATCCAGACGTGGTCGCGCGCGGCTTGCTCGACAGACGTGGGTCCAGCGTGAGCGCCGTCTGAGCCATTGACCGTTGATGACAGATCGGCACGCACCAGTTGTTCGGTTGCCTTCGCGCTAACCATTCCCGTTTGCCTCCGAGGATAGAATGACGTGGGCTGTGAGCCAGTATCCGCTACGCCACCCAGCGCGGCGTGCAATCTGGTTCCTGGCCAGGACAGGCGAACTATAGCAGCGGTTGCCGGGCGATCCGGCTGACAGCCACATTGGAGGGCAGGTTGGCGGAGATGAACATCGGTGCGCCTGTTGGCGCACAGCGCGTAACGGCCCATCCAGTCCTGGGTGACATGCCGCCCGCGAACTCCGTGGTCTTTACCTTCGATGGCGAGGAGATTGTCGGGCGAGAAGGGGAGCCTCTGCTTCCGGCACTGCTCGCCTCCGGTGTGCGCGTGTTGCGCACGATGCCGGAGTTTGGTGACCCACGGGGAGGCTACTGCCTGATTGGTCGTTGTTCAGATTGTCAGGTGGTCGTGGATGGTGTGCCGAGTGTCCGGGCCTGTATGACCCTGGTGCAGGATGGCATGGACGTGCGGACGCAACATGGGCTGGGGACAGACGCCTGGGACGTGGCAGGAGATGTACTTTGAGCCTGAATCCCGAGGTGCTGGTGGTCGGTGGAGGGCCGGCGGGCCTGGCGGCGGCGGCGGCGGCGAGCCGCGCTGGGGCCGGCGTCCTCCTGGTCGACGAGAATCGTGAAATGGGCGGCAACCTGCGCTACCGCGTACAGCCTGTGGCCGCTGCGGAGGGGGAGCCGCCGGTTCGCCCAGCCGAGCTGCGCGCGGCTCTCGTTTCGGCTGCGAGTGAGGCGGGAGCGGAGTTGCGGAGCGGGATCATCGTTGCAGGTTGGTACTCCGGAGGAAAGGCTCTGCTTGTGGAGGGGGATGCCGCTCGCGTCGTGATGCCCCAGGTGCTGGTCGTGACTTCTGGCTCGACGGATCTGCCCTTTCCGTTTGCTGGGGCCACGTTGCCCGGTGTGTTCTCTGCCCGCGCTATGCAGATTCTGCTGAATCAATGGCGCGTGCTCCCGGGGCAGCGGTTTGCGGTCATTGGCCCGCCAAGCGAGGCACAGGAGGTCGCCGTCGATATCGTGCTGGCTGGGGGCGAGGTTGTCGTACAAGGCGTTGTCCCGGCGCATTTGCTCAGGGCGACGGGCGCGAACGGCGTGCAAGAGTTCCGCGTCGGCGACGACCGGTATGACGTTGATTGTGTCGTCGTGGCCATGGGCCGGCAGCCAGATGCCGCGCTCGCCACCATGGCTGGCGCCGAGCTGGGTTTCGACCCTCAGCTTGGCGGCCTGGTTCCGCTCCTTTCAGAGCGCCTGGAAGCGACCGCCAGGGTCTTTGTGGCAGGTGATGCGGCAGGGATCGGCAGCGTCGCTGCGGCGCTGGTGGAAGGACGGCTGGCCGGACTGGCGGCCGCCGCCACACTCGGCAAGGTGGACGCCACGTCGATCGTGGCGGCGAGATCCGCGGGCAGCGACGAGTTGCGATGGCGCGAGGCGCAACGGCGCGCTTTGCGTCCTGTGCACGTGCAGCCATACCAGTAGGGCGACGGTCGGTCGGAGAGTCCGGCATGACTTGCGAGGAGCTGGCTGCGGCCATTCGCGAGCGGCGCGGCGAGGGTAAAGGCGATGAGTGAGCGGGTGCTGATTTGCCGGTGCGAAGAAGTGGGTGCAGCGGAGATCGCGGCTGCGCTTCAGCACGGTGCATTGACAGTGGATGACGTGAAGCGCCGGACGCGTGCAGGTATGGGCGCCTGCCAAGGGATCTTCTGCATACCTGCGGTGGCCGCAATCGTGGCGGAAGGAACCGGCACGCCAATGGCTGAACTGGGTCCCATGACGGCCCGCCCGCCGGTACGGCCCATCCCCCTGGAAGCGTTGGCAGCCCTGCGAACTGACGTGAGCGAATGAGAAAACGCGACGGATCGCAATGCCCGGCGCGACGCGGTTCCGGCTCTCGCGCTACTCCTCGGGGTGTTCCTTCGGACTCAGCCAGTTGAAGAAGGCCAGGGCGACGGTGACGGCGGCAATTGCGATGCCGAGTGGCAGAATGTTGTCATCGGAACTGCGGTCAACGACTTCACCGAGAAATGTCACGCTCAGCAGGACCACCGTCACGCTCACCAGGTCGCGCTTCAGTTCCATCAGGTCGTGCACACGCATCCACTTTGGAACCGGGATCGTGTCGTCGATGAAGAGCTGATACAGGCTGAGCGAGATGATGTAGAGCACCGTCCCCAACAAGATGGAGTCGGTCAACTGCACGACCTGCACGCCGAGGTGATCGACATGGTGAATGGAAAAGTGATCGACACCTTCGCCCGTCACTTCGTTCCAGACGAGCCGGACGGCCGCGATGGCTGAGCCGACCAGCAGCAACATGGCGCCCAGAAAGGTCGCGAAAACCGCGAGGGCCATGACGTGGCGTGTTCCACCCAGTAGCTTGCGCATCGCGCTGCCGCGTATCCTCCCGGTGGCTAGTTGACCGCGCGATCCGCGTCGAGACGGCCGTCCTTGAACGCTGCCTGGAGCACGTCGATAGTGTCCCGCACGCCGCGCTCCAGTGGCCGCCAATTCAACGGACCGAGGAGCGTCTCGACCGCCTTCCCCTCGTAGGCGTCTGGCGTGAACAAGGGGTCGGTGGCGGTCGTAATCGTGCCCGCACTTGCCGGCACTACCTTGCTGATGGCGCTGATGATCTCCTGGGTCGAGCCTTCCGTACCGCCCAGCGTGTAGGTGGGCGCCCCCTGGGGCATCGTCCGGGCGGCCTTGATGAAGGCAGCGGCCACATCGTCGGCATGCTGATAGGTGTCAAACCCGCCGAAGGAGATGTGGTAGGGGCGGCCGACCGCGGCTGCGGCCATCGCCTTCGTCGGGGTCGAGCTGACGCCCTGGTCCCGGCCGGGTCCATAGACGAACGCCGGACGCAAGCCGACGCTGGGAAGCTGGTAATCCTGCCAGTAGATGGAGGCCCAACCCTCGTTCGCCTGCTTGGTAACGCCGTAAAGGGTGACCGGCATGAGAGGCGCGTCGTCAGCGAGTGGCCCCGGGGGATATGATGACGGCGACCCGTAGACGGCGATTGACGAGGCGTAGGCAAGCCCAGCGACCTGATCGCGCAACTTGCGGACGGTCTCAAAGAGGATCGCCGTACCGACGACGTTCACCTTGGCGCCAAGAACGGGATTCGCCCGCACGAACGGGACCTGCAGCGCGGCCAGGTGGAGGACGTGCGTGATCTCGTTCTCCTGCATGACCTGGGCGACGCGCTGCTCGTCGGTGACATCGCCATGCTGGAAGTTGACCTTGGCGATCTCCGCGTCCGACATGATGATCCGCATGCGGTAGGGATCACCGGGGAGATCAAATGTCGTGACGGGCACGCCCTCATCCACCAGCCGCTTGACGGCCCACGAACCAATGCAGCCCATGGCTCCGGTAATCAGGAACCGCTCAGTCACTCGTCCACTCCCATGTTCTTGCGTGAGGCTTGCCCCACCTGCGGTTTCCGGCTACCGCGCACGTCAGACCGTGAGGATACACGGCTCTCCATCAGTGCGCTGCCGCTGGCGTGTAGTAGTTGGAATACATGTTCAGCCCGGCGGCAACGAGTGCGTCGTCATCGAGTGGGCCAGTCCCGAAGCGATCGGGATCGAGCGCGGACATGTCAATCGACGGCTCTCCGCCGACAATCCATTCGGCGAGGACGCGGCCCAGCCCCGCCGAGAGTGAGAAGCCACTCCCATTGCAGCCGGTCGCCAGCCAGAGCCCGGCGACCTGGCGCGATGGCCCGGCCAGGAAACGGCCATCCGGCGTCATCGTGAACACGCCGGCACGGTGTTCGGCAATGGGCGTATCGCCGAGGGCCGGGGTCAGCGCGCCGAGATGGTCGGTGAACTGGTCCAGGATGCGTCGATCGAGTGGAGTCTGCGACATCTCGAAAGCCGGGTCCCGGCGAGGGTCAATCGCGAGGGCGTCTTGCTCCATGCCGCCCATCATGAGGCCGCCTCGTGCGGGACGCAGGTAGACGGAGGCATCGACGATTCGGGCAATGGGTTCCGACGGAGACATGCCTGCGATCGGCCGGGTGATGAGCAGTTGATGCCGCACCGGGGCGATGGCAACTTCTGCCCCGGCCAACGCGCCGACCTGGCGTGACCAGATACCAGCCGCGTCAAGGACCAGCGGCGTCTCGATGTCGCCGGCCGGTGTGCTGACACCCGAGATTGTGCCATCCGTGAGGGTGAAGCCGGTCACCGGGGTGTTGCCGATCACGGGTACTCCGCGAGCCTCAAGCGCACCCAGATACGCTTGCAGCAGCCACGCTGGCTCTTCGATGTAGATGTCGCCAGGAATGTGATACGCCCGCCGGACCCCGCGTCCGGAGAGATAGGGGGCCAGGCTGACGAGGCCCGCCGTGTCGAGGTCCTCGATCTCGACGCCCCACTCGCGTGACTGGGCGACCTCGGCGTCAATCAGGGCGGTGTGTTCGGGTGTGCGAGCGGCGAGAATACTCCCCGACTTCACGTACTCCAGGCGCTGCCCGCTCTCTTCTGCGAAGCCCTGGATGAGCTCGATGCTCAGGGCGGCGAGCTGCGATTTGACCAGCGAAGCTTGGACCAGCTTGTACAGCCCGGCGGCCCGCGGTGACGTTTGCGACGCGGGGTCAAAGCGATCCAACACCACGATTGGCCCCGAATGGATGCGCGACAGGTGATACGCAGCCGCCAGGCCAAACGCGCCTGAACCAATGATCACGACATCCGCGCGGGAGGGAAGCACCGTCTCTGCCATCACGTGCCTTTCTGGGCGCTAGACAACCGCCGGGTCTCCAATGTTGGTTCGTGGCCGCTTGCTCTCCCCAACCTGGCAGCAGTTCATTGGACACAGGTCGTGACTCGGCCCCATCCGGCCGAGAGCGCGGCGCTTCGGGTGATCGCTGAGTCGCTCCTCGATCAACTCCCGGATCATGGCGACGAAGGTGGGGTCCGTGCCCACCGTGGGCAGGCGCGAGAACGCCAGTCCCAGCTCTGCAGCGCGCTCCTTCGCTTCCTCATCGAGATCGAAAAGCACCTCCAGATGATCGGAGATGAACCCGATCGGAAGCAGGATCACCCGCCGCGTTCCCGCAGCCGAAAGGTCGTCCAGGACGTCGAGAATGTCCGGCTCGAGCCAGGGTACCTGTGGCGGGCCGCTGCGGCTCTGCCATGCCATGCGGTAGCGCTCGGCGCCGGCTAGCTCCGCCACGAGCCGGCTGGCCTCCTGGAGTTGCTTTTCGTACGCACTGCCGCTTGCCATGGAAAGCGGGACGCTGTGCGCCGTGAAAACGACCTGGGTGGTGGCGCGCTCGTCAGGCGAGAGCGTCTCCAGTTCGGCCTTGAGGTGGCGGGCCATTGGCTCGATGAACCCCGGGTGATTGAAGAACACGCGAATCTTGTCGAAGGCCATGTCGTCGGCTGACAACGCGTCGACGGCGCGGGTGACATCCTCGCGATATTGCCGGCAGCCTGAGTAGGAGCTGTAGGCGGAGGTCACAAACACCAGCACATTGCGCACGCCGTCGAGTCGCATTTGCCGAAGCGTGTCGAGGAGGAACGGCTCCCAGTTGCGGTTGCCGAAGTAGATCGGCAGATCGATGTCGTGCGTGCGGAGCTCGACCTCCAGCGCGTCAATGAGCGCACGGTTCTGCGAGTTGATCGGGCTGACGCCACCGAAGTGATAGTAGTGTTCGGCGACTTCGGCCAGCCGCTCGGCGGGGATATTGCGCCCTCGCGTGACGTTTTCGAGGAAGGGGATGACATCTGCCATCCCCTCTGGGCCGCCGAAGGAGAGCACGAGCAAGGCGTCGTAGTGACCGGCCTTGTCAGCGAAAAGGGGCGCGCCCGGGCGCGCAGCGCCCATGAGGACCATAGGGGACTCCAGGTTCGGCCTGACCGGCGCCGCTACCGGAACCGGTTGGCCAGCCAATATCACTGGTGGAAGTCTGCCATGGCTGGCCAGTCCCGTGGGTGCGCCCTAGCCCATGTCCCCGATGTTGAAGTTGGCGAGCTTCTCGTAGACCGTCAGCAAGGCGCTGTGATCCAGGTCGCCCTGGCCATTCGCGGCCAATGACTCGAAGAGCTGCCCGACGATTGCGGATACCGGGATCGGCACCGAGTTCTCTCGCGCAGTTGCCATGGCAATGTTGAGGTCCTTGCGGTGCAGGTCAATGCGGAAGCCCGGGGCAAAGTTGTGGTCGATCATGGATTTGCCCTTGAGTTCCATGACCCGGCTGGCGGCGAGTCCGCCAGAGAGCACCTGCACAACCTTGTCCGGATCCACGCCGGCCTTCGCCCCGAGAACGAGGGCTTCGCTGACCGCCGCGTAGTTGATCGCCACTACGATCTGGTTGCAGGCCTTGACGGTCTGTCCGGCTCCTGCGCCGCCGACATGCACGATGGTCTTGCCCATCGCTTCGAAGAGAGGCATGGCTCGCTGGAAGTCTGCCGCCTCACCGCCCACCATGACACTCAGGGTCCCCGCGATAGCGCCCTTGTCGCCGCCGCTGACCGGCGCGTCGAGCGCACGCGCGCCGCGCGCCCGAAGTGCTGCGTTGACTTCGACGGACGTCGCGGGAGCGATGGTGCTCATGTCAATCAGCAGGTGCTCGTCGGACATGGCCTCGAGTAGGCCGCGTGCGCCGAAAACGACGTCCCGCACGTCCTGAGAATCGGGAAGCATCGTGATGATGGTGCGCGATTTCTCCGCAACCTCGCGGGGCGACGTCGCGGCAGAGAACTGCGGACCTTCGCCAAGTAGGGCCTCGATGTCGTCCTGACTTCGGTTGTAGACGATGACGCTGAAACCGGCTTTGGCAAGGTTACGGGCCATCGGCTTGCCCATGATGCCGAGACCGATGAAGCCGATGGGGTGTGCCTTGAGGTCACTCACGTGCATTCCTCCCTTGCATGAGCCGAGCGGGCTGGTGCCCGGTACGAATCTCTCTGTCTAGCCCCAGTATCCCATCGTGCGGAGCCACTCAAGTGAGGACGCGGTGTCGGTGCGCGGTTTGTACTCGAGGCTGACCCAGCCGTCGTAGCCAGCATCATCGATGGCTTGCAGCACGAAGGGGTAGTTGATCTCGCCTGTGCCGGGCTCGTGCCGGTCAGGGCTGTCGGCAATCTGAATGTGCCCGATGAGCGGCATGCGGGAGGCAAGCGTGCTCGTCATGTTGCCCTGCGTGCGTTGCGCGTGATAAATGTCATATTCCACCTTCAGATTCGGGTGATTCACCTGCTCGATTACGGCGAACCCTTCATCCGGTGTGGCGACGAGATAGCCTGGAGCGTCGAACGGGTTGAGCGGCTCCATGACCAGCCGAACGCCGTGTGTGGCGGCCAGGTCCGCGGCGTTGCGCAGGTTGGTGCGCAGGGTGTCAAGCTGGTCCTGCCGCGAAACGCCGGGGAGCAACTTTCCCGCGAGGCAGTTCATCTTTTCCGGGCGCAGAATATCGGCATACTGCATAGCGAGTTCGGCGCTGTCCCGGAACATGCCCACGCGTGAAGGGTCACTGGCCAGACCGCGATCCCCGGCGCCGAAGTCCCCGGCGGGAAAATTGAAGAGCGCGAGTGTGAGCCCATTTTCCGAAAGCGCGGCTGCGATCTCATCGGCATCGTGCTCGTACGGGAACAGGAACTCGACGGCCTCAAAACCGGCGGCTCTCGCATGTTGAAAACGCTCAAGGAACGATACTTCGGTAAAGAGCATGGATACATTCGCGGCAAATCGCGGCATGCTGTTACTTCCCTCCAGGTCAAGCGCAGTGTGATCCTAGACCGGGAGGGGAAGCCGGTCAATGCGGTTTGGCAGGGGGTGCGTAGATGCAGGATCTGTGCGATGCTGGCAATTCTGCATGGAAAATTGCGGCAGGATGGTGGGAAAATCGGCCATTGCAAATTTAGCAATCAGAGGTAAACGGTGAGAATTCCTGCGGTAGTTAGCATAGCGGTTCCGTTACGTGTCGTCTGGTAAGGGTACCCCTGCAACTCATCAATTGTGCGTAGTTCGGAAGAGGTGTACTATGCTTTTGCGCCATAGCCCTGAATGGATGATTCGGGGCGTGGACTCTTTCAATTCCTGTGAGTTTTTGCACTTCAATGGCAGGAGGTTCTGTTCGTGAGCGACGTTACAGGAAGTGGCGACGTCTACACGATGGCGGAGGCGGCGCGGCTGAAGGGCGTCTCGTATCACACGGTTTCCCGTGCCGTGCGGCGAGGCAAGTTGCCCGCTACCCGACTGGGAAGGATGGCACTGATCCAGTCCGAGGACCTGCGCGAATGGCGTCCCATGCGGGAGCGCGCTCCGCGCAAATACCGGCGCCGCGAACCGAATCCAGAGGCAACACCAGCGCTGCTGGACCTTGCGTCGTCAGACCGTGTGGAACTGGCGAGCCAACTGGCGGCGGTCTATGAGGCCATTCACCTTGTCGTGGACGATTCACCGCGCGAGGACCTCTACGACCTGATTGTTGACCGTCTTGCCGGAACCCTGAATCTGCGCCGAGTGTCCATTTTGCTGCTGGACAATGCCAACAGCCGCACGATTCGCGTCGCGTCATACGGGCCGCCCATCTCGAACCTGCCCGCGGAGATGGCACTGAAAGACTCTCCGCTCGGTGATTTCGGAAACCAGCCGGGGCGTGCGGTCATCACGGAAATTGACGAATCTCGAGCGCGGGAACTGTCAGGCCTAAACCTCAAGACGGTGATGGTCGCGCCGATCCGCGCCGGAGGAAAGCCGCTCGGCCTGATCGTTGGCGACCGGAACGGCGAAGCCTTCACCCTCGATGCTGGGGCGCTCGACCTTGCCCAGGCCATGGCCAATCTGGTCTCGGCGGCTGCAGCGCGCGTCCGTACCGCGGAGGTTGTCGGCGCTCACTAGCCTGACGCTTCCGTCGTCAGCGCGGCAACGCGGCGCCGATTTCCCGGCGCCGCGTTCTCTCGCTTGTTGCCGGCAGTCACGCGACTACGATGTTCCGGTGGCTGAGCGCCGCTCAAGGATGGCAGGAGCTGGCGGGGGTAACCGATCTCGCCCCTTCCCAATACCCTCATAGCACAAACCGGCGGCGCGCACGGCGTTGGCATCGAGAAAATTGCGGCCGTCCAGGACGAGGTCGCCCTGCATTCCGGCGGCCAGCCGGGCGTAATCGGTCTCCAGGTAGACGCGCCAGGGCGTGCAGAGCAGAACCGCGTCCGCCCCAGTCGCTGCATCGTACTGGTCATCGAAAAGCTGCAGTTCCGGGAGACGCCTGGCAGCGTTGGCGAGCGCAATCGGGTCGTGCGCACGCACGATGGCGCCACGCTCAAGCAGCATTTCGGCGACGGCGACCGACGGTGACTCCCTGAGATCGTCGGTGTCTTCCTTGAATGCCAGGCCCCAGATACAGACCGGGCGGCCATCCAGGCCATTGAGTAGCTCCGCGGCGCGCGTCACGAAGCGACGCTGGGCCTCATGGTTGATACCCTGGACCGCGCGTAGCAGCCCGGGATTGAGCCCGGCGCCTTCGGCCATGCGCGTGAGCGCTCCGACATCCTTGGGGAAGCAGGAGCCGCCGAACCCGATCCCGGCGTGCAGGAAACGGGTACCGATCCGTTCGTCGGCGCCCATTCCTTGCGCGACGACTGTGACATCAGCCCCCAACCGCTCGCAGAGACGGGCAATGTCGTTGATGAATGAGATCTTGGTTGCCAGGAAGGCGTTGGCCGCGTACTTGATCAGTTCCGCCGACCGGTGATCCGTGCGCAGGATCGGCGCGCCAAAAGGCTCGTAGAGTGCGGCTACGGTTTCCAGGGCCGCTTCGTCGTCCCCTCCCAGGACAATCCGGTCGGGTTGCATGATGTCGTACAGTACCCGGCCTTCCCGCAGGAACTCAGGATTGCTGATCACAGCGAAGCTGGCTCCGACCGTTGCATGCTCGGCAATGATGCCAGCGACCAGTTCCGCAGCGCCGACCGGCATGGTGCTCTTGTTCACAATGACGGTGCGAGAACCGGACTGGAGGTGCTCACCAATGGCGAGGGCCGCCGCCCGAACCTGACGCAAGTCGGCTTCTCCATCCGAGAGGGACGGGGTGCCTGTGCAGAGGAAGACAATCTCGCTGTCCGGGACTGCCTCGGCATAGTCTGTGGTGAATCGCAATCGCCCTACGTGCAGGTTGCGGCGCAACATCTCCGGAAGGCCGGTCTCGAAGATCGGGCTGTCTCCGGCGTTGAGCTGGTCGACACGGGCCGCATTGATATCCAGTCCGACGACGTCGTGTCCCATCTCGGCGAGTGCGACGGCGTAGCCGAGACCAACGTAGCCCCCTCCGCCAACGATGCAAATACGCGCCACGTCTTCAGTCTCCTTTGGCTTGGCCGGTCGCGTGAGCGCTTGCCAGGATGGCCGTCACCATTTCCTTACGCCGAAAGAATTGCCGGATCTCGAGCCAGAGGTCTGGCTCATTCCGCCCAAGTTCCAGCAAACGCGGAGAAAACTCTACATCTCCCCGCGCACGCAACTCGGTCATGAACTCGGTAGAGAGCAGCTCAGCCAGAAAGAGCGGGCCGATGTCGGACCACTTCTCGCGATAGTAGGCCCGCAGGTCCGCGAGTTGCTCCGGTGCAAGTCTTGTGCCGTCATTTCCCGCGAAGCCTGACCAGTCCACGGCATCGAGCAGGCCATCGAGCAGGTCGATTCCCTCGCCCTGCCTTGCCCGGTCTACCAGGGCGTCCACGAGACCCCGGTCGAACGGGAGTTCGTGCGGCATCTCCGGGAGCTCTCGCGAGGGCTGGCCATTTTCCGGTGCAAACATGGACATCGGTCGCTATCCGGGCTGTGTGGTAGAAGGCTTTGCGTACACCAGTACGACCCAGTCTTCGCGTGTATCTCGGCGAACGAGAACCATGCCCAGGCCGGCGTAGGCGTCCTGGACGAGATCTTCCTTGATGTCGATGATGCCTCCCAGGATCAGCGTTCCCCCCGGGCGCACCGCTTTGACGAGCGAGGTGCTTAGTTCACTCAGGACGCGGGCAATGATGTTGGCGACGACCAGGTCGTACTCACCCTGAAACGGCTCGCCGGGTCCGACGCTGCCGTGCTCGACCCGGATGATGCTGCCAACGCCATTCCGCTCGGCATTTTCGCGCGAGGAGCGTACTGCAACCGGCTCCACGTCGACGCCGTCGATGGCGGCCGCCCCCAATAGTGCCGCGCCGGTTGAGAGAATGCCGGACCCAATGCCAACATCCAGCATGCGGTCTCCGGGCTGGAGGAAGTCCTCGACGGCAATCATGGAGAGCTGGGTTGAGGGGTGCAGGCCGGTACCAAACGCCATGCCGGGATCAAGCTCCAGCACGACTTCGTCACCTGCGGGCGTGTACTCGTGCCAGGGGGCGCGGACCAGGACGCGGTTGCCGACCTTATGGACGCTGTAATGGGCTTTCCAGGCGTTGGCCCAGTCCTCCTCGGCACGCTCATTCACGGTCAGATCGCTGATCGTGCGAATTCGCCCGAGGTGCCAGAGCGATTGCCGCACCGTCTCGATGGCGCCAGGTTCGATGTCGGCCGCATTGATGAAGGTGCGAACCGTGACGGGCCCGTTGGGATCTACCGCAAAGTTGTCCCCATCTGGATCCTGGGTGAAGGACTCCTCGATCGCGACGCCCTGATTGAATCCATACTGCGCGAATAGCTCTGCAATCGGCTCCACGGCTTCACTGTCGCAGGTGACCGCGAGTTCAAGCCAGGTCTGGTTCAACGCTTCGCTCATGCTTGCACCGAGCCATCGTCGCCAAGATTCACGCTGCCGGAAAACCCGGTCACTCTGGCGCGACGACCGACGAGGGAGGCATCGAGACGCGAATCCTCAACAAAACTTCCGGCTTCCAGCACGCTGTTTTCGACCCGGCTGTTGCGAATGACGGCGCCGGCGCCGATGCTGGCGTAGGGCCCGACAATGGAATACTCAAGGACCGCGTCCTCGGCAACGATTGAAGGCTCGACGATCACGGACGTTGCGAAGGAGGGCGCAGCGGTCGTCATGCGTTCGAGGATGTAGCGGTTCGTGCTCAGCAGATTCTCGACGTTGCCGCAATCCTCCCAGGCGGTGACCGGCCTTGAGACCACCTTCGCGCCCCGGTCAATCATGATCTGGATGGCGTCTGCGATGAAATACTCGTTCTTGAGTGCGATGCCGCGCTCGATCTGTTCATCAATGGCGGAGTAGAGCGCGCTCATGTCCTTGAAGTAATAGATGCCGATCACGGCGAGGTCGGAGATGAGTTCCTGCGGCTTCTCGACGAGCTTGGTGATGCGGTCGCCTTCGACCACCGCGACGCCAAGGGCCGAGGGATCCTCAACGACCTTCGTGAACATCACCACATCGGCGTCAACCTCGGCAAGGCCATGAAAATCTGCCTCGAAGAGCATGTCCGGGAACAGGATCAAGGCGTCTCGCTGCGCGAGGTCACGCGCCTTGAGAATGGCGTCGGTCTGGCCGCGCATCACCGGCTGCTCGACGAAAGCGACCGGCACGTCCAGCGTCTCACGCGCCCAGGATTCGATCTGATCACCGAGGAACCCTGTGATGAAAATGATCGAATCGGGTGCGATGGGGAGTACCCGGTCGATGACATGCGAGAGCATCGCCTTCCCGGCGACGCTGACCAGCGGCTTGGGCCGGGTCCAGGTTTGCGGCCGCAGGCGCGATCCCAGCCCGGCAACAGGAAGAATGACGTCCACACAATCCTCCACACTGCGATCAGTGAATCTAATGGTCCATCCAGACAGCGATTGCTGGTATCAGGCTTGCGTCGCCAGCCCCGGATGAGGGCTTTCCTGCGGCAATCACTACACGTGTTGTCGGAGCGATGATAGAGCGAGGGCGCCCTAACAGTCTGATTATGGCGACGGAACCAGATCGAGCGCATTGCCCGAAAACCCGAGCCCGGCCGGATCGACATTGGCGAGGCTGAGCCCGGTGCGGGCAAGTTCAGCTCCGGTCGTGGCAAGGGGACGCGCGAAACTTGACTCAAATGCGAGTTGGCTCATCCCCAGTTCCGGCGGGAGGGCAACAAGGACATAGGCCACCAGGGCTGCGATAGCGGTGCCGCGCAAGGCGCCGGGTATCAGGCCGAGGACGCTGTTGAACCAACCGAGCGTTCCGGTTTGCAGCATGCCAAGGGGCGCAACCAGGATGCGCACCGCAAGGCCAATGACCGCGTAGGATGTCACGGACATGATGAATACGCCCATCGCGCCGCTGATTGGATTCGGAATACCGCGGGCGCGAATGGGATCTGCCAGCCACGGAGCCAGCTTCAAGCCCACCAGCAGGGACGCGACGAACACGAGCAGGTCAAGACACCCCAGGAGGAAGCCGCGACGAAGGCCGCCCACGGCAGACGTGCCGATGATGATCAGGAGCACGACATCCAGCCAGCTAATGCCCACCATGATCTGATTGCTGCGCTTCCTGGATTCACTCGCGGCGCGTTCACGGAATCCGGGTGGAACTAGCGGACCTCGTATCCCAATTGCCGGATGAGGTTGCCGTGCCGTTCCCGAAAAATGGTCAGGTGCGCGTCGGTCAGTTTGCTGCGCGAGTCTCCGACCCTGGCCGAGCGCACGTGCCACGCCATTTTCTCATCCTGCTGACGAACGCGGTCGGCCCGGCACACCTCGAGCGCGCGGTGAAGTGTGTCTTCGCTGACCGGCTCGATCGCCGACGTGACCCGCATCAACGCCCCGATTGGATCCTGATGTAGCTCCTCGTACCGGACAGGGAGCGCGCGGCCACTCGTTTGCCAGCCAATCGCGCGGTTGATATGCGCGCCAAACGAGTTGCCCAGGAAGCCCAGCACGTCGGGATGGTCGATGGGCTTGCCGAACATGGCGTGACGGGGCCGCGCCTGACCGCGCCCGAGGCCGCGCGTGGAGCGCTCCTGTTCCCAGTAGTACATGGAAACGAAGACGTCGTAGGGATCGCGGCACAGGGTGACATTGTGTGCCGGGATAGCGTCGATGACGTTGCAGAGGCGGACGGTGAACTTCGCGTGGTGGTGAAACATGGAGTTATCGGGGAAGTTTCCGGCGGCCACAAACTCCGCCAGTGTCTCCGGAGCTGAAACAGCAGCATGGGCGCCATCCACGGGCCATTGCAGCTCGTAGATGGTCGAAAGCAGGCAGCCGATCCAGTGATTCCCCGTTTTGGGTGGAGCAGAGACCACGATCCTCATGACGTCGGGGACAGGTCAGCGCACGTCATAGTTCAACGCGGTGATCAAGTCACCGTACTGGTCACGGAAGATCCTGAGGTGCTCTTCTCCGAGCTTGCCGCGTGAGTCCCCGACCTTGGCAGACCGAACGTGCTTGGCCATGCGTTGGCTCATGTTGCGCATGTTCTCGGCGTTGCAGGCTTCGACGGCCTGGGTGATCTGCTCGTCCGTGACCGGCTCGATGCGATCCGTGACCTGCTTCAGGGTCGATGCCGCATCGCGGTGCAGGTCTTCATAGCGCACGACGATGGCGCGGTTGCTCTGCACCCAGTCCCTGGCGCGCTTGATGTGCTCGCCATACGGCCCGGCCAGGAACTCCAGGATCACGGGATCGTCGAGCGACTTGTCATAGAGCGCATCGCGTGGCCGCTCCTTGGGGCGAACACGTCCACGCTCCAGATCGTAGTCGGTGCGGGTCTGCATCCAGTGATACATCGAGACAAACGCGTCGTACGGGTCTCGCACGATCGTAACGGAGTGCGCCGGGATGGAGTCGATGACATCCACCAGCGCCGGCTTGTATTTGCAGTGCTGGTGAAAGATCGTGCCGTCCGGAAAGCGGCCTTCAAGGACGAACTGCCGGAACTTGTCAGGATTGGTGTTCGGCGAGTCCTCACCGATGATCCACTGCAAGTTGTACACCCGGCTCAAAAGACACTTGAGCCACTTGTTGCCCATCTTTGGCGGCGAGGAAATGACGATGCGCATCCGCGCGTGCCTCCAGCCCTAACGAACGTCGTAGCCCAGCGAGCGAATCATGCTGGCGTACTTCTCCCGGAAAATGGCGAGATGTTCGTCATTCAGTTTTTCGCGGGAGTCCCCGACCTTGGCGGCGCGTACGTGCTTGGACTTCTCGCCGCCCATCTTGCGCATATTCTCGGCGCTACAGGCTTCCATCGCGGCGGCGATCTTCTCGTCCGTCACCGGGGCGATCTGGTCAGTTACCGCGCGGAGCTCGGCAACACCGTCTGAGTGCAGCTTTTCGTATCTCACCACGTGCGTGCGGCCGCTGTCCTTCCATTCCAGCGCGCGCCGCATGTTGTTGCGGAAGCCGCCGTTGCGCAGATAGTCCAGCACGGCCGGGTCGGAGAGCGGCTTGCCGAGCATGACATCCGTGCGGCGGCCGCTGCGCAGGCCGTCGTCCTGGTGCTGCTGAATGGTGAAGTACGATGAGACGAAGCCATCATACGGATCACGTATGATCGTGACGGCGTGCGCCGGAATCGCCTCGATGGTGTCGGCAAGTTCGTCGGTGTAATCGTAGTGCTGGTGAAAGACGGTTCCGTCCGGAAATCCGCCTGACGCGACCCACTCCTTGAAGAGCTGGAACTGGGGACGCTGAGGCGTTTCACGGTTGGTGAGGGGTCGCAAGTCGTAGATGTGACCGAGAATGCACTTGAGCCAGACGTTTCCGGCTTTCGGTGGCCCCGCGATGATGATCCTCACCGGACCCGTCTCCTCCTACAGTCCAACCGTATCGAACCGTTGAAATCCCGCGCAATGTACCGGCTCTCGAGAGCCGTTCAAGCGAGCGAGCGCGCGGATTTTCGCTCGGGCAGTTGATCAGTGTAGCAGAACAACACAACCCTGAAATCGACCGGCGGCTGCGCTAGACTTACTTTCAATTTGTGAGTGTACCAGGGGGTGCCATTGCGCACTATTCTCTTCTTTCGGAAATATCGCCGCTTTCATGGAGGCCATCTTAAGGTTTGGCATTATTTCAACCATACACTGGCCGCTGATGGCTATGATGCGAGAATCTTGTTTGATGTTGACTCTCATTGGGACGCCAGCAATCCCTGGAGCGACGTTCGAGACCTCGTCGTGGAGTCCCCGGCCGATGCTCAGGCGCAGGCGTACTTTGTCGCCGGGCGGGACTGGCAACGCATGGAAGCGCTCGGACTGCTCGACGATGATCTGCCGATCATCAACTTCATCCAGCACACGCGCCACGCAGGCGACTGGAGCATTCAGTCGCGATACCTCACGCGGAAGGCAATTCGCATCTGCGTGAGTGACGAGGTGGCCCAGGCGGTTGAGAACGCGGGCAGCCGGGGGAAGACCATTGTCATTCCCAACAGCGTCGATGTGCCGGTCCTCGCGGGAGCTTGCCAGGAGCGGTCGCTCGATCTCCTGATCGCGGGACTCAAGCAGCCGGAGATGGCGGTCCAGGCGTTGGCCGCGCTCAAGAAGCCGGGACGAACCATCGAGGTGCTGGATGACCACGTTCCACGCGCGCAATTCCTGGCGAAAATCGGGAGTGCCCGCAATGTCCTCTTTCTCCCGAATACGGAGGAGGGCTTCTATCTGCCTGCCCTGGAGGGCATGGCTCTCGGCGCACTGGTGATTTGCCCTGACTGCATTGGCAACCGGGGATTCATGAATAGCCGCAATTCCATGTTCCCGGCCTATGACCTTCCGGCGCTCATCGCGGCCACGGAAACGGCCATGACCATGCCGGACAGCACGCGAGCAACCATGCTCGCCCGGGCCCGCGAAACCGCGGCGCGGCATCAGCCAGCGGCGGAACGTGCGGCGTACGGCGAAGTCCTGCGAAACCTGGACCAACTGTGGCGTGAGGCGTAAGTTCAGCGGACCGGATAACCGAGGTCGGCGATCACATCGCTGTAGGCGTCGCGAAACGCGGCGAAATGTTCCTCATTCAATTTCTTGCGAGAATCCCCGACCGTCGCGGACCGGACGTGTGTCCGCCCGCCTTTGCTGCGCTCCCGCATGCGATCAGCCGTGCAGTAGTCGATGGCGATTTCGAGTTGCTCATCGCTCACCGGGCCCAATGCCGCAGTCGTCGCGCGCAGGGTCCCGAGTGGGTCGCGGCTGAGGTCTTCATACCGCAGAACAACGGCATCGCCGCTGAGCGCCCAATCACGCGCCTTTTCCAGGTTGTTGCGATACCCACCACCACGCAGAAACGCGACGACCTCCGGATCGTCCAGCGACTTGCCCATCAGTTCGGTGAACTTGCGGCCCTTCGCGTTCTGCGACTCGGCGTGGAGTTGCAACGTGTAATAGGTCGAAACAAAGGCATCGTACGGATCACGAACGATCGTCACCAGTTTCGTACCAGTGGGCGCGAGCAGTTCCGCGATGCGCGGGGAATAGTCGTAGTGCTGGTGGAAGATGGTGTCTTCGGGATAGCGGGCGGCGCCCAGCCAGGATGCCAGCGCCTCAACATCCGGGCGGGGTGGGGTTTCGTGCGGCCGCAGCCAGCGCAAGCCGTAGGCCCGTCCCAGCAGGCATTTCAACCACATGTTGCCGGTCTTCGGTGGGCCGGCAATCACAATCCTCACAGAGCAAACCCTCGAAATTCGCTCGACTCAGAACGCATCGTACCCAAGGGCGGCGACGTCGGCGCCATAACACTCCTGCAGTGTGGTCAGAAGGGTATCCGGCAGACGCTCTCGCCACGCACCCGGGGGCAACGCGGGCATCCGCCGCCCACGGCCAGGTCGGCTTACCACGACGTTTTCCGCTGGGCACAGGCTGACCGCGTGGCTGATCTGTTCGGCGGCCAGACGGCCGAGCGTGGGAGACAGCGACCGCAGCGCGGCCTCCGGTTCCGCCAACAGATCTTCGTAGCGGATGGCAACGCTCGCAGCCGCCCAATCACGAAGCGCCTCGACTTCCGCCGCAAAACCGGTCGCCGCGTAGGCAATTGCCACGTCGCCGTCAAGCACTTCGCCCGAAAGGGCGTGCCACGAGTAACTGGACTCATCGTCATCTCGCCCGCGCGTGGCCCGCTGCTGCGCGACATCGAAATTCGACACAAAGAGGTCGAAAGGATGGCGAACGACGCCGATGAGGTGAACTCGCGAATCCAGCGCAGATGCCCGTAACGCGGTGTACGGCAGGTCACAGGTGCTGACACTGTGCTCTGGCAACTCCGCCAGCCACCCGGCGATGGCAGCGGCGTCACCAGGCGCCGGTGCAGCCACAGGCGGAGCTTTCAGGTCGTACGCCATGCTGAGCAGACAGCGCAGGTGAGCGCCGCCGGACTTGCGCGGCGCCGAGATGACTAGGCGCATCTACGTGCCAGGGGCGTGCTCAAACCTCGTACCCGAACTGTTCCAGGACGTCGCCAAACTCGCGGTTCGCGACCTCCTGCATTTCCGGAGAGAGCGAGGTTCGCCAGCGGCCAAGTGAGTTGGAGACATTGCTGCTGGTGATGTGCTGCCGGGTCTCCGGGTTGTCGGCAGAGGCGCGCTCCAGGATGCCAGCGATCGTCGCGTCGGAGTCATCGAGCTCCAGGTAGGCAAAGACGCCCTGCAGAACCTGCTGTGGCTGCGCGATGAGATCCTCGTATCGGATCAGGTGCGCGCGCTCCTGGCGCTTGGGCCAGGAGCGGCTGAGGTTCTTGATCGTGCTGTTGCGCAGGAAGTGGGCGAACTCCTCGTCGGTCTTGAGGTGCTCTGGCCCAAAGGCGCGACGGCCGAACTTCTTGTTGTATGCGAGCATGGAACTAAAGACATCGCGGAAGTCGCGGACGAGGAAGATTTCCTTCGCCTTGGGATACAGTTCCCAAACGAGCCAGGGCAGGTTGTCGGCGCGGTGTTTCTCCGCCATGTACTTGACGTTCGTCTGACCTTGCCCGGCGGCGATCCGCTTGTACGCCTCTTCGGCGTTGCGCTGGCAAAAGCGAGCGAGATCCTCGACGTAATCCTTGCCCATCCACTCGATCAGCCCAGGCGTCACGCCGATCGGCTCCGGGTAGAACGGGTTGTAGCCGACGAAGAGTTTGTTGGTCTGGAAGCGGTCGGCCTGTCCCGAGTGATGAGGATCACGTGGCTCCGACAAGGTCTTCAACATGTGCCACCAGTACCGGGCGGTGCGCAGTTCGTATGGATGCCAGCGGTGAACGACGATTTCCGGGTGCTCCGAGAGGAGGCGCATCGTCCAGGTGGTGCCGGCGCGGCCCATGGTGGTCAACATGATCGGTTGCAGTTCCGGCGTGAACCCGGACTGCACCGGTACATGGCGCAGAGAGACTGACCCCAGCCGGACTCGCGAGCCATCAGCCAACCGGGCGCGGATCTGGAGCGTGGTCTCGGGCTCCAGCCCGACAACGCTCAGCCAGGTGCGGAAGCCCGAAATGCCAGCGTTCGGCACGTCCGGGTAGTCTCTGGCCACATCGGACCGCTGCTGATCGAGCGGCGCTCGCCGCAGGACGGTGCCGGCCTGGTGAATCTCGACTTCCTCGACGTTCTGGCCGTCGCCCAGTACCCAGCCGGCAAACTCGATATCGTAGACATCGCGGCCACCAATGCGAGGGGCATCGATCGTGAAAGCGCGGAGCTTTCCAGGTTGCGGAGCGCCAATCTCCACGTCATCAATTTCGACGAGCGCCATCGACCGCGATTCCTTCCCATCCGCGCCGCTCCAGCGACATCAAGCGTCCAAACTGAGCAACCGTGACAGACCGACAGGCCGCGTGTCAAGGTCGCGGGTACTGTACGTACAGCTTTGGGCACACTGCAAGGCGTGGTTGACCTATATCCAGCGTGGTTCCCAGCCAAGTATTTCGGCGAGATGCGCATTGTCGGCGGCGAACTCGCGTTCCAGGTATTTGCGCGTTTCCTCCCGCATCGGGGGTCCGGCTGTCGCGTTGTGCGTGGAGAACGCATCGCCTTGCAACGGTGGGAGCCCGAGGAAGTCCGTAACGTGTTTCGTCACGTCCGCCGGATTGGCATAGAGATCTTCGCTACGCAGGATGTGTAGTTGATCGCGCGGAAAGACCTTGAGCCACCTCTCCAGTTGGCGTGCGTACCGGCCGCGTGCCAGGTAGCTGGCCCGTTTGTGCATGTCACTCGCAAGCAGGTCACCGCTCGCGAGCCGCTCTTCCAGGCAGTGCAGGCGTTCGGGCTCGGCGGCAAGGGCATCTTCGAAACTCAGGGGCTCGTGGCCTCGGGCGCGTTCGTGGAGGTAGTGCGAATAGGCCCGATCCACCGGATTGCGCAGAAGGACGATGATCCTGGCGTCAGGGGCGACATCGTAGAGGCGTTGCGGTGCAAGGGGGTGAAAGAGCGCGTAGGGTGTCGCCTCGCCCACCAGTGTTCCATCAGGGACGTCTCTGGGGAACTGGCCGATGTACCACTCCGCCCCGCGCTCGAAACGGTCGGTCAAGAAATGAATTTCTTTCTTCGCCGGCGTCGCGATGTTGGGATGGCCGCGCAGGTAGGCGTGGAGCGAGGTGGTGCCGCCTCGCTGCGTGCCGGCAATGACAAAGTCTGGAGCGCTCACCGGCCGCGTGTCTTGAGACAAAGCGGGCACCGCTTCGTCTTCGACGACCACCTGCAGGTCGAGCAGCGGGATCATGTCGCCGTCCGCGAAGAGGCTCACGAGTTGGATGCGCTCAGCCGATGAATCCGGGATGGCGCACCAGAATGAGAAGCCAGCCGGCGCGACAGTGGCGGAGGGGTAGTCCTTTGCCACGTCCGGCCGGGGCACATGCAGAGGTTGTGGCTGGCCGCGCACCCCTGCAACGACCGCAAGAACCCCGATGATGTGATGACCATCAGTTGGGAGAACCCATCCATTGATCTCCACGCCACGTCCCGGTGACCTATCACCGGGGAGTGGGGAGTCCAGCGCGCCCGCCAGAATGGCCGGATGCGCTGGAGCGGGCCTGGCAGAGACCACCCGCGTCACGCTGCGCGTCGCGAGTCCCGGGGAGATCATGCAGTCTTCGGAGGCAGCGGACGGTGTCGAACCCAGCTAATGCCCCACTTTTCCTCGAAGCGGCTCTTGTTCAACTCCACGAGGCGCATGTAGTCCCCGGTTGGTAGCAACTTGCCGATCGAGGCATGGTAGGCGTGGTGGACATAGACTTCCGGAGTCCAGGCCACGGCGTATCCCGCGGCCTTGGCGCGCAGGGCGTAATCCTCGTCCTCGAACATGCCGACTTCGTAGCGCTCGTCCAGCCCGCCGACCTTCTCGTAAACGTCGCGCCGGAAGCCCGTGCAGAACATCATCGGCATGCGGATGGGGAACCGCTTGCCCTCGTGCTGGAGGGCAAGTCGCCGCGCCGCGGCCTGGTACTCGGCCCACGTCTGGTAGTGCAGATCGATCTGCGCCTCATTGCAGGTCCGGTTCGTGCCGGGGCCAATCAGCCCGAGTTCGGCGTCCGCCAGGTGGCGGGCGAGTCGCGTCAACCAGCCCTTCGGCACCATCGTGTCATTATTGAGCAGGAACAGCAGGTCGCCGGTGGCCTCTGCCAGGGCCTGGTTGTTGCCGGGCCCAAAGCCGGCGTTGTGGTCGTTGGCAATCACCCGAACGTGGCGCACGGTCTGGGCAATGCGCTCCATTTCCTGGCGGGTTCCGTCCTGCGAGGCATTGTCAACGATGATCAATTCGTAATTCGGGTACTCGGTGTTCTCCAGAATGCTCGCCACACACATCCGCGAGAACGCGAGGTTGTCGTGCGTCAGCACGACCACGCTTGCGCGTGGCCACAACTCGCGAAACCGGCGGTTGAGCACGCCCCAGCGGCTGGGCCAGGCCATCTTTGGTGGAAGCGCCACGCGGCCAGCATCGGGCGAAACTGCCTCTTCGGCATCGAAATCGATGATGAGGTCGGCGAGAGCCTGCGAGTCCGCATCCAGCGTGGAGGGAACCACAACTCGCCAGTTCCACGTATCCCGCATTGTTCGGACAAGGTCGGGATCGAGCGGGGAGAAGCTGACGGCAACCGCCGCCTCGATGCCGTCTCGCTCACGCGCCATTGCCAGGAAGTCCCGCAGGGAGTCAGGTGGGTAGGGGAGACGATAGAGCAGTGGCGCGGTTGGCCGGTGGTCGGGTACGGGGTGGTTTCCAATGTGGAAGACACGCTGGTCGTGACGTGCGAACTCGGAGGCAACGCGCGATTCGCGCTCCCGCGCCTCCAGCCCGGCGCCCAGCACGATGACATCGTAGGTTGCCAGGCGAGAGGCAATCGGTGTGGCCAGAACGTGCTGCTCGGTGGCGGCGGGAAGTTCGGGTTCCCGGGCGCGATCACGGGCGGCGATCACCAGATTGTCGTACAGGAGTGGCCCAGGCGCAGCTTTCGGCTTCCGCCGTCCGCAGGCACATCCCTCGTGCATGGGTTCGGTGTCTTCAAATGGAATGATGGGAACGGCCTGGCGATTGGTGTCAATTGCCAATTGGCGCCTCCATGTTCAGGCGGGCATCTTCCCCCTGCCGGGTAAGATGCGGATTGTAGTAGGGATCGTGGGCGATAACGCCTGCCCAACGTTCGCGCAGATACCCGATCTCACTCGGGTGCGCGATCACCGTCTTGGTCACGGACTCGTGATGGTACAGGGCGGCATGCGGCGTGTACACAATCTCAAAGCCCGCCTCGCGCGCGCGCAGGCAGAAGTCGGTGTCATTGAACGCCACGGGCAGGTTCTCGGCGTCCAGGCCGCCAATCTCGTCAAAGACGGCGCGGTCTATGAGCGCACAGGCGAAGGTAACTGCGCTGTAGTTCCGGACGGCGTCCGGGAGATCGAAGTAACCGGGCTCTTCTCCTGGCAGCCGCTTGAACACATGCACGGACCCGCCGAACGGACCAAGGATCACCCCGGCGTGCTGAATGGTGTTATCGGGGTAGAGCAGCTTGGCCCCGACGATGCCAACTTCCGGGCGCTGCGCGTGCTCAACCATGGCGGTCAGCCAGTCGGGGTCGATGACCGTAATGTCGTCATTCAGCATGAGGATCAGCGGATTATCGACATGGGGAATTGCCGCATTGATGAGCGCCGAGTAGTTGAAGGGCTTGCGGTCATCGACGATTCGCCGCACGTTCGAATACCGCTGTGAGAGTTCAGCCACCAGGTTCGCGACATCGTCTCCTGGCGAGTTATCGACCAGCAGTACCTCGAAATTCGGATAGCTCGTCTTTGTCAGCAGATCGTCCAGACACGGACGCAGGAGGGCAAGTTTCCCACCAGTGGGAATCACGGCCGTGACGCCGGGCGTGGCTGAGGTGTCGTAGCGCACGCGCCACAGGCCAGGGTGGAGCCCTGGTGTCACCTCGGCGCGGACTCTGCGGCGCTCGAGTGCATCAGTGACCGCTTGCCGGTCGGCGTCGGACCAGGTGGTGAGATGCCATGGTTCGTCGCGCGAAGGTGCGGGCCGCAGTTCCGTTGCCAGGATACCGGGCACATGCAATACACCTGCCGAGTCATCGGTCAGCCGGAGCACCAGGTCACGGACGGCGGCATCTCCCAGGCCCTGGCGCAACCCTCCTGAGTCGACGACGGGTTGGCGGCGGAGGAGAATGAGCGGTCCAAGGTAATCCAGGGCCAGGTAGAGGTCCGGCGACCAGTCGGGCTTGAGGAACGGGTTCCAGCGGTTCCCGGTCGCCTTGTCCAGATAGTCGTGGTCGGTGTACAGGACTCGCGCGTCGCTCGCGCCAGCGATGGCCATCCGCGCCCTGGCCAGGGCGTCTGGCGCGAGCCGAACACCGGGCTGCAGAATGGCGACCCAGTCGGCCTCCGAATCAGCAATGGCCTGGTTCAGGTGTGCTGCAGTTGACCCGGAGCCGCCTCGAACGAACCTGGTGCGTTCACAGACCGCGGCAATGGCCTCCGCAGCGGCGAGCGACTCGGGGGATGCTTCACTGGAGCCAACGAGGGTCAGCCGCCAGTTGTCATCGACCAGGTCTTGCAGCGACATGACGAACTGTTCAACATCATCAGGCTGCGTTCCCGCAAGGGGCGTCAACACTTCGAGAGAGATCGCGCGTGATGCAGGCGTCTCTTCGACGGGCTTTGCGAAGAGCGCCTGTTTGTCCAGCCACTGGCGGTAGTGCCGGTTCAGGACCGGGACACCACCATCAACGGCGTCGGTGCCCTCGACCTCGATTCGCTGATTCAGCTCGAGTGTCTTGCCGTCGTTGGAGGTGATCCGGACGAGGAGTTCGTGGTTGCCTGGCTCCAGACCGTGCATTGGAATAGACCCGGAAAACCCGCAGTGATCTGCGTTCGGGTATTGCCGCCGCCGCTTGCCAATATCGGGCCGGAGCGCGCCGTAGTCGATGCGGCCGCGCGGTTGGCCGTCGATCAACGGCTCGATGGAGCGGATACCGGGGGGCGCCATGACCCATCCTGAGACAATGGCGACCTCACGCGGGATAAAGAGCGCGCCGCGTACCGGCAGGTCGATGCGTCCGATGACTCGCCCTGTTTCGAAGGCGTGGTTGTCGACTTCAAAGGTGGTGGTTAGTTCGGCGTGATCGGTGTCGTTGGCCCAGATGCGAACGATGCACTCGTGAAAGCCGTCCCCGAGATCACCGACGGGAATCTCACCAGTAAATCCGCAGTTTGCGCCAGCAGGAAACCCGGGGTGCAGGGCGGCTGCATCCAGCCGCAGTTCGCCATACTCCACGGCGCCGCGCGGCTCACCGTTAATGATGGCTTCGACGCGAGCCGAGCCAGAATCAGTCAGGGTCCAGCCAGTGACGATCAGGTAGCCGTCGGTGACGACATCTGGCAGCCGCCCGGGCGATTCCACGATCCCGATAATGCGGCTGGGTGTGCGGGGGGCTTCCGCAGGAGCGGGCGCGTCTGATTCCGGGAGCGGCTCCGACGCCTCGGCGTTGGCTGACGCTGGTGACGTTGTGCCCGGGCCAGAGCCCTGTGCGGCCACACCCTCGCTGACGGCTGGTGTTTCCGGAGTTACGTTCGTTTCCTCTGGATGTCCGGACGGGAGGGAAAGTTCCCGCAATTGCGCCTGCAGCCCGGTGACCGCTTGTTCCAGGGCACGCGCGCGCTGCTCTGCTGCGAGCATGCGCGATTCCGCCTCCGCAACCCGCACGTTCAGCACGATGTTGTTCCGGAGCAGGATCATGACCTGCCGGGCGCGGTCGTACAAGAGGCGGTCGGCGACACGCTCCTGTTCACCATCGCTGATGCCGGCCAGGTGGGGAGAGACGCTGATCTGGATTGGATGGCGAGCACCGTAGACGATATCGAACAGGCCGTCTTCGACGTAGTAGCCAACGTCGTCAGGAACGATCTTGTCGCGCCACCGTGAACCGAAGAGCGCGCGGTTGTCTCGCTCGACCTGTGAGAGAAGGTCGCGCGTCGCTGACTCGAAGTGGTAGACAACACTTTCGGCGCAGTACCAGACCTCGTACCCGGCCAGCCCGGCACGCACGCAGTAGTCGACATCCTCCCAGCCGTTCTTGTACGCGAGATCCAGCCCGTCCAACTCGTTCCAGATGTCGCGGCGGAAGAGCGCACAGGCAGCCGTAACGACCTGGAAGCGCCTCGAGGTGTTCGTGGCCGGATGGTCCCTGGGAAAGCCAGCGTAGATGTGGTGCGGCTCCCGGTCGATGCCAATACTGACGCCGGCGTGCTGAACGGTGTCGTTGGGAAAGAGCAGCTTGGCGCCAATCACGGCCGCTGCCGGGTGATCGACAGCGAACTGGACCAGCGCTTCGAGCCAGCCGTCGAGGGGAATCGTGTCATTGTTGAGCAGGATCACCAGGTCATTGCGCGCGGCAGCCACGCCCGCATTGCAGGCCGCCGCGAATCCCTGCGCCTCGTCCCCGCGCAGAACATGGAGCTTGTCGCCGTAGCCGGCGAGGAGCGTGGGTGTGGCATCGCGCGAGCCGTCATCGACGATGACGATCTCGCGGTCTGCACCCGCGTACTCTTGCGCGAGGATGGCATCGAGGCACTGCCGGGTAATGGTGTGCTTGTTGTGGACGGGGATGACGATGCTCACCCCTGGCAACAATGCCGGCTGCGATCCTCGGGCAGCGTTAGCTGAGTTCATCGTAGCGGAAGTTCTCCGAGCGGGGGTCGGCGGTCCAACTGGCGAGGCTGAACCCGTTGCGGTCCTTGTCGGTCATCAGGTCTGTTGATTGCGCGATCTGCTGGAAAAGCGAGGCCAGGTCCGGGTCACAGAGTGACCAATCGATATCATCGGCAATCGGCGAAATGCCGGCCTCATTCCCGGGGCTGTACTCCCCGGAGCAGAGGTATTCGATGACGGTATCCTCCGTGAAGGTGTTGCCATGGGCAAAGCCCGGTGGCACCCAGATCCACTCGGAGTAGTCCTCGTCTCCAGTCACTGGCATGTCATAGGCGATGATCTTGCCGTAGGTCGGCGATCCCTTCCGGATATCGAGCACCAGATCGACCATGCGGCCACGTACCGTGCGCACCAGCTTGCCCATGAAGGGATTCCACTGGTAGTGCAGACCGCGCACGGTGTGCGGCTTCGAGAAGCTCTCGTTCATTTGCAGGAAACGCACGCCATTCATGAACGAGGCGGCGTCGCCAGTCTCGAAGTCGCTGAAACGATAGTGCTCGCTGAAGTAGCCGCGATTGTCGCGAAACCGCGCGAAACGCATGACCTTGACCTCAGGAATGGCCAGGTCGGTGATACTGAGAATCTTCATGGGCGTCGTTTCTCCACCGGCTGCCTCAAGTGGCTGTCAGGCACGTTAGTCGCTCTCGACAAGGCCCTTGGCGTGCAGGTAGTGCGCCAGGGCCTCGCGCCACGGACGCATGGGCTTCACGCCGGCGGCGTCCAGCCGCTCGCTCGTCAAAGCTGAGTAGGGTGGGCGCCGGGCCTTGCCTCTGGCCGTGACGGTCTGGCTGGGCTCCAGGTTGACGGCGATGCCGGTGATATCGAAGGTCTCCTGGGCAAACTCGAACCACGAGCACTCGCCCTCGTTCACGAGGTGGAAGAGCCCTGAAGCGTCGCGCTCCATGAGTGCTTTCGTCGTCTCGGCCAGGTCGTAGGTGTAGGTAGGTGAAAGCGCCTGGTCGGTGACGACCTTGGCCCAGCCGTCGTTCTTGCCCTTGTTCGCCATCAGTTCCGGAAACGTCCAGCCCTTGCGGCTGGTGGCGCTGCCGTAGAGCCCGGCGGAGCGAATAACCAGGTTGCGCGGGTTGGCGTTCATTACCATCCGTTCGCCGGCCAGCTTCGAGACGCCGTAGACGTTGTATGGGTCTGGCAGGCTCGACTCTCGATGGGGATCGTGCCTGGCGCGCCCCTCGCCGCCGAACACATAGTCGGTAGAGTAGAAGACGACACCCGCGCCGATTTCGGCGGCGGCGCGGGCTACGTTGGCCGCACCGGTGGCATTGACCGCAAAGGCCAGTGTCGGGTTCAGCTCGCAATCATCGACGCGGTGGAACGCCGCGGTGTTGATGACCCAGTCCGGCGCATGCTCCCGGATCGTGCGGGAGACGCCCACGCCGTCGGTGACGTCGATGTCGCCGTGACCAAGCCCGATGGCCCCATCGCCAAAGGTCTTCATCAGGTCCTGGCCAAGCTGGCCCGCTGCACCAATGACCAGCACCTTCATGCCGTAGCTCCGGCCGCCAGGGTCTCCTTCAGCCAGCGGATGTTGAAGAAGCGCGGGTCCTTGTCTGGTTCCGGCCCGAAGTCGCCGCGCTCCAGGCCGTCCCAGATCGTCTTGACGGCGTCACCAACCCCACGGTCAGCACTGAAGCCGATGGCATTCTGGATCTTGGCGCCGCTGACGTAGTAGGAGCGAGCTCCGGCGTTGTTCGAGCGGTCACGCCGAACCCGGATTTCCGCGCCGTAGTTCTGCTCGATGACCTCGGCCACCCAGTGGGCCAGCTCGAGCACACGGTAGTTCTTGTGCAGGAGGTTGAACGCCTCGCCCCGGATCTTATCCTCGGGTGCTGAGAGCAGGTGAATGTAGGCGTCGACGGCGTCGCGAATATGCAGCAAAGGTCGCCACGCTTCGCCGTGTCCGTGCACCGTCAACTGGCGGCTCTTCCAGGCGTGGAGCGTGAAAACATTCACGACCAGGTCGAAGCGCATCCGTGGACCGTAGCCGAAAATCGTACCCTTGCGGACAAGGACCGGCACGAAGAGCGGATTTTCATCCGCAATGCGCAGCAACTCGATCTCTGCCAAGCGCTTGGTCTTGCTGTAGTTCGCCGTCGGTGCGATCGGCATGTCCTCCGTCATGGTGATGACGTTGGCCTCGTCCGCCGTGGTCGGTGCGTAGTAGATCGAGCAGGTTGACGCGAAGAGATACCGAATGGGTCGGGCCTCGGCACGTGCCTTCATCGATGCAAGTTCGGCCAGTTGCCGGGTGGCGTAAACGTTGCTTTCGCTGTTCAGCGTCGGCGCGAAATCCGCCGTGGGGTCGTTGGAGAGCCCCGCCAGGTGGATCACGGCGTGGACGTCGTGCAGCCAGGCAGGGTCGGGAAAGCGGAGATCGCCCTCAATCACCTGCAACCGCTCATGCGGTGGAAACGGATTGCCAAACCAGAGCGTGTCAACTACCCGCACGTGATGGCCAAGTGCAAGAAGCTCCGGAACGAGGACGCTGCCGATGTATCCCGCTCCACCTGTCACGAGAATCATTCCACTCTCCCCTACGTGTACCTGCGCCGCTCTCCAACGCTGGAGATGCGGCCCGGAACTGCTCAGATTCCCGCCTGAGCAGTTCCGGGCCGAAGCGCATAAATTGCCACCACGCCGCGCTCGCGCATTATCAGCGAGAGGTGCTCGGTGAGATAGTGTTCCAGCGCAGGGTGGTTGGCCAGCCAGGGCAAAGCCGGACTCGGGACGACCAGGAACGCTGCGCCGTCAGCGCGCAGTTCACCGAGCTGCGCAATCGCAGCTTCATCGCTCGTGTCAGTGTAGTCTGCGCTGACGTGGGACGACGGCTTAGGAAAGACCTCAGCTTGTCTGTCACCGAGTTGCAGGAATGCGTCGTCACCATTTGTCGCAACCAGGACGCGGGAACCAGATGGGACGTGCTGCGCCACGAGATCACGAACCTGCGTCACGAGTTTCCGGTGATAAATCGATGCTGGCGCACCCGGAGCGTGGCGGCTGAG
Organism: Thermomicrobiales bacterium; assembly: GCA_034431475.1. Lineage (GTDB taxonomy): Bacteria > Chloroflexota > Chloroflexia > Thermomicrobiales > UBA6265 > JACCXM01. Next base: position 187,957 of record DAOUDE010000074.1, on the reverse strand, counting down.
CACGCTGCCGAGGGTCGCCATGATCTCGGCGTCACGCTGGTACTGCACCTGCTGCAATCCATCAAGCGTGCGCCGCATTTCGCGCTCATGGAGTTTCCCAACCTCGAGGCTGCGTTCGAGCTCGCCGACACGCTCGCTCGCTGCCGTCAGGTCTGCCCGCAAGTTGGCAATCTGTGCGTCGCGTGCAGCAGCGTGCTGGTCGCGCTCGGCGATGGCAGCATCCCTGATCTGAAGGACGGCGTTCCGCTCACGCAACCGGCCATCTCGTTCCCGGAGGAACGCTTCCAGTTCCGATCGGGAGGCTTCATGCATGCGCAATGCAGCTTCCAGCTCGGAGATACGCGCATCTCGGCCCGCGAGAGCGACGGTGAAGTCGGCGACATTGCGGCGCAGCGACTCGTTTTCGACGCGGAGAAGATCGACGCGGCCAAGACCCTGTACAACTGATGAATCTGTTTCAGGGCTTGCGACGACGGCGGGTTGGGTGTCGTGGCCTTCCCACCAGCCAGCCTCCTGGCAGAGCGCACGGTAGGTCTCGATGGTGACTTCCGGGAAGCCCGCCGTTCGCAGGTCTGTGAGCGTCTGGCGATGATGCCGCAGTCCCATGTTCGGGTCGGGGCCATCGCCTTCGGCATTCCACCCCGGAAGGCCAAGCAGGTCAATCAGGCGCCTGGCTTCAACCGCGGGATTGACGAACCAGGCGTCGAAGTGGGTCACCATGCGGCGTTCTGGCGAGGTCGACGCCAGCACCCGCTCGGCGTAGATCTGCCACAAGGTCAAGCTAAGTGCGATTGAAAAACCATTGCGGCGATGCAGCGAGGTGACAACCTCGAGCGGGTTACGCACCACGAGCACGGTGCGCACGGGACCAAGCGCCGACTCCCAGAATGGGAGGGTCAGGCTGCTGCGCGGATCCTTCCATCCCCAGACGCCCTGCGCTGCCAGCGGCGCGGCCAGCGCGCGGGCGCGCTCGCGGTGGCGGTCAAAAGCCGGGTCTGACCAGTTGGTGGTTCCTGGAGGCGGGCAGTCCCAGCCGGCCCCGGCCTCGTTCAGCACTTCGTCGTTAAGGCTCACGAAATCGAGGTGCTCGAAGAAGCCTTCCGGATTTTCGGAGGCGGGCGGCATGAGCGAGTCTTCAGGACCGAGGTAGAGCCCGGCCTGGCTGAGGAGCTTGGCGACCATCGAGGTGCCCGAGCGATGCATCCCCACGATGGCAATTGGCATGGGCAAGTCAGGTCCTGGAGTGGAAATAGTCAACGACACCTCTGCCACTGTACGCATCCGCCGTCGGCCTTGCGGCGGTCGAACTCACCTGCATTCGTGGCGGGAAGAATCACACGGAGACCGCGAGTTGCGCCAATGTTGACGCAATCGCGTTGACGCCGTCCAGATTCAATGAACGCGGCAGTGGGTCGGCATTGAGCAACTCAGCCTCGATCGCATCCCAAAGCGTGTCAGGGCCGAGCGTTTCCGGCGCCACTATCTGCGCGAGGCCGAGGCTGGCAAATCCAGATGCACGCAGCTTCTGCTCAAGAGCGCCTGGCAGACGCGGAACGATTACCGGGCGTTTGCCGTAGCTGATAGCCTCCACGACGGAGTTGTAGCCGCCCATGCTCACGACGACATCCGCCGCCCGCACCACGGCGGCGTAGTCCGCATCAAACGGCGTCAGCGTCACATTGGGCAGCGTTGCCGCCATCTCGCGTACGAGACGGCGGTCCTCCTCCGGCAGGAGTGGACCTTCAACGACATAGGCAAGGATTGCCTCGTGCGTGCGCGACGCGAGCCCGGTCAGGAACGCGCGCAGCATGGGCCCGCCGTCGCCCCCTCCGCCCGCGGATACGGCCACGAGCTTCCGGTGGCCAGCGCCTAGCTGATCGCGGACGTGTGACTCGCTGCGCTGGGGAGGCTGTGGCGCCAGGAAGCCGCAGAAGCGTGTGCGCGCGGCAGCCTGATCCGACATGGCGTAGGCAGCTATAGGATCAAAGATCTCCTGCTCGCCGTAGACCAGAATCGCATCGTACAGCTCGTCGAGGTACGGATATGCGCCTTCATTACGCCAGATGTCTCGCGTTTGCTCCGGACTGAATGTGATATCGCGCATGAGGAGCGCAAACTGAGGGCGCGGAGCTCGGTCAGCGAGCCACTCCAGCGCTGGGGCCAACTCGCGAAAGAGCCCACCTGGCGCATGATCAACGACAACGAGATGGGGATCGAACGCCTGGACGGTGGTGAGTGCCAGCGCACTGCGGAAGCGGATCGTGCTGTTATGTGACCCGGTGAAACCCTCAGTTGGCGGCAGCGAGGCATACAGCTCTCGCTTGGGCATGGCCGGCAGCTTCACAAAGTCGAGATTTTCCGGCAGCGCGAAGGCGCTGGTATGGAGGGAGCCGGTCAACAGGAGCAGGCTGTCCTGGGGCCGCCGGTCCGCGTAGGCTGTTGCGACACCCAACGTGATCCGCAAGTGTCCGAGGCCGGTCCCGTCGTGACTGTAGAAGAGCACCCGGCGCGGTGAACTGGCGGTGGGGCTGATCCCATCGGTGAGGCTTATCGAGTCCATGACATCAGAAATCTCGCACAAAACGAATCGGGGAGGGCATTGCCCTCCCCGAATTCAGGTGCTTGTTGTGCGGGCAAGCCCGCGAACAACCCTGCCTTAGCTGACGAAGGCGAGGTTGTAGCTGCCGCCGGAAGCATCGGCGATCGCCGTGCCGCCGTTGGCGGATACGTCGAGAGCGGTGGAGTTGCCGACGCTGCCGCCGTCAACCGCGACCGTGCCGCCCCAGGTGTCGCCAACGCCGATGGCGTTGCCGGCGTTGCCGCCGCTGTTCACATCGCCGATGGCAACCGCGCCGCCATTCGCGGAAGCGGTCGCAACGCCGCCGTTACCGGCAGAAGCGGTGTCAGTGTACTGCATGAGAATGCCCTCCCTAATGTGCCACCAAGGCCACTCAACCCGACCCTTGGGCAGCAATGTCAGTCGGTCCGCAACTGACATCCTTCCTGCGACCCACGAGCAAGTTACCACCGGGAGGGAGGCGTGTCAATGGGGATGTACGAATAGCTACGTCAAACGGATTCATTCTGGGACTGCCGGGGATCGGCAACGGCGTGGGAGGCCACGGTGGGAAGCAGAAATGGCAATTCCTGCGCCGTGAATCGCTGAATGAGCTCGTCTGCGGCGGCCAGAATTTCGCGGTGGAGGTCAGGACTGCTGGCCGCCAGGCCGGCATCTTCCAGTTCGTCTTCATCGCGCAGGACAAACGTTGCGTCCGGCAGGCCTACGAGATCCAGGTACAGGTCGTGCCAGACAAGCGTCAGTGAAGTTCCGGCTCCGGATTCCGGCTCCAGATAGGCCGGGTAGGTGACGTTGGCGTACCAGCCGCGAAGCTCTGCCGCCGGGCTCAGGACGGCGAAGGCGTTGAATGGCCGCGAGGAGGAGAACCACTCGATGAGGTCGTCGCCCGGGGCGAACACCAATCCATCCAGTTCGACGCGGCGGTAGGTCCAGACCGCCCGGAGCGCAACCCAGTCGTCTTCCGGGGCGTGCGCTACGACCACGGCGGGGTAGCGGGCCGCCTCATGACCTTCAGGATTGAGCTTGACCACCTGGACTTCCTGGGCGAGTTGCAACCGTTGCCAGAGATGCTGCCCCATATGCGCCAGGCGGTGACGTTCCATGATGTGCATGACGCTCAGGAGCGGATCATAGCAAGCACTTCGGCGGTCTTCTGCTCCAGGGTGGCGGGGTCGTCCGCCTCCAGGTTTAGCCTCAGGAGCGGTTGCGTGTTCGATGAGCGAACATTGAACCACCAGGTAGGGAAGCCAACGGTGATGCCGTCGAGATGGTCAATTTCGGAACCCTCGGCACGGTATCTCTCTTCAATTCGTTTGACGACCGCTGTCGGGTCACTCACCTCGCTGTTGATCTCGCCGGAACGGAAACGGCGGTCCAGCGGTGCGATCACCTCGGAGAGGGTCTTGTCCTCATCGGAGATCATCTCCAGGGCGAACAGGAGGGCGGCCATGCCGCTGTCGGCATACCAGTTGTCGCGGAAATAGAAGTGACCGGAGTGCTCGCCGCCGAAGACAGCGTCTTCCTTGCGCATCGTCTCCTTGATGTAGGAGTGCCCCACCCGGGAGCGAATTGGGCGCCCCCCTTTATCGCTGATCAGCTCCGGTACCCCGCGTGAGCAAATCAGGTTGTAGACAATCGCCGCGCCTGGGTAGCGGTCCAGCATGCGGCTCGAGACCACCTCGGTCAGGATATCGCCGCCGATGAGTTCACCCTTTTCATCAACCAGGAACACCCGGTCAGCGTCGCCGTCGAAGGCCGCACCCAGATCGAGCCCTTGATCATCGACCAGCTTGCGCAGGACCTCCGTGTTCTCCGGCTCGATCGGATTGGCCTCGTGGTTCGGGAAGGTTCCGTCTGGCTCGAAGTAGAGAGGGATCACTTCGATGGGCAGGTCGCGAAAGACACGCGGCACGGTCGTGCCCGCCATTCCGTTCCCGGCGTCGATGGCGATGCGTAGCGGCCGTAAGCGCGAGACATCGATCATGCCGAGCATGTGCCTGGCGTAGTCGTCGAGGATATCGCGCTGTTGAAGCGATCCACGTTCTGCCGCGGGGACGACCGGCGCGAGATTTCCAGCGACGACGCGATCTCGGATCAGGTCGAGGCCGTCCGAGAGCGAAAGCGCGCGGGCTTCAGAGCGCGCGATCTTGAAGCCGTTGTATTCGGCCGGATTGTGCGAGGCGGTGACCATCACGCCGGCCGGGAAGCCGTAGTGGCCGATGGCAAACGAGAGGCCGTCGGTGGAGACCATGCCGACATCCACGACATCGGCGCCCGCATCGCGAATGCCATCCATGAGCGCCGCAGATAGCGCGGGGCCAGAGACTCGCATGTCTCGCCCCACCACGACGCTGTCAACACCAAGCGTAGACACCAGTGCACGGCCAATTTCGTAAGCAATCTCGGGATTCAATTCGTCCGGGACGACACCTCGGATGTCGTAGGCCTTGAAGAGCGATGAGGCATTGAGACGTTGCTCTGGCGTCAGGCTCTCACTGTTTACGGACACAGGATCCATCTCCCGGATTGGCGACAAATTGCAGGCGGCGCGGCGCGCCGAGGCCACTCATCCAGCCCACTGCATTCTGGCATACGATGCTGCGACGAAATGCCGAGACAGGACGGACACCCGCGCGGGCAGATGACCTTGCCTTCCCCGTGGTTCCGTGACGGGAAGGTGTAACTCGGGTACGCTGCGGCGAATGGTGAAATCGCGGGCGGCTGCCCCAGTCTTGTTGGCCACGTACGGTTCTCCTGGCGATCTGCAGCCGTTTCTCGCCATAGGCCTCGCGCTCGAACGCCGCGGACAGCCAGTGGTCATTGCGACCAGTGAGGTGTACCGGGAGCGAGTTGCCGGGCTCGGGCTTGCGTTTGCGCCAATTCGCCCAGACCGCGATCCCCACATGCCCGACCCGGACTTCCTGGAGCGTGTCACACGTGGGGAACGCCCCGCCGAGTTGTTTCGCAACATGTTCATGCCAGGGTTGCGTGAATCGACGATGGATCTCATTGAAGCGGCCGCCGGCGCCCGCGCGGTCGTCTCACACACGCTGGTCGGAGGGGGCCGGCTGGCCGCCGAGGTCCTGCGGGTGCCCTGGATATCGGTCGTCATGCAGCCGATGGGGTATCTCCCGGCGGGTGAGCCTCCGGTCATCGGCCCGCCTGTCGTAGCCGCGGCCCTCCGCGCGCTGGGAAAGCCGGCAGCGCGCGCCACCTTACGCGGGGCGCGGGCGCTCTCCCTGCCGTGGATACGGCACTGGCACGACCTCCGGGCGGAACTTGGTCTGGCGCCCAGTTCGCATCATCCGCTCTTTGAGGGTCAGCACTCGGCGCTGCTCTCGCTTGGCGTTTTTCCCCGCAACCTGGGCGAGCCCCAGGCCGACTGGCCACACTCGGCCCGAGTGACCGGGTTTCCGTTCTTGAGGGATCCGTCACGGCGGCTACTCCCTGACCTCGTCGACTTTCTGGGAGCAGGTGATCCCCCGGTGGTATTCACGCTTGGGACAACCGCTGTCAATGCGCCAGGGCATTTCTATGAGGTGGGCGCGGCGGCAGTCCGTCAACTTGGGCTGCGGGCCGTCCTTGTGACCGGTCGCAACAGCAATGTCACCTATTGCGACGATCAGATCATGACGGTGCCCTGGGCGCCACACGATCTCCTGTTCGCAGGCAGCCGCGCCGTGGTGCACCAGGGCGGAATCGGCACGCTGGCGGAAGCGACTGCCGCCGGTAAGCCGATGATCATTGTGCCGTACGCGCATGATCAGGCGGACAACGCGTGGCGGGCCGGTCGGCTTGGTGTCGGTATCACGCTGCCGCGGCGACAGTTCAGGACGCGGCAACTGACCCGCGCGCTCCAGCGCATCCTGCATTCGCACGAGTGTGCGGCTGCGTGCCGGCAGGCAAGGTGCGAGATGGCACGAGAGCACGGAGCGCAGTCTGCGGCTGAGGCCATCGAACGGGTGCTCGTATAGCGTGTACGTACGCCCAGCATTCCGGCGTCTGGTACTATGTAAACACGACAGCGTGCGCATCCTGGCGCCTCGCCACCCGGTACGTCGAGGGCAACCACTGGAGGAGGGGAACAACCGATGGCGCGGCCGATCTTCGCCACGTTGTTGATCCTTTCCATCGCCCTGCAGGCCATCCTGCTTCCCGCCTGGCAACTGATTGCGGTGACCCCGGGCCTGGTTCTCGTGCTCCTCCTTGGCTGGGGCGCGCACCGCGGGCTGGGGGAGGCGCTCCTCTGGGTCTTCTTCGCGGGGCTGCTCCTCGATGTGATCGGCCTGGATCGGCTTGGCGCGAACGCGCTCGCGCTCCTGCCAGTCGTGCTCCTGGGAAGCCTTTCGCGAGGACGCTTCTTCAACAGTGCGCTGGTGTTTCCCATGCTTCTGGCGATCGCGGCAACTTTTCTGTATGTTGGAACGTTGCTTGTGTTGCGTGGCATGCTCGGCGAGGGCGGCGATCCGCTCCAGGCGTTGGGCCGCATAACGTTGTTGCAGGCATTATTGAATGCGCTATTGGTGCCCCCGGTCTACGGACTGCTGGGCTGGCTCCAGCGCATGGAACCGGAGCGAACCTGATGGCCCGTCGCAAGCGCATCCCATACGATCCGCCTCACTTGCGTAGCAAGCGCAAGCGACGGTCGGTGGCAAGCGCAGAACAGTTGCAGATGACGCGCCGCATGTTCCTGAGCCGTGGCGCTGTGGTGGGCGCATTTGCGGTGCTGGCCGGTCGCCTTGGCTACATGCAGTTGCTCGAAGGTGACCGCTACCGCACCGAAGCGGCCGAGAATATCCGGGAAGTCGAAACCCTCAAGCCAACGCGCGGCGTCATGTACGACCGCAAGAAGCGCGAACTGGCGGTCAACCGGGAAACGTGGGAAGTCCGCATCCTGCCCGGGGATTTGCCGGAAGACGAAACCGCGCAGCGCGAAGTGCTGGACCAGGTGATCAACGCTCTGAATATCCCGGACGCGCTCGTGCTCGACCCGCGCGATGTGCCGGATGGGGCGCTGGCGACGGTGAATGCCCGTACAGCCCAATTGCTCGGGAAGACACTCACGGTCGAGAAAACCGACCAGACGATCTTGCAGCCGTTCTTTCGGGTTCCTGGCCAGCTTGTACGCGTGAACGGGCAAGACCTGCAGGTCTTCGTCTACCCGGATGTCAATTCACGCAAATCGGACTCGGCCCGGATTTCTGCCGACGGCACCATGATCGCCGGCGAGGTCGTGGAGTGGCCGGCCACGCCGCGTTTCGCGGCGACTGGCAACGTACTGGCCGTGATGCTTACCGATGATGGGCGCCTGGGCGCGCGTGTCGAGCGTGCTATCGGCAGGCTTGGCGACCAGAGCACGATGGACACTGTCGTGAAGGCCCTGAGCGAGGACGCCCTTCAGGCGTGGACCGATTACATTTCGACCGAGATGAGCCTCAACTTCCTGGTGCGCCTGGAGGATGAACTGACAACCGATCAGGCTGCTCTCTGCCGGGCGCACCTGAACGAGATTCCGGGCGTCAAGGTCATGAACCAGCTCGATTACATGGTCGAGAATGGGCGGTATCTCGAGCGGATTGTGGTCAAGACGGGCGTTCCGCGTGAGACGGCGCTGAAGCTCGAAGCGAACAAGCTCTACCTGCCGGGTGTCGAGCTGGAGGATGGCGTCCTGGTGCGCCGGTACCCTGGTGGCGACGCGATGTCTCACATTCTTGGCTACGTCGGTCAGATCAGCCAGCGGGAGCTGGACAACCCCCGTAACCAGGACGACTTCGGCGATCCGATTTACGACCAGACCGACGCCATCGGCAAGGACGGCCTTGAACTGAGCCTGGAGGATCTGCTGCGTGGCGAGCGTGGCCGGCGCATCGTCGAAATGAATTCAGCAGGCGGCTCGTGGCGGGTCATCCCTGACTCCGTGGTCGACCCGATCGCGGGCAAGAACGTGACGCTATCCATCGATCTCGAGTTTCAGCGAGCGGTAAGCGAGATTCTCGCCAGGGGAATTCAGTACTCGAACGCTGACCGTCACGCGATTGCTGCTGCTGATCCCACGCGAAAGGTCAAGCGGGAGTCGGGCGCGGGCGCAGTTGTGGCGATCGATCCCCGGACGGGCGAGATCCTGGCGATGGTCAGCTTCCCGCATTACGACAACCAGTTGTTCGTGGATGGCATTTCGCAGCGCAAGTACCAGGAATACACCAGCGAGGAAGCCAACAAGCCCCTCATTGACCGCGCGTTGCGCGGTGAGTACCCGGCTGGATCAACCCTGAAGCCATTCCTGGCGGCTGCTGCCCTGCAGGAAGGCAAGATCACCCCTACCAAGACCTTTACCTGCACCGGGGCCATTCAGGTGCCGTACGCATGGGACGAGTCAAAAGGGAATGTGCATCCTTGCTGGGCGTGGAAGCTGGGCGGTCACCAGGCGCTGGACGTGTACGACGCGCTCGAGCAATCGTGCGACGTGTTCTTCTACAACGTCGGCGCGCCGCGGCAGCCCATTGACGAAGGCAAGAGCGAGTTCCTGCATTACCGGGATATGGATCTCCTCAACAACACCCTTGGCGAGAAGCACTACTTCGAGGGCCTGGGTATCCAGCCGATCAAGACCAATCTGGCGGACCGGTTCTGGTTCGGCTCCGCGACGGGTATTGAGCTTCCCAGCGAACCGGACGGCGTGGTCCCCGATCCCCAATGGCTGGCACGTACGTACCAGGGTGAAGGTTGGTCGGTGGGCGCAACGATCAACGTCTCCATCGGCCAGGGGTATTTCCTGACGACGCCGCTGCAACTCGCCCTGAACACGGCTGCCATCGCCAATGGGGGCAAGATTGTGCGGCCGACGCTCGTGCGGCAAACGCACGATGGCCCGTCGCCAGCCAGGATTGAGGTCAAGCCAGACATCCTGCGCGAGGTTGGCATCAAGAAAGTGCACATGGACGTCGTGCGTGAGGGGATGCGGCGCGTGGTCCATGGCCCGACCGGGACCGCGCCAAGCACCGGCGGTTTGCAGACCAAGTGGCCAAAAACCAACCCACCTGAAGATCCGCAGATCACCATCGGCGGCAAGACCGGGACGGCAGAAATCGGCACGGCAGACGAGAACAACCTCTATGACCGCCAGCACGCCTGGTTCACCTGCTACGCACCATATGAAAATCCGGAGATTGCCATTTCGGTAATCGTCGAAGATGGTGGTGAAGGGTCCGCCTACGCCGTGCCCGTTGCCGACCGTGTGTTGCGTGCGTTCTTTGAGTTGACCGGCCGCCGCAAGCGCGGTCTGGTGCTCAGCGTTGACGCCGACCCCATGCGCAGTGACATCCCGGTCACAGCGGAGACTGCGGCATTCCCGGAGCCAGGCAACTACGGCCAGAGCGCCCCGATTGTCGCAGACTAATGCTGCCTGAGTCGCTCGAAACCGGCAATCCAGACCTGCATCACGTCGCCTTCGTGGTTGCCGATCTGGATGCGGCACTTGCCAGCCAACGGCGCCTGGGTTTTGGCGTCAGTGAACGGTTCGTCCTGGAAGAGCAGGGCGTTGAAGTGGCCACGCTTTCGGCGGGCTCGTCGTGGATCGAATTGATCCGGCCCCTGGATCCCGAGGGCGCCATTGCGCGCTTCCTTGCCAGGCGCGGTGAGGGGTTTCACCATGTTGCCTACACCGTGCCTGATCTCGAGTCGGCGCTGCGCGCGCTCCAGAACGCGGGGGTGCGCCTGATTGATCAGACACCGCGCACTGGCGCGCACGGCTGGCGAATTGCGTTTATCCACCCCGAGGCGTGCAACGGTATTCTCACGGAACTCGTGCAGGAATAGTCACCGACATGGCGGGCCGCTCGAGCAAGATTGTCACGGACTCGGGAATCGAAATTGCCCCGGTCTACCGGGATGGCGGCGACAACACTCCGGAGCCCGATCCCGGCGTTTTCCCGTACACCCGGGGCATTTACCCCACCATGTACCGGGGGCGGCGCTGGACGATGCGCCAGTACGCCGGGTTTTCCTCGGTGGAGGAGAGCAACGCCCGGTATCGGCTGCTGCTGGAGCGTGGCACGACCGGGCTTAGCGTCGCCTTTGACCTGCCGACCCAACTGGGGCTGGACTCGGACGATCCCCGCGCATTCGGGGAGGTCGGAAGGGTGGGAGTCCCGATCTCAACGCTGGACGACATGCGCCGCTTGTTCGAGGGAATCGATCAGGCTGCCGTCACGACGTCGATGACCATCAACGCGCCGGCGGCGCTGCTGCTCCTCATGTACGAAATCGTTGCGGAAGAACGTGGCGCGGACCCGGCGAAACTTGGCGGTACGATTCAGAACGACATACTCAAGGAGTATGCCGCACGCGGGACGTACATCTTCCCTCCGCGCCAATCAATGCGGTTGGTGACTGACACGTTCGCCTACTGCGCGCAGCGACTCCCAAACTGGAACACGATTTCGGTGTCTGGCTACCACATCCGGGAGGCGGGCTCCTCAGCGGCGCAGGAGATCGCCTTCACGCTTGCCAACGGACTGGCCTACCTCGATGCTGCGATCGCTGCCGGTCTGGATGTCGACGATGTTGCACCACGCATGAGCTTTTTCTTTGCCGCGCACTCCAACCTGTTCGAGGAGGCGGCCAAGTTTCGGGCCGCGCGCCGCCTCTGGGCGGAAATGGTGCGAGCACGGTACGCGCCGCAGGACGCGCGTTCCGAGATCCTGCGTTTCCACACGCAGACCGGCGGCGTGACGCTGACGGCGCAGCAACCGCTCAACAACGTGGTGCGCGTGGCGTATCAGGCGTTGTCTGCCGTCCTGGGGGGAACCCAGAGCCTGCACACCAACTCCTACGACGAGGCACTGGGCCTACCAACCGCCGATGCCGCTACGCTTGCGCTCCGCACCCAGCAGATCCTGTCGGACGAAACAGGCGTGGCGGATACCGCAGATCCGCTCGCCGGATCATTCTTTGTGGAACACCTCACCAGCGAACTGGAGGCGCGGGCACGCGGCTGGATGGAGCAGGTGGACGAGCGCGGTGGCGCGGTCTCAGCCATCGAGGCGGGATTCGTGCAGAATGCCATCGCCGAGAACGCCTATCTGCTGGAGATGCAGCGCGAAACCGGGGATCGGGTGATCATCGGGGTCAACCGGCACGCCGCGGAAACCGACCTTGAAATCCCGGCGCAAGCCATAAACATGGCGGCCACGCAGCGCCAGGAAGATCGGGTCAGAGCCTACAAGGCTGGGCAGGACGAGGCCAGGGTGGGTATTGCCCTGGACCAGGTCACTGCTGCCGCTCGAGAGCCTTCCGCGCCGTTGCTCCCGCCGATGCGCAAGGCTTTGATTGCTGGCGCAACACTCGGACAGATTGCCGGCCGGTTGCGGCAGGAATTTGGCGAGTACCGCGCGCCAGCGTAGTGGAGCAAGTGACTCATGCATGACGTGGCGGCGCAGCGCGTGCGCGGGTTTGGAACGTCGATCTTCACGGAGATGAGCCGTTTGGCCGCCGAACACGACGCGGTCAACCTTGGACAGGGGTTTCCGGATTTTCCTGGCCCGGACTTCGTCAAGGAAGCGGCCAAGCAAGCGATCGACGCCAACGCCAACCAGTACGCTGTGTCTTTTGGGACCCCGCGATTGCGGCAGGAGATCGCAAACACCTGGTTGAGCCAGACGGGCCAGCAGCTTGATGCTGTGACGGAGATCACGGTCACGTCCGGGGCAACTGAAGCGATCTTCGACGTCATGCAGGCGTTTACCGCTGCCGACGACGAGATCGTCGTTTTCGAGCCGTTCTACGACTCATATCCGGCCAGTGCCGCTATGGCCGGGTCTCGCTTGCGCCCCGTCACGTTGCAGGCTCCGGATTGGTCCTTCGCCAGGGCCGATGCCGAAGCGGCGTTTGGACCGCGCACGAAACTCCTGTTGCTCAATACCCCTCACAACCCGACTGGCAAGGTTTTTCGGCGTGAGGAACTCGAACTGCTGGCAGAGCTCTGCCAGCGCTGGAATGTGATTGCCGTGACCGATGAAGTGTATGACCGCATCACGTTTGGTGAAGCGGCGCATCTCTCGATTGCGACGCTGCCCGGCATGCGCGAGCGTACACTGACCATCAACTCGACCGGCAAGACATTCTCCATGACCGGCTGGAAGATTGGGTTCGCTATTGGCCCGGCCCACCTCAACGCGGTCCTGCGCGCCGTGCATCAGTTTGTGACGTTTGCCACCGCCACGCCCTTCCAGGAGGCCATGGCCGACGCGCTGGCGCTGGCGCCGCGGATTGGGTACTACCAGCAACTCCAACGTGAGTACGACGAGCGACGGGTGCTGCTGGAGCAGGCACTGGCCGGAGCAGGGCTGCCAGTTCTGCCAGTCAAAGGCGCGTATTTCCTGATGGCCGACGTATCCGGACTTGGTTTCGCGGACGATGTCGGCTTCTGCCGCTGGCTCACCAGCGAGGTTGGGGTGGCATCGGTGCCGCCGTCGGCCTTCTACGCCGATGCGGCGCGCGCGCCGCTGCTGGCACGCTTCTGCTTCGCCAAGCAAGAGGAGACAATTGCCCGGGCCGCTGAGCGGTTGCAGCGGCTGCCGGCGCTCCTTCCCTAGCAATCAATCCACGACCCGGATCGTAGCCAGCGTGGGATCGGCTGGGCCCGAGATGTACTGGCCATGAGCCGCCCCCTCCTGCAAATAGGCGATCTTGTCCGCGGTAATGACCTCTCCGGGCGCCAGGACGGGAATGCCGGGAGGATAGGGGAGAACCAGTTCCGTCGAAATCTCGCCTGCGGCTGTCGCAAGCGGTACCTCCCGGGACCGTGCGAAGAACGCATCTCGAGGGGTCATGGCGAGTTCACCGGGTGCGACTATGGCTCCCGAGGACCGGGCCTGAGAACGACGGGCCGTTCTCACATGCCGCTCGCGCGAGATCGTGGCAAAGGCCTCGACGAGACGGTCAATGCTCTGCTGGGTGTCCGCGATGGTGACGAGAAACACCAGGCCGATCTGGTCGCTCATTTCCGGGCCAACGCCGAACCGATTGCGGAGGATATCCTCGACCTCGTAGCCAGTGATCTGCAGCCCATCAACATCGACAACCAGCTTGGTCTGGTCAAAATCGCGAACTCCGAGTTGCGTCGCATCCAGCACGGAAAGACCGGGAATCGCCTGTAACCGCCGCCGCGCGTCCTGCGCCAACTCGATGGTGCGGCCGAGAAGCGCCTCACCGTGCAGCGCCATTTGACGGCGCGTTGCGTCGATGGAGGCGAGGATGAGGACAGACGGACTGGTGGTGTTGACCATGTCAACGGTCGTGCTGAGGCGGTCTACATCAACGAGCGACCCCTGGACGTTGAGCATCGCGGCCTGGGTCAGGCTCCCGAGCACCTTGTGCGTGGAGATGACGGCGGTGTCGATGCCACTGCTCATGGCCGAAGGCGGCAACTGCGGGTGGAAGTGAAACTCCGGGCCCCACGCTTCATCGACGTGAACCGGAACACCACGCGCGTGTGCCACGGCCGCGATACCTGCCAGGTCGGACGCGACGCCGCAGTACGACGGGCTGACGAGGGCGACGAGTTTCGCATCGGGGTGCTCATCAAGGGCCCGCGCAACCTGTTCGGGCGAAATCCCGAGACCGACGTTCAGGTCCGCGTGAAGCACAGGCGAAACGTACACGGGGTCCGCGCCAGTGAGAATGAGTGCTACCAGCAGGGACTTGTGGAGGTCCCGCGCGACGATGACCTTCTCCCCTGGCCGCAGTGAGGCGAGCAAGCTGGCGTGGTTGCCTGCCGAGGAACCGTTGAGCAGGAAGAATGACCGGTCGGCGCCCCACGCCGCGGCGGCGAGTTGCTCCGCCTGCCGCAGGGGCGCCCCGCGAAAGTGGGTGTCACTCACCCCGCCCCCGAGCGGAATGTCGGCGCGAAAGACCTCAGCGCCGAGCAGCTCCACCAGTTCCGCGTCTGCACCGGTTCCCAGTTTGTGGCCGGGCGTGGAGAACGGAGCCATGTCGCGTGCCTTGTAGGCGCGCAATCCGTCGAGCAGGGGAGCATGGTGCTGGTCAAGGATTGCGCCGGCGCGCGGCGTAGATAACACGTCAGTACCTGACACCGGAGAAGCCTTTCTCGAGTGATCTCAACCCGTTCGGCGATCGCTAGCCGCGCTCGAAGTAGCGTTGGCGCTCCCAGTCCGTGACCGCCATATCAAACGAATCCTGTTCGATCTGCGCCATATGTTGGTAGTGCGCGACAACGTCGTCGCCGAAGGCATCACGGGCAATCTCGCTGGATTCCCAGGTGGAGATTGCCTCCCGAAGCGAGCGCGGCACGCGGGGTACGCCATCGGCGGTGTAGGCGTTGCCGTGGAACTCGGGGGCTGGCTCGATCTGGTGGGTGATGCCATAGAGCCCGCCGGCAAGCACAGCGGCATATGTGAGGTACGGATTGGCGTCACCGCCGGGCAAACGATCCTCGATGCGGAGAGATGACCCATGCCCAACGATGCGGAAGCCGCAGGTGCGGTTGTCCCGCGACCAGACGACATTCACCGGCGCCCACGAGGCGACGGCATAGCGCTTGTACGAGTTGATATTGCTGGCCAGGAACAGGGACAGTTCCCTGGAGGCGTGGAGCAGGCCACCCAGGAAGTGGCGCATGATCTGGGACATCTGGGCCGAGCCTGGTTCAGCCGGGAAGAGGTTGCGCGCTCCCGCGTCATCCCAGAGGCTGACGTGGACGTGGCTGGAGCTGCCGGTCCAGGCGGCGTCCGGTTTGGCCATGAAGGTGATGGAACACCCGTTGAGGTGGGCGATTTCCTTTGCGCCATGCTTGTAGATCGCGGCGCGGTCTGCCGCTTCCAGTGCATCTGCGTAGGAAATGTTCACCTCGTGCTGTCCGGCCGCCGCTTCACCCTTGGAGAACTCAATCGGCACGCCGGCCCGCGTCATCAGGTTGCGGAATTGACGATAGAGCGGCTCCGCCTTGGTCGCCTGGAGCAACTGATAATCTTCGTTGTACCAGCCCCAGGTTTCCAGGTTCGCCCAGCCTTTGGCCGCGGCGTCTTCGTACGTATCGCGGAGTAGGTAGAACTCCAGTTCCGACGCCATTTTCGGGCGGAGCCCGAGTTCGGCGGCGCGATCGAGTTGCCGGCGCAGGATTGAGCGGGGGGCGACGGACACCAGTTCACCAGAGCGCTCGTCCAGCAGGTCGCCGAGGACGAGTGCCGTATTCTCGAGCCACGGCGTCACCCGCAGGGTCGACCAATCCGGCCGGTTGAGATAGTCCCCGTATCCGGAATCCCAATCATGCCCGGCGTAACCCGGCGGGGTGTTCATCTCCATGTCCGTGGCCAGCAGATAAGTGCAGAGGTGGGTCCCGTGATCCAGACACTGATCGATGAAGTGCTGGCCGGTGACACGCTTGCCAATGAGGCGGCCTTGCATGTCGGTGACGCCGGTGACAATGGTGTCGATTTCCCCGCGTTCGACCAGTTGCACCAGTTCCTGGACGCTGATTTTGCCCTGCTCTGGCCGCGACATACCTACCTCGACACCTGCACGTTCGGAAACAACAAAACGCCCTGCGGCGAACAGGACGTACGGACTATACCGGACGGTGAGCGGGTCACGGGTCAGGGCGCACGCGGCCACGTGCGCCCTGATGCTCTCCTTGTGGACCCGTGTAACCGGGCCGACTAGCTGGCGATTGCGACGAACTGATCGCTCACGAACCCGGCTTGACCCGAAGCCGGATCGATTACTGGAATCCAACCGTCAGCAGGAGAACCAGTCGCATCGAGTTCAACGCCTTCGCCCAGGATCGTGAGAACCTCGGCGTCGTCGCTTGGCTCGGCGCGCAGATTAACGTCAATGGTGGTAACGAGCGTGGAGCCAGCCCCAATGGGCGCGATAGCTCCGACAGTCGGTGTTGCCGCGGCCTGGGCCGCCTCAGCTGTGGGCGTTTCTGCCGGCGCTGTTGTCGTGTCAGGTGCGGTTTGAGCTTCCTGGGCGACGGAGACCGGCGCGCCTTCATCCAGCCCACGTGCCATGAAGACGCGAACCAGGGTGCGGTCGCTCTCGCTTTGCAACCACGCGATACCAGAGTAGGCGGATTGCCCGCGTTCCTGGAGGCCAACGGCGAGTTCATCGCCGGTGGCTCCTGCTTCGACGGGACCGCCGATATCGCCGCAGGCAATCGAGGTAGCCGGATCGTTGGCATCAACGCGGACGTCGATGGCGTGCTCGCTTGCGAGAAGGGTGTCGAGCGTGGCATTCACCACGGTGGTGCTGAACTCCGCCGGGATTGCGGTCAGCGCGCCGGTTGGTGATTCGTTGGCTTCCACGCCCTCGACAGAGCCCACATCAATGAGTTGGAACGCAGGCTCGGCACTCAATGCGCCACAGCGACCGCTAAAGATGCGGGCGGGAAGTGGCTCACCAGGCTGGATCAGCCCACCGACTCCTGTTTCCGTCGAGGTCTGCGGTGGGTTGACCGAGGTGGTTGGGGGCACCACTGGTTCAGTTGCGGTGCCGGTTGTGTCGACGGATGTCGTACCAGAATTAGACGTGGTGTCAGCCGTGCCACCCACCGCGGAGCGGGGCGCGCACGCGCCGTTCAAACAGATTTCTCCGGCCGCGCAATCCGCGCCGCTGGTGCAGCCCAGTGCGACCGGCGCAGGTACGAACGGCTCCGCCCCGCCGTCGAAGGCAAGAGCACGGGCGGGAGCCAGGCTGGCAGCGGCCAATCCGGCTAACCCACGAAGCAGCTTGCGGCGGCTGCTGCGAGACACGCTACCTGTCATGGACAGGGCAAGCGCATCGAACCTGCGGGCGTTCATGCTTCCTGCTCCTTTTCGCGGTCGCGACGCTGCACCCTCGGGCGGAGTGCCTCGCCGCTGCTGTGACAGACGCGACACGGGTCTGACGCGCCGTCATCTACCGGGACCACGGGTCAACGTCCCGTAATTCCGCGCTTGTGACTGAGATGTAGGTTACAGGATCGAAGGTGAATTACAAGATTTGCCGAAATGTCAATTACTAGTACCGATGGAAGCATCACTCGATACTGTGACAAGTAGGAACATCCTGCCAAAACACCAATGCTTGCGCGGGATCTTGACCCAGAGCAGGACCAATGGCGTTGGTTCTCCAATGATGTCGCGTGTCTGCAAGGTCACGATCGGGTGCATGTTGGTCGTGCCTGTGAGGCAGTTATTCGTTGACAGCTAGCTCGGCCGCTGCAACCGGGCAATCGAAGCATCGACGGGGTAGGCACAGAGCTGTGTCAAGATGGATCAATCCCTGCGCCCCTCTGGCACCGATCCCGCGCAAGGGCGCCTCTCCGCAGACTTGTTTCATGGCCCGTTTCGTGACGGAAGTTGCTGTTGGAGCTGGGAGGATTTCCCACTGACGCGCCGCGAGTTCCGTCAGTTCCTCGTCGCCCGAATGCGAACCGATCGCGAACAACGCGGGGAGCACCGCGCTTGCGAGGATTTCGATGGCGCGGTCTGCGCCAATCCCCGGCATCCGGCTCATTCGCGTGAGGTCGCGAAGCTTCGCGACGGGGTCGTCGCTGCGCAGTACCTCCCGCATTCCCAGAAGCAGGCCGCCTTCATCCGCGACGTTGTGGGCGAGGGCGGCTGCGGCATGGAGACGTGGCAGCGGGTGGTTTGCCGGCCGCATGCGGGCCCGATCCCAATCGGAACCTGAAAGATGGTCTGTGTGCCAGGGTGCACCGAGCGCACGCCAGGCAGATTCGAGTTGCTCGACCTCATCTGTATCCAACTTGATGAGATGAGCCTCACCTGGGGAGAGCGGCAAGAAGCCGGCAGCCCCAAGGAGGAGCCCGAGGATCAGGTGAAACTGTTTGCCTGACGACCTGGTGCGGCTCGCCTCGGAGAGTGCGGCAAGGGGCAATTTCTCGCCAAGCTGGCGCATTGGCGCCTGGTTCCGGGAGTAGCCGAGACCCGCGAGGATCGCCCGCCAGAGCACTTCTGCGGGAGGCATTTCCAGCAGTGCGGCTTCGAGCTGCGCGGAACGCACTGACAGGCGGGTGTCGCCAAGTGTGAACAGGATCTGGCGCAGCGTGGCCGGCGAAGATTGCGCGAGCCGGGTGGCACAGACCGTGCCCCCGACCTGGTCCCAATCCAGCATTGCCATGGGAAGGTGCGTGATGTCCGGAAGGGAGACTTCGACAACGGGCACAAGTCTGCCGTCTGCGCGCCGGGTCAGGGAGCCATCATGACGGGCGACCACATGGAGGATCACCGCGTCGTAGGCAGGGTCGAGGTGGTGGTCGTGGGCGGCCCAGTTTCGCGTTTCCAGATGCATCTCGACTGCGCCGCTGCGGAGCTCTCTCTCGCCGAAAAGCAACAGGGCGTCCGCAAAGTCAGGCCCCAGGCCATGCGTCCAGGTTCCCCGGTGGATGATCTGGACGGTTTCCCCGTCCGTGGTGCGTAGGCGCTCTGGGGTTTGACCCTTCTGCCAGGCCGCGCTGAGCGCGATTTCAGGAATCCGCTCCGACCGGGCCATGGAGGTCAGACTTCAAACGCGGCGTGTTCGATGGGCGGCAACCCGGCTTCGCGCCGCTGGCGGTCGCGACGGAACTGATCGACCGCAGCTTGCAGGGTGCCCAAAGCGAGCGTGGCGCAGCGCACGCGGCTGCGCACGATTTCGTCGCCCATTTCCTCGGTGATGTCGGCGAGGCCAAGGTTCTTGACCTCGTCCAGGGTCAGGCCTGTCGCCATTTCGCTGACCATCGAGCCGCCAGCCTGGCTGATGGTGCACCCGGCGCCCTCAAAGGTCACGGCTTCGACGCGATCTTCATCATTGATCTTGACATACATCGTGATCAAGTCGCCGCAGCCGGGATTGCCGCCGCCGAGCTGGACATCAGCATGCTCCATGCGGCCCTTGTTGCGGGGATGTTCAAAGTGATCGACGATGTTTTCGACGTATGCCTGCCGGTCCAACGGTCTTCCTTTCGCCACTGGCAACAGCCGCGCCGGCTCCGTGCCTGTCTGGCAACTGCCCAAGTATAGAACCGGCTATTCCTGATTCTTGCCGTGCAGGAACGCGGCACTTGCTGCCAGGATATTGGCTTTCCAGTCGTCCGCGGAGACGTCGACCCTGACGAGCCGGGGATTCTTGCGCAGCCAGGTTTCCTGGTGGCGTACATACCGGTGGGTGTCAGAGCGAATGCGGTCGATGGCGTGTTCGAGGGTGATGGCGCCATCGAGGTAGGGCAGGAGCTGCCGGTACCCGATACTGGACATGGCTGGCGCACTCGTGGGAACGCCGGCTGCCAACAGGCTCACCACCTCCTGGACGAGCCCGCGCCCGATTTGCGCGTCAATGCGGCCGTCGATGATCTGGAACAGTTGATCTCGAGGGCGGAACAGGCCAATTTCGAGTGTTTCGTAGGGGCGCGGCCCTTTGCCTTCCTGAGCAGACATTGGTATGCCTGTTGCTGCGTGGACTTCCAGAGCGCGAATGACGCGGCGGATATTGCCGCTACATCGGTCGGCGCTTCGCGGATCCACCTCGCGCAGGTGCCGCACCAGCGAAGCCCCGCCATCATGCTCGGCCTCGGCCTCGAGACGAGCACGGAAATCCGGGTCCGGCGGCACACGGGGGATCTGCCATCCCTCGACCACGGCGTTGATGTAGAGCGGAGTGCCGCCCGTCAGAATGGGAACCCGGCGGCGCGCTGCGACGTCCCTGATCGCGGCGTTGGCCAGGTCCTGGTAGCGTGCCAGGCTCATGTCGCCAGTGGGAGGTAGCACATCTATCAGGTGGTGAGGAATCCCCTGGCGTTCGGCGAGCGTAGGTTTGTCAACACCGATATCAAAGCCCCGGTACAGGTAGCGAGAGTCGGCGTTGATGATCTCTCCGCCAAAGTGTTGTGCCAGCTCGATGCTGAGGGAGGTCTTGCCGACAGCGGTTGGGCCTGCAACCACAATGACGTTGAGACGTTCTATCGGTGAGGTGTTGGAAAAACCCGCTGTTGCCGGTTGGTTGTTGGTCCCTGCCATGCCTCCTATTATGGCGACATTGAGAGCCGGAGCACACGGTAATTTCGCGTGCCTTCGGATTGCATCAGGAGGGGTGCTCCCGCGTGGTTCGGTTATTGACGCAGTCTTTGAAGATCATCACCATTGCGGCGCTCACCTTGATGGTCGCCGGCGCAGGCGTGTGGGCGTTCCGCTATGCGACCGATGCCGCGCGCCCGAGCGACGCCGGCTCGCCAGTCATGGTCTCTGTCTTCGAGGGGCAGACCGACGCCGAGGTCGCTGACGAACTGGAATCCGAGGGTCTTATCAAGTCCAAAATGCTTTTCCAGGGGCAGTTGCGCCTGTCGGGCGGCGCCCTTGTTCCGGGCACGTACACCCTGCGCAAGGGCATGAGCGTGCCCCAGATCGTGGACAGCATTACCGGGGCCGCGCCCCCTGAGGAAGTGGCCGAGGCGCCATCAAACGCACCCGAATCCTTTGACATCACCATTCCCGAAGGGTGGCGCACGGAACAGATCGCCGAGGAGTATGCGCGTCTGGGGGGCGAGGGCGGCGCCGAGGCGTTCATGCAGGCGGTGCGAGACATCGACCGCTCGCAGTTTGATTTTCTCGCGGACCTTCCTGCCGACGAATCCCTTGAAGGGTATCTGTTCCCGGACACCTACCGCTTCAGTGGTACGAACCCAACCGCGAACGTGGCCACCATGCTGACGAACTTCGGAAACAAGTACACGCCAGAAATGCGCCAGCGCACGGACGAAATGGGCCTGACCATTGAGCAGGTTCTGACGGTGGCGTCGCTGGTTGAGCGTGAAGCGCAATTGCCGGAGGAACGCCCGACGATTGCCGATGTCTACCTCAGTCGCTGGGAGCAGGGTTGGCGGCTGGACGCCGATCCGACGGTGCAGTACGTCCTGGGGACGCCCCAGGACTGGTGGCCGAAGCTCACCGGCGACGATCTTTTTGTCGAGAGCCCGTACAACACGTACCAGAACGATGGCCTCCCGCCCGGGCCCATCGCCAATCCGGGCTTCGCTTCGATTCAGGCGGTGCTCTTCCCGAACGACACCCCGTACATGTACTTCGTGGCCAAGGGCGATAGTGGCGAACATGCCTTTGCCGTGACTGCAGAAGAGCAACAGGCAAACGTCGACCGGTATCTCAACAACCCGGATGGTGGGCAGTAGCATGTCAGCGGAGACGATCACGACCTATCGCCTGGGCGTTATCGGAGACCCGGTCGCGCACTCGCTGTCGCCAGCCCTTCATCAACCGGCGCTCGACAGTGTTGGCATCCCGGCGACCTTCGAGCGCTGGCATACCCTGGCCGCGGACGTGCCAGCGCGTGTGGAATCCCTCCGTGCACCAGATGTGCTCGGCGCCAGTGTCACGGTGCCTCACAAGCTCACGGTCATGGCGCTCGTGGACGAGGTCTCGAGTTCCGCACAGCGGGCGGGCGCGGTGAATACCATCGTCAATCGCGCAGGCCGGCTTTACGGCGACAACACGGACATTTATGGGTTTCAGACGGCGCTGACGCAGGCACTGGGCGAACGCCCAGTCAATACCGCGGTCATTCTGGGCGCTGGAGGCGCAGCCCGGGCCGCTGTGCTGGCGCTGGAGGCGATGAACGCCCGCCGCATTTGGGTGGTGAACCGAAACCAGGACCGCGCGGCGCGCCTCATGACCGACCTCGCGCCCGCGCCAGTCGAAATCGCTGCTCCGGACGAGGTGTGGCTGCGGGCGCACTTGCCACAGGCCGACGTCCTCGTCAACGCCACGTCACTCGGATGGAAGCCGGGCGAAACACCGCTCGCCGACCACTGGCTGGATCTCCTGCCTGCCTCGGCTGTGGTCTTCGACATGACTTATCGCGAAACCGAACTCCTGCAGGCTGCTGCCAGGCGCGGGTTGCGGGCAGCAGACGGGCTGGCGATGCTGGTGCACCAGGGAGCGCGTGCGTTTACGCTTTTCACCGGGGAGAACGCCCCGGTAGACCTGATGCTGGAAGCGGCGCGAGTGGCCCAGGCGAAAGCATCCTGACGCCAAACGCCTGAGCTCCTACTTGGGCGGCGTGAAGTTCGGGGCTCGCGCGGTCTGGATCTCCGCGACATTGGTCGCGCCAACCGGCTGTTGCATGTAGACAATCCAGGGCACGCCATTGCTATCAAGCGAGATGTTGGCGCGTGCCGTCACACCGCCCTCGCCGGGAGTCAGCGTCACCGGGCCTGCGGTCGTGCCATCGGGGGCGATCTGGAGTCCGCCAATATCAACATCGCGGTTGCGGCCGTTATTGAAGACCACAAACATGGTGCCGTCACGGGCGATGGCTGTAGTCGGGAGGAAGCCGAAATCTCCGCTGGCAACGAGCCGCGGTTCTGTCCAGGCGGTTGAACCTGGTTCCAACCGCTGCACGTAAAGGTCGTTTACCCCTCGGTTGAAGAGCCCGAAGATCGCTGCCACTCCACCTCGGGGGTCGGCGGCCATGTCGATCAACCGGCCACCGGCGTCGCCTGACTCCCGGACGAAGAGTGTCTCAGGCTGGCTCCAGGTTCCGCCTGGCGTCAGGTCGCGCACGCTCCACTGGACGCTGGCAGCGCTCTTCATCTCGTCAGGGGTTGTGCCCTGGTAGAGCGACCAGATCGCCACGAGGCGATCCTTGTCGGCGACCAGACGTGGCCATGCCGGATTGAGATCCGGCGCTTCGCGTACGCTCACCGGGCTAGGCTCGCTCCAGCCATCGGCAGTAAGATCGCTCGATAGCAGGTCTGCGTAAACGGGCAGCGTGTTGCGGAGGTCGGCATCAACAAAACGCTGGTCGCGCCAGATGACGTGCAACCCGTCTGCCTGGTCAATGGCGAGCGTCGCCAGCATCTGGTGCCCGGCGTTCTCGTTTGGGGCGATCAGTGCCGGTTCGCTCCACACACCGTCATCCAGGTGTTGGTAAACCAGTTTGCTCCAGGTATCGTCGCCACTCAGCGCACGTTCCGAGTAAACCACGTGAACCATGCCGCTACTGTCGACACCGGCGGTGGCACTGAATTGCGTGGCCTCGTTGCCCAGGGGCTTCGCTGATTCCCAGGTCTCCAGGTCCGGATTGAAGCGCGTTGCGTAGAGTCGGCGCGGCCCATACCCCTCGTCTGACCGGGCCTGGGCGGTGAAGAAAACCCATGCACCGCCGTCGGGGGTCGCGACGATCTGCGGCACCCACTCTTCCCAAACACGATACGCACGCCCGATGCCGTTGTCGTCAATGCGCAGAACGCTGTAGGACGGTTGGGCAACTTCGGGGGGTGGGGGAATCTTGGGTGGAGTCGGCGTCCCGGGGGCGTCCTGAGCGAATGCGGCTGCCGGTTGAAGGAGCGCAGACATTGCGCAAAGCGCGAAGGCTCGACGTGAGAAGTGGATCATCCAGCCCCTCCCGGCACACTTGCGGCGTAAGGCGCGTGGCGGGCTGCGCCGTCAGGCTCGGGAACTCACGCTTGCCAGGCACGCTTGGCGCTCCGTGAGTTGGTCATTGTCGTCGCGAACTCTACTCGCGATCCATTGCGACCTGTCAAATGTGGCAGGGCCGCGAACAGGGCGGCAGCGGCCAGTCCGCCCACTGTAACACCGAGCACATTCACGACGTCGTTGTTTACCCCGCGAATTCCTGATAGATAGCGTGAGTGGTGGCCACACGAGTGAACCATCATCTCCGTGCGTGCTCCGCATAACTCGCACCGGCGGTGCTCTTGCATGAATGCGCCCAGCACGCTGTCCGCGAGAGACCCGGCCAGCCCGCCTGCCGCGCAGCTCACAATTCGCTCGCAGTGACGAGCTCCCCCCGCCCGGGATGCCTGAGCCATCGCGGATGAAGCGACCACCGACGCCGCGAGCCCTGCGATGGTGATGGCTCCGGAGTCACCGGGCGCGGCCGACTTCCCGGTTGCAAGGCTGCGTGGCTGCCCGCCAAAGCGCGTCCCGACTTCCGTGGCCCAGGTATCCGCCGCCGCAGCCGCGAGGCTGCCGTAGAACGCCACTGCTGCGCGTTCTTTCGCTGGAGCCGCTGCGCGCGCATGCAGGAGCGAAAAGAGTGCCGGCGGTCCACCGTTCGCCAGAACCTGCACCGCGTCGCGCCGATTGCCACGTCGCTGCTCTGACGAGTGGGATCTGGGCAGCCGGCCCAGAGCGGTCGCACTGGCGAAGTAAGAGACCATTGCGACGCTGCCCCGAGCGCCCATGCCAGCATGTACAGCCGCGCCGATCAGCATGGTGGCGACCGCGCCAGACGTCGATAGCGCGCGCACCTTCATGGCGCTGGCGGCAATTGCGGCCGCCAGCACAAGACCCTGGATCGCGCGGGTCCTTACCCGCTGCGCGTTGCCGGTCTGCAATGCAATTCCAATCCCGGGGAACCTGCACAAATTCGGCGTCATCGGCGAGAATACCGTGTGCGCGGCCCTCTAGCTCAATGGCAGAGCAGTGGACTTTTAATCCAATGGTTCAGGGTTCGAGTCCCTGGGGGGCCACCGCTGGCAAACACGTTTCCTCCGGCCGATGGCGAACGCCACCGGGAATCGTTCCTCGCGTCAGTAGCATGGCGCGGGGCTGTTCGGGTCAAGCGGGAAGTCAGGACGGCTATCCCTTGCGCCCCTTTTGCCGTTTTTCCACCTTTCGCGGCTTCGGTGGTTTCGCGGCCTTCTTCGACGGTTGACCGGTCTTGGATGGGGCGGAATCGTCGTCTTTGCGGGACTGTGGTTCGCTCATGTTGACTCCTGAATGCCCAGCGGTGGGTTACTGTCGAGGCGAGCGGACGACCCACTGAGTATTCAGCATGATGGTTCATTGCCGCCACCTCAGAGGCACACCTGGCTGCCCAGCGAGGCCGCCGCGCCGCGCCTACTGTGGTGGTAACGCGGCGAGCGAACCGATTTCCGGGAACGCAACCCGCTGTGTTGCCGCAAGATCGCGTAGTTCCTGCCAGGTCGCGTCCGGCACCGGGACACCATCACGCAGGCGTTCCGCACGGGTTGCGAGTTCGGGCTCGCCCGGGAGTTGGACCGCGGCAACACCATCTCTCGGTGTGCAAGCGGTGACGACGCCGCACTGCGCCTCGATCTCGGCACGAAACACATGCGGAGCGGTGAAGCGAGCCACGTCGATGGCGATGATGACCGGCCCATTTACCCCTCGTGGGCCGTTGTATGCGGATGGGTCCAGGCCTGCCAGGCCGCGCCCGAGAAACTGCGCCAGCAAGCTGAAGCCGCTGCCCTTGTGCCCGCCAAATGGCAGGAGCGCCCCGCCGGCGTAAAAGTCGTGTGGATCGGTGGTTGGGCGGCCCTCGCGATCCACCAGGTTGCCTTCAGGCACCGGTAAGCCCTTGGCGCGGGCAACCCGCAGTTTCCCCTCCGCCACCCCGGCGGTCGCGACATCGAACGAGACGGGCTGCTTGTCCTCATCGCGGGGAACTGCCCAGGCAATCGGGTTTGTGCCCAGCACGCGCTGGCTGCCCCCGAACGGCGCAACCGCCGGTGCGGCGTTGGCCATGGCAATGGCAACAATTCCCCGCTCCGCCAACCATTCGACATAGGGCGCCACGCGGCCGATGTGATAAGAGTTGTGAACCACCGCCGTCGCAACTCCGAAATCCCTGGCCAGGTCGTGGACCGTCTCTGTTGCCAGCCACATGGCCGGTTGTCCCCAACCATGATTGGCGTCAATGATGGCAGTGGCACCTGAGCGCGAGGCGACACACGGAAGGTTTGCCGGGAAAACGTGCTGTTGCTCCACGCCAGACAGATATCCTGGCAGCCTCAGGACACCGTGCGAATCGTGGCCGGCAAGATTGGCATTGATCAACCCATCGGCGACGATATTGGCTTGGGCCGTAGGTGTGCCACAGGAAACGAGCAGGGCGCACGAAAGCTCACGCAACTGTTCAGCGCTGACAACTGGCATTGGCGACCGTTCCATCTCCGGCGCGGATTTTTCCGCGCATAAGCTCTAGCTCAGGAAATCAGACGTGTTGTCTCCACCACTGGTATCGCCCCCAGGCGGAGTCGGAGTCGGGCGTGAACCAGTGGACACGTTGCTGCCGGTGTCGCCTGAGGGCGGTGGGGCCGCTCCGTTCGATGCCCCGTTGTCGGACGGCACGGCCGTCGGCGCAGCGATGACCCGATCACCAAACACATCCAACCGGTCACGCTCGGGCAAGGTGAGCGTGGGAAAAGGCGTCGGCGTCGGGGTGGGGGGTGCGGAGTAGTCGATGTTTCGGGTGATGACCTCGAGGCCGTCAGGCCCATTGGTAAATGAAATCGAGTTCGTTTCGAAATGGTGCCCGTCGTCGTCCGTATGCGCCGTCAGATGGTCGTCTTTGGGATTGTCGTCCTGATTTCGGCCATTGTCGAAATCCTTGGCGCGTCGCCGGGCCTTGCTGGCGAGCGGGCTGTCGAAGAATCCACTCCCCGCATTGCCACTGCCATTGCCACCGCCGTCGTCACTATTGTCGTTCGAGTTGTTGTTGTCCGAGTTGCTATTGTTGCTGTTATTGTTATTGTTATTGTTATTGTTATTGTTGTTGTTCGCGCGTTGATCCTGATCTACAGATCTGCTGCGGCTGTGATGGTCCCGGTCGTGGTCTTCCTCGCGAGCCTCACGACGTTCCTGGCGTGCTTGCCGCTTCTCTGCCTGACCGTCATCGTCACGATCGGTACGGCCTGCGTGACGCCGTTCCTCCCGCTGCGCGTTGCGTTCGCTCTCCGACAACCCGTCAGCATTCTTCTTGCGGCGTTTCGCCAGCGTGTCGGCAGCCCCGAAGGCCAATCCCACACCTCCCACCAGGTGGGCAGCGAGATTCGCGACGCGCCGGAGCGCCGGCGTCCCCCGCCAACCGGCGGAAGATGCGTCAGGTTCTTGTTGGGTCATGTCCCTTCCCCCGGGAGCCGCCTGGCATCCTCGTTGTCCTGGCGCTGGCGGGTTTCCCTTTCGCAATTCTACTCGGTGAACGTTCAGCCAGCGGTGACCGTTTCACGGTGTCCCCTGCGCGGGCGCGGACTGGCTGGCGCTGTCGCCCAACATGGGGCGAGGGCTCCGTGACCGCTATCTTCGGTCCTGACGTTGCGCAGTAGACAAGGTGCGACAAATCCGGGACGCCGCACGAAACGTTCATCCTTGTAGCAGGCCTGGACGGCGCAACGCTGCGGGAAGCGGAGACGTTCCTGACACGAACCGTCCGTCGCACCAGTGAGAAGGGAAGGCTCCCGTGCGCAAGATTCTTGTCACCGCTGCGTTGGCGGGCGCGCTTCTCGGAGGCGCCGGGCTGACCGCGTCCGCCCAGGAAGGCATCGTGATCCAGAACAACGGCGTCGACAGCAGCCACAGTGCGGCTGGGGCTGACAACGTGAACATTTCGCGGGCTGATGGCAATTCCGCGTCGAACAATGGCGCAGGCGCGAACAATGAGGTGCGAACGCTCAACCGCGAGGAGCGGACCCGCGATCGGAAGGACCGGTCCGACCGCACGAGCGACGAGGTCGCCGAGGTCGCGCCCGACGGCGGTGAGTGGGTGCCCGACGACACGGGAACCTACGACGCGTACGCGGAGGACGGCACCGACTGGACCGAACCGGTGACGGCGCCGGTCGAAATGGCTGCGGAGGTGCAGCCCGCTCCTGAGAGTACCGGCAATCTTCCGATCCAGTTGCCAAACACTGGTGCCGGCATCGAAGAATCGCTGCCACTCGCCGCGTTCGCGGCCGGCGCGCTTTCGGCCGCCTTGGGGTCGGTGAGCTGGCGGCGGCGCCTGAAGGCCTAGGCGTTTCGTCGCAACATCCCGAATGAACGAGGCCCGGCACCTGCCGGGCCTCGTTCGTTTGTCAGGTGATTGGCACAACAGCGGCTTGACACCTTCTACGAGCGTTACCTAAAATCGAACAATGTGCGAGATTTGCACAGATTAGCGAGATTCACACAGGTTTTGAGGCGTCAGACGTTGCATGGACGAAGTGGACTCCAGCGGGATCGTACCGGTGACGCGACGTACCGCTCTTTCCGGACCTTCTGACGAATGACGCCTCGCGACGACGAGTTACGACCACGGATCAAAATCGGCACGCGCGGGAGCGACCTTGCCCTGGCGCAGGTTGCGTCAGTGACGTTGCGCCTGGCAGCGTGTTCGCCTGATGTCATAACCGAGACCGTCGTCGTTGCCACGCAAGGCGACATCGACAAGGTCACCCCGCTCACCGAGATAGGTGGACGTGGAGTGTTCACGAACGCGCTGGAGCGGGAATTGGCGCACGGCCATATCGACGCTGCGGTGCATTCCGCGAAGGACCTCCCGTCAGGTATTTCCTGCGAACTGCCGATTGTCGCCTTTCCCGAGCGTGAGGATCCGCGCGACGTGCTGGTGTCGCGCCACGGTGTGCCACTGGCGGCGTTACCCGCGCGGCCAGTCATCGGCACATCATCGCGACGTCGAGAGGCGCAAATTCGCCAGCTCCGGCCCGATGCGCAAATCGTCAGCTTACGCGGCAACATCGATACACGCCTCCGCAAGGCCATGCAGCCGGACTACGATGCGATCGTCCTGGCAGCGGCCGGACTCTCGCGAATGGGTTGGAGTTCCAGGGCCACCGAGTACTTCCCGATCGATGTGCTGGTACCGGCGCCGGGCCAGGGTGCGCTGGCGATTCAGACAGCGGCTCAATCGACAGCTCGTGGCATATTTGCCGGTCTCGATGATGCCGGGGTCTCTGTCGCCGTTCAGGTGGAGCGGGCATTTCTGGCCGCCATTGGCGCGGGATGCACGATGCCAGTTGGCGCGCACGTTCAGCAGGGATCGCACGGCCTGACGCTCGTGGCTTTCCTTGAACGCGAGCAGGGCGGTTGCATCGCGCGGCGGCAGGTGGCGCTCGACGCCGGGCGCGCTGCCGAGCATGCGGCTGCCGTCGCACGTGAGATGCAGGCCGAGGTTGATGCAGGACTCCGAACCCGGTGGCCGGGTGTCTCACTTCCTCGCCAGGACCTTGCGGGCGCCACTGTCCTGGTGACGCGCCCCAAACTGCAGGCGCACGAGTTGATCCAGTTGCTCTCCGAGCGGGGTGCGACGCCGGTGGCCCTGCCGACGATCCGTATCGAGCCGCCGCCCGACCGCGCGCCTCTGGACGCGGCCCTCCGCGCCCTGGCGACGGGGGCATTCACCTGGGTCATCTTCACGAGTTCGAATGCCGTCGAGGCCGTGGTGAACACCGCGACAGAGCTTGGCGCGCGCGACGAATGCTTGCGCGCTATCCGCGCGGCGGCTGTTGGTGAAGCAACCGCGAGAGCCGCGCGGGATCTTGGCCTGGACGTTGCCGTCGTCGCGGAGGCCCCCACGGCCGAGGGACTCGCGGCGACGCTGGTTCCCCGGCTACAGGTGGGTGAGCGTGTGCTTTACCCACGGTCAGCGATTGCCCGCGAGGTCCTGGCTTCTACCCTGCGAGCTGCGGGAATAGATGTCACGGCTGTCGATGCTTACAGCACCGTGCCCGAGACGGAGATTGCCCCTGAGGTGATGGCTCGGCTGCGTGCAGGAAGCGTGGATGCGATCGTCTTCGCGTCGCCCAGCAGCGTGTCCGCATTGCAGGCGATGCTTGGCCGCGAGCGGTCTCTGATTGAGCAGCTTCCGGCTGTGTGTGCCGGGCCGGTGACGGCGGCGGCGGTGCGCGAGGCAGGGTTGCCGGTTGCGGTGGTCAGCCAGGACCCGGGAGCGCCAGCCATGGTCGATGGCCTCGCCGAGTTCTGGAACAGCCAGACCTCTTTGCTGGCTCCCATGGCCCACTTCCATGATCAATCTCTCGTGAGTGAAAGGATCGCCGGTCGATGAGCGTATCCACTAGTGGCCTTGGGGCCGCCCAGATGGCTGGAGTGCGCCGAACACGCCGTTTGCGCGGCTCGGAGTCGCTGCGCTCGCTGGTGCGAGAAACGCGCCTCATGCCAAACGACTTTGTGTTGCCGCTCTTTGTTTCACATGGTTTTGGTGTCCGGCGCGAGATTGTGTCGATGCCTGGCCAGTATCAGCTCTCGATCGATCAGCTTCCGCGCGAGCTGGATGAACTGGCAGAGTTGGGGATCGGCGGGGTGCTGCTTTTTGGCATTCCTGAAGAAAAAGACAGTCTGGCCAGTGGAGCGTTCGATCCAGAAGGGATCGTGCAGCAGGCCATGCGGCTGATCAAGCGAGAGACGCCGGACATCGTCGTGATTGGCGACGTCTGCGCTTGCGAATACACCGACCACGGTCACTGCGGCATTCTCGACGGCTGCAACGTCGACAACGACCGCTCCGTGGAGTTGTTGGTCCGGGTTGCCCTCAGCCAGGCTGAGGCCGGCGCTGATGTCGTTGCGCCATCAGACATGATGGATGGCCGGGTGCAGGCGATCCGCGCGGCGCTGGACAGCGCAGGCTACGTGAACCTGCCGA
Organism: Thermomicrobiales bacterium; assembly: GCA_034431475.1. Taxonomy (GTDB): domain Bacteria; phylum Chloroflexota; class Chloroflexia; order Thermomicrobiales; family UBA6265; genus JACCXM01. The sequence goes on along the minus strand of DAOUDE010000074.1, from coordinate 156,948 downwards.
TCATGTCGTACGCCGTCAAGTATGCCTCCGCGTTTTACGGACCGTTCCGGGAGGCAGCAGGCAGCATGCCAGCGTTCGGAGACCGCCGCTCGCACCAGATGGATCCCGCCAACGCCCGGGAGGCGATGCGCGAGATCGCCATCGACCTGGACGAAGGGGCTGACATGGTCATCGTCAAGCCGGCTTTGGCCTACCTCGATGTGATTCGCATGGCCCGGGACACGTTTGAGGCTCCCATCTTTGCTTACAACGTGTCCGGGGAGTACGCGATGATCAAGGCTGCCGCTCAGTTGGGCTGGCTCGACGAGCGGCGCGTTGCGCTTGAGACCTTGACTTCGATCAAGCGCGCCGGCGCCGACCGCATCATCACGTACCACGCCAAGGACGCGGTACGCTGGCTGCGGGAAGGTCACGACGCCGCAGTACGCAGCATCGACGTGCGCAGCGAATGGGGAGCGTAGTTCCCCAGGGGCGCCCTGAAGCGACCTCCATCCCCGAGATGACGCCGCGTGCTCGATTCCTGGCAGCGGCATCTTGTCAGCCAGTCGACTGCACGCCAGTCTGGTTCATGCGGCAGGCTGGGCGTTGTCTGCCTGCGTACCGAGCGATGCGGCAACAACACTCGTTCATGGAGATGGCGACGACGCCGGAGCTTGCGGCAGAAGCCACGCTGCTGCCCGTCGATCTCCTGGGCGTCGATGCTGCTGTCCTGTTTGCCGACATCATGCTGCCGCTGGCCAGCCTCGGCGTGCCGTTCGAGATTCGGCCGGGCATTGGGCCGGTTATTCCGGCGCCGATCCGCACCAGGGAGGACATTGCCCGCCTGGAGCTTCGCTCAGCCGTGGAGGGCACGCCGTACGTCGTGCAAGCGCTGCGGATTCTGCGCGAACTCCTTGGGGAGCGGGCGGCGCTGCTGGGTTTCGCGGGCGCACCGTTCACGTTGGCCTGCTACCTGATCGAGGGAAAGCCATCGCGTGAGTTTCCGCGTGCCAAGGCTATGCTGTACGGCCAGCCTGACCTGTGGCACGCACTCATGGAGCGGCTGACCGCGGTCACGACTGACTATCTGCTGGCCCAGGCGCGCGCCGGCGCGGATGCGGTGCAACTCTTCGATTCGTGGCTTGGTTTGCTGGATCAGGAGACGTTTCGGCACGCTGTGTTGCCATATACCGAGCAGATCTTCAGCGCTGTAAGCCCGCAGCTACCAGCCATCCACTTCTCGACGGGGACCGACACGTTGCTTCATGACATCGGGCGAAGTGGATGCCAGGCAGTCAGCATAGATTGGCGTACCAGCCTGTCGTCGGCGAGAACTCGCCTCCCGGAGCGGGTCGCGATCCAGGGCAACCTGGATCCGGCGCTCATGCTTGCGCCGTGGCCGGTTATCGAACGTGCCGTAAATGCGATTCTGCGCCAAGCAGCAGATAGGCCGGGCCACATTTTCAACCTGGGCCACGGCATCCTCCCGGAAACCGACCCATCGCTCCTGGCCAGGGTCGTGAAACTGGTTCATCAGCGACCCTGAAGGGGTATCATCAAGGGTCTACACCAGATTCACCAGCAACCAGGGAACGACTGACGCAATCATGGTGCTACCACTTCTCTATGGCATCGGCGCCAAGGACTACCTGGAGCCGCGTGGCTTCATGGTCCTCACCTGCCAGCGCTGCCGCGCCACCGGCCCTTTCGCGGCGTTCGATGCCAAGCGGAAGGTGACGCTTTACAGCATTCCCACCGTCTCGTTTCGGGACCAGTTGGTGCTGGAATGCCGTTCGTGCCTGCAGCGATTTGCGGTTCCTGCCGAGATGCGCCAGCAGTTCATGGAGCAGCTTCTGTCTGAGGAGGAGCTGCTAACTCGCCTCAAGACAATGGGAATGGCGCTCAATGCGACGTCCGGCACGGACTCGAAGCGAACCTACTACCAGGTGCTGCAAGTTGACCCGGCTGCAGATCCGGAGGTGATTGACGCGGCCTTCCGCAGGTTGGCTCGCAAGTACCACCCGGACACCTCAACCGAGCCAGACGCTGCGTCGCGCATGAGAGAGATTCTGGAAGCTAAGGATATCCTGGCCGACCCGGATCGGCGTCTGCGATATGACCGCTCGATCGGGATCGCACGCCGGCCGGCTGGCATCCGCCCCGAGGATATCTAACCGGGAACCCGGATCGCAAGGCTCATCCCGCTGGCCTGTCTCTCGCGCCAACGATGCTGCCAGGGAGCGAAAGGTTCCCGGCGCAGCCCTGTGCCTCAATACATGCCAACTGTTCCTCGACCACCCCGACCGCGCCACGCAGGGAGACTGCTGGCGCACTCTGGATATCGACCACGGCCACGATCGTGCCGGATCGCGCATAGAAGCGATATCCGGAAAGCTCCGGGCCGTCTTCTGTGAGTGTGGTGATGGCGAAAACGGCCGCGGCGTCGGCGAGGGCGGGCGCGTCACTCACTCGCTCGAAGGTCGTTGCTGTGTCCGGTGTGGTGACTATCGCGTTCTCCTGACTGGCCATCCAGGCATCGGCATCAGCCTCAGACGTGAACGCATAGAGCGAGCTCCCGAAGCTGACCGAGGCTGGCGGCAGTTCCGGGACTGGTGAAGCGGCAGCGTCAGGCTGCGTACCGTCGGGCGGAGCGCTTGCCGATTGGCGTTCGCCACGGTTCGATCCGGTACGCGAGAAGCTGCCTTCGGTGGTCGAGGTGAAGGCATCGGTGGTCCCGGCCAGTAATGCGGCACGGTTGGCCCGCGCATCCTCCGGCTCTCCGAAGACCGCGGTCAGGGCGCCGGCCCGGATTTCGTACAACGCCCGCATGGCGACCCCGGGTTCCGCCTCTTCGAGGTCGAGACGAAGTGCCATGCTGCCGAGCGAAATGACTTGCCGGTCGGCTACCACGCGTCCCCGGTCGGCGACGCTCTGGCTGACCGACGCCAGCAGGGTGAGATCGGGTGGCTGATTGCGGAGGTCGGCGTAGACGATCACGACGAGCAGCGGGCCGACGCGGAGAGCCAGGCGCGCCGCTTGATACGCTGCTCCCGTATCCGGCGTAACGCCAGACAAGAGCACGAGTTGCGATTCATCACCAACGGTGGGAAAGTCCACTGCATTTGGGCTGTCAAGCGAATCGAACGCGGCACGGGCATCTGCACCCGAAGCGTATTCAACGACGAACGATGACACTTGAAGATCAAAGGCGCGAGGGTTATCCGCGCTCGGGACGGCCAGGCGGTTCTCGTAGCGTTGAAGCCATCCGGCCATGGCGAGCTGTCGTTCGAGGTCGCGCGCGGCTGGCCCCGCGGGATTGCGGGCTGCCGTGCGTGCGGCTTCCTCCGTCAGGTTGTAGAAACGGCCATCCAGGAAGGCAAGCGTGGGGAGAGACTCGGCGGCATCGACCGGGTAGGGCACGACCCGGGCGATATCGAGCAGCGCGCCGGGTGAACGCGGTCCAGGCGTGCCGCCGACGATGGAGAACGACCCGACCAGCACATCATTGGCATATAGCGAATAGATGGCATCGGGAAGTTCATTGGGCGGAACGGCCCGAAAGCGGCCCGATCCCCCGATTGTTGCCGGAAATCGGACGATGTCGCTACTTGCTATTGCCAACTCGAGGCTTGCCAGGGAGTTGTCGGCGCGACCGGAGATTTCAGGAGTGGAGGAGTTCGTCACGGGGCTGGTCATGGAATCGATCGGCTGACCATCGACCTCGATGCTCAGGATGCCCGGAGGCAGGCTTGGCTCGTACTGCGCAATCGCCCGACTTGAGCCGAGTCCCAGGAACACCATGGTCACGAGCACCATCAGCCGGGCGCGAACCCGGCCTCTTCCTGTCACAGGATTGCGCCGTGAGTCGTGACGGGCGTGTACAGCATACCGGAGCGCTCCGCGTTCAACTCATGGACTGACCGGGATGAGTGCCAGGACAATCGTTTCCGTGTCATCGTAAATGATTGCGGGTGCGAAGGCCGCATCGTCTGTCCAGCGTTCCCATCCAATCCAATCCCATTTACGCATCACGAGGTACTCCACGCCCATGGTGGCCGCGCGCGATCGCAGCGCGTGGGCATCCGTGGAGGCGAAGAGCGCTGCTGTGGAGGAGGCACGAGACTGCTCTTCCGGAAACGCTAACCACTGTGGGTTGCTGCCGGTGAAGACCGGTCGTTCCTGGAGGGCTTCAACCCACCAGCCAATTGGCCATCCTCGCCGGTCTGCCGCCACGGCAATCGACCCGGAAGAAGCGGTTGGGATACAGCGCGTTGCCGCGATCAGTGACGCATCGAAGACTTGATAATAGCCGGCAAACTCGCGTGCGAAACCGCTGGTTGCCCCGGCCAACCAGAAAACTAGGACGCACCAGACTGTCAAGACGACCGGCGCCAATCTCGCCCACGTGCGCGAAAGTTGACGGCAGGCGTAGGCAAAGAGCACAGCTCCGCCGAGCAGTACTGGTGGCGCGAGCCGGGGTTGACCCGTCGCCAGCATCAGCAATCCGCCTGGCGCCGCGACCGCGATGCCCAGGGTGACCGCTTCGGGGATTCTGTGTGGCGGCGCGTGCGAGTGAATGCGTGAGATGTTGCTCACCACGGCAGCCAAGGCTGCTGCGAGCCCGGCGATCGCCATGACCGCCCACAGCCCGGGGGATTCCCGGGTGGCATACACCCACGCTTCGACGAGCGTACGCTGTGACACGGCCAGAGGCGCACGGTAACCGAGGTCAAGAAATGCGCGAGCGATCAGTGCACTTGCAGCGATTGCCGGCGCCAGGCAAGCCGCCGCTCGGAGCAGGTATCGCCGACGATCCGGCCGTTCCAGGCTGACGGCAACGGAGAAGAGGCAAGCGGAGCCCAGGAGCAGCGGGCCGAACAGCAGATGACTGGCGCTCGCGAGGAGAAACGCGATCGAGGCGAAAGCCAGTGCCTTCGAACGAGCATCCGCCCCGGCTGACCGGCTCGCGATCAGCAACATGACCAGACCGAAAACGCCGAATGCCAGCGATGCTTGTTGCGGGTAACCGCCGTAATAGAATGGCTCGGCCAGCGCCGTACACGGGAGGACCAGGGCTGCGGTAAGTGACCCCCAGACGACCCCAAGCGAGTGGATGCCGGCCATCCAGACCGCAGCCGCCAGGAGGATGAGCACGACAGTGCCGAGTACGCGCACGCCGAGAACTGGCCCCAGGGCGAGGCCGAGAGGATGCGCCAGGATGGGAACGAGCGGTGCATAGGTGCTCTCGGCGCTGCGCCCTGTGCCCCCAGCAAACGCACGCCCGTAGGAGAGCCACTGGGCACCATCGAGCCCCGGCGGGAATGGGTCGCTGAAGACCCAATATCGACCAACGGTGAGGAGCGCCATGAACAAGGCAATGCTCAAGGCCGCCAAAGCCCAGATTGAGACGGCCTGGACGTTGCGCCTGAGGAACCAGAGCGCGTTACCTGGCTCGCGCATGCGTCGATTCGATCACGGTGACTTCAGCGGTGACGCCATCGCTGAGCTGGGCTGCCTGACCATCACCGACCGATGCCCCGACCGTGAGTCGATATGCCCCGAGTGGCAGGCCGAGGGGAAGGCGCAAGACCGGATCTTCGCAGGTAGTGACTCCATCGCTGTCTCGATCGCCGTTGACCTGGCGAATGCTCCATCTCAGCCAACAGGTAGGTGAGTCGTGAATGCCCGCGACCCGTATCGGCAGGGCATAGGCCACATCCCGTGGGATGCTGATGGCGTCCTCACGCATTTCGAGCCTGACTGGGCCACTTCGCCGCAATGTGCCGTCGGCATTGACGATGACTGCGTCTGTCGTTGCGGGTCCGCCCACCGCGTGATGCCATGTTCCGCCGGATTGATAGTGAACCCAGACGGTCAAGTCATAGGCTCCTGGAGCCAACGATGCCGGAAGGGTAAGGCTCCATTCGAAGCGCTCTGGCCCACCGGCCCGGACAACCTCCTCCTCGATCGGGGACTGATACGCCGCGACGCGCCATGGGTCGGGGAGGCCGCGAGGGGACAGGATGAACCATGCCCGCACCGGTGCATCGTGGCGGGCGGTCACCGTGAACTCAACGCCCACGGTGTTGCCCGCAAGGGTTACCGCAGTATCAGCAAGATCGAAGGGCGGGAGCCCGGGATTGTTGACCGGGAAGGCGAACTCCTCGATACACGCTGCCCAGCGATGGGGATCGTCGCCGCCGCGTGCGGTGACCTCGTCCGCTCCGTCGACCACGTCCAGGTCGATCTGGCAGGAGAGTGGCGTGTCTCCGCTGAGGCGCGCACGAACCACGTAGTGGCCTGGCTGCTGAGGGATCCACGCGTCTCGACGTTCAGGGTGCGGCAGGAGACGCAGGTCGGCAAACGGGCGGGATGTCAGGCACTCACGGACGCTGCAGAGAAGGGCCGCATCGTCCATGACCGCGGGTAGCGGCACGATCTGATGGCTCGTTCGCAGGAGTTTGCCGGCGTCGTCGTACCAGTCAAGCGCAAGCTGCGCGGGCATGGTGAGCGCCAGCGTCGTGGGTGTTTCGGGGGCTTCAACGCCGATCCAGGGAGACCAGACGTCTTCAGGCGTCACCAACGTCGGGGCAAAGAGCGAAATGCGAGGTGAGGCAGGCGCCGGTAGCGTCGGTGTCACGGTGTAGATCTGCTGGTTCCCGTGGATGCCTCCCAACTCCAGGTCACCGCTTTCCACCAACGTGTCGAGTTCGCCCTGGACGGCCGGCCAGTCTTCGTCAGCGTACTGGTCCAGGTTGAACACGGCGTAGCGAACGCCCAGTTGTTGCAGGAGGCGCACCGACCTCGCGTCGAGGTGGCTTAGCGGTCCTGTTGTTGAGCCATCGCGGCGAGGCAGTTCGCCAACGAAGCGCTCGATGAAGTCACTGTAGGCACGCGGGATAAACCCTGAGTTTCCATTGACCATTGGCAGCCAGTGAATCGTTGACCGTAACAACGCTTCCCCGCTGTGACGGCGGACACTCGCGGCGGCCGGATCAGCAAACACGCTCTCGGCCGGAAACTCCATGACTGGCCCGGGCGGCTGAGACGCGAGCCAGACTGCGCCGCTCATGGTCACTGGTGTACGATCAACGCCTTCGAGGGGCACGGGGCCAGTCCACAGGTCAGCCAGCACGAAACCCGAAAGCAGCAGGGTCAGGGCGAGCCCTGCAAGCGTCCGGCTCTCGTGGCGGAACCGCGCGCCGACGCAATGCCACGACGCCTGCATGCCGAGCGCCGCCATCAGGACGAGCATCAGGTCCACCAGTCCGCCCAGCCGCGCAGGAACACGCATCGCACGGACGAGCGTCACGTGTTCAAAGAGCCAGGCATACGGCAGGGGTGGATTGTCCGCGTGGGGCGGACCCCAGGACGGCCCGAACGAGAGCAAGCCAGCGACGGCGGCTATCGCGGCAATGGCGAGGACGAGCCAGCGGGGACGACCCCAGACGACTGCGATTCCGGCAAACGTGATGATCAACAGGCCCGGGTAAAGCGCGTCCTCAGTCACGATTTCGGCATGCTGATGCCCGTCCGCATGGCGCGCCTGTCCAACTTCGGTCAGCGATAGGTTGGGCGCGGTGCGGACGCCGAAGGCGGACTGGAGCGCATTCGGGGTGTCCCACGGCGCAAGTTGCACGTAGGACCCCGGAAGGGCCTTGTATTGCTCTGCGTCGGTGAGAGTTCGTTCCAATCGTTGTTGCTGATGAACCTGGATGTACGGAACGAGAAACGGGAATGCCAACGCGAGCGCGACGGCACCCGCGATGGCCGAGGCGCGCCAGAAAGGGAGATTGGGCCAGGTGTGCCGCGAGACCCAGACGCTGGCGCTGACCGTGACCGCAATCAGCGCGAGCTGGGGAGCGAAGTAGAAGCTGATGAGGGTGATGATCGCCGCCAAGACCCCTGCAATGAGGGCGCGACTGGTATTTGGGCGATCGATCATGCGGAGGAGGGCGAGGATGAACCAGGGAACGAGGGCGCCCTCGAGCCAGTTCAGGTGCCAGAGATGGATCATGCGGTAGGGCAGGAAGGCATAGGCCAGCCCGGCGACCAAGCTGACCGCCTGGTTCCCGGTCACGTACCGGACCAGGAGAAACGTTCCGAGTGCCGCAGCGACGAAACTGGCCAGCACGAGAATGCTGTTGGTGAGGATGGGATCACCCGTCACGGCACGGATGGGAAGAGCCAACAGCGCGCCAGGAACGTTGGCGTCCGTGTAGGCCAATGAATGCGAGAACGGGTAGAACATGTTCGCGGCAAACAGCCCACGCGGGTCCGTGGCGAGGGCGTGTTGAATCCACTCCGAGAGCCAGATCTGCAGGAAGGGATCAAATCCGACGGCCGTGGCGCTTGTGGCATTTGCCACGTACGGCCAGGTCATCACGACCGCAGCGGCGGTGAAAACGAGTGTTGCCGTGACTGCGGCACTCCAGCGTTCTCGCCTGTCGAGCGTTTGCGCGCCCAAGGGAAGGAACCGCGGCGCCGGATGGTTTCGTGCTTGCGACGATGGCTGTGACGAGAAGCATTCGCGTCGGTCAGGATCACGAAGGAGCTGCACCAACCAGATCGCGGCGGCGCCGAGCACTCCCGTGCGCGCGAGCTGCAGCGGATCGTAGAGATGTTCGACTGCCGTCCGGATGAGCGGCGCATGCTGATACGCGGGGACGTTGTAGAGATTGAGGTAGTTCCCGATCTGGAAGCCGGCGGCATCGATGCCTGTCGTCAGGACCCACAGCCACATCGGCGCAGAGACAAGGGCGATGGCCAGGATTGCCCAGAGCATGAGGTGGGTCGTGAACGTCTTGTTGAGAAGCAACCACCAGGCCAGGTACGTCGCACCCAGCGGTATCGTCAGCGGTCCCTTCTGGCGCAGGGCCAGCAGTGTCAAGGCGGCCCCAGCAGACAGCGCTGCTACCATGCTCCAGCGTGTCAGGTCGGCAGTGGCGATGTCGCGCCACAGGACCCACACGCCGGAGTCGGCCAGCCGCTCTCGGTTCCAGCGAAAGAAGAAACTCCATCCTTCGCGGTTTGCGGCTGCCACTGGGGCGTTAAGGACCGCAGTGACGACGACGAATATGACCGTGTCACGCATCGCCTGGCGCCATCGCCGGTCGCGCAGGGACTCGACTGTCAGTGCAACGAAGAAGACGATTGGAAAGAGTTTGAGTGAAACGCCCAGCGCCAGCCCGACGAGACCTGCGGATCTGCGGCCTGTTTGCAGCGCGAGGAGCGATATCGCCGTGACTGCGATTGCGGCAAGGTCCCACTGGTGGCCGGTGTAGAAGAAGAGCGCGGGCGAGGCGGCAAAGAGCCAGGGGTTGGATCCGGGTAGCCGGTCAAGGGCCCAGGTAGTGAGCAAGGCACTCGCAGCGAGGACCATGTAGGCGCCGGCAAAGTACACGGGCAGACCAGGCAGCCAACTGAGGAGCCACGAAAGCAGCCCGGTGAGCGGGGGGTACTCCAGCGAGTAGTCGAGATACGGGACTGGCCGCGCGCTCAGGTGATCCCGGAGGTAGAGCCAGATGATGTCTGAGTAGCGAAACGCCGGAAATGCCCAGGCTCGATAGTGATCTGCGCTCAGGGAGTAGGCAGTGCCAGGGGCGTAGTGAACATACCCTGCAACAAGCCAGAGGATTGCCAGGAAATAGGGACCATATCTCCGCAACCCGGAGATGAGGGCAGGCCCAGGTGCACCAGGCGCTGCACGCATGGCAGTTGCGTGCCCAGGACCTTGACCGCCGCGAACAGCTTCTTCCGCGGAGATCATCGTCAGAGGACGCCAGCAGCCGCAATTGGCGAGATCATCGCGATGGGCGTGGCTGACTTCCGGTCAGCTCAAGGTGTGCCTCAGTCTCAGGTGAAAGCAGGCGCAAATCCGCCTCGACCATCACCCGCACGAGGTCAGCAAAGCGCAGCGTTGGACGCCAGCCAATGATCGTTTCGGCTTTGGAGGCATCTCCTACCAGTGCTTCGACCTCCGCTGGACGAAACAGCGCGGGATCGATGGTGACGTAGCGCTGCCATTCAAGACCCACTTCGGCGAAGGCGAGGGCGCAGAACTCGCGCACCGAGTGTGCCTCGCCCGTGGCGATGACCAGGTCATGCGGCTCCGGGGTCTGGAGCATGGCGTGCATTGCCCGTACGAAATCCGGGGCGTAACCCCAGTCGCGACGCGCATCGAGATTACCGAGTGCGAGCCTGGACTCCCGGCCGTGCGCAATGCGCGCCACAGCACCAGAGATCTTGCGCGTGACGAACTCCGGCCCCCGGCGCGGACTCTCGTGGTTGAACATGATCCCTGAAGCCACAAAAAGTCCGTAGCACTCGCGATAGTTCGATGCTATCCAATGCGCAAAGAGCTTGGAGGCGCCGTAGGGCGAACGCGGGTGAAATGGCGTCTTTTCGTTCTGGGGTGAAATCGTCGCCTGGCCGAACATTTCCGAAGACGACGCCTGGAATACACGTGCGGTAGGCCGGAGAAGGCGCACCGCTTCCAGGAGGCGTGTCAGGCCCAACCCCGTGACTTCTGCGGTGAGCAGGGGCTGCTGCCAGGAAGCAGGCACGAAAGTTTGTGCGGCCAGGTTGTAGATTTCGTCTGGTTGCACCTGATCGACGATGGTGAACAGCGACGACTGGTCCAGGAGATCGGCGCTGACGAGTTCCAGGTCGCGAACGGCCTCAGGGAGCCTGTCGCGCGCGGTGGCGGTGGTGCGGCGGGTGACTCCGACAACGCGATAGCCTCGGGCATGCAGATATTGCGCGAGGTAGCCGCCGTCCTGCCCGGTGATGCCGGTTATCAGGGCCGTGCGCTGCGCCACCCGCTGGTTCTCCTTTTGGCTGCGCCCTGTTGGTAGAGCGAGATCAGGTACGGCAGCGAGCGGTCGATGGTGAGCGCGTGGTCGTGGCGCCTGCGCCAATCGAGGGTGCGCTCCCGAAGTGACATGCCTGCTGCGTGCAGGGAGAGAATAGCCGAGGCCAGCGATTCCGGGTCGAGAGACTGAATCAGAGCGCCATTTTCTCCGGGCACAATCCGTTCACGAGCGGCGCTATTCGGATGGTCCAGGATGAGGGCTGGCGTGCCGAAGCGCATCGCCTCCAGTGCAACGAGACCGTAGCCCTCGCGCCGGGAGAGCAGAGCCAGGCAGAGCGCCTGGCGCATCAGGATCGCTAGCTCCTCGTCGCTTACGTCAGACCGGATGGATACCGACTCACGCAATCCAAGCCGGGACACGTCAGCACGCAGTTCTGCATCGAGGGGTCCGCTTCCCACGATGACCGCTTCAAGAGATGGCACAGCTCGCTGTGCCTGGAGAAGCGCTGCAAGGATCGCGGAAGTCTGCTTCTCCGGGATCAGCCGATTGGCGAGCAGGATGTATGGCCTCGGGGGCCAGGCCTGCGGCGAATGCGGAAGTGTGGATCTGGGGAGGATTCCGGTCAGGTGCAGTGCGTCATCGCGACGGCGCATTGCGGCCAGCCGGTTGCCATGCTCCTGGGAGTAGACCACTGGCATATGGGGTGAACGGGCGAGACTGCGCTCCAGACGGGCCGCCAATTCACCACCCGCAGTTCCGAGGTAGGAACGCCAGCCCGCGTTTCCCCAAACCTCCCACCAGTCAAGTACCGGCACGTAACCCCTGGACCGGGCGAGCGCGGCCACGGCGTGAGCCGCTACCGGCGTCGCCGCCGTGGAGTGGACGACGTCGAAGGATGTCCCGTGCTGGGCAAGGTACGTTGCGATCGCCGCGCCAAACGTGAGCACTGGCTGGATACGCCTTCTGGTTCCCGTGTAGATGCCGGCAGACGTAGATACCGGAACAATGGTGACGTCACGTAGGGAGGGTGGCGGCGCGCCGGCCCAGTGATCTGTCGTCAGGTAGGTGACCACATGGCCGGCTGCGGCCAGTGCTTCGGCCAGCGTGCGGAACCAGCGCTCAACGCCGCCGTATGACGCAGGGAACACGCGGTCGTAGACGATGGCAATGCGAAGCGGGTGGTTCAAGCGCGAAGAATGAATCCTGGAATGCCGGTCTGGGGGTCCCGATCGAGTTCGATATTCGGTCCCAGACGTGAGAGCGTGGCGGCGACCGCACCGGACACGGCGACACACGCTTCATTGACTGCGTCCGCCCATTCGTTCGTCAGCCGCTCTGCGGCAACTTCCGCCGCGAACTCATCGCGATCCAGCTCGGTCGCAGTACCATCTGGTTCAATCCAGAGGTCCAGTTCGAGGTCGAGGTCCCGATAGTAGTTCTCTCGCAATTCCGCGAGCGGGCGCGAGAAGTTGACGTAATAGCCAACTGTGCGATCATCGGTTGTCGTGAAGCGCAAGAGCGAGAACCAGCGGTCCGGGAAAAACCATTGTTCCGCGCCAGTGCGGAACAGGCGCTCGATGCCGGCCGGGGTGCGCACTTCGACCTCCCGGGCCCGGTAGAAATCGAAGCGGTGATGAAGCAGGCTCCTGGGGCCGTCGGGCGTTGCGACCTCCATCCAGCCACCTGTTACCTGGTACTCCCAACATGCTCCGCGCAGCTTCTCTTTGCGGTAGTAGATACGCGGCACGATGCATTTGGGCCGGGCAGTCATGCCGGTACCCCCAGGGGCGACTGGTTGGGAATGCCGGTCGGACGGGGATATCTCCCGGGAGTCAGCGTTACTTTTTCCACGATGATGAGTCTGGTATCCCCTGCGGGCAACACCTCAGACGATTCGATCCTGCACCCAAGGAGCCGGGCTGCCTTCTTCCCCTGTGCGAGCTCTTCGCCCAGGTCCCGACCCTTCGGCAACAGGGCATTCCCCCCAACATCGAGAAAGGGCGTGGTCAGTTCCAGCAACACTGGCAGGCTGGCGACTGCGCGGGCGGTGGCCAGGTTGTAACGCTCTCGATATTCAGGATTTCTGCCAAGGTCTTCGGCGCGGCCATGCAGGGCCTCGATGCCGGTGAGGGCGGTAGCGGCAATCACCTCATCTAGAAATCGGACCTTCTTGCCGGTTGCATCGAGCAGGGTGACCAGGAGTGCCGGACGCACGATCTTGAGGACGAGCCCTGGAAAGCCTGCGCCACTGCCTACATCGATGAGTCGTGGGGTGCTACTGCGTCTTGACGTCACCAGGCGGTCCAGTGTGGGAATCATGGCAATGGCGTCGAGGAAAAGGCGGCGCTCCATCGCTTCGGGATCGCGAATGGCCGTCAGGTTGAACTGCGCATTGCGTTCAGAGAGCACGCGCAGATAGGTCGCCAATTGCTCTTGAACCCCGGGTGTCAGCGGCACGCCGAGACTCGCGGAGGCCACGGCAAGGCCAGGCCACTGAGTGTTCTCATCGTGTGGTACCGGGTCGGCCACGGCTGCTGGCTTGTCCGGCGGCGAGAAGGTCGTGAGGGTCACAGATGACCTCGCCCGGAAGCTGTGCGCACCCGGCGGCGCGCTGCGAATTGCCTATCTCAGCCGAGTCTACCTGACACCGTGGGCCGTGGCGACTGGCACATTTGACGGATCGATGGCCCGTCCGGTTAGCACGTTGCGTGCGGCGGCGGCGATATCAGCCGCCGTTAGCCCGGCAAGTTCCCGTAAGCGGCCCTGTGAGGCCTGCTCGAAGACGCGATCCGGCACTCCAAGCACACGAACAGACGCTAGCGTTCCGAGCTCTTCCAGGGCTTCCAGAACGGCAGAGCCGAACCCGCCTGCGCGCGCGTTTTCTTCCACCGTGACAAACGCCGCGACCGATTCGGCCAGCGTCTTGATCAACCGTTTGTCGAGCGGCTTGACAAACCTTGCGTTGACGACCGTGGCGCTAATCCCTTCATCCTGGAGCAGATCAGCCGCTCTCTCCGCGGGCAGCACCATGGAGCCCAGGGCCAGGATGGCGACGTCGGAGCCGGTCCGCAGTGTTTCCGCCCTGCCGACCGGGAGGGTGTGCAGCGGCTCTGCCATCGAGACACCAACACCCGCACCACGTGGATACCGGATGGCCACTGGCCCCTCGACCTCCTGGATGGCCGTGGTGAGCATGTGGCGCAGCTCATTTTCGTCACGGGGCGCCATGATGGTCATGTTCGGCAAGCAGCGCAGGTACGAGATGTCGAAGATGCCGTGATGGGTGCGTCCGTCATCGCCGGCAAACCCGGCGCGGTCGATAGCGAAGGTCACGGGCAAACGCTGCAAACAGACATCATGCACGATTTGATCGTACGCCCGCTGGAGAAAGGTCGAGTAGATCCCGACGACCGGCCGCATGCCCTCGGCCGCAAGACCCGCGGCGAAGGTGACAGCGTGCTGCTCGGCGATACCGACATCGAAGAATCGCTCTGGATGCACGGCCTGGAAGCGTGCGAGCGATGTCCCAGTAGGCATGGCCGCCGTGATTGCCACCACGCGGGGATCGTCGTTCGCCAGTTGGACGACCGTCTCCGCGAACACGTCCTGGTACTTCGGCGGGGAGGGTGGCGCACCCTTTGGTGTTGGGGCGGAGACCGCGTGGCCACGTTCGCGATCGGTTTTTGCTGGCGCGAAGCCGCGACCTTTTTCGGTGACGACATGCAGGAACACGGGGCCGTCCACCATCCTGGCCTGACGCAACGCGTCGATCAGCGCCCGCAGATCGTGGCCGTCGATCGGCCCCATGTAGGTGAAGCCCAGTTCTTCCCAAATCATGGAGTGGTAGAGGAACTCCTTGACGGAGTCCTTCCAGCGCTTGCCGAGTTCAACCAGGAGGTCGCCCTGAGGCAGCCGTTCCGTGATGCGGGCAATCTCATCCTTGGCCCGGTTGTACCGCGGATCCGTGCGGACGCGGTCGAGATAGTGCGAGAGCGCTCCTACGTTCGGCGCAATCGACATCTCATTGTCGTTCAGGATGACGAGGAATGGCAGTTCGAGCGCTCCCGCATTGTTGAGCGCCTCAAACGCCATGCCACCCGTCAATGCCCCGTCGCCAATCACGGCAGCCACGCGCCGTTCGGGATCGGGCCCCTGAGAGAACGCCACCGCCATGCCCAGGGCAGCCGAGATGGAGGTGGATGCGTGTCCCGCGCCAAAGGCATCATGCGCGCTTTCGTCCCGCGAAAGAAAGCCGGAGATGCCGCCTTCTTGTCGCAGGGTGCCAAACCGGCTCCGCCGCCCGGTGAGCAGCTTATGCGCATAGGCCTGGTGGCCAACGTCCCAGACTACCTTGTCTCTCGGGGATGAGAAGACCCAGTGCAGGGCGATGGCCAGTTCCACGGCCCCGAGAGAGGCCCCCAGGTGCCCACCGTTCTGGGTAACGATGGTGAGGAGTTCCTGGCGGATTTCTGAGGCGACTGCCGGGAGGTCCTGGATGGGGATGCGCTTGAGATCGTCGGGCGATCCAATGAGGTCCAGAAGCGGGGTTGCGGACTTTCCGCCTTCCGCCGTCTCATCGGCACGGTTCAGCATTGCAAAAGGCTCCTTGTGGGCAGCGGGTCGCAGCGTGCACCCCGGCGCCAGACTCGGGGATGGTATAGCACAGGCATCTGGAACGCCCGAACACCCGTTACACGACGGGTTTCCCTTATCAATACGTCTGAAGTCGCCGAGTTGTTCTCGGTCTTTTGTAGCGGATAGACTGCAGGCACTGGTTTACACGAGAGGGGAGCGAGAAACACCATGCTGGCGCTGACCAGAAATCAGGTACGTGCCCTCGTTTCAATGCCCGATGCGATCGCGCTCATGAAACAGGCGTTTGGTGAGCTATCCGCCGGACGCACGGTGTCGCCGCTTCGCACGGTTATTCCCTTGCCCGACCGTGAAGCCGACGCGCTGTTCATGCCTGCGTTCGTGCCGGCGATGGATGCGCTCGGCCTGAAGTCGGTCAACGTGTTCCGCAACAACCCTGCCCGCGGCCTACCGGCAATTCACGCGCTGGTGATGCTGGTGGACACCGAGACAGGGCAGCCGGCGGCCATCATGGATGGGAGTTACCTGACCGCCCTGCGAACGGGCGCGGTGTCGGGTGCCGCCGCGGACTTGCTGGCGCGTGAGGATAGCCGCACGCTTGCAGTAATTGGCGCGGGAGCGCAGGGCGTGACGCAGATCGCCGCGATTTGCGCGGTGCGGCCAATCGAGCGGGTGATCGCCGTTGACATCAGCGAGGTGGCGCTTGAGCGGCTTCGCGACGGCATACGCCAGGACTGGCCGGAACTGATTGATCGCATCGAGGTCTCGACCGACGCTGCTCATGCGGTGCGGCAGGCCGATATCGTGTGCACGGCGACCACGTCCCGGAAACCGGTCTTTGCGGATGCAGATCTGAAGCCGGGTACGCATATCAGCGGGGTGGGAGCCTATACCCCACACATGCAGGAGATTCCCGCGGAGACCGTTGTGCGCGCCACCGTCGTGGTGGATGCCATCGACGCAGCGCTGGAAGAGGGAGGGGACCTGATCATTCCACTCCAGCAGGGACTGGTGACACGCGAGCATTTCTCGCGCGAGCTCGGCATGATGGTGAACGAAGAGGTGGCTGGCCGCACATCCCGTGACGAAATAACGTTCTTCAAATCGGTTGGGAACGCCGTTCAGGATGTGGTCGTTGCCAAGCGGGCGGTAGAACGCGCACGCACAACTGGCATGGGCATCGACATCGACCTGGCACAGTGAGTGCCAGGTCGGTCGTTGCGGTCGTCGTTAGTCCGCTGCGGTGGCGAGCGCCGTAACACCGCCCAGTTCGCAGACACCTGCTTCGCAGGTGTGGTTCTCGATGTGCTCCCGAAACGATTCCGGATACATCTTGAGCATTCCGAGGAGGGGCATGGGCGCGACCTGGCCGAGGCCGCAAAGTGAGAGCTCGATGATGTGCTTCGACGTGCGCTCCATCAAGGGGAGATCAGTCATGGAACCTGCGCCAAGCCGGACGCGGTCCAGCATTTCCACGAGGGCCGGGTTGCCCAGGCGGCAGGGGACACACTTGGAGCAGGACTCGACCCGGTTGAATGCCATCAGGTAGCGGGCGAAATCGACTGGGCAGACATGTTGGTCGAAGACGACGAAGCCGCCAGACCCGAGCATGCCGCCAATGCTGGTGAGTGAATCAAAATCGACCGGGTTGTCGAGGTACTCGTAGGGGAGTGCCCCGGCGGAGACACCGCCGGTCTGGATGCCACGAAACTCGTGCCCCTCTCGCATGCCACCCCAGACTTCCTCAACGAGGAGCTTGAGGTTCGTTCCCATCGGAACTTCGACGAGACCAACGTACTTCATCGGACCCTGGACCGTCATCAGCTTGGTGCCAGCGCTCTTCTCGGTCCCGATGGAGGCAAACCACGCGCCACCCTTGTTGATGACGGCGTTGATGTTGGCGAGCGTCTCGGTGTTGTTCAGGATCGTCGGGCGCTTCCAGAGGCCTTCTTCCACGGATCGCGGCGGCTTCGTGCGCGGCTGGCCACGCACGCCCATTACAGAGTACATGAGCGCGGAACCTTCGCCGCAGATGTACGCGCCGCCGCCGGTGCGGACTCGCACTTCAACGCTCTTGCCAGTGCCGAGGATGTTCTCCCCGATCAATCCAAGGCGCTCAGCGTCAGCAACCGCCTTGCGGAACCGCTTGATGGCGAGCGGGTACTCGCCACCGATGTAGTTGTAGGCCCGCTCCGCGCCGTTGGTGACGCTGGAGATGATCATGCCTTCGAGGAGCTTGTGCGGATCACACTCGTGGATGCGGCGATCCTTGTAGACGTTCGGCTCGCCCTCGTGGGAATTGACCACTACGAATTTGGGTGTTGCGCGTGCCTTGCGGCCGCTCTCCCACTTGATGCCGGCCGGGAAGCCCGCGCCGCCGCGTCCACGCAGGTTGGCCGCCGTGACTTCGGCGATGACCTCTTCCGGGGTCATGTCGAACAGGACCTTCAGCAGGGCACTGTACGCGCCGTTGGCGATCGCTTCCTCAATGGAATCAGGGTCAATGATGCCGGCGTTTTCGAGCACGATCCGCTGCTGATGTTTGAAGAAGGGATGATCGGACAGCGGTGGGATGCCTGCGAACGCCCCGTCGCCCCGGACGCCGATGGCATGGTCGTCGAGCTCGCCCGCAAGCAGCGCCGCGATGTTGTGCTCGGTGATGTTCCCGTAAAGGATCGGCGGCTTGCCGGGGTGCTTGACCTCGACGGCAACATCCGCCCACATGGCGCCGGTGCCGCTGACCACGCGCACAACCGCGTTCGTTTCACCGAGCATGCCTTGCAGCAAGTTGAAAATGCGCTCTGCGCCCTTTGGAATGGAGCCGCTGTCAATGCAGACACTTACGACAAGTTTGTCGCCATCCCAGAGATCAGCCCAGTTCTGGTTTGCGCGCGACTGAAACGCTTCGAAATCCGCGCGTGACGCGAGTCTCTCAGTCATGACTGCTCCCGTTGACCGGTGCGTGTGGGTGAGCGTCACGCCAACTGCCACCGGCGGCGATGGCGTTGCGAATGGCGTCGTTCAGGGTTTCTACCGTGAGCTGCCCGTGGAAATCAGCATCCAGCTTGCAAAGTGGGGCAATGTCGCACGCGCCGAGGCAGCCATTGACCACCTGGACAGTCAGTTCGCCGTCTGCAGTGGTTCCGCCATCACGAATGCCATACCGGTCTTCCAGTTCCTGCACGAGACGCTGGGAACCCATGACGTAACAGGCCATCCCATGACACAGCAGCATAAAGTGGCGGCCTCGTGGCTGTGTCCGAAAGTCGGCGTAAAAGGTCAGGAGCCCATAGATGCGGCTGGCAGAGGTGCCAAAGTGTTCGGCAACAATGTCTGCGGCGGGCAATGAGACCCAGCCGAAGTGCTCATTGATCTCCTGAAGCGCCGAGAGAATGAGTTCCTGGGCTTCCTGGTGATCGCGATAGGTGAAGTGCTTGAGCATCTCTCGCACGACGTCGAGATCGATTTCCCCATTGAGGATCTCATCGTCGGGCGAGTGTTGCGCCAGATTCCCTGCCTGGCCGGTGATGACCGGCGCCACCTCTTCCAATTTCAGCTCCCGCTGAACGCACGAATAGGTAAATCCTGGCGGACTGGCTAGGCAGCCCGCGGGCGAGTATATGTCCGACCATCAGACCGGTCAACGCGCACGGAACCGGGAGGCGCCGCTACTGGTGACGATCCTGCCCACGGCGGAACAATGCCTGGAAATCCCCGTCAAATCCGTTCAGGAAGCCATGCATCTCCAGCACATCGTCCACGCTCACGGGTTCGCCGGCTGGAAGGGCCTCGTCCTCGAATTCTGGCTGAGCCCCGATATGCTCCTCGCCAAGGCGGCGCAGCGCAAGTTGGGCTTCCTCGGCGTCGCCGTCGCCGATCACCGCTGCGACAAAGTTTCGTGCGTGACATTCACCGCAAGAGACCATGAGCATCCACATGTCGGATTTGCGGGAGAGAACGTGAACGTCTTCTGTCTCAAAGCCGCGATGGCAGACGCTGCAGCGTTCCATGCGATCCAGGACGATGCGTTTGATCTGCTTCTCAGAGGTATCCATGCTGTTCGCTTTCGTAGAAGGCCGGGGCCTCAGTTACCGGACTTGCGATCAAAATCGTCAAGGTCGAGCGTATTGATGAAATCTCGGAAGACCGAAAGTCTCTCTTCATCAACGTCTCCGGCGCGCTCGAGTTCCGGTGGCGTTGAATCATTGAGCGGTTCAATGTCGCCGTCGTCGTCTCCGCTGAGCACCACGCCAGCTTTTTCCATCACCGCTTCGTCAACCATGATGGGTACATGGGCACGCACGGCAAGCGCAATGGCGTCACTCGGTCGGGAATCGACTTCGATCTCTCGCCCGTTCTGTCGCAGGATGATGCGGGCGAAAAACACATCGTCAGAGAGGTCAGTGACGGAGATACGTTCGACCGCGCCGCCCAGATCGTCGATGATGCTGCGCATCAAGTCATAGGGCAGCGGGCGCGATGCCGTGACACCTTGCAGTTCCATGGCGATGGCTTCTGCTTCGTACGACCCGATCCAGATCGGCAGGTGCCGCTCCCCATCGACCTCTTTGAGGATGACGACGCGGTGCTGAGTAACCAGGCTCACCCTGATGCTCTCAACCACGGTCTCGATCATGCGAAGCCCTCCGACCGCGGCAAATCAACCGGGAAGCGCCGTTGCTCTCCTGGGCAAGTGCGGCTCATATGCCCATCTGAGCCGGATGCAAGTTTACAACCCGGTTCCTGACTCGAACCACTGCCCGCCTCCGCTT
Source organism: Thermomicrobiales bacterium (assembly GCA_034431475.1). Classification (GTDB taxonomy): domain Bacteria; phylum Chloroflexota; class Chloroflexia; order Thermomicrobiales; family UBA6265; genus JACCXM01. The sequence continues at coordinate 136,790 of DAOUDE010000074.1, read as the reverse complement.
CCGAGACCATTGCTACGCTGAAGGCGTGGCTTCGACCACCGGGTTCGGAATGTCCGGATAGCTCTCGTGCGGCACGAACCCAATATCGTCGATTGGCCAATAGGAAAGCCACGCCTTGCCGATCACGTTTTCGATCGGCACCGGGCCAAACACACGGGAGTCACTGGAGTTCGAACGGTGATCGCCCAAGACGAAGATCTCGCCCTCAGGCACGATCACATCGCAGTAATCATTGCGTTGGCACCGCGTGCGGTCCTCGATGTAGTCCTCTTCCAGCATGTGGCCGTTGACGAAGACCTGGCCATTGCTGAACGTGACTTCGTCCCCGGGGAGGCCGATGATGCGCTTGATGTACGGCTTGTCCGATTCCGTTGGCGGGTTGAAAACGACAATATCGCCGCGCTCCGGCGGGTCGAATGGGTAAAAGGTGTTTCCCTGCCAATCGACAAATTGATAGGCGTTGCGATTGACAAGCAGCATTTGCTCGTTGTCGAGATTTGGCGTCATGCTCTGGCCATCGACCCGGAAGTTCAGGACGACCAAGCGCACTAGAAAGAAAATGAGCGCGGCCAACAGCAGAGTTTCAACGATTTCGCGCACGGCACGAAATGTCTGGTTCTGGCTATTCGTAGCCGGTGACGACTCGGACGGCCCGGGCGCACCAAGCTGGGCCGATGAATCACTGTGAGCTGTCATGCAACCGCCTTGTCACCACTCACTGCACGGGCGGCGAGCAACAAAACGAGCGGGGCGGCGAGGCCCCGCTCGTCGTCGTAATCGTGGAACCAGCGAAACCGCGTGATGATCTAGATCTCGTCCGCGCGGACCCGCGCGCGCTCGGTGGCTGGAGCCACGGTGTCAAACGTGTCTGTTGCGCCCGCCGACGTGGCCGCAGCCAGACCGTCGGGGGTGGCCGCCTCGGCCTTGAACTCCTTGACCCCCTGGCCGAGCGACTTGACCACATCCGGAAGCTTGCCAGCCCCGAAGATGATCATGATGATCACCAGAACAATTACCAGTTCCTGCCAGCCAAGACCTGCCATTGATAAACCTCCTGCCAGAGCGAACTATCAGCGTGTTGGTCACTACTCTGCGCGGCAGCGAGTATAAAACTGCCTATCGGTCGCTACAACCAACTGGCGTGCCTGGATCAGGCTACGAGCGAGCTGGCAATCGCCAACACGACGTAGGCAATGGCAACGCCGATTGTGGCCTGAAACAGGGTCTTTTCCACGCCGCGCCGCGTGCGGTTGATCGAACCGGCATCGCTGCCGAAGGCGCTACTGAAGGACGAGCCCTTGGTCTGAAGCAGGATGAGCGCGATCATGACCACCGAGACGATGATCATGGCGATGTTCAGCGCGAGATGCATGGTGCTGCGAATTCCTCAATTGACATGCGGTACGAGTCGCAACGAGCGAGTGGGGAAGCGTAGCACCTGAGCGACGCTGCAAGCCGCTCTATGCGTCAGGGATGGCTGCGACGCCGGGCAACGTGCGGCCTTCAAGGAGTTCAAGTGAGGCGCCTCCACCCGTCGAGATGTGGTCAATCCTGTCACCGACACCGGCGGCTTCGATGGCCGAGATTGAATCACCCCCACCAACGACCGTGAAGGCCGCGCTTGCGGCAACGCACCTGGCGAGCCCCATTGTCCCGCTGGCGAAGGCTTCCTTCTCGAAAACGCCCATTGGGCCGTTCCAGAATACCGTGCGCGCGTTGGATACCTGCGTGCAATACTCGCGCACCGTCTCCGGACCTACGTCGAAGATGGACATTCCGGCCGGCACACGCCCACTGGAAACGACCGAAGCATCGGCGCTGTCAATACTCGCTGCGACGACCACATCACGCGGGACCAGGATGGCTACGCCACGCTCGCGCGCCTGTGACATCAATGCCTGTGCCTGGTCGACAAGATTCGGCTCGGCAAGCGAGTTGCCGATTTCGTCACCTAGCGCGAGCAAGAGGGTATTGGCCATGCCGCCCCCCAGCAGGAGCGCATCAACTCGGGTCAGCAGGTGACTGATGACGGCCAGTTTGTCGGAAACCTTGGCGCCCCCAAGGATGGCCACCAATGGCCGATCTGGCTCGTCGAGCAACTGCGACAGGACCGCGACCTCGTTCTGAAGCAGAAGACCGGCGTAGGACGGCAAATAGTCAGCGACGCCCACTGTGGAGGCATGGGCGCGGTGCGCGGCACCGAAGGCATCATTGACAAAGATGTCTGCGAGCGCAGCCAGCGCCTTCGCGAGGGCTGGATCGTTCTTTTCCTCTCCAGGCTCGAAGCGGGTGTTTTCCACCACAAGCACCTGACCAGGTTGCAGGGCCTGCGCAGCGGCCATCGCCACCGGCCCGGCCACGTCGCTGGCGGTCAGGACATCGATCCCGAGCAAGTCAGCCAGGCGAGCCGCGGCCGGGGCTATGGAGTACTTCGCATCGGGCTTGCCCTTGGGCCGTCCCAGGTGAGAGGCGAGGATGACCGCCGCCCCACGATCCAGCAGCAACTGGATCGTCGGCAATGCGGCGCGGATCCGCGTGTCGTCCGAAACTTCCCCACCTTGCAGCGGAACGTTGAAATCGACCCGGACCAGCACGCGCTTGCCACGAACATCCGCGTCCGAAACAGATCGCTTCGTCAAGAATGGCTCCTCGAAAGGACGATGAACGGAAGAAGCGACCGAAATTAGATGTCCTGATCGATTCCGTGCTCGCAGATCAGCGAGACAAGGTCGGCAACCCGGCAGGCGTAGGCCCACTCGTTGTCGTACCAGGCGAGAATCTTAACCAGGCGATCGCCCATGACCATCGTGGACTGACCATCGACGATCGAAGAGCGGGGATCCATGCGGAAGTCAGAGGAAACCAATGGCTCCTCTGTGTAGCCGAGAATGCCCTCCAACTGGTCGCTTGCGGCTGCCTTCTTGAAGGCCTCATTAATGGCCTCGACCGTGGCGTTCTTCTCGGTCTCGATGACAAAGTCAATGATCGAAACTGTCGGCGTCGGCACCCGCAGCGACGTGCCGTCGAACTTGCCCTTGAGTTCCGGAATGACCAGAGAGAGGGCGCGAGCGGCGCCAGTGCTGGTCGGGATGATGTTCAGCCCGGCAGAGCGCGCCCGGCGCAGATCCTTGTGCGGGCCATCAAGCACGACCTGGTCGTTGGTGTACGAGTGCACAGTCGTCATCATGCCGCGCGTGATGCCGAAGTTGTCGAGCATGACCTTGGCCACCGGCGCCAGGCAGTTCGTGGTGCACGACGCGTTGGAAATGATCTTGTGCTCGTCCGGCCTGTAGTTGCCTTCATTTACGCCCAGCACGATCGTAATGTCCTCATCCTTGGCGGGCGCCGAGATGACGACCTTCTTTGCACCGGCTTTGAGGTGACCCTCTGCCTTGTCCGCCGACGTGAAGAGACCAGTAGATTCGATAACGACGTCGACGCCGTGCTTCTTCCAGGGAAGCTTGCGCGGCTCTTTCTCGGCCGAGACGGCGATCGCCTTGCCATTGACCGACAGGCCGTCGGGAGTCGTGGAGATGTCGGCATTGAAACGGCCATACGTCGAGTCGTACTTCAACAGGGTCGCGAGCGAGTCTGGTGGCGCAAGGTCGTTGACGGCGACGACCTCGAAGAGGTCCTCGAATCCGCCCTCGGTGATGACCTTGAACACCTGTCGTCCAATGCGGCCAAACCCGTTGATTCCCACCCTATAGGTCATTCAGTCAATCTCCCGTACCGGATACTGCGAGATCCTTGCGTGCGGACACTTCCACCTGAGGTATAGGCTCATCCTCCGTCGGCCGGTCTCGCCAGTTTCCCTGTGCGAGTTCCAGGAGCACTGCGGCCAACTTGTCTGGATCGTGACGAAGCGGATTCTGATCGTTCACCACGTCTCTCGCCACCACCTTGATGCGAGGATCGAGGTGCACCAGCGAATCGGGGAACACTGGGTCGATGGGAATGTCCCGGCCGATGGCCCTGGCTGAAGCGCGGTTCGTGTTGACCAGGACGGCGTCCAGGACACCCGGTCCCAGATGCCGGTCGATGACCTCGACATGATCGAGCGCGGAGAAATGGTCGGTCTCGCCGGCCTGTGTCGCGACGTTGATGACGTAGACCTTGGGGGCGGCCGATGCGCGGATGGCGCGCACGATCTCCGGGACCAGCATGTTCGGCAGGATGCTGGTGTACAGACTGCCCGGCCCGAGCACGATGAGGTCAGCATTCAGGATCGAGAGCACCGCTGGCCGGTAGCCTTCTGGATCTGGCGGCGTCAGAAAGACGTCACGGATAGGAGATTGCCGGTTGGGGATATTCGATTCCCCATGCAGAATGGTGCCGTCAGCCAGTTCAGCATCCAGGCGCACGTTTGCGAGCGTCGATGGGAGCACGCGCCCGCGAATGTTGAGGACGTTCGCCGACTCGATCACCGCCTGCTCGAAGCTCCCGGTAACTTTGGTCAGCGCGGTGATGAAGATATTGCCCAACGTGTGGCCATCAAGCTCGGACCCCGCCTGGTCAAAGCGGTATTGAAAAAGCCGCGAGACGAGGGATTCGTCATCAGCCAGAGCGACGAGGCAGTTGCGAATGTCACCAGGCGCTGGAATGTCGTAGGCATTGCGAATCTTGCCGGTACTGCCGCCATCGTCCGCGACCGTAACGACGGCGGTAATAGAGAGATCGTGTCGCTTGAGACCACGCAGCAGCGTCGAGAGGCCCGTGCCGCCGCCGATGGCGGCAACTTTGGCGGCAGGTGCGTGATTGCCGAAGCGGTGCTCGGCGACGATCTGGACGAGTTGCTTGTCCGGCTTCACGTGGGCCATGACCGGCCGGATGACGGCGCTGGCGAGCCGGTAGAACCCGTACGCCATGCACACGATACCGAAGAGGAAGACCAGGAGGAAACGCAGTTCGCGCGGGAGGAACTGCAGGGTCGCCACCTGGACCAGGGTTGAAAGCGGTTCCGGGAACGGCACGTACCGGTAGGAGTAGACCAGGCCCATCGCGACGGCCAGGCCGGTCAGGATAGTGCCAAACAGGAAGAGCGCCGCCCAGCGCTTGACGTGCATTCCTGGACGAATCCAGGTGCGCCAGTCGCGAAGTATTGTCACGCCCATCCTCGCGCAGATGCGCCCCACGGGGTTCGATGCAAAGATCGGGGGCCTGTCCGCCAACCCGGACAACCCGGGCACTATAGCACGCGTGCCTGTGTCTGACGTGCACTAGCCATAACAATCGTTACACCTCAGCCTGGCCTTCGTCGCGAAACAGTCGGCTGCCACCTGGCGTTTCTGATACAGCCTGGGAGGAGCTGACGCGGGCGACGATGGGAGGAGTTCAATGGACAACACAGCGTTTGACCGGTTGACGAGAGAACTTGGGCGCAAACCGACCCGCCGCAGTGTCGTGGGCATGGCGTTGGCGGCGGTTGCAACTGCCTTACCGTTTGCGCGCAACGCGCATGCACAGACCGGGGTGCCGGGCGGCATGTGCGGCGGCATTGCCGGCATACCCTGCCCGCCGGGTTACACCTGTATCGACAACCCCGGGGATGGTTGTGATCCGAATGCCGGGGGCGCTGATTGTTCGGGTATTTGCGTGCCCGATGATTACAACCCTTGCGCGGCGATGCTCTGCGTCGAGGGAACCACTTGTTGCCCGAACTGCGGCGGCGTGTGTGTTCCGGCCGATATTCCGTGCTCAGACGAGCTTTGCCAGCAGGTGCAGTGCAACGAGGCGGTGTGCGGCCCCGGAGAGTACTGCTGCAACGAGAGTTGCAGCCGATGCGTGCCGCTGGGGCAAGGGTGCACCCGCGAGTTTTGTAATGCGCCCGGCGGTGGTCCGTGCGGCGGCAACACCTGTGGCCCCGATGAGTTCTGCTGTAACGAAAGCTGCGGAATCTGCGCGCCACTCGGCGGGTCCTGCACCGAGCAGTTCTGCGGCCCCGACACGGGCGGGGTGCCCTGCGGGCGCACCATCTGCCCGGTGGGGCAGGTCTGCTGCAACGAGAGTTGCGGAATCTGTACTCCGCCGGACGGGGTCTGCGTCGCGCTCTACTGCTTGAATTGATTCCCGATTAGCGCGAACGTCCGTGGCGGGCCAGTCCCGGCGACTGGCCCGCCAATTTCATGCTTCGAGCTGTGAGTGACATGGATGTAGCGCGGCGACTCCAGCCAGAGCTGCAAGCGTTACGTTTGCGCGGCGGCAGGGGTGTCGAGGATGCGGCTCGCTTCCGCAACGGCCTGTTCTTCGTCCATATCTTCCAGGACGACAGAGCGCACGATGCCGTCTTTGTCAATGAAGATGTGGGTGGGGAAGTTGAGGATCGGGTAAGGGGCGCCGGTGTCCGATTCGTCGGGATCGCTCAGCACCAGAAAGGTTGCTCCGTTGCGACCCGCGTAGGCGGCAGCATCGACCGGGGATTCACGCAGGCTGACACCCAGCATGCGCAGGCCCTGGGGTTCGAGCCTGGAGTACGCCGCCTGAATGTCGGGAAATTCGGCGCGGCACGGCGGGCACCAGGAGCCCCAGAACATCAGCCAAACTGGCTGCCCCTTGAACTGCGAGAGCGAAACTGGGTTCCCGAAGACATCTTCCGTCGTGAAATCTGGCGCGGGCTCCCCGACTTTGGGCAGGAGCGAGCGATTGATGCCACCCCGCCCAATCGTATCCCAGCCAGAAGTCGCCCCGGCAAACGCTGCGGCCACCAGGATCACTACCAGGCAAACCGCGCCCACTATCACCTGGTTGCGGCGGTCTGGTTTCGCGGGCGAGAGCGTCGGCATTCCGGAAGGTGGATGCCCGGAGAGCGACGAATCAGACGCCGCCATAGGCGTGGAGCCCTCCGAACACGTAGTTCCCAAAATACGTAAAGACCACAGCGCCGAACGCTCCGATCAGGATCCACGCGCTCCGTCGTCCGCGCCAGCCGCGCAGGGTTCGCGTGTGCAGGTACACGGCGTAAATGAGCCAGGTAAAGAGCGCGGCGGTTTCCTTGGGATCCCACTGCCAGTACGTGCCCCATGCGCGGTAGGCCCAGACCGACCCGAGCACCAGGACGAGCGACATGCAGGGAAAGCCGATGGTGACGGCACGGAACCCGAGATCATCCAGCAGGTCAGGGGCGGGCAGCCAGGAGGGATGCCAGCGGTCGGCGATGAGATAGAGCACGGCGGCCGCGAACGCGACGGCGAAGGTTGCGTAGGCGAGGATGGCGACCGAGACGTGAGCGGTCATCAGCGGCCGGTTCTGGAGCGCCGGTATGAGGTCATCGACCTCTCGCATATGCGACGGGAGGTACCAGACGTAGGCCGCCATCGCTACGACAAGCGGCATGACGATTGCGCCGAGTTGGCGTACCCCGTACCAGCGTTCGAAGAGCAGATAGACCAGGCCCGCGAGAAAGATGAACGTGCTGGAAAACTCGTACATGTTCGAAAGCGGTACACGGCCGCCGGCGATGGTGCGCAGGAGAATGGACAACCCCTGGAACACGACGCCGAACCAGCCGAGCAAGCTCGCGATGTTGCCGATACCGAGCGGAGCGCGCTCGATGCTGGCGCTATGGGTGACGATGGCTGGGCCTCCGGGCGCCGCCAGAGCCGTGCGCCTGAGGCGAATTCGCCCGATGCCGTACACGATGTAGCACACGGCAGACGCCACGAAGGCGAGGCTTGCTGCCGCGAAGCAATAGAACGAGAGCATGACGAGCGATTCCATCGACAGGATCCTTGTGTGCTCCAGGCGGCCTAGACGCTTGCCGCCTCCCTGCGGGAGACCACTGGAGTTAGACCGGTTTCACCGGAAATACGCTCCATGAGCTCATCGAACACGCGAGTGGCGCTCCAGTCGCGGCGAGCGATTGGCGCCAGGCGGGCCGAACTGCCGTTCGGTTCGGCAGCGATGATGCCGCGCAACCGGCGATGCGGAAAGTAAAACGTCACCATCGATCCGCCGATGAGGAGAATAGCCGCAACAAAGAAAATCGGAATTCCGGGGTTGCGCGCAACCTGGAAGACTGAGAAGCGCCGCTCGCGTTCAAACGTCAGCGTCAGGTCTCCAAGTTGCACGGAATCACCTTGCTTGACGGTGGCCGGAATCGGTTGGGTAATCGGGCTGTCCGTGCCCAGCGGCCGGATCATGAAGAACATCTCGCCGGGCCTCAGGTTGAGCGTGTCGAGCTCTGGCTGGTTCGTTGGGTTGATGTCTGGAGCAACGACGCTGAGCGCGACCCCCGCCTGAGGAAGATCCATACGTGCGGCGGGAGCATCCGGATTGAGACGCGACTGGAAAGGCCCGAGCGGCAGCGAATCGTCCAGGACGACATTGCCCTGGCTGTCCACAATGCGGAGCTGCACGGCCTGACCGAACCCTGACTGGTAAAAGACGAGGTCACCATGGGTGAAGGGATTGTTAACTGTCATCGAGCCGGTGTCGATTTCTGCCCCGTCTCGAATCAGGGTTACGTCGCTGCGGTACACCGCCGGCGAGCCGTCGTCCCGGTAGACCTCCGAGAAGTCGTTAAGGCGGACACCGATCCCGGTGCCGTGGCCCAACTCCCTCACGGAACCCTCGGGAATAATCAAGGCATCCTCGCGGAAGCCCCACGCAGCCCCAACGATTCCCCCGAACAGGATCATGATCAGCGCGAGATGGAAGGGGAACGTCGCCAGTCGCGAGAAGCGCCAGCGGTCGGCGTAGAGGTGAATTTCGCCATTCTGCTCGGTTGAGAGGACGCGATAGTGCCGTTCCCCCAGAATCTGGCCGATCTGCAGGGCGAAATCATCGCGACCCAGCGGTGATTCGTACCGCGCGGATGCCTCGGCATTGCGCAGGAACCCGTGGGTCGTTGTGACCGTAGGATGGGCAATGGCCTGCCAAATGCCCGGAGCACGGTTGATGGTGCAAATGGCAATGGCGACGGAAAGCAACGTCAGCAGTGCGGCGAAGGGCAACGAACGGAAGACGTCCCAGGCGTACCAGGCGTCGATCACTGGCGTGGTGACCGGGGCGATCTCGGCAATCGCGCGCGGTACTGAACTGCCACGCAGGGTACCGGCCAGAACGAGCAACGCCAGAATGGCAATTTCAACGACCGCCGCGCGCACCGAGCAGAAGAAGCGCCAGACGCGATCGACGACCATCTCCGGCAGGCCGCGACGGGCCGGGCGAGGCTGGGTGAGCGTGGCTTCAGTCATGGGCTATTCCGGCGCGATTCGTCACAGCACGGGCTCCCAGGGCACCCATGGGGCGAGTGCCACAATGCGAGCGAAAAGTTGCTGATAGATGCCGAGTACCATGATGGCGCCGACGCAGAGCATGACGCCGCCACTGACGCTGGTCAACATCTGCAGCCGCGCGTTCAGGCCGCGAATGACTCCGGGCGCCGATCCAATGGCAATTGCGGCGGCCATGAACGGTACGGCAAGACCCGCCGAGTAGGTAGCCAGGAGCAAGGCAGCGCGCTCGATACTGCCCTGACCGGCGGCCATCGTCAGGATGGCGCCGAGAATCGGCCCCACGCAGGGCGACCAACCGGCAGCAAAGGTCACACCGATCAGAAATGACGAGGCCGCGTGTCCAGTCGGCAAACGGTGGGGGAGGAGGCGGCGATCTCGCTGGAGTCCTGGAAGCTGAATGATGCCAAGCTGATGCAACCCGAGCAGTATCAGGACGACTCCGCCAATGCGCACGAGCCACCCTCGATTCTGCGCGACAACTGAGGCGGTCGATGCCAGGTTCCCGGCTGCGCCGAGGGCGACGCCGAGGGAGACGAACACGAGCGAGAAACCCAGGCAGTAGGCAAGTGCGTTCGGGATCACCAGCCTGCGATCGATTCCGCCGCCGGAGACTGACGCGCCTGCGAGGTTTGCGAGGAATATTGGAAGCAATGGCAGGACGCAGGGAGACGATACCGACAGAATGCCAGCCAGAAACGCCGCAATGAACGAGACCTCAATGCCCATGAGGCAACCGTACCATTGGCCCGGACAAGCTTCAATTTCTGGCTGATCCCTATCATCACCGCAGGGTTGCCATATGAGAGATTGTGAGACGACAGATTTTCGTGAGCACTTCGCCTGATTCAGGCCCTGTAGGCCGGCAAGCGCGCCGCATCTACCGGTGTGAGGCCATTGTGCTTTCGCGCGTGGATTTCGGTGAAGCGGATCGGGTGGTCACCGTCTATTCGCGACAATACGGCAAGTTGCGTCTCGTCGCCAAGGGGGCGCGACGCCCGCTCAGCCGGCTCGGACCCCACCTGGAGTATTTCTGCCGGTCAAACCTCATGCTGGTCAAAGGGCGTGACCTTGACGTCGTGACCGGGGCAGAGACGGTCAACGCGCACCTGGCCCTGCGCTCGAACCTCGATGCGTTCGGGCACGCCTCACACCTGCTCGAGCTGGTGGCCCGCCTGACCGAGGAGCGGCAGGAAAATGCGGTTGTCTTCGATTTGTTGGCAGGCTCTCTCCAGCTCCTGGCAGACGATGTCGATCCGTTCCACGTCACACGGCATTTCGAGTTGGCGCTGCTGAATCACCTGGGGTTCCGGCCAGAGTTGCAACGATGCATCGAATGCCGGGAATCGCTGACCCAAACGCCGCATCCGTTCCTGGTCGACCTCGGCGGGTTCCTCTGTGAGCGCTGCCAGCCGCGCGGCGTCACGTTGCGGCATGTCTCTGTGGACGCCCAGAAGTATCTTCGCGCCGTCGAACGGGGCGGGCTGGGAACCACTGTCCGCTTGCAGCTCGATCCGCCGCTGCAGGCAGAGATCGAGCGGCTGCTGGCCGACTATTTGCGTCATGTTAGCGAGCGAGACCTGGCGAGCCTGAGGGTCTGGCGCGAACTTGGTGGCGGCGCCCCTCAGGGATAGGCATCGTTGCCAAGCGCCTCCGCAACGAGCTTCGCCTCAGCGTCGGTCAGGGTCAGCTTCTCCAGCAGGTCGGGCCGCACCCGTGCTGTCTTGCGCAGGGAGGCCTCCCTGCGCCACCGGTCGATGACCGCATGGTTGCCACCGAGCAAGACCTCGGGTACCGCGAGCCCGCGAAACTCACGAGGACGGGTGTAGTGCGGGTACTCGAGGAGCGGCTCCTGGAATGATTCATCGTGGATGGATGCGGATTCGATGACTCCGGGAACCAGCCGCGCGACGGCATCAATGACGACTGCCGCCGCAAGTTCACCACCGGTCAGGACATAGTCGCCAATCGAGATTTCTTCGGCTTGCAGGACCTTGATGGCTCGCGCGTCGATGCCCTCATAGCGGCCACAGATAAGGGCAATGCGTCGTGAACCGGCCAGGTCGTGCGCGACGGCTTGTGTGAAGGGGCGGCCACCGGCCGACATGACGACGATCCTGCTTGTTTCCAGTTCGACGCCGAGTGTCTCCTCCACGGCGTTGACAATGGGCGGGGCCGTCATGACCATGCCCGCACCGCCGCCATAAGGGGTGTCGTCGGCGGTTCGATGCTTGTCGGTCGTCCAGTCGCGAATGTCGTGCAATGCGACGGAAATGAGTTCACGGTCCTGGGCGCGCCGCAGGATGCTTTCGTCAACTGGACCGGCAAAAATACCCGGGAAGAGCGAGAAGACGTCAAATCGCAATGCTGGACTGCAGCCCTCCTCAGGTACGTTCTTGTTCACGACCGCGGCGCCTGCAAACGTCCGGCCAGCACGCCAAGAATGCCCGGAGCAGAGCCTTCCAGGGTGGTGACCGTGAGATCGGGCACAAAGGACGAGCCGTCGCCGGGCTTGTCCGGAAACTGGAGCCAGACGGTGCCCATGCCAGCCCGGCTCGCGCCACCGACATCGAATCGCAGGGAGTCGCCAACGTGCACCATCTGCCCAGGTTGGGCAGTCAGCAGCTCGGCTGCGTGCAAGTAGATTTCCGGACGAGACTTGTAGAAGCCTGCGCTGGCCGAGGTGACGATGGCGGTGAAGACATCCTTGACGCCGAATTCCTCCAAAGTCCATTCGAGGAACGGGTGATAGACCGCGCTCGACACGACACCGAGGCGGACGCCGGCCTCGGCAATGGCGCGGACCGTGTCGACCGCGCCGGGGACAGGTCTGGCCCTGGCCGCCGCGCTCCTCATAAGGACGGCGACGCCTTCCACAATCTGGTCGTCGTCGGCAGGGATGGCCATTGCATCAAAGATGACGCGCAGGCTCTGTTCGGCGGTGAGTTCGTTGCCATGATCCATGATCTCGCGACGCAACGCCCGGTAGCGGTCGTCAGCCTCGGTCAGGACCGCGTCTGTGTAGGTTGCGGCGTCCTGGCTGGCGTGCCAGGTGAGGTAAGCCGAGGGAAGGCTCCGAACCTCCAACTCGAACCACTCCGGGCATTCGGCCAGCGTGTTATGAAAATCAAACGTGATTGCGGATCTGTTCATGGTGCTCCGTCGGTCGTATCTGCCCCTGCTCGCCCGGCGCTCCCAGGTCCACGTCAGGCAATCGCGCAAGGACTCGTGCAGATTCTGCACCAATTGCGGCAGGTGACACCGCACCGTCGTCTAAACTGAGGTTAGCTATGGACGCCGTGGTCTCGGCGTGCTGCAACGAATCCTGGACTCACGGGCCAGAGGTTTGCAGCCCGCCGGTTCGACCCCGGTTGGCGAAGATGATAGAGGGCGGTGTACCCATGGACCCATCCCCACTTCCTGTCGTGTCAGACCCGTTTGGCGCCCGTGCCACGCTGTCCACCTCGTTTGGTGAAACGGTCACGTACTTCAACCTGAAGGTTCTTCAGGAACAGGGGCTCGCCGATCTCGGTACGTTGCCGTTCACGGTGCGGGTGTTCCTCGAGAACGTCCTGCGACACGCCGGTGGTGAGTTTGTCGATGACGCCCTGGTCAGGCAGTTGGCTGCCTGGAAACCCAGGAAGGCAGGAGAGAGTTCCGGTATGGAGCTGCCATTCCTGCCGGGCCGGGTCATCCTGCAGGACTTCACTGGCGTACCGGCTGTCGTGGACCTGGCGGCCATGCGCGACGCAGTCGCCCGCGCTGGTGGCGATGTCACCCGCATCAACCCGCTGGTTCCGGTCGATCTGGTCATTGACCACTCCGTCCAGGTTGATCGCTTCGGGACGACGGCGGCGTTCGCCCAGAATGTGGAGATCGAGTACGAGCGCAACCGCGAGCGATACGAGCTTCTGCGGTGGGCGCAACAGTCGTTCCAGAATTTCCGCGTGGTACCGCCGGGGACGGGCATCGTGCACCAGGTCAATATCGAGTACCTGGCGCCAGTGGTCATGACCAAGCTGGTGGGCGCAGAGACCATTGCATTTCCGGACACACTTGTCGGGACGGACTCTCACACAACGATGGTGAACGCGCTGGGCGTTCTGGGCTGGGGTGTGGGTGGCATTGAGGCCGAGGCCGTCATGCTCGGCCAACCGCTGTACCTCCTGGAACCGGAGGTCGTGGGCGTGCGCCTGGTCGGCTCGCTGCCCGAAGGCTCGACTGCCACCGACCTGGTGCTAGCCGTCACCGAGATGCTGCGGAAGCTGGGGGTTGTCGGCCGCTTCGTCGAGTTCTGCGGCGCCGGCGTGAGTAATTTGCCGCTCCCGGACCGGGCAACGATCGCCAACATGGCTCCCGAGTATGGCGCGACGGCGGCGCTGTTCCCGATAGACACGGTTACGCTGGAGTACCTGCGGCTGACCGGTCGGTCCGAGGAGCGCATTGCGCTGGTTGAGGCCTACGCGAGGGCACAGGGGCTGTTCCGCACAGACGAGACTCCCGAGCCGATGTTCAACGAACTGGTTGAACTTGACCTGGGCAAGATCGTGCCAAGTGTGGCGGGTCCACGCCGCCCGCAGGACCGCCTGTCCCTCGGGACAGTGCAGCAGGCTCTGCATGACGCGTATCCGCACGCGTTTGGCAGCAACGGCAACGCCGTGAATGGGCATGGCCACCCGGTGAGCATCGCGGTAGACGGCGTCAACGCAAAAATCGACCACGGCGCGGTCGTCATTGCCGCCATCACCTCCTGCACGAACACGTCGAACCCCTCGGTCATGTTGGGGGCGGGCCTGGTTGCGCGCAAGGCGGTCGAGAAGGGCCTGGATGTCCCCCACCATGTCAAGACAAGTCTGGCGCCAGGCTCGCAGGTGGTGACACGCTACCTGGACAAGGCGGGACTGCTTCCCTATCTCGAGGCACTTGGTTTCCACGTCGTGGGCTATGGGTGCACAACGTGCATCGGGAACTCGGGGCCACTGCCGGAGCCGGTCGCCAATGCCATCGACGAGAACGAGTTGGTCGTTTCGGCTGTGCTGTCTGGCAACCGCAACTTCGAAGGGCGTATCCACTCGCAGGTGCGGGCCGCATTTCTCGCCTCTCCGCCGCTGGTCGTGGCCTACGCCCTGGCGGGCTCGGTCGATCTGGATCTTGCCAACGATCCGATTGGGTACGATCCAAACGGCCAGGCCATCTTTCTCCGCGACATCTGGCCGACGCTGCAGGAAGTCCAGGACGCGATCGCCGAGGGCGTCGATCCGTCACTTTTCCGTGAGGAATATGCGATGGTCTTCGCTGGCGATGAGCGTTGGCAGGGCCTCGATGTGCCCACTGGCGCCGTGTACGACTGGAAGGCTGACTCGACGTATGTCCAGGAACCGCCATTCTTCCTGGGGACTGGCCTCGATGCGCCACTGCCAGGTGATATCACGGGCGCGCGCGTCCTCGCGCTGCTCGGTGACTCGGTGACCACCGACCACATTTCGCCTGCTGGCAACATTGCGAGGTCGAGTCCGGCTGGCACGTACCTCATGGAGCACGACGTTCCGCCGCTGGAGTTCAACTCGTATGGGGCGCGCCGCGGCAACCACGAGGTGATGATTCGCGGCACGTTCGCCAACATTCGCCTGCGCAACCAGTTGACGCCCGGCAAGGAAGGAAACGTCACACGCTACCTGCCGACTGGCGAAGAGATGAGCATCTACGACGCCGCACTCAGGTACGCCGAATCGCAAACGCCGTTGATTGTCATCGGCGGCAAGGAGTACGGCACCGGTTCCTCGCGCGACTGGGCCGCCAAGGGCACATTGCTGCTCGGGGTGAAGGCGGTCATTGTCGAAAGCTTCGAGCGCATCCATCGCTCCAATCTGGTTGGGATGGGTGTGCTGCCATTGCAGTTCATGCCGGGTGAGAACGCCGCGTCGCTGGGTCTCAACGGCGAGGAGACATTCGATATTCTTGGGGTCGAGGATGTCGCTCCGCGCAAGGCGATGCGGGTACGAGCGGCCCGGCCTGATGGATCGGTGTTGGAGTTCGAGGTCATTGCGCGCATTGATAGCCCGGTCGAAAATGAGTACTACCGCAACGGGGGAATTCTGCAGACCGTGCTCAAGCGTTTGGCGCAACCAGCCGGCTGATTCCTACAATCTGACCTGGTGAAGTAGCCCCGGCCACAGTTCAGGAGCCTGACCATGCAGTTTCCCCGCGCGGCGGATACAGTCGTGATTGGCGGAGGCACGTCCGGCGCCGTAGTGGCCGGGCTGCTCGCCGAGCAGAGCGATGAGCGCATCGTCGTTCTGGAGGCTGGGCCAGATTTCGGTCCGTTTCACGAAGGTCGCTGGCCGGCTGATCTGCTCGATGCTCGCGCCCTTGGCTATACCCACGACTGGAAGTACACGTCGGAAGACACCTACCCGGATCGTATCGTGCCGTTCGAGCGGGCGATGGTGATTGGCGGTTGTTCATCCCACAATGGCTGCGCGGCGATCTGGGGCAGTCGCATTGACTATGACGCCTGGGTCGCGGCAGGACTCGATGGCTGGTCTACGGACGAGCTCGAGCCTCTCTTCGAACGCGCCAACGAGCGCATGCGCGTGAAGGATTATTCCGAGAGCGAGGTCACACCATTTCACCGCGCCATCCTCGAGGCCGCGGAAGCCGCCGGGATTCCCCGGACCACAAACCTGAACGACCTGGATGAGGACGAGGGGATGGCGCCCAGCCCGGTCAATATTGCCGACGGCGTGCGCTGGAACAGCGCGTTCGCCTACCTCGATCCTGTCCGTGACCGGCCGAACCTGACCGTGATTGGCAACGCGCTGGTCGATCGCATCGACATCGAGAATGGGAGTGCAACCCGCGTTCACTTCGTTGGCCCGCAAGGCCCGGAGAGCATCGAAGCCGAGCGGGTCGTGATTGCGGGTGGGACCTATGGCAGTCCGTGCGTGCTGATGCGCTCAGGCGTCGGAAACCCGGCCACGCTGCGCAGTATCGGAATTGCTCCCGTTCACGACTTGCCCGGGGTGGGACAGAATCTGCATGACCACTCGGCCGTGATGTTGAGCTGGGCGGGCACACCTGAACTCGAAGCCCGGATGGAGGCGTTTGCTGCCAAGACATGGATGCCAGAAGAGCAGTCGATTGCCAAGATTCGATCCAGCCATTATCCAGAACATGAAGCAGGTTTCGATCTCCACATTTACCCGGTCGGCGGTCCCACCGCCGACGGTTGGCGATGGGACTTTCCAGTCGGCTGCATGACGCCGCGTTCGCGTGGTGAAGTGACCCTGCGCAGCGCCGACCCCGCCGTCTCGCCGCGGCTTGACCACCGCTACCTGAGCGACGAGGCCGGGCATGACCGGCAGGTTCTGATTGACGGGGTGAGGAAGGCCCGCCAGATTGCGGCCCAATCGCCACTGCGCGATTTGATTGGCGACGAGACCGCGCCGGCATCCCGGGTGCAGTCGGACGAGGACATCGGCGCGTGGGTCGACGGCAACGTCTTTCACTACTACCACCCGGTCGGAACCTGTGCCATGGGCCCGGCGACGGACGCGCTGGCGGTGACTGACGCGCGCGGTAAGGTCCACGGCCTGGAGAACGTCTTTGTGGCGGACTGCTCCATCATCCCGGTGATCCCGCGTGCCAACACCAACATCCCCGCTGTCGTGATCGGCGAGCGGATTGCGGGCTGGCTCCTGGATCAGGCTTGATGCGTGAAGAAATGATGGTGGAGAGCATGTTTCGTGGTTGAGCAGAGCATCGGGTTTGGGATCATTGGACTGGGACGGATCGGCGCCTTCCACGCGGAGTCCCTGCGCAGCCGCATCGGTGGAGCACACCTCGTGGCTGCGGCGGTAGATTCGGAGCATCGGGCCCGGTTGATTGCGACTGGGAACGCACCGTGCGACCTGGAAGAAACCGCTGAGGCTTTGCTGCACCGCGCAGATGTCGAGGCAGTGGTGGTGGCGTCTCCCGCCATTGTGCACGATGCGCACATTGTCCTGGCGGCGCAGGCAGGCAAGCCGATCTTCTCTGAGAAGCCGCTCGCAGACACGGTGCCCAAAGCCGAAGCTGCGGCTGAGGCCGTGTGCGTTTCAGCCGTGCCTTTCCAGATCGGATTCCAGCGCCGGTATGACCGCAGCTATGCGCGCGCGCACGAGCTCATCGAATCGGGCGCGATTGGCGACGTGGAAATGTTCCGGGGTATGAGTTGCGACCGCCTGGGCCCAATCGAGTTTCTCAAGACGAGCGGTGGGCTCTTCATGGATCTGGCCAGCCACGATTTTGACGCTGCCCGCTTCCTGACCGGTCAGGAGGTCGTAGACGTGTTGGCGATTGGCGCGGTACTCGTGGAGCCTGAACTCGCCAGCTTCGACGATGTCGATTACGGCATCGTGCTGCTGCGCTTCGCGAATGGTGCACTGGGCGTCGTGCAGGAAGCGTGGCGTGCCCCGTACGGCTACGACATCCGGGCCGAGGTTCACGGCAGCAAGGGCAAGGTTGTCGCCGAAGTCGACGAGAAGTTTCCCGCGGTGCTGTATGACGTACGAGGCAAGGTCTCGACGCGCCACGACCAGTTTGTGGAGCGGTTCGCCGATGCCTATCGCGATGAGCTGCAGGCGTTCGTGAATTCGCTGCACGCGGGCACAACGCCGACACCGGGAATCGACGACGCGTTGCAGACCATGCGCATTGCGGCTGCGGCAACGCAAAGCCGCCGCAGCGGCGAGTGGGTGAAGGTGAGCGAGGTTTAGCCGCGCCCGATGCGTACAATCGTGAACCTCTACTGACCGCACGACGTGAAGGAGTTGGCATGGCAGCGTCCACATCTCAAGTGGAAACAGGTGTCTTCGGCAATTACATCAATGGCGAATGGCGTGCCGCTTCGAGCGGGCGAACCATCGAGAACCGCAACCCGGCCAACCGCGACGAGGTGATCGCCGAGTTTGCTTCGTCCGAAGCCGTGGATGTTGAAGCCGCGCTGGACGCCGCGAGCGAGGCCTACCGCACCTGGCGGCTGAGTTCACCCATCGCTCGCGCCAACATCCTGCACAAGGCTGCCAACATTCTGGAATCGCGTATTCCAGATGTCGGCAGGGAACTAACGCGAGAGGAAGGCAAGACCCTCAAGGAGGGGATCGGCGAGACCACTCGCGCTGTGCAGATCCTGCGCTACTTCGCCGGCGAGGCACAGCAGCCCAGCGGCGAACACTACCCCTCGGCGAACCCGCTGACGCTGCTCTACACCACGCGCGAGCCATTGGGCGTGACCGCCATCGTCACGCCGTGGAACTTCCCAATTGCCATCCCCGCGTGGAAGATCGCGCCAGCCTTGGCCTTCGGGAACACGGTGGTCTTCAAGCCAGCCAGCCTGACCCCGTTGAGCGCCGTGCGCCTGGTCGAGGCGTTGGCGGAGGCGGGGCTGCCACCTGGTGTCCTGAACCTGGTGACTGGCTCGGCGTCGGCGATCGGTGATCCGCTACTGCGCGATCCGCGCGTGGTCGCGATCAGCTTTACCGGGTCCAACGAGACCGGCGCAGCGTTGCGAAAGCTGGCTGCCGAGCGCGGCGCCAAGCTGCAGCTTGAGCTTGGGGGCAAGAACCCAGCCATTGTGCTGGCAGACGCGGACCTGGAGCACGCGCTCACGCACGTGATCAACGGCGCGATGATGAGCACCGGGCAGAAGTGCACAGCGACCTCGCGCGCCATCGTGGACCGCACGATTGCCGACAAGTTTACGGCGATGCTGAGCGAGCGCATTTCCGGGTTGAAAGTTGGCGACCCGCTTGCCAACGAAACGCAGATCGGCCCGCTCGTGGACGACCACTCGGCGCAGCGGGTTGCGGGCGAAGTAAACGCCGCCAAGGCTGCCGGTTCCGAGTTGCTGGTGGGCGGGGAGATCCTCGGTGGCGACCTGGAGCGCGGGGCATTCGTTGCGCCGGCGCTCTTCACTGGTGTCGATCCGTCATCCCGGCTGGGCCAGGACGAGTTGTTCGGCCCGGTGCTTGGCGTTATCTCGGTCGATGGTATCGACGAAGCGCTGTCCGTGGCGAACCAGGTGCGTTTTGGGCTCTCGGCGTCGCTCTTCACGCGCGACCTGGAACGCGCGCTGACGTTCGCGCGCGAGATCGAGGCAGGCATCGTCCACGTCAACAGCGAGACGGCCGGGGCTGAACCTCAGGTGCCCTTCGGCGGGATGAAGGGATCGTCGTCCTATTCGCGCGAGCAAGGGAAGTCGTCACGCGAATTCTTCACACAGGTCAAGACCGTGTACATGGACCCGCTGCCGCGGGCCTGATACCGGTACAAATCCTGCGAGTGATCCTGGCAAGAGTATTCAAGCGGAAGCGCAAGAAAAGGGAGCAGACATGGCACGGCACGCACAGTCGGTTCACGAGGCTTCTGCCCACTGGGAGGGCACGCTGACGGAAGGCAAGGGAGAGGTTGTCAGCAGTTCCTCCGGCGCACTCAAGAACCTGCCTGTTTCCTGGACATCGCGCACCGGTGGCGATGCATCCCAGACGACGCCCGAGGAGCTCCTGGCGGCAGCGCATGCGGCGTGCTTCGCCATGGCGCTCTCCTTTGAGCTTCAGGGCAAGGGGATTCAGGCGGAAAGCCTGGATGTGACGGCAGCCGTCGGCTTCGATCCAAAGGTCGGCGGTGGTTTTGAGGTCAGCTTCTCCGAGTTGACCGTCAAGGGCAAGGTGCCCGGGATCAACGCCGAGGACTTCGCGGCAGCGGTGCAGGGGGCTTCCCAGGGGTGCCCACTGTCGCAGGCGCTGAAGGGCAACGTCGAAATCGTTGCGACTGGCGAACTCGTCTAGTCCCTGAGTCATGAACGGGCCGGGAACGCGCGTTCCCGGCCCGTTTACGCATCTACGGCCTGCGTGATCGGTTGACACACGGGGCAGTACGAAGTGCCCCGGCCGCCGACCGTCAAGCGGAGAAGCGGGCCAGCGCAGACGGGGCACGGTGCCTTGCCGCCCTTCCCGTAGACCCGGAGATCGATTCCGTACCCGCCGCTCTGGCCGTCGGCATCCTCGAAAGAGGAAAAGGTCGTTCCGCGCCGCGCCAGCGCGGCCTGCAGGACGTTCCGAATCGCCGGGACAAGCCTCGACAATTCCTGCTCCGTGAGCGTATTGGCGGTGCGCTCCGGGTGGATTCCTGCGGAGAAAAGGGCTTCATCAACGTAGATGTTGCCGAGTCCGCCGATCAAACCCTGGTCGAGTAGCACGGCCTTGATCTTGCCGGCGCGCCTGGTCAGCCGCGCCTGAAGCCAACCCGGCGTGAAGTCATCCGCCAGGGGCTCCATGCCGATGCGGCCATCAAGCCTCGCTGCATCGTCCGGGTGCAGGTGCAGCACTCGCCCGAACTTGCGCTGGTCAGAGAAGCGCAGATCGTGCCCGTTCTCCATCCCAATTGCCAACCGCTGGTGCCGGAGCTCCGCACGGGTGGTAGGGATCAGTGAGAGCTTGCCAGTCATCCGCAGGTGGACCATGATCGACGTGCCGTCATCGAGATCAAAGAACAGGTACTTGCCGCGACGACGAATGCCCTGGAATTGACGTCCACGTATGCGGGCCCGCACGTCGTCCGGGCTCTCTGTGCCGATGACTCCCGGGAAGTCACCGACCCGGAGATCGACGATTTCCCGGCCAACGACCCGGTCCAGCAATGATTGCCTGACTGTTTCGACTTCTGGGAGTTCTGGCATACTCGCAGGCTGAGGCAAGGTGCGATGGCACCAGGATCGACCGGTGAGCGTACCACGTCGACGGAAAGGACCCCGCGAGGCCACGATGACTGACGATTGCATTTTTTGCCGCATAGCACGCGGTGAGTTGGGGACTCCGTTCGTGGCCGAGAGCGAGCACAACGTTGCATTCCGGGATCTCGCGCCACAAGCTCCGACGCACGTTCTGGTGGCGCCTCGCCAGCACTTCGCAAGGTTGCAGGATGCGGCGTCTCAGCGCGCGGACATTGTCGCGGATGCGCTGACGCTCGCCGTCGAGGTTGCCAGACGAGAGGGCTTGCTGGAATCCGGATACCGGGTCGTGGCAAATGACGGGCCAGACGCGGGGCAGACCGTGCATCATCTGCACTTCCACGTCCTTGGTGGCGCAAAGCTTCTGGTTGGGCTCGGCTGATCTCTTGACCAAACGATGAGAGGATGACGATGGCGGATGTGACGACCCGGCAGCGGCTGGAGGATGACCTCAAGGTCTCGATGCGCGCAGGGGACACGACGACCCGGGATGCGATTCGGTATCTGCTCGCGGCGGTCAAGAATGCGGAAATCGACGCACGCGGAACGGGCGCAGCCGCGGATGCGGACGCGGCGCTGCGCAAGGTTGCCAAGCAACTCGCCGACGCTATCGAGCAATATCGCGCGGCGGGTCGCAATGACCTGGCTGATCACGAACAAGCCCAGCTTGAGGTGCTGAAGCGCTATCTGCCGCAGGAGATCTCCGACGAGGCGCTACAGGCTGTCGTCGATGCCGCAATCGCGGAGACTGCTGCGACCGGCCCGAAGGACATGGGCCGCGTGATGCCGGTGGTGCTTGCCAAAACCGCTGGCCAGGCGGATGGCCGGCGGGTGAGCGGAGCCGTCAGGGACGCCCTGGGACGGCTGTGACGGACGCTCAACCGCTGTCGCTCGATCTCACGCTGGTGGCTGACTCTGAGACTGACCACCTGGCCGATGAGGCCCGCTTGCGTTCGCTGGCGCGCGCTGTCCTCGAGACGGAAGGAGCGAGCGGAGCCTGGGAGATCGCAGTGGCTCTCGTCGGTGATGACGCGCTGCAGTCACTCCACCGCCAGTTTATGGATATCGATGAGCCGACCGACATCATGACCTTCCCCTACGGCGAGAAGACCCCGGGCGGTGATCTTGCAATCTCTATCGACCACGCCGTTGCCCGCGCGGCGGAGTGGGAAAACACGCCAGGTGAGGAAATCGAGTTTCTGGTTGCCCACGGCATCCTGCACCTGCTCGGCTGGCAGGACACCAGCCCGGAGCAACGAGAAGCCATGCTGGCGAGGCAGACAGACCTGGTACGCGCCTGGCGGGCCGAGGTCTGCAACTAGAACATTGCCCGACGCAGGACATCCGCCGCGTGCATGGCCGAGCGCCGTTGTATCTCAATGAACGCCGCTCGGATCGGGAACGACGCAATGCTTTCCAGCGCACCGGACACGGCAACCTCGACGACGCCGTCGTAAAGACCAAGTTCGACTGGCGATACGGAGAGCACTACGCCCACACCGACGCTGCTGCCGGTTTCCTGACGGGCGTCTTCGGCCAGCGTGATGGCAGCTCGCGGCTCGGCCGCAAGTGCGGTTGACGAGACGCCAAGCACCAGACCGCTGGCCGCTGGCTCCGCGAGCAGGAACGAGCCGAAGCGGGCAGCAGTACCGCTCTCTGCCACACTGATCGTCAGGTCACGCGCTCGCAGCGAGTCGAGGAGCACGAGCGCGAGCGAGCGTTCGTCGTCCGAGTAGATGTACTCCCCGAGGCGGCCACGAATCTCGGCGACCGTTGCCTGTAGTTCCCCCTCGGCCTGCTCGGCGGAATCGGCCCTGGCTGTGACGCGAACGTGAACGCCGTCATTCTTGGCGTAGGTGCCGATGTAGGGCCACGGGCGCTGCGTCATGTCGTCGAGGACTTCGGAGACGGCAGATTCGCCAATGCCCAGCGTGCGGAGATTGGTCGAGCGAAACACGGCGCCGCCGGACTGATCACTCAGGCGCGGCGAGACCTGCTCTCGCCACATGCGAGTCATCTCACGCGGCACGCCGGGCATGGCGACCACGATGGCGCCATTGACATGGGCAAACCAGCCCGGTGCAGTTCCGACGGGATTTGGGAGCACCTCTACCGAGGGAATCGTCCAGGCCTGCTTGGCGTTGCGGGCGGGCATCTCCATGCCGCGCCGGGCGAAGAATTCGCGAATGCCGGCCACTGCCGCATCGTCGACAACGGGCGTCTCGCACGCAAGTGTCGCGATGGCCTCGCGGGTCAGATCATCGTCTGTCGGACCAATTCCGCCGGTGCAGACCACCAGATCGGCGTCTGCCGTGGCGCGCTCCAGGGTCGAAACCAGTCTGGGTAGGTCGTCACCAACCTGGATAACGTGCAGCAGCTCAACGCCTTTGGCGACCAGCTCCTGGGCGAGAAAGGTGGCATTGGTGTCCGTGAGATGCCCACCGATAAGCTCGCTGCCAATCGAGAGAATGTAGGCCCGCATTCGTCCTCCGCTCCATGTCAGGTTCCCGGCAGAACTGTACCTGACCCCGGAAGATGCTCTACTCCGGCGCGACGGTGTTCCGCAATTGGCAGCGAACCTGTCTGCCTTGCCGCTTCCTCACGAGCGAGATTCGGCAATGCTCTTGTGACTGAGTCCAGCATTCGCCTCTCTGACTGCAAGGAGTGTCCACATGTTGCGCGAAGCCCGATCCAGGGTCCTCCAGATAGGGCTCCTCGTTTACCTGCTGATTTCCACGGTGGCGCACGCCGTGCCTGCGTTGGCGAGCGAACCGCTCGTTCACTCCAGCACGCTGGCGGACATGGATCTCACCGTGGATCCCGGCGTTGACTTCTACCGATTCGCCAACGGCGGGTGGCTGGACCGGGCGGTGATCCCGGCGGACTTCCCCGCCTGGGATACGATGACCATGCTTGACGGGCAAACCCGGCTGCAACTCGTGGATCTGCTGGGCGCTCAGGCAAATGATCCGGAGTTACTGCCCGGAAGTGATACGTGGAAGGCAGTGCGGCTGTACCAGCAAGGTGTCGACGTCGAGACGCGGGACCAGCAGGGGACGGCGCCGATCCAGGGTACCCTGGACGCCATCCTGGCCATTTCGGATTCCGACGATTTGCATGATTTTCTGCAGACATCGATTTTCCAGAATGTCCCAGGGTTTTTCGTGGTGAACCCAGGGCCAGATGTGAGTGGGGATGGCAACATCGTCGCCTATCTCACGGGGCCATCGTTAGGCATGGGTAGCCGTGGGTACTACCTGGTGGAGGACGCCGCAAATCAGCCAGTGCAGCGTGCCTACATTGAAGCAGCCGCGAAATTGCTGTCACACAGTGGTCAGGTACCGCGTGGCTCCCAGCAGGCCGCCGAACGAGTCTTTGCGTTCGAGGCCCAACTTGCGGCGGCAACCTGGGCGCCAGAAGAAGCTCTTGACCTCGACAGGATTCTGGTCGAAACGTCGTTGTCAGACCTCGGCAGTGCCTATCCGGCGATGGCGTGGAGCGAGTACTTTGCCGCGCTGGGGCTGCAGACCGACCGCGTTACCGTAACTGAGCAGCGGTACCTGGAGCGTCTCACCAGCATCGTGCAAAACACCCCGCTTGAAGTCATCAAGGACTATCTGGCACTGCAGTTGCTCTGGTCGTCCAGCGCCAGCCTGGATGCCGAGACGGAGGCCATCGCGTTTGCCTTCTATGGGGGAGCCCTGAGCGGGATTACCGTGCAGGCGCCGATCGAGGGTCGGATACTCGATCAGGTGAATGTGCTCTTCGGAGATGCGCTCGGGCAGCTTTACGTGACCGAGTACTTCGGTCCGGAGTCACGGGAAGCGGGAGAGCACCTGGCGCAAGAGGTGATCGCTGCCTTCCGGATCCGCCTCGAGCAGAACGCCTGGATGACCAGTGAAACCCGGACGGCCGCCATTGGCAAGCTCGATGCCATGCGAGTCAAGGTGGGCTATCCAGACACCTGGGATTCGTATGAGGCGGTCACGGTAGGCGACTCGTACTTTTCTACGGCCTTGAGCGCTTTCAGCGCGAACTACCGTGCGAGCCTGGCTGAGGTTGGAGGGCCAATCGATCGCGATGAATGGCCATTTCCGCCGCAAACCGTGAACGCCATGTACAACCCCGCGAACAACGAGATCGTCCTGCCGGCGGCTGTGCTGCAAGCGCCGCTCTTCGATCCGGTGGGGGACGCGGCGACGAATCTGGGCGCGATAGGGTTCGTCATCGGGCACGAGATTACCCACGGCTTCGATATTCAGGGTGCGCAGTTCAACGGTGAGGGCATTCTCAGCAACTGGTGGACCGGAGAAGACGCCGCGAACTTCATGGAACTCAACGCCCTGGTGGCGGAGCAGTATGGTCATCTGGACGTTGCGGGCATACCACTGGATGGTGATCGTACCCTTGCGGAGAACGTCGCAGATCTGGGTGGGATTCAGGTCGCTCATGACGCGCTGCAGGCCAGGTTGGCATCTGGCGCAGACGCCATGAACCGGGTTAGCTCAGACTTTACCCCAGACCAGCGTTTCTTCATCTCGGCCGCATCTGTGTGGCGCGCCACGATTCGGGATGAGGCGCTGGCGGGGCAACTCGCCGCGGACACGCATGCTCCCTCGGTTATCCGGGCCGTGCAGCCGCTGCGGAACTGCGACGCGTTTTACCAGGCGTTCGATATTGGACCTGGCGATCCCATGTATCTGCCGCCCGCAGACCGGGTTGTCATCTGGTAGTGGGCTGGCCCGCGTGATGCCGGACGCACACGTTTTCAGACAGGGAGACACACAAAGGCGCGGGACAATTGCCCGCGCCTTCGTGTTATCCGCCTGACGCGATTTGTGCTGGTACCCTCGGAGGGAATCGAACCCCCAACCTTCTGGTTCGAAGCCAGACACTCTATCCGTTGAGCTACGAGGGCGCGTGCTCCGCGCACGAGTATAGCGGCGAGAGAGCGTTGACGGCAGTGCCGGGCGGCGACTAGCGTAAGAGCGGAGGTTGAGGTCATGGCTCTCGCGGTTGAACGTTCTCACGGTGGGTTTCAGCGGTGGCAGTTGGCCGCCGCAGGTTTGGTAGTTGCCGGGCTGGTGGTTGCGCTCGCAATCATCGTCGGTGGATCCACGGCGCGCGTGTTGAACGGCGTTGGTGCGCTATTGTGGGTGGCGTCTGGAGTCATGCTGACCCTTTCCCTGCCAAGGCCGGAACGGCTGCACGCCGCTTGGGCTGCGGCGATTGTTGCGGGCGGTGTGCTCGGGGCGGTCATCCGGCCGGGCACCTTCGCCGTGGCCATTGCGGCCTTTGCCATTGCAGGCGCGGCGGTGGTGCTCCTGGGAGGCGACCGTACCGGAGGCTGGGCGCTCATGGCGCCGGCAATCTATCTCCCGGTGCACCTGGCGATAGGGATCGGCCGCGCGCTCATCCGCGGCAGCGAAATGCGCGTGGCGCCGCCGCCGACGGCCGCGCTGCTGCCGCTTTCGATGGTGCTTGCTGCGCTGGTCGCGGGAGTTGTGACCGCCTACCTGATGCGGAGCCGGGGCTAGGCGTCGAGGTCGAAGACGAGCACGGTTTCGGCCAGCTCCTGGATGCGCTGGCTGAGTTCTGCATGTTCGGGATCCACGTGGTAGGCGGCCAACGCCTCGCGATCTGCAAAGCGCAGGATGAAGCCAAACGCGTACCCCTGATCGAGTGGTTCCAGAGTGCTGTTCGGGCCGACGTTGAAGTTCCCCGCGCCACACAAGCGCTCGGCGATCCTGGACGTCTGGATGGCAAGGGCGTCCAGGTCTGACGCTTTTACGTTCGCGCGCGGGCGAATCAGTACAGTGTGCAGGAGCACGATCCTGGTCTCCTAGTCGCGGTCTCGCAGGGCTCGGTCCATGTCACGCCGGGACTGGCGATCGGCCTCTGCCGCGCGCTTGTCGAAGAGCTTCTTGCCCCGCGCCACGCCTACGTCGAGCTTCGCTCGGCCGCCTTTCAGGTGGAGTCGCAGGGGAACCAGGGTCAGCCCCTTTTGCTCCACCGCCTCTCGCAACTGATTGATCTGGCGCCGATGCACCAGCAGCTTGCGGGGCCGATCCGTGGCATGGTTGGCGCGGTTGCCGTGGCTGTACGGCGAGACGGTTGAGCCGATAAGCCACAGCTCGCCGTTCTCAATGCGGGCATACGCTTCAGCAATGGTTGCCTTGCCCTCGCGAATAGACTTGATCTCGGTGCCGGTCAGCACAATGCCCGCTTCCACCTGCTCCAGGATATGGAAATCGTGGAACGCGCGGCGATTGCTGGTGACGACGCGGTCACCTGTGCGGGAAGGGGCTGGGTTGGAGGAGGTGGTCCTGGCTGCCATCATTGCACTATAGGAATTTGCGTCCGGTGCGTCAATTCTCACAGGCTTTTCCGCAGGATCCGGGAGGACGAGTGGAAGCGTACGAACCCATTGCTGCTTACTACGACAGCGAGCACGACCAGTTCACGGACGACATCGACTGGTATCTGCATCTCGCCCAAGTCGCGGGACCTCGCGTCCTGGAGCTGGGCTGCGGCAGTGGGCGGTTACTCGCTCCACTGGCTGCAGCAGGGGCTCGCGTGGTGGGCGTGGACACATCGGCGGCAATGCTGCAACGCGCACACACCCGTTTACAGGGTGAAATTGCGCGCGGCCGGGTTTCGCTGATGCATGGTGACATGCAGCACCTGGGCGAGCTCGAGTTGGGTTCGTTTGACCTGGTAATCCTTCCGCTCAATGGGCTCCTTCACCTCGATGAACCGGCAGCGCAGCGGCGCGTGCTGGACGAGGCGGCGAGAGTGCTGCGGCCCGGCGGGCTGCTGGCGGCAGACGTGCTGCATGCCGTTCCGGATGCCCTCGCCGCCTTCGACGGGCGCGTTGTGCACGAGGGAACGTGGGAGGACGGGCGTTGCGCCGTCTCCAAGTTCTCGTCCCGAACTGTCGATTGGACGAACCAACTCATCAGCGCCGAGGTCTGGTACGACGAGGTCGGAGCCAGCGGCGCGCTCTCACGGCACCGCACGGAATTCACCATGCGCTGGGTGACCGCTGCGGAATTCACCCTGATGCTGGAGGCTGCCGGATTTGACGGCTGGGACCTCGGCGGCAGCTACGACGGCTCGCCGCTCACGGACATGAGCGACAGAATGCTGGTTGCGGCGCGCAAGTACGAGGACCATTAGATGCGCGCGGCCCGGTTCTGCAGGAGCAGATCCGCCAGGACGATCGCAAGCATGGCCTCGACGACTGGCACGGCCCGGGGCACGACCGAGGGATCGTGACGACCCTCAACCAGGATCGTGCGCGGCTCGAGATTGATATCGACGGTTTGCTGCTCGCGCGCGACTGATGAGGTCGGCTTGATCGCGACGCGTACCACGATCTCCTCGCCCGAGGAGATGCCACCGAGTGTGCCACCAGCACTGTTGGTGACCGTGCGCACCCGGCCGTTTTCTGCGTAGAACGCGTCGTTGTTCAGGGAACCCCGGGACCGCGCCGCAGCAAACCCTTCGCCGATTTCGACGCCCTTGGTGGCCGGGATGCTGAGCATGGCCTGCGCGATAAGGGCGTCGAGACGGTCGAAAGTCGGCTCACCGAGACCAGGTGGGATATTCACGCCGCGAACTTCGACGATACCACCCAGGCTATCGAACTCGTCCTTGGCCGCGAGGATGGCATCAACCATGGCGGCCGCCGCGACGGGATCTGGACAGCGCACAATGTTGCGCTCAATTTCGTCGCGATCAAACGTCTGCATCTCTATGCCGCCGATTTCCCTGGCGTAGCCGAACACCTCAGCGCCGACGGAGGCCAGGATTTTTCGCGCGAACACCCCGGCTGCCACGCGACCCCAGGTTTCTCGTGCCGACGAGCGACCCCCGCCGCGATGATCGCGGTGGCCATATTTTGCCCAGTAGGTGTAGTCCGCATGGCCGGGCCGAAAGACATCGCGCAGATTGTCGTACTTTGATGAATCGGCGTCCTTGTTGTAGGTAATGATCGAAATGGGGGCGCCGGTCGTGCGTCCGTCAAAGACGCCGGAGAGAATTTCGGCGGCGTCTTTTTCCCCACGGGGCGTCGTCACCTTGCTCTGGCCAACGCGTCTGCGATCCAGCTCGGCTTGTACTTCGGTCACATCGATCTCGATGCCGGCTGGCACGCCCTCGATGACCACTCCCAACGCTGGCCCGTGTGATTCTCCCCAGGTCGTGAGCCGAAATATCTTGCCAAATGTGCTGCCCATGGGGCTGGTGATTTCCTTCCCTGCGTGCTGCTAGCGTGTCGCGATGGCAGACGCTCCAGTCGGAGCGCCGTACAGGTGATAGTCAAGTTCGGGCGTACGCTGAAAGCCCAGTCGCTCGTAGAGCCGTTGTGAACGCACGTTTGAGCGTTGCGTGCTCAAGCCGACTCGGCGCGCGCCACCCCGCCGCAGCATGTCCAGCCCCAGGGCGACCGCGACGGCACCAAGCCCCTCGCCTTGCCGCTCCGGCTGCACCGCGACGCGGTCAATGTGCCCCCAACCCTCGAACGCCGTGACGCCGATGTAGGCTGCCAGGGTATTGCGGTCGTGAATCGCGAGAACCTGCACGCCGGGAGAGCCGAGATACTCCCAGAATTCCTCCAGGCTATTGCGCCACAGCCAGGGAAACGCGGCGTTGTCCAGTGCCAGGAGCTGGAGCAGCAGAGCGTTGTCCTCTCGATACGCCTGCGTTGCTCGCAGTCCGTGCTCCTGCAAAACTGGTACCCGCATCGTATCAATTTCGTACGTGATGACTTCTTCCAGTTGCTCGAGCCCGGCACGCTCGAAGCGCGAGCGCCCACGATGTGATTCCAGTTCCAACGCCAGCAACAGCTCGTCGCCATGGTGGTTGCACTGGGCGATCGCTTGCTCTACGAGGGCGGGGAGGTGGCGAACCGCGCTGATTTCTTCAATGCTCGAGATTTCGCGGCGATTGCGCCAACTCCCAATCAACAGGTGCTCGAGCGTGCCCGGAACCCAGACGGAGCGACCCGGCCAGGAGCGCAGCGTGTCTCGTGTTTGCTCATTGCTCCGCCGGCCCGGCAACCGCAATTGCGGGATGTCTGCCTCGGTCAGGGGTATGGCCACCGTGCGCGCCGTGACTGGCATCAGCACCTCTGTCACCTAGTGCTCCAGCCAGGCCGATTCAAGGTAGAGCTGGCCAAGCGGCGTCGTCTGCAACCCCTTGACCTGAGGTTTGGTAAGTGTGAAGCGGATATCGTGCGCGATGGGCAGGACCACATTGTCCGCCAGCAGGAGCGCTTCCGCCTGGGCGTAGAGCTTGGCGCGCTCGTCGGTGTCGAAGGTCTGTGCCGCCTGAGCCAGCAGCGCATCGTATTCCGGGTTGCTGTAGTCCGAGTAGTTGTCTGGAGAACCGGTGGCAAACAGATTCCAGAGAAATGTCTCCGGGTCCGGGAAGTCAGCCACCCAGGTCAGCTCGAACGCCGGGAAGGATCGGGAGGAAAGGCCCGCGTTGAATTGCGGCCAATGCACATCCATGACCTCAACGGAGAGCCCGAGATCTTCTTTCAGCACATCACGCAACGCCTCGGAGGCAAACGGTGTCGCACCGTAGATGCGGATGGGAGGTACCCGGTCGGCACTGCCATAGGACGAGCTGGCGATTGCCGCCCTGGCGGCATCCAGGTCTGGCTCCGGTGCTGAAGCAGGCCAGTCCCGAGCAAGGGTGCCCGGCGGAATCATGCCGTGCGCGGCGGTCTGTTGCCCGTTCAGCAGGATGTCGGCAACCTTCCAACGCGGGAACCCGAGCTCGACCGCACGCCGGATTTCCGGATCGTCCATCGGCGCGACGTCATCGCGGAACGCGATGTACTGCGTCGAGAGCATGGGTGAGACGGTCACCTCCGCGGCGAGGGGGCTGCTGGGATCGGTGACACGGTCTATGGCGAGAATTGGCACCTGGGCCGTATCGATCTCATCAGCTTGATACAGATTGAACGGGTTCGAGGCGTTCGGCCCGATGCGGAATGTGACAGTCTCCAGATCAGGCGCGCCGTCGACAAAATGCTCATTGCGGCCAAGGCGCAATTCGACGTTTGGCTCCCACGAAGACACGATGAAGGGTCCGGACGCATTGGGGTCGCGCCACCATTCGCCGCCCCCTTCAACGTCAATGCGGTCAACGATTGCGCCGGGGGCAGATGCCAATTTCATGAGAAACGTGGCGCGTGGTTCTTCAAGGGTGATTTCGACAGTCTTGTCATCAATCGCCACAAGGCCTGGCAACTCGCGTGATTCCCCGGTGATAAACGCTGCGGCGCCGGCAATGTCGTTCAGATACGAGGGGCCCGCCAGGGCGGCGCCGGCTTCCTGCACCGTCTGTGGGTCGAGGGCACGGCGCAAGGAGTAGACGACATCGTCAGCGGTAATCTGGCGACCGTCGGCGAATCTGGCGTTGTCACTCAACGTGAAACGATAGGTCAGTCCGTCTGCCGAAATCTCGATGGTTTCTGCCAACTCCGGGGTCGGCTGCAGGTTCTCGTCGAACCTGGTCAGGCCGCGAAACACCTGGCGCGTCATGAATGCCGAATTGACGTCTCTGGCGACGGCAGGATCGAGCGGCACGGGGTCAATGGTTGTCCCGGCCAGGCGCAGAAGTTGCTCACCAGTCGGGTTGGACATGCGTGGTACACGATTGGCGTGCAGCACGATTGGTGCGCCGATCTCCGGCGTCGCGACCTGCGCGAGCAGGACATTGGGGGGCCCGCCAAAAAGGCGACCAGCCAGCAACGTTGCGGAACCGCGCAACAATGTACGGCGATGGATGCGAGAAGGCGTCATCATGGGGGCGATGATAGCCCCGCGTCAGTCTGGCGTACAAAACGGACCGGTCCCAAAACCTGCGGAGGCCTGACAGGGGTGCCATGACCGTGCATCTGCCCATCTTTCCGCTACGAGCGGTCTTGTTTCCCGGAGACCTGATGCCGCTGCATGTCTTCGAACCACGCTATCGGCTCATGCTGTCGCGCTGCGCAGGGTCCGACCCGGCCTTTGGCGTTGTGCTGACGCGGAGCGGAGGCGAGGTCGGCGACGAAGCGGAGATTCACGAGACCGGTACAGCCGCAAGGATCCTGGAGCAAGTTGTGCTGCCAGACGGGCGGAGCAACATGCTGGTCAGGGGAACGCAACGGTTCCGCGTCCTGGCAAGCGACTGGAACCAGAGCTACATGATGGCCACCGTCGAGTGGTGCGATGCGCCGGGTACTTCGGGTGCAAGCGCCGAATTGATTGACTCGGTTGGGGAGATCAGGAACCTGCTGAACTGCTACCTGAGCGCGTACAGCCAGGCGACAGGCCAGCCAGCTCGGTTCCGGGACTTTGGCGACGATCCGGTTGCTTTTGCCTGGGCCGTTGCGACTACGCTGCCGATGCCTTTGGAATCTCGCCAACGCGTACTGGAGTCCACCCCGCCGCATGAGTTGCTTGCCGTCTTGGCGGAAACCGTACGCCATGAGACGGCACTGCTCATCAAGACCGGTGCGTACGCCTTTCTGCCGGGAAACCCGGGCGCTCGCTTCTCAAGGAACTAGGTCGAAGCCCGCAGCTCGAGGAATTGCAGGGCTCGCGCTGCCACCTCGTCGGCGCCGAGATTAGAGGTGTCGATGACGAGGTCAGCGGCGTCCTGGGCATTGGCAAGCCGCTCTTCCTGCACGTCGTGGAGCCAGCGTGGCCACGTGGCGTCCCGGCGCTGACGTACGGCATCGATGTTCACCGCCAGAGCAATGAGGACGTCTGGATCGGTACGCTGCCACAGACGCGGGATTGCGCTGTGCTCCTGGGCTGAAACCGAGGCATCGTATCCGTGAGCACGGAGCGCCGTGACCAGCGTCGTCTTCCCGGAAGCGCAGGGACCAACAACAATGACTCGGGGAGGAGATGGCGCGGTGGGATCGATGTCGGACATGTCGCCCTCCCGTCAGGAAATGGGGACCTCTGCACTCATGCGGCGGATCATCAACGGCGTTGGCTCAGGTTGCTGCAAGATCAGCGCCACAACGCTCATGTCATCGCCAGGCCTTCCCATGTCGCGCCGTAGCGCTTCAGCCAGGATACCGTCCGCAAGGACATTGGCCGACTCCCCTTGTGGCATGAAGCCGGCAATGTCCGCGAGGTCCCACGGCGAAAGCTGCGACCGCTGGCCAGCATTGGCAATCCCGTCACTCAGGAGTAGCACCCGTAGACCTGGGACGATGGGCTCCTCGGCGGTCCAGGGGCGGGTCCGGTTGTGCAGGCCCAGACGACGCTCGGCCTCGCGGTAGGTGCGGACGCCGTCTGGCGTCTCGATGATGCAGGCCGTATCGCCATTTCGCGTGATCGCGACAGTGTTGGTCTTGAGATCGACGGAGAGGATGTCAAGCGTCGCTGAAACCTGGCCGTGCCGGGTGGCAAAAAGGTAATCATTCGCAGCGCGGGCCGCCGCGCCATCCCGAACACCCTCCTTGAGGAGGGCGGAAACCTTCGCCGTGACCTGCATGCTCAATGACTTCGCAGCCCGGCCAGAGCCCTGACCATCCGCCAGGATGACGGACATGCCACCACCCGGCCGTTCGACGATCTCGACCGTATCTCCGCTTTCGCGAGAGGCGTACTTGTTGGTCTTGGCGATGGCAATCTCCAGGGTGATGCTCATGCTGCAGCGTGGCCTGCGATTTCGCCGTTCGTCGCCGGGAGCGCGATGTTGTCGATGAGGCGAACGCCGTCCACGACGGCAGCGAGCAGGACGCGGCGTGGCCCCGAAGCTATCTCCACCTGCTCGAGCGTCGCGGCGTCGACGATCGCGAGGTAGTCGAGCTCCAATCCAGGTTGAGCGAGCACTCGCCGGCCAGCGCTCTCCAGGTCCGCCGCTGCCGTCACGCCACGCCTGGAAGCGTCCGCGATTGCCGCAAGCGCCATCGGAATGCTGCGCGCGGTGACACGTCCCTGTGAGCTGAGACGGGCATTGCGGGAGGAGAGTGCCAGGCCATCCATGTCGCGCACCGTCGGGGATGCGACGATGGTTCCTGGCAACCGCAAATCGCGGTGCATGCGGCGAATGACCTGAAGTTGCTGAAAATCCTTCTCTCCAAAGTAACTTCGATGCGGCAGCACGCTGTTCAGCAGGATCGATACAACCGTCGCGACGCCGCGAAAGTGCCCAGGGCGGCTCTTGCCCTCCCATTGCTCTGCGAGAGACCCTGGCTCGACCCACGTCGAAAAACCAGGTGGGTAGACCGTGGCGGCATCCGGCGCGTATATGATGCCTGCTCCTGCCGCTGCTGCGGTGGCGATGTCCGATTCCAGGTTCCTCGGATATCGGGCCAGGTCGTTGGCGTTCCCGAACTGGGAAGGGTTGACAAAAATACTCACCACGGCGGTGTCGTTTTCGGCTGCCGCGCGGGCAATCAGGGTGAAATGGCCGGCGTGCAATGCACCCATGGTTGGCACCAGACCACTCGTTCCCTTGCCCAGGTCTCCCAATTCCTCCGGGGTGCGGACGACGTGGACGGTCACGAACGCTCTTCCTCAAGTTCGATCATGGTCTGAGCCGGCATCCGGTAGGAGTGCTCCTCGTCCGGGAAGGTCCCTGACTGAACCTCCGAAGCATAGTCAGCAAAAGCTTGCCCAATGAGGTTGCCAGCCTCGGCGTACACCTTGGCAAAACGGCCGATGATGCGTTCCTGCAGCCCGAGCATATCGTGGGCAACGAGGACCTGGCCGTCGCAATCTGGCCCAGCGCCGATGCCGATCGTGGGAATGTCAATCGCTTCAGTGATCATGGCGCCCAGCTCGGCCGGGATGACCTCGACGACAGTGGCGTAGGCGCCGGCGTCCGCAATCGCCCGGGCATCGTCCAGAATCTGACGCGCGGACGCAGCGTCGCGACCCTGGACGCGAAAGCCGCCGAGGGCTCCCGCAGATTGTGGAGTCAGGCCAATATGCCCCATGACCGGGATGCCAGCACGAACAATGGCTGCCACGCGGTCCGCGATCTCGCGCCCGCCCTCGAGCTTGACCGAGTCCGCGCCGCCCTCCTGGAGCAGGCGGCCGGCGTTCTCGACCGCTCGAGGTGTGTCAATGTGGTAGGTGAGGAACGGCAGATCAGCCACGATGTGGGTTTGGTTCGCACCCCGGCGGACGGCACGCGTGTGATAAATGACGTCATCGAGGCGGACTGGCACGGTCGAGTCGAACCCGTGGACAACCATGCCCAGGGAGTCGCCGACAAGGATGATGTCGATACCGGCTTGTTCCGCGAGCCGGGCGAACGGGTAATCGTAAAGCGACAGCATCGTCAATTTGGGGCCGCTCTTGCGAGCGCGGATGTCTACCGACGTGAGCCTTTGCCGCTCCAGGTGCTTGTCACTTGTCAACGCGATTCCTCTCTATCTCCGTCGTGACCGGAGACACTTCGCACGAGTGCATCAACGACGGTCAACGCCGGCAACGCGAGCCCTCTGGCACGTCCAGCGGCGATCAGCGAGCCGTATATCGCGTCGGCTTCAGTGCGCCGGCCAGCGTCAACATCCTGGAGCATGGACGAGCGATTCTCCGCCGTTGCTTCAATCGTGTCGCGGAGCGTACGGTGGATGCCCTCAAGCTCGTAGCCATGGGCGGCGGCAACGGTCGCCGCTTCGTCCGCCAGAATCGTTGCGGCTTCCAGGAGCGATGCCCGCTCAGCCAATGTGCCATTGGGGACACCGGCGATGGCTGTCGGGCCGTTGATTGCCGCATTGATGGCTATTTTCTGCCAGATGAACGGTTCAATGCGGCCCGTGACCGCAGATGGAAGCCCTGCCTTCGACAGAGCCTCGGCGATGCAGTTCGCACGTGCGCGCTCGGAGTCGCTCTCGTAGCCGATCACGGTTGGTCCCACGCCGGTGTGCAGAATCAGCCCACTCGATACCCGGCGCGCCGCCTGCGATGTCACGCCCGCCAGCACCTGTTGCCCCTCCGGAAGGTTGGCCCGGATGCGCGCTGCGTTGCCGAGACCATTCTGGAGCGTGACGACCGTTGCGTCTGGCCGCAGGAAGGGCGCGATACCTTGGGTGGCTAGCTCGGTGTCGTACGCCTTGACGAGCATCAGGACGTATTCGGCGCTGGCGACAGACGCAGGGTTCGTTTCGACGTGCAGAAGCGTTTTCTGCAGGTTGCAGGGTGGTTCGCAGACCGTGATATCGGGAGATGGGCGACGGCCAAGGAGGGTGACAGGGTTGCCTGCCTCAACCAGCGCAGCGGCAAATACCGAGCCCAGAGCACCGGCGCCAATGATCGCGATGGCGACATTGCTGCTGCCGCAGCGACGAGAATCGACCATGCCTGATTCTCGCATGTCACAACAGGGCAGCAGGATGCGCCCCGTACCGGTCAGGCCGCGCGGCGAAACCAGGTGCGGTCGAATTGCGTGAGAGCTTCCGCGACGAGCGCGGGATCATGCGTGAGTTCCAGGACAGCGTCGGCAACTCTGCGTCGAGCGCCCGGGAGACCCGTGTAGATGCGATTGCCAGCGAGTTCGCGGCGGGCGCCCTGGTCGTGGAACTTGCCCCAGATCACCAGCCAACCCTGTTCGACAGGTGCGACTTCAACAAACCGGCTGAAGTCTTTCCATGAGTACGGGGTGGCCCTGCCCTGATGTTGCATCACTGCCAGTTGGTCTCCGAGTCAGAGTGTCTTCCGTGGGTCCAGCGCGTCGCGCAGGCCGTCGCCAATGTAGTTTACGGAAAGCACGGTCAGGAAAATCATCAGACCGGGGAAGATTGCCTCGTGAGGCGAGAGCTCAAAGCGATCCTTGGCCTCGTAGAGCATGCTGCCCCAGGTTGGGATGTCTGAGGGGAAGCCAAGCCCGAGGAAGGACAGGGCCGACTCGGCAATGATGGCAGCGCCAACACCGAGGGTGGCGGCCACGATAATGGGGCTCATGACATTCGGCAAGATGTGCTTGAACATTTGTGAACTGCGGCTTGCGCCGATGGAGCGGGCAGCCTCGATGAACTCCGTCTCCTTGGTGGACATGAAGCTCGCGCGTACCAGGCGCGATGTCGGCATCCAGTTCAGCATCCCAATGACCAGGACGATCATGACGAACACGCCTGTGGCGCCGCTGCCAGTTCGTTTCTGAAAGAACTCGTAGAAGACCGGGCGATACAGGAAGCTGATCACCAGCAACAGGGGAATCTGGGGCAGCGAGATGAACAGGTCGGTCAACCGCATGAGCAGCGTATCCGTGGGTCCGCCGAAATAGCCTGCGACTGAACCAATGGCTGTGCCGACCACGATGGCAATGAGTGCGGCGACAATGCCCACTGCGAGCGAGATCCGCCCACCCCACAGGATGCGCGCGAGCAGATCCTGTCCCATCGAGTCCGTGCCCATGGGGTGCGCCAGCGAGATGCCAGAGCCACTGACCGAGAAATCGATGGCGTCGATTTCTTGCGGATAGAGCGCAGAGCCTACGAATGTCGCGACGACCATGAACAGGAACATCACCAGTCCGGCCATGGCGAGCTTGTGTTTGCGGAATTGGCGCCAGGCGTTGCCCCAGAGCGATCGTTGCGGTTTGGTGCGGAGTTCCAACGTTGGCAAATTCGGGAGCGCATGTTCCGGGAGGGACTCAAGTGTCGTTGCGCTGGGG
This sequence comes from Thermomicrobiales bacterium, assembly GCA_034431475.1. Lineage (GTDB taxonomy): Bacteria > Chloroflexota > Chloroflexia > Thermomicrobiales > UBA6265 > JACCXM01. The sequence continues at coordinate 99,146 of DAOUDE010000074.1, read as the reverse complement.
GTGCCGACGACTGCCGTTGCCGCACGGTTGACAGGTATCTCCAGGCTTTGCTGGGTCATGGTTGTGTTCCCTGACGTGCGCTGGCCGGACCTGGCACTGGATGAAGTCGATTCTGTCGCAGCAACATCATGGGCCTCCTGGATGCGCCTGGGCTAGGAGAGTCGGATTCTGGGATCGAGGACGGCGTAGAGAATGTCGGCAACGATGTTGAAGGTCACGACAAGGATGGCAATTCCGAACGTGATGGCCATCACGACCGGCACGTCCTTGCTGTAGATGCCGTCGATGAGTGCTCGGCCGATGCCGGGAATGCGGAAGATCTGCTCCGTGATGATGGCGCCACCGAAGACCTCGGGGATCTGCAACGCCAGGACGGTAATGACCGGGATGAGGGCGTTACGCATGGCGTGCAGCAGGATCACGGAGTTTTCACGCAGGCCCTTGGCCCGGGCGGTGCGGACGTAATCCTGACTGATGATTTCCAGCATCGAGGCGCGCATGAACCGCATCAGTTGTGCGGCGCCGGCGAGTCCCAATACCGCCACCGGCATGATCGATTGTTTGACGTTGGGCCAGAACCCCCGTACCTCGGAGTCGTAGACGAAGGGCAGCCATCCCAGGTAGACGCTGAAGAGAAGGATCATGAGGATGCCCGTGAAGAACGTTGGCAGGCTGAACCCGAGGAAGGCGAAGGTGGTTGCGACCTGGTCGAAGACCGAGTACTGCTTGACCGCCGACAAGACCCCGATCGGCACCGCAATGAGAATGCTGAGCAAGAAGGCGGAGCCGGAAATCTTCAAGGTGGTGGGAAGGCGGGAAAGGACATAATCCCGCACCGGGACCTTCGCGGAGTAGGACTGTAGCCAATCACCCTGGACATAGGCAGTGGCCCACTTGGCGTACTGCACATGGATTGGGTCATCCAGACCCATCGTCTTGCGGATGCGTTCCCGCAGTTCAGGGGGCACGTTAGGGTTACTCGCAAAGCCCGAGAGGGGGTCGCCCGGCGCGATGGCCAGGATGCCGAACACCACCATGCTGATGGCAATCAGGGTAACGATGGAGACGAGGAGTCTCCGGATCAGGTAGCGCCCCATCAGGAGCCCTCCATTCCTTGCCTCCAGAGGAACGATGGTCTGGAGGTTGCCGGGAATCGGCAAGACGCCAGGATAAAGGTCAGCCACGTCGGCGTGACGAACCGAGCAACTCCGATACCCGACGGACGTTCAAACTCCGTGAACCGCCAACCTATGTCTGTGAAAGGCTCGGCTGATAGTACGGAGTGCATTGTAGGGCGTCAAGGAATCAGCCGGGCAGCCCATGCTGCTCCCGTCGTGCTACGCTTGGCGATTGCGCCGTAGCGCGAGCTTCGGCTTGTCTGCGTGCGCGTGTTTGCTCTGTGACCCATGGGCTCACCGGGTTGTCGGATGTTCGAGCAGGTAGGGTGATGGCAAAGCTTTCGTTTCCCGCGCAATTGCGATCCGTAACGGGCAAGCAAGTTCGCCAGTTGCGACGCGACGGGATGGTTCCCGGCATCGTGTACGGTCCGGTGATCGATGGCACCGTGCCAGTGATGGTTGATCGCCGCGATTTCATGAAGTTCTATCAAGCACGAGGGCATTCCACGCTGTTTGAACTGACGTGGGATGGTGGGGTCGAGTCGGTTTTCATTCGCGAGGTGCAGGTTGATCCTGTCCGGCGCGATCCGCTGCATATCGATTTCTTCGCGCCGAACCTGCGTCGCCCGATCCGGGCGATGGTGCCGCTGGTGCTGCACAACCCCCATGGCTCGTCTGAAGCGATCCTGACCGAGCTGCGAACCGATGTCGAAGTCGAGGCACTGCCGGCACGCATCCCGAGTCAGTTGGATGTTGATGTTTCGCGCCTGGAGAACGTCGGTGACGCCATTCATGTGCGTGACCTGGTGGTCCCTGAGGGTGTCGAGCTGATCACCGCCGGGGATGAACTGATCGCCCACATGGCGCCGACGGCGTTGCCGGAGACCGAGGAAGAGGTGGAAGTGGCAGAAGAAGCCGCAGCCCCCGAGGAAGCAGCGGCTGAGGCTTCCGAAACGACGGAGGAAAGCGCCGGGTAGTTCGGTACTCTCGGCACAACATAAAGGCCGGGCCAATTGGCCCGGCCTTTATTCCGTGTGGCATCACGGTGGCGTCTGCCTAACGGCAGGTAACCTCCACCGCGATGCCCTCGGTACCGTGACTACTCATGGGCATCACCTCCTTTACCCTCTACGGACTTCGGAGTCGACTGATCAGTGTTTCGATCAGCGTGGGCGTACGTTACCATGCATTTCAGGACTGGTCAACCGGACCTATGGCTGTGTGGGCGGGATCACCAACTCCTGCCCAACGAAGAGGGTATCCCTGTCCAGATCGGGATTTTGTTTGAGAATCGCTTCCTCGTCCACCGCAAAGCGCGCCGCAATGCCAGAAAGCGTGTCGCCCTCTTTCACCTCGTAGAGTTGCTGTTTGCCAGGCGTCGGCACCGGGGGCGGCCCCTGGGTCGCCACGACAACTTCGAGCGTCGGCGCGGGCGGGGTGGGTTGCGGTGCGGGGTCACGCAGACAGCCCGCCAGGATCAGCACAGCGAGTCCCGTGCTGATCAGCGGCCACCGGTTGCGCCGTGCCGGCCCTACCGTGTGGCCAGGCTGCCGGCGAACGCTGTCGCTTCCTCTGGCCACCGGTATGCCTCGGGTTGGCGGTTCGCAAGCGAGGGAATCTGGCGCCGCACCGCTGATACACGCTCGTCATTCAGCGTGGCTTGCGCAAATCCGACGCCGTCCTGCGCCGTGGCGAGAACTGTTCCCCATGGATCGACGATCATGGAGCGGCCATAGCACCAGTTTCCGGGCGGGTGTACGCCCCACTGCCCACAGGCGACGAAGAAGACCTCATTCTCGATCGCGCGGGCGCGAATCAGGATTTCCCAGTGGTCCTTGCCGGTGGTCATGGTGAAGGCGGCGGGCAGGATGATTGTGCGCGCCCCGCGGAGTGCGAGGATGCGGAAGAGTTCGGGAAACCGCAGGTCGTAGCAGATGGCCAGGCCCACCGGCATGCCGTCAATGTCGACCGTAACGATTTCATCCCCGGGCGTGACCGTCGCCGACTCCATGTATTTCGCGTCGCCGTCCAGCACGACATCGAACATGTGAATCTTGCTGTAGCGTGCAATGATGTCGCCATCCGGGTTGAAGACTAGCGACGTGTTCGAGAGCCCAGGCTCGTCCTGGCGAGTTTCCAGGAAACTTCCGCCGTGGACGTACATGCCGTGGCGTCGAGCCCGGTCTGCGAGCAGGTCTGTCACTGGTCCCGGAACGGAATCGGCATGCGGGCGATTGCCTTCGTCGGGGCCAAGGTAGGTCCAGACCTCCGGGAGAACCGCGAGACGAGCGCCAGCGGCCGCAGCGCGATCGATCAGCTCCAGCGCGGCCGCAATGTTGGCGTTCTTGTCCGAACCGGAGTTCATCTGGAGCACCGCCACGTTCAGCGGCGTGGTTGAAACAGATTCGATCATGGCAGTTGGGTTCCCTCCCGCGGCGTACAGCTTTCCGGCAGCATAGCACCGCACCAACCTGCGTCAGGACGTGGTGTAGACAATCCAGATACCGAGCAGGACGACAATGAGGATGGCCATCGCAATGATGACGACGCAGGACCGGCCGGCAGATTCGACATCTGCGGCGGTCGTCAGTGGGCGGTCCAGTTCGTCCGTAGGCGTGTCCGACGGGTCATGCAGGTTGCGTTCACGTTCCGACATGCATTACCTGATCGTCATCAGTTGGTTCGCGTGATGCGCCAGACATGGAAGATGCGCATGAATACGGTGAGGTGGGTGCCGATGGCCAGAATCCAGAGCGCGGGCAGCAACTGGCCGAAAAACAAACCGATTGCCAGAATGACCACGCGTTCAGGCCTTGCCAGGAGGCCGACCGAGGCGTGAAAACCGGCGGCTTCTGCCCGCGCACGCGCGTAGCTGATGAGGAGTGAACCGGTCGTGGCCGCGAACACCAGCAGCGCGCCCATCGTGGCATCGGGGGTCTGGAGCAGGTAGTAAAGCACCCCGAAGAGCACGATCGTTTCGGAATAGCGGTCGAGGGTGGAATCGAGGAAGCCGCCGAACTTCGTGACGGTTCCCGCAGCGCGAGCCACGGCGCCATCGAGCATGTCGAAGCCGCTCGCGACGAGAAAAAGCAACCCGCCCACGATGAGGTATCCGCCAGCTATGACCACGGCGACCACCATACTGAGGAGAACTCCGATGGTGGTCACCATATTCGGCGTCAGGCCGGCGCGTGCGAGAGCCTCGCCGATGCCAAGCGTCAAGGTGCGAACGCGCGTGCCCAGTGCTTCCGAGATCACCTGTCTACGCTCCCACCCCGGCCATACTCAAGCCCTGCGATTGCGCAGTACCCTGCGCGCGTTCATACACCTGCAGCACCCGGCGTGCAATCTCCGTCCAGTCGTACTGTTGCGCCGTCTGGCGGCCGGCCGCGACGAGTGCCTTGCGCAGCCCCGTGTCGGCCATCATGCGCACCAGCGCCAGCGCGAGCGCCTGGGGGTTCTTTGGAGGGGCAAGGATTCCGTCGATACCGGGTCGAATGACGCTGCGATAGCCAGGGATATCGCCGGCAACTACCGGGACCCCCGCCGCCATCGCTTCAAGGAGCACGATCCCGAAGCTTTCGCCCGAGGTAGACGGCGCACAGAAGACATCGCAGCTCGCGTAATAACGTGGAAGCTCCTCCGCGGTGGCCTGCCCGACGAAATCGACACCACGAACATCGTAGCGCTCCATGAGCCCGGCGAACTTTTCGGAATCGCCGCGCCCTACCACGACCAGCCGGGCGCCCGGAAACTGCTGCTGAACCAGCGGCATCGCGCGCAAGAGATATTTGAGTCCCTTGCGTGGCTCGTTGAAGCGGCCGACGAACAGGATGCGGGGTGTGCCATCGCTGGCCCATGCGAAGGGTTCGACGTTCTGAAAACGCGCGACGTCGATGCCGTTTGGGATGATGTCGTACGGCCCCTGGAAATACTGGCTCACGAAATCCCGCGCTGGAGGCGAGACAGCGATTCGCGCATCCAGCCGGGACATCATGAATGACATGTACGGTTTGAAGGCGGTGTACCAGGGACTGGAGGAGCGGAAGGCGTGAAACGTTCCGACGTTGACGGTCTGCGAATTCAGTAGAACGAGGTACGGCAGCACCGGAATGAGCGGCTCGTGCAGATGAATGACATCGAATTGCTCGCGGCGCAGCAGGGTCTTGACAGCGTTGTACAACGTGACATCGAAGGTGACACGAACCATGCTGCCGTTGGCGGGAATCGGAACGGTGCGCCCGACGCCGTAGAAGCCATCTCGCGCCTCGAGCCCCCCCTTGCGGCCACGAGGCGCGAGCACGGTCACCTCATGCCCGCCGCGTACGAACTCGGCGCGCAGGTGATTGATGTGTTCGTAGACGCCACCGGGGTGACCGGGGTCGTACGGTGAGATAAGTCCGATCTTCACCGTGACGCGTCCGATGTTCCCATGCTCTTCACCAACATCACCGAGGCACAGGGTGCTGAGGCCGCGTCGAGCACGCCCTTCCCAGCCGATCATAGCAAAGGCAGGCTCAGGACTGGGCCAGGCTCAGGTCCTCCGCGTAGTGGCAAGCAACGAGATGCCCCGGCTCGAGTTCGCGCAGTGGGGGAGTTTCGGCGGCACAACGTTCCGTTGCGTAGGGGCATCGCGTTCGGAATCGACATCCGGAAGGCGGTGAGATGGGGCTGGGCGGGTCACCCTGCAGGGGGGCGCGGGGGCGGCGCAGCTTTGGATTGGCAACCGGAGCGGCGGCGAGCAGCGCCTGGGTGTAGGGATGGCGCGGGTTGGCGAACAGGGCAGGGGTACTGGCCTGCTCCACAATGACGCCAAGGTACATCACCGCCACGTTGTCCGAGATGTGGCGAACGACACCGAGGTCATGGCTGATGAAGAGGTACGAGAGACCTCGCTCATCACGCAGGCGTTGCAACAGTTGCAGGATTTGCGCCTGTACCGAAACATCGAGGGCGCTCACTGGCTCATCGGCGACGATCAACTGCGGATTGACCGCCAGTGCCCGGGCAATGCCGACGCGCTGGCGTTGGCCACCCGAAAGCTCATTTGGGTAGCGGCCCGCGTGGCGCGCGGCAAGGCCAACGGTCTCAAGGAGTTCCGCGACGGCGCCTCCCCTGGCTCTCTGCGGCACCATATCGTGGAAGACCAGCGCCTCCCCAAGCGTCTGGCCGATGGTCATGCGCGGATTCAAGGACGAATTCGGATCCTGAAAAACGATCTGCAACTGCTTGCGCCGCTCTTGCAGCATTGCGGTGTTCCGGGGATCGATCGTTGCCCCATCAAAGAGCACGTCTCCGGACGTAGGTTGTTGCAGGAAGAGCACGCAGCGGCCGGTGGTGGTCTTGCCGCAACCACTCTCCCCAACGAGAGCCAGCGTTTCCCCTCGTTGCACCTGGAATGAAACTCCATCGACAGCACGGACCGCCGCACCTGGCCTGCCGCGCAGGACATCGCCAATCGACCGCCCAACGGGATAGTGTTTGACGAGGTTGCGGACCTCGAGAAGGGCGGGTTGAGAGGGACTGGTCATTCCGCGTTCACCAGCACGATCGATTCCTGCGCAATGTGTGGCGAGCCGGCGAAATGGCAGGCGGCGCGGTGGCCGGGTGAGGTCTCACGCAACAACGGCCTGTCGACCCTGCAGATTTCCTCGGCAAACCTGCAGCGTGGATGGAAGGCGCAGCCGGAAGGCGGGTGCGTCATGTCCGGCGGAGCGCCCGGGATCGGCACCGGCGCCTGGTCGGGCAGGTCCGGTCTCGGCGCCGCGCCCATGAGGCCCAGGGTGTAGGGGTGCTGCGGATTCTCAAACAACGTTTCAATATCCGTGTCTTCTACCACGCGCCCGGCATACATGACGGCGACACGGTCGCACATCTCCGCGACAACCCCGAGGTCATGAGTAATCAGCAGGATGCTCATGCCAGAGTCACGTTGCAAGTCACGCAGCAAGGCAAGAATCTGCGCCTGGATGGTGACATCGAGCGCCGTCGTAGGTTCGTCCGCGATCAGCAGATCGGGACGGGACGAGAGTGCCATGGCGATCATGACGCGCTGTCGCAACCCACCGGAAAGCTGGTGCGGATAGGCCTTGAGGCGTGCTTCGGGTGATGGGATGCCGACTTGCCGGAAGAGCCTCAGCGTCTCGGCCTCCGCGGCGGACTTGCTAAGGCGCTGGTGCTGCCTGATGGCTTCCGCGACCTGATCTCCAGCCGTAAAGAGCGGGTTGAGAAAGGTCATCGGATCCTGGAAGACCATGGAGATGCGCCCGCCACGCAGGGCTTCCATTTCGCGCTCCGAGAGTTCGAGCAGATCCTGGCCTTCGAACAAGATGCGGCCCGTCACCACGCGACCCGGCGGCATGGGAACGAGCCGCATGATCGAGCGGGCGGTGACGCTCTTGCCGGAACCTGATTCTCCCACGAGGCCGACGATCTCCCCGGGTCCAATCGTCAGGTCTACGCCGTCGACTGCGCGAACGTCACCGGCGCGGGTGCCGAACCAGACGCGCAAGTCCTCGATGTGCAGCAGGGGTTCGGTCATCGTTGTGCCTGGCGGGGGTCCAGGACGTCCCTGAGGCCGTCGCCGAGCAAGTTGAAGCCGAGAACCGCGAGGACGATCGCCGAGCCGGCCGCAACGGCAAGGTGAGGGGCGGTGAGCAGCACGAGTTGGCCCTCGGAGAGCATGGTGCCCCAGTCGGCGGTAGGTGGTTGCACACCGAGGCCGAGGAATGACAGGGCGGCCAGGTCGAGCATGGCGTAGGCCACGTCAATAGTCGTCACGACGATGACGGGCGACACGCAGTTGGGGAGGATGTGGCGGAAGATGATCCGACTCTGGGGATAGCCGAGGGCTCGCGCAGCTTCGGTGTACGCCATTTCCTTCTGCACGAGGGTGACGCTGCGGACTACACGGGCGATAAAGGGCACATACAGGATGCCGAGAGCAAATGCCGCCTTGGGCAAGCCAGGGCCGAAGGCGGCGACGACCGCGAAGGCGAGCAGAAGCGGCGGGAATGCGAGCAACATATCCCAGACGCGAGTGATTGTCTCGTCCACCCAGCCGCCCCGGTAGGCTGCCCAGATCCCGACGGGTACCCCAATGATTTCGGAGATGACCACGACCATGAGCGCGCCGCCAAGTGCCGTGCGGCTGCCGTAAATGAGGCGGCTCAGGACATCCCGGCCATTCTTGTCAGTGCCAAGTGCATATCCCTTCTCTCCCACAGCGGCGAGGCTGGCGCTCAACTCGCCGTCGTTCGGGTCCATGGGGGCGATGAGAGGCGCAAAGATGGCACAGGCAATCAGGAGAAGAACGATGATGCCGCCGATCATCGCCTTCTGGTTGTGGCGGAAGCGCCACCAGAACATGGACCAGCCTGACGATGCTGCCTCGGCATGTTCAGTGACATGAAGTGACGTGGCGACCATGCTCAGGCCCTGCCGCCGTAGCGGACGCGGGGATCGATCACGCCGTAGAGCACATCCACGACCAGGTTCAATACGATGAAGATGGCGGCAATGAACACCGTTGCACCCTGGACGACCGGGTAGTCGCGCACCTGTACGGCGTCGATGAGGAGCGAGCCCAGCCCGCCGAGACCGAAGGTGTGCTCAACCAGCACGGTGCCGACGATCAGGAACCCGAAGAGCAGACCCGACACTGTCACAATTGGCACCAGCGCGTTGCGGAGCGCGTGCTTGAGGATGACGACGCGTGTCGGCAAGCCTTTTGCACGCGCGGTCTCGATGTAGTCCTGGGTCAAGGCTTCGACCATCGACGAGCGTGTAATGCGGGTCGTAATGGCTGCGAGCGAGAGGCCGAGCGTGAGCGATGGGAGCAGCAAGTGCTTGACCTCGTCCCAGCCGCCTTCGCCGGCCCCGAGGGCCGGTAGCCAACCCAGCTTGAATGAGAAGAGCAGCAACAGCAGGATGCCGGTAAAGAAGACCGGTGACGATGCCACGAGCACGGCGAAGATGGTAGCCGCGACATCTATCCAGGTGTTGCGGTGGACCGCTGCCAGGACACCTAGCGGAACCGCAATCAGCAGTGAAAGAAGAAACGAGAAGCCAGAGAGCTTCGCAGTGAGTGGAAGGCGCTCCAGGATCAGGGTTGTGACCGCGGTGCGCTGCCGGTATGAACGCCCCAGGTTGCCGCTGGCGAGATCCGTCACCCACAGCCGGTACTGGGTCAGCAACGGCTTGTCCAGGTTGTAGGCAGTGCGAATGTTGGCGAGATTCTTCTCGCTGATGCGCTGGCCGCCCACCATGATCCGGGCCGGGTCACCTGGCACGAAGCGGACCATGAAGAAGACGATCGACGTAATCAGAAACATCAGCGGGAGCAGCGTCAGCAATCGTGTAACTACGAGTTTGAACATCAGCTTTGTACCAGCGTGATCGGTTCAGACCAGGGTTGCGGGACCGGGAAAGCCCGGTCCCGCAGGGAGTGATGCTCAGGCGTCTGCCGGAACCAGGTCGCGCCCGATGGCATCCCAGTACCAGAGCGGCGACAGGGTGTACCCTGACAGACGGCTGGACATGGGCAGGAACCACTTGAAGTGCTCCAGGAAGATGGCCGGCTGGTCCTCGGAGATCAGCTTCTGGGCATCCTTGAGCATTTGCGTGCGCTTGTCCGCGTCCAGTTCCGCCTCTGAGTCGTTGAGCAGCTTATCCACTTCCGGGTTGTTGTAATAGAAGTGGTTGTTCTGCGGCGGGGTGTTGGTGGACAGGAAGAGCGGAATCAGGTTGCCGGCGGCGTCAGGGAAGTCCGAACCCCACTGGAAGTTCATGATTCCTTCGTAGTCGCCCGCCTGTTGCAACGTAATCATGTCTGCGTAGGGCATCTGGACGATCTCAACCTCGATGTTGAGTTCCTTGAGGGCTTCCTGGATCGCAATTGATTGCGGTACCCAGATATCGTTCGGGGCGATGACGTTGATCTTCGTGGCGAAGCCGTCCGGCATGCTGGAGGCGGCCATCAGCTCCTTCGCCTTCGCCAGGTCAAAGGGCACGGGTTCCAGTTCGTCGGCTGCCGAGCCCGGCATGTTCGGCGGAACGGACGTGTTCCGCGACTGGACGCCGGTGTCGCCGACGATGGCGGTCATGATTTCCGGCACGTTGACGGCGTGCGCAACGGCCTTGCGGATGTTGATGTCATCGAAGGGCGGCTGGTCTGTGCGCATCGCCATGAAGTTGATCGTGTAGCCGACAACGTCCTGCATGTTCGCGTTCTCGAACCCGGCCACGGTGGAAATCTGATCCGCCGGCAGGGCTGTGAACATGTCCAGGTCGCCGTTCTTGAGGCCGGTGACGCGGGTGGTGCCTTCCTCGACGATCTTGAAGGTCAGGTTCTCGAAGTGGGGCTTGCCTTCCTGCCAGTAGTTCGGGTTCTTGGTGAGGGCGATCTCACTCCCGGCGTCCCAGCTCACGAATTGGTAGGGCCCGGTGCCGCGTGGGTTGCGCAGCAGGTCCAGCCCAAACTCCTCGATGGCCGCCGCAGGGATGACGTGGCCCGCCGTTGTGGCCACGACGTAACGGAAAAGTGCGCTCGCCGTCGCCAGCTTGATGGTGATCGTCTTCTCGTCGGTCTTCTCAACCACGGCCTCGGGTCCGTCGTACATCCACGCGAGGGGGCCGGCGACCTCTGGGTCGCGAACCCGGGCGATCGAGGCCAGGACATCGTCGGCGGTGACGGGCGAGCCATCAGCGAACGTGATGCCTTCGCGCAGCGTGTAAACGTAGGTGAGTTCGTCTGGCTGGTCGAATGATTCCGCCAGCAGAGGTTCCAGCCCACCCTCCGGGGTGAACATCATCAGGCCTTCGCTGATGTTGCAGACCACCGGGTTGGCGGTGAAGTCGTAGGAGAGGGCCGGCTCCAGGCCACGCACATCGCCTTCGAGCGCGAAGACGACGCTGGTGTCGTCCTGGGCGAGAAGATGCAGCCCGGGGACAAGCTGGCGAGTCGTGGCTTGCGAAGCGCCGCCAAGCGCGGCCGTCAGGGCGGCGGCGCCGGCAGATCCGGCAGCCAATCGCATGAAGCCACGGCGCGAAGTCCAGGTCTGGCGCAATTCCGCCAGATAGGCAGACATCCGCGTGTCAAATTCTCGCCCGGGATCTCGTGGCTCAGCCATGCGTGTTCTCCATCTCCCGTTCGCGCCGTGGTGGAAGCATCGCCTGCGCAGCGCTCCTGATCGGCATCGCACCAGTGGTTCAGGTGTCTTTCGTGACACAAAGATATAGCACGCTCCCGAGAGCGCGTGAGACACACATCGGATTACCCCGCAATCTGGGTGGCCGGGATCATCGGGTGCGATGTCCAGCCCGTCTCGTCAAGAGGCGTCGGGGATTTCGACCGTGAGGCCGTCCCAGGCGATCTCAATGCCGGGAGGGAGCAGGCTTTGTGCGTGCTCGTGGCTTGTCTCGTGGGAGAGATGCACGAGGTAGGCACGGCGAGGGGCGACGTGTTCAATGATGGTGATGGCCTCGCCAAAGCTGAGGTGCGTCGGATGCTCGCGCTCACGCAACCCATTCAGGACCAGAACGTCAAGCCCCTGGAGCAATTCCAGCGACTCATTCGGGATCGTCTTGGCGTCGGTTACATACGCCAGGTTCCCTATGCGGTATCCCGAAATGGGTAGGCGACCGTGGAGGACGGGGATGGGAACAATTTCCTGACCGAGCGCCTCGAACGGCCCTTTCACCTCGTGCAGGAGGAGATCGGGTTTCCCGCCGTAGAACGAAAACGCATCAACGAAGGTGTACGCGAAACGGTCTCGCAGGACAGCAGCGGTTGTGGGGTCGGCATACACAGGAAGGTGCTCTTGCTGTAGTTCGTTGAAGCGACGCAGATCGTCGAACCCACCAGTGTGGTCGGCATGGGCATGGGTCATGAGCACGGCATCGACGTGGGAGAGGCCAGTTGCCAGCGCTTGTGCGCGGAGCTCCGTGGCGGTGTCGATCAGAAAGGTCATCCCGCCGGCTCGCACAACCGCCGACGTGCGGGTGCGCTTGTCCCGCGGATCATCAGACCGGCAAACGGCGCACTCACATCCGATCACCGGTATGCCGTTGGAGGTACCGGTGCCAAGAAAGGTGATCTCAGACATACTCCAGCGAGTATAGCGGTGTGAGACCGTGATCGCGGCCTGGATCCGCCGGGTCTGGTTCTGGGGAGCAGCGTGACACAAGACAGCTCGATCCTGAACGCAATCGGCAATACCCCGGCGGTGTGGCTGGATCGCCTGACTGCCGGGTTACCGGGCCGGGTCCTGCTCAAACTGGAGTCGGCCAATCCCAGCGGGAGTGTGAAGGACCGGCCGGCGCGGCAGTGCGTGCTCGACGCGATTGCGTCCGGTGCGTTGGCGCCGGGCCAGCCCGTGGTGGAACTGACGAGCGGGAACATGGGCATCGGGCTGGCGATGGTCTGCGCTGTTCTGGGCTACCCCATGATCGCGGTGATGAGCGAAGGGAATAGCCCGGAGCGCCGGACGCTGCTGGCCGCATACGGAGCAACCATCGAGCTCGTGCCGCAATTGCCGGACGGCGTACCGGGCAAGGTAAGCGGCGCAGACCTGGCGCTGGTCGAGACGCGGACGCAGGAACTCGTCGCGGAGATTGGAGCCTGGCGGCCTGATCAGTTCCGCAACCCGTCCAATTCCGCTGCGCATGAGCTGGGGACTGGCCCTGAAATCTGGGAACAAGCTGAAGGACACCTGGCTGCGTTCGTCACGCTGGTGGGTACGGGCGGCACCTTCATTGGTGTTGCTCGCGCGCTGAAGAGCCGGGATGCCAGTATTCGCTGCCTTGCAGTCGAACCAGAGGGCGCCCAAACCATCGCCGGTTTGGCCACCACGGCGCCCGGCCATGTGCTCCAGGGCGCAGGTTACGCGATGATTCCGCCGCTGTGGGACCCTGCGCTGTGCGACGGAACGGTGGCCATTGACGACGCGTCGGCGATCGCGCTCGCCAGGGAACTGGCGACAAAGGAAGGCCTACTTGCCGGGTATTCAACCGGAGGCAATGTTGCCGCTGCGTTGAGGATCGCCGCCACGCTCCCTGACGGCCACGCCGTTGCCACCATTGCCTGTGACAGCGGCGCGCGCTACTTGAGTTCGGGACTGTTCAAGAGCACGTGAACCGGGTGGCGGTCCCGGGGACGCTCCGGGACCGCAGAGTTTCCGCTAGTACAAGTTCTCTTCAGTGACGACCAGGTAGACCGCGCCGTCCTCGACCCGGTCGATCATGAACGCGCCGGCGTACTTGTCTGGGGCCAACGGGATGTCAATGTGCAGGTAGCCCACTCGGACCAGGCGCTCCTGGTCTTGCTCGGGGAGCCTGTCCAGACCGCCTTCCAGCCGCCAGCCCAGGAAGCTCGTCTCGTAGCCTTCCTGTCCCTTGGTTGTCGCTGCTGTCGGGTCGCCCATCTTGACGAACTTGACTTTGCCGAATTCTTTGCCCGTCGAATCGACGACGCGGTCGCCAATCTGGACCTGGCTGATCGGCCCGGCCTCGACGGTGTCGCCGTACGTGCGGCCGAATTCGGTGTTGTCCGTCTGCATGGAAAGGGGATCGCGCTCAGTCATGGGCTTGCGTCCTCCAGGCAAGTCGCGGCGGCGTTCCGCCGCGCTCAATGTCTGCAACCAGGGCAACGTGTCCGGCGGCCCGAATGCCGCCTGACGCTGGCGAGCATCCTAACAGAATCACCCGGCCGGTGAAATGTGCGCCGGGTCGGCCACCACCGCCGCGATCAAGATGATCACGATGAAGACCGTAAGCATCGCGAGCAGGACCACCAACCAAGCGGTCCAGAAGCGTCGCATGGTTCTGGCGTCGGGGAGGTCGGACACAAAGTCGACCGGATCGTGTGCAGGCATGGGGCGATTGTCGGGCCTACCGACCGTTGGCGGCAACTAGATGGCCGCGCCAAGTTGCGGGTACAGCAACTGCTCCCACAGGTCACGCACATCATCACGGAAGTCCGCCCGGGCTACGATGCGGATCAGGCGGCGGTGCTCCTCATACCGTTTGAAGTCCTCGTCACTCAGTCCCACCACATCTCGCCACGGCATGAGAGAGGTAAAGCCGACTGGCGGATTCTTGAAATGCACCCACACGTCGGTCTTCCACTTCTCGGGTTTCGGGACGTCGATGAGGATGGCTTCGTGCGGAACGTGGCGACGGGTTGCGGCAGAGAGTGATTCGGTGAGACGCAGTTCAACCTCCCTGCGCGCGAGCGGATCGAAGTAGAGGTTGCCCAGTCGCCCGTAGAGCTCTACCGCGCGTGAGCCAATTTCGACAGCCCGCTTGAAGACCTGTCGCGACTGCAGCGCAGCCGCCAGACGCTGGGTGGATTCAGGCATGTCGGGCAGCGCGAGCGTGTCGAGGAGCGAGCGATCATCTTTCGTTGGGAGAGATTCCGGCGCAATTGCTCCAGCCAACACCGCGTCCTGGACCGCGCGCAAGAGCATGGCGCTGCACGCACGGTTGGTGTGATGCCAGTACACGTTGTCGAACATGGCCTGCCGAGCATTGATCAACGAATGGAGCGGACTGATGCCTTTTTCCTGTATTGCCACGCGCGGCTCGAGGAGCGCGGGGGTGGCGCCAACGGGGGCGATGGTGAGGGCGGAGATCAGGCGAGCCGTGTCGACGCCACCATACGGAACGTTGCAGGCCCGGGCGTCTCTTGGCAGGTAATCGAGTTTGTCCATGTCCAGTGCGCCAGAGAGCAGGCCCGTCAGGACGCGATCTGTCAGCGCCCTGGAGCGGTCGCCAGGGAACACGAAGTCTGCCACGCGGCCAGGGGCAACGCCCCAGGTGTCAACAAGAATCCCCGAGATTTCTGGCCCGGTTATGATCTGGCGGCCAATCTCCTCATGGGGGACGATCGGCCCACCCAGTTCTTCGATGGCATGCGAAAAGGGGTAGTGCCCGATGTCATGCAGCAGCGCTGCGGCGACGACCGCGCGTGCATCGTCGTCGGTGATCGCTGCACCTTCTGGCGTCGCCCGGATGTGCGCGACCGCCAGCCGGGTCAGATGCATAACCCCAAGCGAGTGCTCGAACCGGGTATGGCGGGCACTCGGCCATACCCGCGACACGAAACCAAGCTGCTGGATGCGTTCCAGGCGGGCGAACGCGGACGTATTGATGAGTGCGAGTTCCGGCACTGTCAAGGGAATACGGTCGTACAGCGCATCGCGGATAACGGAGGAGATGCGGAAGCGCGTTGCTGGCTCGAGGTGCGCGTCGAAGACACTCATGGGCGAAGCATAGCGCCGGAGAGTCGAGACCAGACCGAGGGTATGCTGCGCCACGTTCGAGCTCATTTGAGTGGAACCGTTTTACGGAGGCGCGGCGCGCAGCATGTCAACCAGACCGGCACCGGCACTGCCACTCCCGTTTGCCGTGCTCATCCTGTTCTTTGCCTATTGGTGTGTCGATTTCGTTTCGCCAACCGTTCCAACGATCAGGGATTCGCTGAACCTGTCAGCGACCACTGCGGGGCTCATTTTCTCCGTGTTTTTCGGCGGACGCCTCCTCACCAACCTCCCGGCGGCGTGGCTTGTCGACCGCAGCGGCCCTCGCCTGACTGCCGGCCTTGGCGCGGCCATTCTGTTGGCGGGCTCGGTTCTGGTCGCCGTCGCCCAAACTGAAGCAACGTTGCTCCCGGCGCGCGGTGTCCAGGGAGCAGGTGTGGCGCTGCTTGCCACGGCTGGCCTGCTCTCGGTCCTGCGCTTGCTGCCCGGCGGCGGGGCGGCCATGACGACGTTCAACCTCTCCACCGGGGCGGGCGGCGGTGCTGCGCTGCTGCTGGGCGGTTTTCTCTCCAGCACGGTCGGCTGGCGCGCGGTGTTCTGGGTATCGGCGGGTATTTCGGCGATTCTGCTGCTGCTGGCGATCCTTGCGAGATCGCAGGAAGTGGAGGTGCGGGCGGTTGGTGGAGCAGATCGGGATGCTGCTCCGGCTGCCACGCGCGGCACCTTGTGGTTCGCGATCGCGGCAAATTTTGTGGTGTTCATCAACTATGCCATCTGGGTGCTGGGGATTCCGCTCCTTTCGGCTGAGAAATTTGGGTTGAACGCGACCGATGTAGGGTTGGTCTTGTTGTTCGTCAACCTGGTGCACCTGGGCGCCGCCGTCCCGTTTGGCCGGGTGATCAGCCTGGCCGGCGCGCCGATCGCCCTCGCGATGGGGTTTGGCCTCGCCGGGCTGGGTCTGATGCTTGCACCGATGGCTGATTCGCCGTGGGTCTTCGCCGGCCCGGTCGCCCTGTACGCGATGGGACAGGTCGCAGGCAACAGTTCCGCCGGGGATCTCATCCTCAGAAAAGGTGGCGGCGGCGGGAAGGCCGTGGGCGCTGTGCGATTGTCCAGCGACATCGGCATGGTCGTTGGACCGGCGGCCGCCGGAGTGATCGCAGATGTTGCAGGAGTCGAAGCGCCATTCTGGGTACTTGGGGCGCTTTCGATAGCCTGTGCCGGTGCGGTCGGAGCGTCCAGAATGCGGCGATGACTGCGTTCGATTCCTGGAGGAGGTGCGGAGGGGCGTATACTCCGGATGGGCTCGACTGTGGGTCCAGGGACGGCGTAGTTGCATTGTTTGCAACTGCGGAAAGGACAAATCACTCTATGAGCCGCGAGCGACGCTCGCTCTTCCTTGCGGAAGAGGCGACGGCGGAGCCGGGGCGTTTCGGGTGTCCGATGCTGGTGCGAGCGCATTGCGGACCCTTGCGTGGGCGGGCCGAACCGGTGTACCGGTGTTCGCTGGGTTGGGCCCTCCACGGTGAAGATGAGGTGGCGCTGTGTCGTGCCACCGACGCGGTACCAGACTGCTGGAAAGCGCATCCGGAACGACTCGAGGCGCTGGCAACCGCGGAAGAGGCGAGCCTGCAAGAGGCAAGGCCGGCCGCTCTCAGCGCGGACTAGCTTCCGTCATGGTCAATGCAAACCGCCGCTGCGATCACTCGCAGCGGCGGTTCGTATTTGATGCGGAGTTCAGGCCCTGGGCGCGTTCTGCCTGATGAACGCCTCGACTTCAGCGGGCGTGTGCTCCCGCAGGTCCATGGCCGGGTACTTCAGTTCCGGGGGAATGTACAGGTAGAAGGTCACGCGTACAGGTTCGATGCGTTCGACATCAGCCCACCAGTCGTACAACGCGGGGAGCCACGAGAAGCTGGTCGCTTGCACCCGCCACAGGGCGACGGCAGCACCGCGTTCGTAGGTGAGGGCTTCCCCGAAATAGACCTGCGCCCCCGCATCGCTTTCGATGATGCGGCGCACGTCGTCGTACTGGCGTGGCGACCCCTTGAGGGAGAATCGCCAGCCGCCGGTCACCGGGCTCCTGCTGGTCACCGTCGCAAGCATTGTCTCCTGGGCGTCGCGTCCTTTGCCGAAGGGCCCTGCCATAGCTCCCCTGATCACCATTTCGAACGGTTGAAGCCGGAAAAGCGCGAGCGGAGCGCCCGCGAACTCGTCCGGATTGTACCCTGATCGCCACTGGAAGCGTTCTGGTCGCCAATTCGCTGAGAGACAGCGAGCGGCGTGCAGAAAGAGGAATGCATGAAGATTGGTCTCACGCTCCCGCAGGCAGTCGCTGACGACGGGGCGACGCCGCGATACCGTGCAATCCGCGAGGTGGCGCTGCAGGCCGAGACCGACGGGTTCGATTCGATCTGGGTCTCAGATCACCTGCTGTTCCAATGGAATGACGATCCACCGTCGGGGGTGTGGGAAGGCCTGACCCTCCTGGCCGCGCTCGCCGAAGCGACAGAGCGCGTGGAACTTGGCGCGCTCGTGATTTGCACGGCTTTCCGCAACCCGGCACTGCTGGCGAAAATGGCCTCGGCCCTCGACGAGGTCAGCGACGGACGGTTCATCTTCGGGGTGGGCGCCGGGTGGCATAAACCCGAGTTTGACGCCTTCGGGTACCCGTTCGATCATCTCGCCAGCCGTTTCGAGGAGGCAATGGCGATCATCCTGCCGCTTCTCCGCGAGGGGCAGGTGGACTTCACGGGCACGTATGAGCGAGCCCCAAACTGCATCAACGAGCCGCGCGGGCCACGGCCGGGTGGTCCGCCAGTCCTCATGGGGACGCAGGGGCCCCGGTTGCTCCGTCTGGCCGCGCGCGAGGCAGATGCCTGGAACGCCTGCTGGCTGGGCCGCGCAGCGGAACTCCCGGACAAAGTGGGCAAGTTCCATGAAGCACTTGCCGATGCTGGCCGGGACCCGGCCTCCATCGACCTGACCGTTGGCCAACTCGTGACCTTCTCCGAAGTGGCGGGGGGTGTGGAATTTCCCGGTGGGATCGAGCGATTCACGTTCAGGGACCCGGCGGACCTGGCAGAGGAGTGGGTCAGGTTCGAGGAACAGGGTGTGTCCCACCTCCTGGTCTGGTACATGCCAGAGAGCAACCGGACGACGCAATTACTTGCCGACGCACTGCGCATCTATCGGAGAACCTGACTGTGAAGATGGTGAAGGCAGACCGCATCCGGGCGGGTGGACTCGACCAGGCGTATCGGCGGTGGGCCGGGCCACCCGGGCAGCGATTTCTGCCGGTGGTTATTCTGCACGGAGTCCTGCAGGCCGGGGAGGGGATGTCCTACCTGGCTGAGTTGATTTCCGCGCAGAGCGAGGTCATCGTGCCAGACCTGCGAGGGCGGGGCGGTACCGACCAGCCAGCGGATGGCTACGACCCGGCCACCATGGCGGCAGATGTCGCAGCGCTGCTGGATGAGTTGGGCGTTGGTCCGGCGGTGGTCATCGGGCGAAAACATGGTGGCGTCGTGGCTTACCACCTTGCGGCAGCACGTCCCGATCTTGTTGCCGGGCTGGTGCTGGGAGACACCTCTCCCGAGATCAGTGACGCTCGCGCGCGGCGCGTACGCGAGCGAATGGCCGCGCTGCCGCGGGAGTTCCCCTCGCTTCGGGAAGCCGAGCGCTTTTATGAGGAGGATATGGGCCTGCCGATCGACCGCGCCCGTAACGATATCCCGGTTGATCTCGAATCACTCGACGACGGCAGCCTTCGTTGGCGGCACAACCTCGACCTCGTCGCGCGCATCGAGGATGCGTGCATGCCGCGCTCGGACTGGGCGCTGCTCGAGCAGGTGGCCTGCCCGATTCTGGTCTTGCGCGGTCACCGGGGCGAGATAACACCGGAAATCGCGGCACGATTGGCCCAGGCGCCGCCGGGAGCTCGCGTCCAGATAGTCCACGGCTCCCGGCACGATGTGTTCATTGGACCTGGTTCCGAGCAGTCTCTCGCCGCGATTGCCCTCATGCTGCGAGAAACTGCGGCCCACTAGTACGTGGCGCGGCCTCCGGAGATGTCGTAGACGGCCCCGGTCGAGAACGACAGGTCGTTCGAACAAAGGAAGGCAACCAGCGCCGCGACCTCATGCGGTTTGCCAATGCGGCCCATAGGGATGCGGCTGGTCATGTAGGCAATGTGTTCCTCGGAGACCTGCTGCAGGATCGGGGTTTCAATGACGGCCGGAGCCACCGAGTTGACCAAGATGCCCTTGGTTGCCACTTCCTTGGCGACGGCCTTGGTCAGGCCAATGACGCCGGCCTTGGAGGCGGAGTACGGTACAGCGTTCGGATTGCCCTCCTTGCCGGCAATGGAGGCGATGTTCACGATGCGTCCGTAGCCCGTTTCGATCATGGTGGGGATGACGGCCCGGCAACCCAGGAAGACGCCAGTGAGGTCAATATCCACGACCTGTTGCCACTCATCGATGGCAAGCTCCCAGATTGGCGCGGAGCGGCCGGCAATGCCGGCATTGTTGACGAGCGCATCAACCCGGCCCCAGCGGTCAATGGCGCTGCGCACGGCGGCGTCCCAGGAGACTGGCTCCGTGACATCGAGCTGCTGACCGACCGCGCGATCACCAATGGCTGCCGCCGTCTCCGTGGCGGCCCCTTGATCGATATCCGCGATCATGACGGAGGCCCCTTCGCTGGCCAGGCGTTGCGCGATGGCCGCGCCGATACCGCGAGCCGCCCCGGTGACGATCGCCGTTTGCCCTTCGAACCGCATCGCTGTTTGCCCTTCCCGGCTGAAGTGAGGTGTTTCCCAAACCCGGCAACTATACCGGACCACCTTTCTTCGCCAGAACCTCATCCGTTGCCCGATTCTGGTTGCAGGGCGCTATGATGCTGGGAGGGAGCTTGCAGAGAGGATGCCGTGGCTGGAATAGAACGACCTCGTTCGCAGCGGAAGCGGACTACATGGTCGGACTACCTCGATGACGCCTTGCGCGGTATGGCCAGCGGCTTCCTGGTCGGGATCCCGACGGTGTTCACGGTGGATTCGTGGTGGCTTGGTGAGCAGATGGGCCCGGTCGATGCTCTCTGGTTGCTGGTTTTCGCATTCTTCCTGACCTGGGCGGCAGTGTTCTGGATCGGATTCCACCAGGCTGAACGGCGAGGCATCGACCACGCAGTTGACGCTTTGCAAGCGCTCGCCATCGCGATTCTCTCGCTGATCGTGATCTTTTCGGCGTTGGGACAGATTGGGGACGACCAGCCCGGCACCGTGGCGCTGGGCAGGATAGCCGTGGCGGTGGCCCCAGTCGCGCTGGGCGTCGCCATCGCCAATCACCTGCTGCCGATGGACGCCTCCCGTTATGCACCAGACCCAGGCGATGCATCTTCGGTTCGCATGCACGGACGCCTCTCCGGCACGCAGCGCAAGCTCCTTGAGCTGGCAGCGGCCTTTGCAGGCGCGCTCTTCCTGTGCCTCGCGATCGTGCCAGTGGGAGACCTCAACGACATCGCCACGGCCACACCGTTGACGCATTTGCCGCTGGTAATCCTGTTGTCGCTCCTCGTCTCGTACACCGTCGTGTTCGCCGCCGGTTTCAGCGGCGAACGGAAGCGGCATGCGAGGACCGCGCCGGGCCTCAACGCCTTTTCCGAGACAGTCGTTGCCTACTGCATTGCGCTCGTCGTCGCATTCTGCGTCCTGTGGATCTTCGGGCGGATCGGCGCGAGTATGGCGTGGTTGGAGATGTACACCAAGACGGTATTGTTGGCATTTCCGGCGTCGATGGCGGCTTCGGCCGGCCGGCTGGCGGTGTAGTTATGCAGGGGACGACCCGCTCGTCTTTTCCTGAAGCCGTCATCACGGCCCTGAGCATCCTGGTAGTGGCCGGGCTTGTCGCGTACGCACTTGGGCAGGAACGGCAGCGCCGGGAAGCCGACCCGGCCAACGTGAACCTGATCTTTGATACGGGGCGGGCGAGCTTTCACTCCGGGACCTATTTCATTCCGTACGTTGTCAGCAACGACAGTTCGCACGCGATTGATTCGGCGGACATGCTGATCGAGGTTCTGGAAGGGGGAGAGATCGTTGAGTCATCAGCGATTTCGCTCGTGTCGCTGCCCCTGGACGGAAGGCAGAACGGCATTTACGCGAGTCGCTACGATCCTGCCACCCACGAACTTCGCGGACGGCTAACGTCGCTCGTCTTTCCGTAGCGTGACCTGGTCCTGGAACTGCGCCGGCCGCTTTTCCACGAAAGCGGTCATGCCTTCGCGCTGATCGGCTGTTTGGAACGCCGCGCCAAAGGCGCGTGCTTCGGCATCGAGGCCTGCGCCAGGCGCGCCCTGGAAGGCGAGTTTCATGAGCGCTTTCGCGGACCGGACGGCGCGAGGGCTGTTCTTCGCGATAGTGCGGGCCATGTCCTGCGCGGCAGGCAACAATTGATCCAGCGGGTGAACGGCGTTGACAAGGCCAATGCGGAGCGCTTCGTCCGCGAACACATGACGACCCGTCAGGATCAACTCGGATGCGATCCCGGGACCGACCAGGCGCGGTAGGCGCTGGGAGCCGCCCCAGCCGGGCGGGATGCCCAGGCCGACCTCCGGTTGCGCGAAGCGCGCGTTTTCCGACGCCAGCCGGATATCGCACGCGAGGGCGAGTTCGCAGCCACCGCCGAACGCGAAGCCGTTGACGGCGGCAATGACCGGCTGCGGCATGGACTCGAGCGCGTTCGCGGCGGCGTGGCCACGCCGGCCGAAGGCGAGGCCCGCTTCAGGATCAAGTCCGACCATCTCCTTGATGTCCGCGCCCGCGGCAAAAGCGCGTTCGCCCGCGCCGGTGAGTATGGCAACGCGCACATTGGGGTGGCGCGCGACGTCACGAATGACGTTCACGAGCAGGTCGAGTTGCTCCGAGTTGAACGCGTTGAGGGCCTGCGGCCGGTTCAACGTAATCGTCGCGATCCCCTCGTCGATGCGCAAGTCAACGGTCACGGTCACGCCTTTCGTCGCTCACGTCGAGCGCCACCTGCATGTACAGCGCGGCGTTGCGCACGTAGCGCGCCGCATTCTCGCGGGAGTTGGATCGTTCTTCGGCTGTCAATTGCCGCTTCTCGCGTGCCGGTACACCCATCACTAGCGCACCGGGCGGGACCACTGCGTCTTCCGGGACCAGCGCGGCGGCAGCAACGATAGCCTCCTGGCCGATGGTGGAGCGAGAGAGCACGACGGCGCCCATGCCAATGGTTACGCCATCTCCCACGGACGTGCCGTGGACAATTGCGCTGTGGCCGATCGTGACTTCGTCACCGACGATGCAGGGTGTGCCTGCGTCCAAGTGGAGTACGGCGTTGTCCTGCACGTTCGAGCGCTGGCCGATGCGAATGGGCGCGACATCACCGCGCAAAACGGCGTTGAACCAGACGCTGGAGTGCGGGCCAATCTCGACATCACCGATAACCGCGCAGCCTGGCGCAAGGTAAACGCCAGATGCGATCCGCGGCCACACGCCCCGAAAGGGCAGGATGCGCGGCTCGCTCACGCTGCGCCCGCAACGTCGAGCACAATGGCATCGCCACCACCGCCGCCGGAGCAGATGGCGGCCACCCCGAGGCCACCGCCGCGCCGCCGCAATTCTTCAATGAGCGACAGGATGATGCGGGCCCCGCTGGCGCCAATTGGGTGGCCCAGGGCGATCGCACCGCCGTTGACGTTCACCTTGTCGACGGAGATGCCCAGTCGATTCGCCGAGATCATGGGAACACTGGCAAATGCCTCGTTGATCTCCCAGAGATCGACGTCCGCAGGGGTCATGCCAATTTTCTCGAGGGCCTTCTGGGCGGCCATCGCCGGGGTGTAGGCAAGGTAGGGAACATCCCAGGCTGCCTCGCCGTGGGCAAGGATGCGGGCGCGTGGCGAGAGTCCCTGCGCCGTCGCCCAGTCGGCATTGGTGACGACCATGGCGGCCGCACCGTCGTTGACGCCAGGCGCATTGCCAGCCGTCACGGTGCCATGTGGGTCAAAGGCGGGCTTGAGTCGCGCCAACGCCTCTTCGCTCGTGTCGCGGCGCGGAGCCTCGTCCTGTTCAACGACGGTATTGCCCTTGCGGCCGGGAATCGTGACCGGTACGATCTCGCGGGCAAGGAGGCCGGCATCCTGCGCGGCAAGCGCGTGTTGATGCGACCGCAGGGCCCAAGCGTCCTGCTCCTCCCGGCTGACACCCTCTTCCTCCGCGACGGCGCCGCCGTGGATGCCCATGTGGCATCCCGCAACGGCGCACTGCAGGCCATCGCCGATCATCATGTCTTCGACCGAGCCATCGCCCATGCGCATTCCAAATCGCGCCTTCCGCAAGATGTACGGCGCGTTGGACATACTCTCCATGCCGCCGGCGAGGATGACGCGATAGTCCCCGATGCGGATCAGGGCATCGGCCAGTGTGACCGCGCGCATGCCAGAGCCACAGACGCGATTAATGGTCTCAGCCGGACGATCAACGCCGACGCCTGCGCCGAGTGCAACCTGGCGAGCAGGGTTCTGGCCGGCCCCTCCCTGGAGTACCTGGCCGAAGATTGTCTCTTCAATGTCGCTGGCCGAAATCGTGGAGCGTTCGATTGCGGCTTTTGCAGCGATGACGCCGAGTTCGATTGCTGAGAGGTCCGCCAGCGCGCCGCCGAGCTTGCCGAAAGGCGTACGGGCTCCGCCAAGAATGACTGCGCCGCCGAATGTGTCTCCCATGTGTGACCAAGCCTTGTCTGGCGGCGCACGGTGTACGCCGCATCCGCTGCCCGAGGCGTCGCTTCCGTGCGGCGCGCGTCGATGCTACCGCGAACGGCCCACGGAGTGCCGCTGTCGATGGTGATTGTGTGGTTGGCGGGGAGAATGTGGCCTACAGACCTGGCGGCGCACGACGCGCCGCCAGGTCCGAATTGGATGCGGGAGACGTCGCCACCTACCGGGAGGCGGTCGCCAGGCGTTCCTCTGCCTCGAAGCCTGCGGCCGGTGGCTGAGGGCAGCGCAGCGGCTTGTCCTGGCGGTAGCCGAGCGCATAGTCGGCCTGCAGGATCGTGTGAATCTCGCGCGTACCTTCGTAGATCACCGCGCCGCGCGAGTTTCGCCAGAAGCGCTCGACCGGGTACTCATTCGAGTAGCCGTAGGATCCGTGGATCTGGATAGCGTCGTTGGCGGCCTCCAGCGCAGCATCGCAGCTGTACCACTTCATGAGCGAGGTCTCGCGCGTGTTGCGGATGCCACGGTTCTTCAATTCGGCCGCCTGCATGGTCAACAACCGCGACGCCGCTTCGTTGGCGACCATCTTCGCGATCATCTGCTTGACGAGCTCGAAGCGGCCGATTTCCCCGCCGAACGCGTAGCGCTCGTTGGCGTACTTGACGCTGGCATCGAGGCAGGCGCGGATCAGGCCGACGGCGCCAGCGCCCACCGTGAAGCGGCCCTGGTCGATGCAGCTCATGGCGATCTTGAAGCCTTCGCCCTCTTCGCCGACGCGGTTTTCAAGTGGTATCCGGACGTTGTTGAAGGCGAGCTCGCCGGTGTTCCCGGCACGCACGCCCAGTTTGCCCTTGATCGTGCCGGTCGTGAAGCCTTCCATCCCGCGCTCGACGATGAACGCCGTGAGGCCATTGTGCTTGAGGCTGCGGTCGTACGAGGCGAAGACGAGGAAGTGATCGGCGATATCCGCCAGGGAAATCCACATCTTGCTGCCGTTCAGGACGTAGCTGTCTCTATCCTGCACGTAAGTGGATTCGATGGAGCCGGCATCGGAGCCGGCGTTCGGTTCGGTCAACCCAAAGGTGCCCAGCTTGTCGCCTTGCGCCTGTGGCACGAGGAAGCGCTGCTTCTGGTCCTCACTGCCCCACTGCAGGAGCGCGAGGCTGTTCAGGCCGACGTGGACACTCATGGCGACCCGCATGAACGTATCGACGTACTCCAGCTCTTCGCACGCGAGCGCGAACGCCACGTAGTCCATGCCAGCCCCGCCGTACTCCTCCGGGATAGGCAGGCCCAGCAGGCCAAGTTCGCCCATCCGGTAGAGAATCTCCGGGTGAAACGCGCCGTTGGCATCCCACTCCCGAATGTACGGGGCGACTTCGCGCGCGGCGAATTCACGGACGGTGTCGCGCAGGTGCACCTGCTCCGGCGTCAGCGAAAAATCCATAGACGGGGTGGCCCCTTTGCCTGCCACGGCAATCAACGGATGTGCCGTATCCTCAATAAAGCAGAGCGGAGTATAGCGGGAACCCCGGTGCGGGATTTCGGCCGGAACGGGCTCGCGCTCACGGGCGGCGCGGGAGGTGCGCGAGATGGATGATGAACGGTTTGACGCCATCGTGGTCGGCGCTGGGCCGGCCGGGATAGCCGCCGCGAAGACCATGGCGGCGGCCGGTCTGAGCGTGGTGGTGCTGGAGCGAGGCGCATTTCCCGGCGCCAAAAATGTCTGGGGCGGGATTCTGTACCGGGAGCCAACGGAGGCTATGTCTCCGGGATTCGAGGATGAAGCGCCGCTGGAGCGCCCCATCATCGAGCAGCGGTATATGTTCCTGACGACTGACGCGATGATGGGTGCAACGTATCGCTCCCAGAAGTTGGCCACGCCGCCATTCAATGCGTACTCGGTACTGCGTTCGCCGTTCGACCAGTGGTTTGCCAGCACCGCTGAGCTTGCCGGTGCGGAGGTCTACCCGGAGTTCACGGTCGTGGACCTGCTCTGGGAAGACGGCGCCGTGGTGGGGGTAACGACCGGCGACGAAGAGGGTGAGTTGCTGGCGCACTGTGTGGTCATCGCTGACGGCGCAAACTCGCTGCTGGCGCAACGCCTGGGGATGCACCAGGAGTGGGAGCCGATCGAACAGGCACTGGTCGCCAAGGAGTTGATCGCGCTGCCCGCCGATGTCATCGAGGCCCGGTTCGGGTTGCCCGAAGGCATGGGAACAGCACTGGAAATCTTTGGCGAATCGACGGCCAGCCTGCTGGGCTATGGCTTCATCTACACAAACAAGGAAAGCCTCTCGATCGGGACCGGTGCACTGCTCGAGGACCTGATTGCCACCGGGCTCAACGTCAATGACATGCTTGACCGCTTCAAGCAGCACCCGGCGATCGCGCCGCTGATTGCCGGCGGCGAGACACTGGAGTACTCGGCGCACCTCATCCCCGAGGGTGGATACCACCGCCTGCCGCGACTCTTCACGGACGGCGCCGTCGTGGTGGGGGACGCAGCCCAGCTCGTCAACCCGCTGAACCGGGAGGGCGCGAACCTGGCGATGCTGTCTGGGCAGTTGGCAGGACAGGCCATTGTGGAGGCCAGATCGGTCGGCGATTTCTCGGCCATGCAACTGAGCCGCTACCGCGAACTGCTGGATGACAGCGTGGTGATGAAGGATTTGCACAAAATCCGCAATGTGACCGAGTTCGCTCACGCCCGGCCACATCTCCTGCGCGACTACCCGCACATGCTCTCCAGCATGGCGGAAGAGTATCTGCGCGTGGACGGCACACCGAAGAAAGACAAGCTCAAGAAGATCGCCCGGCTCCTCACGGCCCAGCCGAAGGGGAGATTGCTGGACGACGCACTAAAGGGTGCGGTCGCGATGTCGTAGGCGATGCCTTCGCCACCGTTCAACACAGCCGTTGCGCACAACTGGGAGTCCGTGCCCGCAGTGATGCTCGTGTTTTCAGCGCCTGCCGAGCGATCCGGCTGAGGCCGTCGCGGCGCAGAGCATGCGACTTGGGCAGGCGGGTACTCCCTGAACGTTGAACCGGTGCCCTGGGTCGGGCGTCAGAGACCGCGCGTGTAATGTGCTGATTTCTTTCACCAAGGGTCTTCTTGAAAAATTGGTCGCTCACTGTTCCCGGTCAATATTTATCAATTCTTCACGTTTTCCCATGCATTTGCGAATCTGTCGTCGAACCTCCTGAAAGATTTGCCGAAAATTCCTGCAAATCCTGATGCAGAAGCCTCGTGGACATATCCCGGTGCGATACAAAATGACCAAATCCTAAACAACTAGCACGCATGTTCATTATCCATTCAATTTGACAGATATGTACCCCATCAGTAGATTCCTCTTAGTTCCGGGTAACGACCCAGGCACGCCCGCTGCGGTGAGGTGGCGGACTCTCCGCACGGCGCGTCCCCCAGGTGTCGGTCCTGCGAGAACGTAATGAGTTCGTGCCGCACTGAAGACCAGGCGCGGTTTTCTAGCCAACGACGTGGTTGGCGAGGAGCAATGCCAGCACTGGATAACCGGATTGAGAGACCGCTCCTGACGATGGGCCGCTGACCGTCGCCCGGGAGCGGCACGCACCCACGTTTTCAGAACGTTGTGCTGCGCCGTGAAGTCTCGACAGGAACTCGGAGACAGGCCCGTTCCGCCAGGGCGCTGGAAGACCGGAACCAGAGACATCGGCGTGGCAGGAGGAGCCGAACCCACCACCCCGATCGCAGAAATCATTCGTCCGCGATCGAGTTAATCAAGCAAATCAACGGAGGCACTCAATGGAAGACCGGGAATTCGATCAGTTCGTGCGCGAGCGCGCCAACGCACCGACGCGCCGGTCGCTGGTTCAAGGACTGGCGGCAGTGCTTGGGGCTGCCGGGGTCGGCATCGGGCTGGGCCTCGACGCCGAGGCCGACAAGAGCAAGAAGAAGAAGCGTAAGCAAAAGCAGAAGCGCAAGCAGAAGAAGAAGGAAAAGAACCAGGAGTGCAACGACAACGGCAAGGTCTGCGCGACGCCGACGAACCCTTGCCTGGCAGTCTCTTGCGAGAGCAACACATGCGTGACCTCGAACGTTGCCGACGGCACCGCATGTGGCGGTGGCCAGACCTGCACCAATGGAACTTGCAGTTGCCCCGACGGAAAGACCTGTGATGTCCAGGTTGGTCCAGGCAGCATGAATGATTGGTTCGGATACAACGATGAGACCGACGAAAAGGATGACTCTCTCCTCGAGTTCGTGACGGGTCCTGGCAATCCGCCGTATGGCAGCGGAAGCGTCGAGATGACGGTTACCGGACAGCAGCGCAGGAACATCGCCACCTACCAGTTCGCCGGGGTCAAGTTGGCCGACATCAGCCAACTGAAGTTCACGACGTACAACGCCTCCGCGACGAACAACCAGGGACCGAATGCATCGGGTTACCTTCATTTCAACGTGGACTTCAACGGGACCGATACCTGGCAGCGGCGCCTGGTCTTCGTTCCCCAGAGCAACGGTTCGGTGAAGGAGGACAAGTGGCAGGAATGGGACGCGATCGGCAACGGCGACGCACTGTGGGTCCTCTCTGGAGGACTGTGGCCGGACGACAACCTGCCTAGCGACACAGAGAAGACCTGGGACGCCATCCTTGCGCAGTATCCGCAAGTGCGGATTCGTGTCACCGATGCGTTTCTCGGGATTCGGGTGGGTGAGCCGTACCCGGATGGATTCACCGGTAACGTTGGTTCCGTGACCTTCGGCTCCGGCAACGCCAGCACCAGGTTTGTCTTCGGGCCCACCTCGTAAACCTTGCGGTAGTTTCATTCTTCCAGGCGGGGCAGGCGTCGGCGCCTGCCCCGCTTCACGTTGTCATTTGTCATATCACGCACCTCTCGACCGCCCGGTGTATACTCGTACACAGTGAACGTACATTCCGGTCCGTGCTGATCCCGCGCAGGCTCGATCCGGTTAGGTCCCGAGAGGCATGCCTGGTCTATGGCAACGACCGCACGCAGACGCGGCCCATCTGCCGTTCAACGCGGGACAAGGTTTCCTGGCGGCGTGACCCAGCGCCTGCTGGCGATCTGGCGTGGCTTCCGCGCATCTCCCCCAGACCTTATCGGGACGCCACGCTTCCGCCGGGAGATGGTGGGCGTGGTGCTGGTGCTGTTGGCCATGCTCAGCGCGTACGTCATTGGCCGGGGCGGTGACGAGGGCCGGTTTGTCGCCTGGTGGGGCGACAACCTGCAGCGGTCATTCGGCAAGAGCGCGCTGATGGTGCCGCTGCTGTTGGCACTGGCATCATTGCGGGCGTTCGGTGGTCAAAGCGGGCGCATCCTGGAGGCGCGGCACTACCTGGGCGGCTTTGCCTTCGCGGTGGCGGTGGCGGGGCTGCTGCACCTGGGGGACCGCACGCTTGCCGCAGCGCCGGGTGGCGCACTCGGGATGTCCGTCGCAACGCTCTCCCACCGCATTCTGGGCCCGTTCGGCGCGGGACTCGTCCTCTTCGCCATAGGCGTCATGGGCATCTTCCTGCTTGCCGGGAGTGATCTTCAGACCTTCAGCAACGACGTGCGCGACCTCTTCGTCGTTCTCTGGACCGGAATGGTGATGGTGACCGCCGCCGTCGCCTCAGTGATGCGGAACTTCGCCGCTGCGGTGCGGAGGTACGAGCAGAACGCATCGCGGTCGTCTGCCGTGTCAGGCAAGGGAGGGCAAGCGTCACAGCCCCCTCCTGCAGCTGTTGTTGCGCGCAACACCCTGCGCGTGAGCGGTTCCGAACGGGCTGTGCTGGCCGAAGGACCCGGCAAGGTAGAGGTTAACGCCGAACTACCTGCACGAGCACCAGTGCCGCCTGCGAAGGCGCCTGAAGTCAAGCCAAAGCCGGTTCAACCGCTGGTCATCAATGTGCCGCCCCGCAAGCTACAGCAACCGGTTGCTGATCCGGGCAAAGGCACCGTGCGGGCCACACCGCTGCCTTTGCCCGATATTTCGATGCTCTCGTATTACGACGACGTCACGCCTGACACGGCCGATCTGCAGCTCAAGGCGCGGCTCATCGAGGAGACGTTGGCCAGCTTCAAGGTTGAAGCGTGGGTGCGGGAAATCAACCCTGGACCAGCAGTGACGCAGTTTGCACTGGAGCCGGGGAACGGCGTGAAGGTCAGCCGGATCACCGCACTCCAGAGTGACCTGGCGCTGGCCCTGGCAGCTCCCAGCATCCGGATCGAAGCGCCGATTCCCGGTTACGCTCGCGTCGGACTGGAGACGCCGAACGCGCAGATTGCGACCGTTGGCCTGCGCGAAACACTGGAGTCGTCGACCTTTGGCAAGGGCAAGCACAAGCTGCCGATTCCGCTTGGGCGGGATGTCAACGGGCGCTATGTGGTCGGCGACCTGACCAGGATGCCGCACCTGCTCATCGCCGGCGCCACCGGAGCGGGGAAGAGCGTCTGCCTGAATGGCATCATCTCGACGTTCATCGCCACGCGGTCCCCGGATGAGTTGAAGCTGCTGATGATCGACCCGAAGATGGTCGAACTTACCGGCTACAACGGTGTGCCGCACCTGCAGACGCCCGTCGTGACCGAAATGGACAAGGTCGTGGGCGCGCTGCGGCTGACCCTGCGCGAGATGGAGCGTCGCTACACGCTTTTCTCGAAACTGGGTGTACGTAACCTCGACGGATACCGGCTGAAGGTGGCTGAGGAACCCGGCGCGGAGAACCTTCCGTACCTGGTGGTGATCATCGATGAGCTGGCCGACCTGATGATGACGGCGCCGGACGATGTCGAGACGCTGCTCGTGCGCCTGGCGCAGATGGCGCGCGCGACTGGGATTCACCTCATCATTGCCACACAGCGCCCGTCTGTCGATGTACTGACCGGCCTGATCAAGGCGAACGTGCCCTCGCGCATTGCCTTCGCGGTTTCATCGCTGACCGACAGCCGCGTCATTCTCGACATGCCAGGGGCGGAGCGGCTGCTGGGCCGGGGCGACATGCTCTTCCTGCCGCCAGACGCCGCCAAGCCACAGCGCATCCAGGGCGCGTTCATCGAGGACAAGGACGTGCAAGCCATCGTGGAACACTGGCACAAGCATGCGCCCGTGCCGCGCTTCGCCGAGGAATGGCTTGATCTGCCGGCTGCTGGTGGCAGTAGTAGTGGTGGAGACGACGCCCTCGACGCTGATGATGATCCGCTCTTCGATCAGGCGCTCGCGATTGTGCGGCAGCAGGGGACGGCGTCGGCATCGATGCTGCAACGACGGCTGCGGGTGGGATACAACCGTGCCGCACGGCTGATCGAGCGCATGGAAGATGAGGGGATCATTGGTGCGGCCGACGGCATACGGGGACGTCCCGTGCTCCTGGCCGAGGACTACGGGACATAACATTTTGCGATCATCCGTGCTAGACTTGCAGCCAGAACCGGCAGAGCGAGCTGGGTTCGCGGACTGAGGCTCGGAAGGTATGTCGATTTCGCACGGTGCGGCCACGGCGCAGCCGGTGGCAAGGCTCATCAACGAACTCGCGCGATTGCCGGGGATCGGTCCGAAGTCAGCGTCGCGCCTGGCGTATCACCTGCTGCGCACGTCAAACGAAGAGGCCGTCGCGCTCGCCGAGGCGATCCTCGACGTCAAGGAGCGGGTCCGGCTCTGCTCAGTGTGTTTCAACACCACGGAATCCGACCCATGCGCGATCTGTAGCGATGCGGCGCGTGACGACGCTATTTGCGTCGTGGAAGAGCCCCTGGACGTGGTCGCCCTGGAGCGAACGGGCCAGTTTCGCGGCCGATATCACGTTTTGCACGGTGCGGTGTCTCCTGTAGAGGGGATTGGCCCCGACAAGCTGAAAATCCGGGAGCTTATCGAGCGAGTGGAGCGGCAGAAACCGGACGAAGTGATTGTGGCAACCAATCTCGACTTACCGGGCGAAGCTACTGCGACCTATCTGCACCGCCTGCTCACGCCGCTGGGCGTGACGGTGACGCGGCCCGCCAGCGGGCTGCCGGCCGGAGGTGACCTGGAGTATGCGGATGAGGTCACTTTGGGCCGCGCGTTATTGGGCCGGCGCGTGCTGTAACTGACGGCGGCGAGGATCGAGATGGTGGGGCAAGCCATGCTGGGTGCTATACTCAGGGACGAATGAAGACGCTGCATACCGCTGTCCTTCATGTCGACGATCCCGACTCCGCGCAGTTGCCTCTTGCCTCATTTAGCTTGTCAACTCAAGCACAAGTCAGCCTGAGCAGTTCCGTTTCGGAGCCGGCGTCGTTGCGCGTGCGGTCATTCGGACTGTCTGACATACCGTCGCTGGTCCGCATGCCGGGCAGACTGCGCCTGGACGTTCCGGATTCGCTCCTGACGAGCCAGGCGGAGTTTGTTGATCTCCAGGCAGCGTTGCCGGTGTTGCGCCGGGATCGGCCGACGTACGTGGCGCTTGCCGCCGGGCAGCCTGTGGGCTTTGTGCGGTTTTCGCCGAAGGGGCCAGACGGCCGGTGGGTCGCGACCTCGATTGCGGCGTCTACCGGTGTGTATTCCCCGGAACCAGTCTGGGAGGGCCTCCTGGAACACGGTGTGCGTTCAGCGGGATTGCGTGGGGTGCGCCGGCTCTACGCGAGGGTGCCTGTGGGCCACGGCTTGTTGGACGCCATGAAACGGACTGGCTGGCAGGCCTACTCGCGAGAGACGATCTTTCGCGCAGAGCGGATGAATGCGCTGGGGCGACCGGGCCGGGAATTGCGGCAGCAGGAACCGGCCGACGCGTGGGGCATTCACCAGTTGTATACGGCGGCGGTGCCGCGGCAAATTCAGGAGATCGATGCTCTAACGAGTCACGTGTGGCATCACGACGAGCGCCGGAAGAACCGGCGCAGCATTCGGCAATCTGGCTGGTTGATCGAGGAGGAGGGTCTGATTCGCGCGTTCGCCCGATTTAGCCGTGGGCCCCGGGCCCAGATGGTCGAGGCGGTCTTTGCCCCGGAGGATCGCGCGCAGTTTGGCGCAGTGCTGGATGGCATTGTGGCCCAGCGCAACCGTGGAGCGCCGGTGTACTGCGCGTTGCGATCGTACATGCTCGATGCAGGCGAGGAGTTGACGCGTCGTGGGTTTGTCGAAATTGGCGAGCAGGAGACGCTGATTCGATACACCACGGCCAGTGTGCGTGTCCCCGCATCTGACCCCGTGCATTTTCCGGTAGAGCTGCGGCCTGCTCTTCCCAGAAGGGCGCCAACGTTCCTCGAGGGTAGTCAAGGGTAGAAGCTTGATGACCAGAAACTCGAATGACCGCATCATGAATCCCGAGGAAGGCTCTCGCGAACCAGGCAGACCAATGTACGAACTCGCAAGCACAGACAACCTGGACGGGCTGCTGGCAGTCCTGCCGCCTGATATCGCAGCGGCGGTAGCCGAGGTAAGCGAGGACCAGACCTATGATGATCTCGTCGAGATTGTCATGGATCTCGGCCGCTTGCCTGAGGCGCGCTTCCAGTCTGGCGAACGGCCGCTTCTGGATCGCGAAATCACCCGCGACGACCTCGCGTTCGTGGCGGCACGAATCGGCGAATTCGGTGGCGACAATCGCGCGGGTATCGAGCGCACCCTGCACCGCATTTCGGCGATTCGCAATCGCACCGGCGAGATCGTCGGGCTCACCTGCCGAGTGGGGCGTGCCGTGTTCGGCACCATCGCCATCATGCGCGACCTGATCGAATCCGGGCAGAGCGTCTTGCTGCTGGGGCGGCCAGGTGTCGGCAAGACGACCCTGCTGCGTGAAACCGCGCGGGTGCTGGCGGACGAACTGCACAAGCGGGTGATCGTAGTCGATACCTCGAACGAAATCGCGGGCGATGGCGACATTCCGCACCCGGCGATTGGCCGCGCCCGGCGTATGCAGGTGCCAACGCCGACCGATCAACACGGAGTGATGATCGAGGCGGTCGAAAATCACATGCCGCAAGTGGTCGTGATCGATGAGATCGGCACCGAGCTGGAGGCCATGGCAGCACGCACGATCGCGGAGCGTGGCGTGCAGCTCATTGGCACCGCCCACGGCAATACCCTCGAGAACCTGATGATGAATCCGACCCTGGCGGATCTCATCGGCGGCATTCAGTCGGTAACGCTCTCGGACGAGGAAGCGAGGCGGCGCGGCACGCAGAAGTCGATTCTGGAGCGCAAGGCGCCACCGACCTTCGACACCATCATCGAGATCATCGACCGCGATCAGGTCGCGGTCCATTCGGACGTCGCCGCCACCGTGGACATCGTGCTGCGCGGTTCCGCGCCCCGGCCGGAGCTTCGCAAACGTGAGGAAGATGGCAGCGTCACGGTGTCCGTGGCGCCGCGGCAAGACCTGCCGATGCAGCGCGATCGGGACCGCGGGAAGAATGGGAGCCGGGGCGACGTGCCCCGGAGTGCCAACGGCGCGAGCGATTTCGCGCCTGATCCGGTGAATCTGGTTCCGGCAGTTCCCAGCCACCGGGAACATGAGCCGGAGAACTTGCCACTCGCCGTGAGAAACCGAGGCACGGAGAACCGGCCGTTGCGGATTTACGCATTCGGGGTCAGCCGGAACCGGCTGGAGCAAGCCATCCAGTCGCTGCGTGTTCCGGCCGGCGTGGTGCGGGATCCGCGCGAGGCGGACATCGTTCTGACACTCAAGAACTACTATCGCCAGAAGGCGCAGCCGGTGCGTGATGCCGAGGCGCGAGGTACGCCTGTCTACGTGCTTCGTTCAAACACGGGCATCCAGATGGAGCAATTGCTCATCAGCCTGTTTCCGGGGCGAGGTGACCGCTCCGAACTTCCCGTAGAGCCGCACAACGCGCCGGATGATGACCTTGATGACGAGGGTGGCGACCCTGTCCTTTCGGCCATCTCGGAAGCGGAAGATGCGATTGCGGCCGTCATGGGCGGTGGCTCGCCGGTGCAACTCGCTCCACAGAGCAACCGCATCCGCCAGATTCAGCACCAGTTGGCCGAGCGGTATGCCGTGTCTTCACGCAGCCGAGGCCGCGAACCAAACCGTAGGGTTGAAATCTCGCGTTATGGCTCGCGATAGCCGTACGAGTCCCTGGCCCGGCGTCTTTATCGTCCTGGAAGGGATTGACGGCTCGGGGAAGTCGACCGTCGCCAGTTCGATCGTGCACCGGCTTCAGCGTCACCTTGATCGCGACGTGATCCTGACGCGTGAACCGGGCGGAACGCCATTAGGGGAAGGGGTGCGAGCGCTGGTCCTGTCGGCGGCAAGCGCCGACATCACACCGGTCGCCGAACTCCTGCTTTTCAGTGCGGCGCGCGCACAGCATGTC
The DNA here is from genome assembly GCA_034431475.1 of Thermomicrobiales bacterium. Taxonomy (GTDB): domain Bacteria; phylum Chloroflexota; class Chloroflexia; order Thermomicrobiales; family UBA6265; genus JACCXM01. The sequence continues at coordinate 63,733 of DAOUDE010000074.1, read as the reverse complement.
TCCAAGGTGATTGAGCCGCAGCTCCAGCGCGGCTCAATCGTCATGTGTGACCGCTTCACGGATTCGACGTTGGCGTATCAATGGGGCGGCCGCGGCGTGCCGCGCGAGACCATCGAGGCGGCGCAAGCGCTTGCAACGAGTGGGGTTGCACCGGACCTGCGGGTGTTGCTCGACCTGCCGGTGTCCGTCGCATTGGCGCGCCGCCACGCAGACACCGAATCGGTCAACCGGTTCGATGCCGAGCAGGTCAAATTTCACCAGGCCGTACGGGACACGTACCTTGGCCTGGCGTGCCACAACCCTGACGAGTGGATGGTGATCGACGCAGGGGTCTCGGAGCACGACGTGGTTGAGACGACATATCGCAGAATCTACGATTGGCTGACGGCCTTCCTGGAGCGGCGCTCCACCGATGGGTCGTAGCAAGTGATCCGAAACCAGGTGGCCTGTCCGTGCGCTGATGATGCACAGTGCCGAAACGAGTGGGGTACCTTTAGGGGCCGCGGGCATGCGCGGCACGGTTCTGAAGGGACAGACCAAGTTGATTGAGACTGCGGCGCGCGGCGCACAGTTTTTCCTGGCGATCGGCATCGCCTATCTCATCGCGCTGTGGTTTGCGCTCGTTGCCTGGACATTCCGCGATATCGAATCCCGGAGCCGCAGCGTTTTCACGCAGGTGTTCTCCACGTTGCTGGTTGTGCTCTTTTTTGTGCCAGGCTTGCTGCTGTACCTGATCTTGCGGCCCAAAGAGACGCTCGATCAGGTCTTCCAGCGTGCACTCGAAGAGGAGTATCTGCTCCAGGATCTGGATGAACTTCCGCTGTGTCCCGGCTGCCAGCGGAGTGTCGACACGGACTTTGTCATTTGCCCGCATTGCCAGACAAGCCTGCGCCATGCTTGCACGTCGTGCTCACGCCTGATTGATCGCCGCTGGGCGGTCTGTCCGTACTGCACGACACCGGTCTCCGCCGATGACGGCGTGACGCTGCCGGCAGTTGCTGCCACGGCCGTTGAACCTGCCAGGCAAGGCAAACGCGAACGTGCCATCGCCGCAGCGGCAGAGCGAGTCGGCGCCACCCCGGAAGAACTGGATGCATTCACGGACGCGCTCAGCCGCGGCAATGGCCGGGCCGCCGTTGGCGCCGGGCATCGGCGTACCTACATTGTGCCGCCCGATGCCGATTCAGCGGAGCTATCCGAAGCCGTCACGGCTCCACGCGCCGAAAGCCGATTCTGGGCCGAGCCGCTGCCAGCGTCTGACACACCGAAGAGCAGGGATACCTCGAATTAGCGGTGCTTGAAGGTCGCCGCGCGATGGCAGGCATGGTATGATGCTGCGCGGTGAAACGATCCCCGATAGCTCAATGGTAGAGCGCCCGGCTGTTAACCGGTAGGTTCTAGGTTCGAGTCCTAGTCGGGGAGCCAGAAGGGCCCTCAGCGCTTGCTGAGGGCCCAAGTTCTTGCCATCCTCTTTCTGCTAACCATCAGATGACGTAGGTCGCGTTCTCGAGCCGCTCCAGATCCCGGTCGAGGAGTGTCTGCAATGACACGGAGCGCAGAAACGTCTCAGACTGCGCCTGCAGATCGTGCCAGAGATTGTGGACGACGTCTCCAGCCCCGGCCCCGTCGGGGTGCGGATGAGTACGCTGATCAATGCCGTCCAGGGCGACCAGGATGGAATAGACGGTCACTTCTGAGGGCGCTTGCAGGAGTTCGTGGCCGCCTAGCGGCCCGCGCGTGCTCTTGATCAGCCCTGCCCGATTGAGCGCACCGAGCACCTGATGCAGATACGCTTCAGGAATCTCCTGCCGGGCAGCGATTTCCTTGCTTTGAACCGGGCCCTGGCCAGCGCGACGTGCAAGCTCAAACAGCGCTCGGACCCCGTAGTCGGCGCGACTTGAGACGCGCATTCAGCACCTCATTCATGCTTCCGCTGCGGTAGCCCGCAAGGTCGAGAACCACGACACCGTACCCGGCCTCGCGCACGGCGTCCACAATCTCGTCCGCGTGCTCGATCGCCAGGGCAAATTGTTCCTTCGGGATCTCGAGCCGGGCGGTCTTGCCTTCGTGGCGAACGCGGAATCCGCGCAAACCAAGCTTGCGGATGGCGCTTTCGGCCGTGGCCACCTGGCGGAGTTTCTCCACCGTGATGGGATCGCCATAGGCGAACCGGGAGGAGAGACACGCCACAGCCGGTTTGTCCCAGGTACGGAGGCCATGAATCGCGGATTGAGCGCGGATCTCAGCCTTCGTCATCCCGACTTCCTGCAGCGGGCTGCGCACGCCGAGGTCCCGGGCAGCGCGCATTCCAGGGCGAAAGTCATCCAGGTCGTCGGCATTGGAGCCATCGAGAACCCACGGTATTCCTCGCTGGCGAGCCAGTTCGACGAGCTTCCCGTAAAGCTCGGACTTGCAAAAGAAGCATCGTTGATGCGTGTTGTCTGCGTAGCGAGGGTCAGTCAGTTCAGCGGTGTCAACGAGAATGTACTCAGCACCGATGTCGCGCGCTACAACATCGGCTTCCGCCATTTCTTCGGCCGCATAGGTTTGTGACAAACCCGTCGCGGCAATCGCGTTGTTGCCCAGGACATCATGCGCGATCTTGAGAAGATAGCTGCTGTCAACGCCGCCGGAAAATGAGACGACAACCGACCCCAGCGACGCAAGCAGGTCGCGTAGCTCCTGTTCCTTGCGTGCGGCCGTAGCTTCGACCATGTACAGGTTCTCCGTGGTATGTCAGTGGCGTCCCGGCAGGGCGCTCTGCAGGCGATCCTACCAACGTTCAACGATGTCCCGCAAACCGGAGAAACGGAAGACCGGGCGAGGAGCCCGGTCTTCTGGAAATCGATTTAGTCTATTCGGTATCGCGCGGCGGGCGATCTCGACGCACGCTGTCGCCGGGGCGTCCCTGGAAATCCCCGCGGGGTCGCCCTTCGAAGGTCCGTTGCGGGCCGCCGTCACGGTCGCCACGCGGGGCAGGGCCGCGATCGTCACGGCGCGGGCCGCGATCCCGGTCGTTGTCCCGTCGCGGTGGCCGATCCGTGCGCTCGGGCTTGGCTTCGGGCAATTCGCCAGTCAGCGCCGCGCGCCGCGAAAGGCTCACCTTTCCGTTGGGCGCAACCTCAGTGACCATCACGGTGATTTCATCACCGAGGTTGATGACATCCTCCACACGAGCGACGCGAATCGATGGATCCTCGGAGAGCTCAGAGATGTGGACCAGGCCGTCCTTGCCGGGCAGGATTTCCACGAATGCCCCGTATGGCATGATGCTGACGACCTTGCCGTTGTAGATTTCGCCCCGCTCGATCCTGAGCTCCTGTGTGAGGCCCAGGATGCGCTGCACCGCGGCCTCGGCGCCGCTGGAGTCTGTCGAGGCCACCGAGACCGAACCGTCGTCAGAGATGTCGATCTTGGTGTTGGTCTCTTCCTGGATGGAGCGAATCATCTTGCCGCCGGGGCCGATGACCGCTCCGATTTTTTCGGGATTGATCTTCACCCGCAGGACACGCGGCGCGAACCGTGAAAGTTCCTCACGCGGGGCGGCGATCGCCTCCTGCATGACGCCAAGGATAAACAGCCGGCCGTCGCGAGCCTGAGCAAGCGCCTCGCGCATGATCTGCGGCGTGATGCCTTTGACCTTGATGTCCATCTGGATCGCCGTGACGCCCTCGGTGGTGCCCGCGACCTTGAAGTCCATGTCGCCAAGGGCGTCTTCCATCCCCTGGATATCGGTCAGGATGCGGTAGCGGCCATCATCGCCGGTGACCAGGCCCATCGCGATGCCGGCCACCGGTGCCGAAATAGGAACCCCGGCGTCCATGAGCGCGAGAGTACTGCCACAAACACTTGCCATCGAGGTCGAGCCGTTGGAACTCACGACCTCGGAGACGACGCGCATGGTGTACGGGAAAGCCTCGGCGTCCGGAATGACCGCGAGGAGGGCACGCTCGGCTAGCGCGCCGTGGCCGATGTCGCGGCGGCCCGGGCCGCGCATACGGCGGACTTCGCCAACGCTGAAGGGCGGGAAATTGTAATGGTGGATGTAGCGTTTGGTCGTGACCGGGCTGATCGAATCCAGCCGCTGCTCTTCAGCAGTCGAACCGAGCGTGACGACTGAGAGGACCTGGGTTTGACCTCGAGTAAAAATGGCAGAACCGTGTGCGCGCGGCAGGTAGCCCATATCGATCCAGATTGGGCGAATTTCCTCCGGGCGGCGTCCATCCGGGCGCGTCCCATCGTTGAGGATGGCGCTGCGCACTTCCTGCTTGAGTAAACGCTCGAATGTTTCCGCGGCTGCCTTGGCTGAAATGTCAGAACCTTCGAGGCTCTGGACGATTTCATCCTTGAGCGCGCTCGTACCTTCAAGTCGTACGACCTTGTCGGCGTTGTTCAACGTCGCGGCAAGGCGATCCCCGAGGGTCGACCGAACTTGCGCTTCGAGCGCGGCGTCCGGCTGCGGCGGCGTGAAGGGCCACTTCTCCTTGCCGACCTTCGCCTGCAGGTCGAGCTGAAGCTGGACAATGCGGCGGATTTCTTCATGCGCGCGTTCGATTGCTGAAACGAGGACCTCTTCGCTGACCTGGTCCGCTTCACCCTCGACCATCATGATCGCGTCAGCAGTGCCGGCGATCACCATATCCAACTGACTGTCCGCCAGCGCGCTGGAGGTAGGGTTCACGACGATCTGGCCATCGATATAGCCGATGCGGACGGCGCCGACCGGTCCATCGAAGGGAATAGGAGAAATGGTCAGCGCGGCGGACGCACCAATGATGGAAAGGATATCGGGATCGTTTTCCTGGTCTGCTGACAGAACCGTGGAGATGATCTGGACTTCGGCCCGGTATCCCTTCGGGAACAGGGGACGTAGCGGGCGGTCAGTCAAACGTGCAGCGAGAATGGCGGCCTCGGTGGGCCGGCCTTCGCGCTTGATGAAGCCGCCAGGGATCTTGCCTGCGGCATACATGCGCTCTTCGTAGTCGACAGTGAGCGGAAAGAAGTCGACGACATCCTTCGCCTCACGCTCGCCGCCGGCGGTGGCCAGGATCGTGGTGTCGCCGTATTGCACGACCACCGCGCCATCGGCGAGTTGAGCGATCAACCCGCTTTCAAGCGAGAGTGTGCGGCCGGCAATTTCGGCCTCGACAGTGGTGACGGTTGGCAGGTTGCCTGTAGCCAAAACGAACTCCTCCTGAGATGCTGCTTCCCGCATTTCTTGCGGGAGACGCGAGCCTGCATGAACTCGGCATTCTCGTGAGGGACTGGAGCGTGAGCGCCTGGTGTCGCCCACGCTCCAATTCCCCACGGCCGGCTGGTGCATGTCAGGCAGAATCGATGCCAGTCACCCCCTTCCTCGAGGCGCGCAGTCTCCGCCGCACACGACAAAAGAGCCCAGGGCAGCAATGCCCTGGGCCGCAGTCACGCAAGCCGTCTCCGGCTGCGCGGAGCTGGCGAGACGTTGGGAGACGAGACAGGCTGCTACTTGCGGAGACCAAGTCGGGTGATGGTAGCGCGGTAGCGCTCGACATCCTTATCTGCGAGGTAGGCAAGCATGCGGCGCCGTTGACCGACGAGCTTGAGCAACCCACGGCGAGAATGGAAGTCATGGCGGTGGCTGCGCAGGTGGTCGGTCAGGCCATTGATCCGCTCGGTCAGGAGCGCGATCTGTACCTCAGGCGAACCGGTATCCTCGGGGTGCATGCGAAACTGCGAGATAATTGCGTCTTTCTGTTCACGCTGCAACGCCATAGTGGCGGAATCCTCTCCCAACGAAACAACTCTACGGACACACGAAAGCAGTGCTCCTCGGAGCACGCAACCGAGCGAGTATACCATTCTCTGGCCACGGGTTCAGCGGGAGGGACGAGCACCAGTGACGTCGCCCCGAGACCGGCGAATGGCGGCCGCTTAGTGAGCAGGAGCACCATGGGCAAGCTGGGCATCATTGGTGGCAGTGGCATCTACGCCATTGATGGTTTGACATCCGCTGCGAGACATCGCCGAGTCACACCGTTTGGAGAACCGAGTGGTCCAATTCTGGAGGGAACACTCGGGCAGACGGAGGTTCTCTTTCTCCCCAGGCATGGCGAGGGCCACCGTCTGTCTCCGAGCGAAATACCCTACCGCGCAAACGTGTATGCACTCAAGCAACTGGGCGTGACCCATCTTGTGAGCTTCAGCGCCGTCGGAAGTCTGAAGGAAGAACTCCCACCAAGGACGCTGGTCCTGCCAGATCAAGTCATCGACAGAACGGTGGTGCGGGACAGGACATTCTTCGAAGGTGGTGTTGTCGCACATGTCGGCCTGGCCGATCCGTACTGCTCGGTCTTGCAGGCATCGTTGTCGTCCGCAGCAACGGAAGCTGCGACGTTGATTGAGTGCGGCGGTGCGTATGTCTGTATCGAAGGCCCGCAGTTTTCTACCCGAGCGGAGTCGGAGTGGTACCGCTCCTGGGGCGCCTCGGTGATTGGCATGACGGCGATGCCGGAGGCCCGTCTCGCCAGAGAGGCGGAGCTTTGCTATGCGGCGGTCGCGATGGTGACCGACTACGACGTCTGGCACCAGAGTGCAGCAGATGTCACGGTTGAAGAAGTCGTGTCAAACATGCAGGCGAATGGGCAGGCTGCGCGCGCGATCTTGCAACAGCTTTGCCGGGACGGCCTGCCGGCGCGTACCTGCAACTGCGGGCACGCCCTGCAGGGCGCCATCATGACCTCCGCCGACGCCATCCCGATTGACGCCCGCACGCGACTGGACCTGCTGGTCGGTGACCGCTGGCCGACATGACGCGGATTGGCACGCTTGTACAGGACTGTCTGTTGCTGCTGCTGCCGGCATTGGTGTTGCTGTCGGGAGCGGCGAGCGTGCTGCGGGGCGGTCAGCCTCCTGGTGAAACGGTCACCGGGTTGATGCTGGCAGCCGCGTTCGCACCGCTCATCTGTGGCCTGCTGTTGCGGGCTACTGTTCCAGGACTAGACCTGCTGCTCCTGTCCACCTGCGGCATGTTGACGAGCATCAGCGTCGTCTCGTTGCTGGAGATCGCTCGACTGTCCGGGGGAACGCAATTGTTTTTCCGGGATATCCTGGTGCGACACGCGGCTTTTGCGGTGGCGGCGTTCGGTGCGCTGGTCCTGGGCGTATTCATGTCCAGAGCTGCGCCACTGGTTCGCCGCTACCCGTATCTCACCGCCGCCGCCGCCCTGGCGCTGATCGGGTCCACGATGCTGATCGGGACAGAAGTGAATGGCGCCAGGCTTTGGGTGGTCATTGGCCCGCTGCGGGCTCAGCCGGCCGAGGTGGCTCGGGTGCTCCTGGCCGCGTTCATGGCCGCATACCTCTATGACCGGCGGCACGTGTTGTCCTCTTCCTGGCGAGTGGGGCGCTGGGAGTTGCCGCCTGTCCCGTACCTGATCCCGGTCGGCGGCGCGCTTGCCCTCGCCCTCGCCGCCCTCGCTGTGCAGAATGACCTCGGCATGGCTGCACTCACGGCGCTGGCAGCGTTTGCCATCATCGCCGGCAGCCTTCGCTCGCGGTGGAGTGTGCTGGCAATGGGGTGCGCCGTCGGCGCCGTCGTCTGGCTGGCCGCTGGCCGCTCGCCACGTGTGCAGGTGCGAGTCGACAACTGGCTGGACCCGTGGCGCGCGCCAATGGGAGCGGGATATCAGTTCATCCAGGGAGAGTACGCTCTGGCCTGGGGAGGCCTGGGCGGGGGGCGGATCGCGCCGGACGTGCGCAACGTGCCGGAGGTACAGACCGATTTCATCGTGTCGGCGATCGGCGCGCAATTCGGCGTGCTTGTCTCGAGCGCGGTGCTGGCCCTTCTGGCAGTCGCTGTTGTGCGATCTGCCCGGAACGCGCTCATGGCGCCAACTGAACTGGAGCAGTTCATTGCCGTTGCGCTTGTGGTGCTGCTGGGACTCCAGATCCTTCTTATCCTCGGTGGCGTGTTTCGGTTGATGCCGCTCACCGGATTGACCGTACCGTTCGTGTCGTACGGCGGGACGTCAATGCTGGTCTCGGGTTTTACCGTTGGCGTCATTCTCGGCCTTGGCGCCAGAGGCGCCCGGCTGGCCCCCAGGTAGGCCAGGTTTGTTGCGCTCCACGCCAGTGCTTACACTGCCAGTGCCTCGCAAGCCCTGTGGACATTGAACGGATGCAGCGGCAGTCATCCGGGTGAAGAATGGCGCTGGAATCAGCTTCGCAGCCGGGAAACAGAGCAATTGTGCAGCACTCGGCCATCGACGTGCGGCTCGTGCTGTTCGCCATCCACCAGGGAGAGCTCTGGGTCGCGGTCGCGCAGGTGCAGGAGCGTTGGGGGCTGCCTAGCGTCAATCTGCATCAGGGGGAGTCGCTGGACGCCGCGGCGTTACGTGCCCTGCGAGAGCAACTGGGTATTGAGCATCGCTACATCGAGCAGTTGTATTCGCTTGCCATCGAGGACGCCGCGGTTCCTTCGGTCCTCATTTCATACCTCGGTATCGCGGACGCAGGTGCATTGACTGCCAGTTTGCCAGGAGCCGCGTGGCAGCAGGCCCAGGCAATGCCAGAGATTTCCCAGATAGATGCCAGAATCGTGGACTACGCCCTCGTGCGACTGCGAGCGAAGCTCGGCTATACCACGATTGCGTTCCACCTCTTGCCCACGACGTTCTCCCTGAGCGAGTTGCAGCAGGTTTACGAGATTGTGTTGGGGCGCGAGCTGGACAAGCGCAACTTTCGGCGGCGCATTCAGACGGCAGAAATCCTGGACGCCACAAGAGAGACGCGGCGCGAGGGGAGTCATCGGCCCGCGCGACTTTACCGGTTCCGCGCTGTGCACGATGCGGATACGTACCTGACGCCCGTATGGGCGCCTGCACCAGATGGAGAATCAGCCAGACCATGACGAGCGTGCTTCCCGAGGTGGCCCCAGACCACCGTCACGTCGTACCGGCCCGGGTCGGGCTGGTGGCCGCGCGCAGCAAGGACCAGGCTCAGGAGCTTGCGCCAGCCGTCGCCGCTGCGCTCCAGGAGGCCGGGGCGACTGTGGTGCCGGAATCCGAGCTGGGCGGGAACGGCGAACCGGCAGCCGATGCCATCGTGGTGCTCGGTGGCGACGGGTTGATGATGCGGGCGGCAAATGCCTACCCAGGCATCCCCCTGCTGGGTATCAATTTTGGCAATGTGGGCTTCCTGGCGCTTGTTGAGCGCCGGGACTGGGAGCACGCCATTCACGCGCTGATGACCGGTGACTACCGTCTCCAGGAAGGCGCGACGCTGCAGGCCATGCTCGTGCGAGGGCAGCAGCAATTTCCCGAGGGCATTGCCATCAACGACGTGGTGGTGCGGTCTGGCGGACGGATGGTGGATATCGAGATTTACATCGATGGCCACTACGTGAACACCTACCCCGGAGACGGGATGATCGTGGCGACGCCTCACGGCAGCACGGCGTACGGCATGGCTGCTGGCGGTCCGATCCTGACGGCGGGGGTGAAGGGGTTCGCAATTGTGCCCATCTCCTGTCACAGCCCGATCAGAACACCATTCGTGGTTTCCGAGGAAGCGACGATCGAGATGATCGTCACGAACGATCATGATGCGGTGCTCACCCTCGATGGCCGGGAACTGCGTCACCTGCGGCAGTGGGATGTGGTGCGCGTATCCAAGAGCAACGTGGCCTTCCGGCTGGTGACCTTCGATTCCATGAACTTCTATGAAGCGTTCCGCTCGAAGTTCAATTTCAAGATTCGCCCAGATGCGGTGCCCAGCCGCGATCAGCCGCCACGATCGACTTCCTGATCCACGCATTATTTCAGAACATGTGTGCTGAACTTCTGCTATACTCGCGGCATGTCGCAGCCCTCATCCGCCATTCGCAGCAGCCGTCAGTCATCACCCGTCGAGCGGGACGTTTCGCCGCGCGTAACGCCGGAGGACGCGCCGATCGAGCGGAGTTTGCGCCCACGCCGGCTGGCTGAATATATCGGCCAGGAGCGGGTGAAGGACACGCTGCAGGTGTACATCGAGGCGGCACAGCGACGCGGTGAAACGCTCGACCACGTCCTCTTCTATGGGCCGCCTGGGCTTGGGAAGACCACCCTCGCCACGATCATCGCCGCCGAAATGGGCGTGAGCTTGCGCATCACGTCAGGCCCGGCAGTCGAGCGGCAGGGAGATCTCGTTTCGATCCTGACCAACCTCAAACCAGGTGATGTGCTCTTCATCGATGAGATCCACCGGCTCAACCGGGCGGTGGAAGAGATTCTGTACTCGGCGATGGAGGATTACGCGGTCGATATCGTGCTGGGCAAGGGTCCGGCAGCGCGCACAATGCGAATCAACCTGCCGCACTTTACCCTGGTGGGGGCGACCACCCGGCTCGCGCTGCTGACCGGTCCGTTGCGAGACCGGTTTGGTTCGGTGCTGCGCCTCGATTTCTACAGCGATGCCGCTATGGAAGAGATTGTGACCCGTTCCGCCGACGTGCTGGGCGTGCCAATTTCCCAGGAGGGCGCGCGCGCATTGGCCGTACGTGCCCGAGGAACGCCCCGGGTTGCGAACCGGTTGCTGCGACGCGCTCGGGATTTCGCGGAGGTCCGAGGCGAGGGCGCAATTACGGATGACATTGCGTCCGAAGCGCTTGCCATGCTGGACATCGACGAACTCGGGCTGGACGATATCGACCGGCGCATCCTTGTTGCGATTGTCGAGAAGTTCGGTGGCGGGCCGGTTGGTATCGACACGCTGGCGGCAGCAATCAGCGAAGAGACCGACACGGTGATGGATGTCTACGAGCCATACCTGATCAAACTCGGGTTCCTGCAACGTACGCCGCGCGGCCGCATGGCGACGGAAGGGGCGTACGCGCACCTGGGGCTCGAGCCACCGATGCCCGCCGCGCAGCAGTGGGCGCTCTTCGGCGTGGATCAGGAGTGACGGAACGTCAGCCATCTGCTCTGGGCCGATTGCGCACCTCAGATTTCGACTACGACCTGCCGCATGAGCTCATCGCGCAAACTCCCCTCGACCGGCGCGACGCCTCCCGACTCCTTGTCCTGTCCAGAACGAGCGGGGAAGTCACGCACGCCGCGTTTTCCAGTTTGCCCGATTTTCTGACCACGGGGGATCTCCTGGTTGCCAACAACAGCCGGGTGATACCCGCGCGGCTGTACGGCCATCGTGAAGCAACCGGCGGCGGCGTCGAGCTGCTGCTCCTGCGCCAGGAAAGCAGCGGGTGGAGTGCGCTGGCTCGGCCAGCTCGCAAGCTCCGGCCTGGAGAGCGTCTCGTGATTCCTTCGCGCGCGCCTGGCGTCGACCCGGCAATAGCGGAGGTGCTTTCGCAACGCGGTGAAGGGGAGATTACGGTTCGGTTCGAGGATGATGCCGATACCCGTCTCTCCGACTACGGCGTGGCGCCGTTGCCTCCCTACATCATGGAGCGACTTGAGGACGAAGAGCGCTACCAGACGGTCTACGCCACGCGAGCAGGTTCGGCAGCGGCTCCCACCGCTGGGCTTCATTTCACGGAGGATCTGGTATCGCAGTTGCATGCGTGCGGTATTGGGTGGACCGAGGTGACCTTGCACGTTGGCCTGGATACGTTTCGACCAGTCGCGGTCGAAGATGTGGCCGAGCATCATATCCATCAGGAGTGGTGTGAGGTCTCACAAGCGACGGCCGTAGAGATCGCCGCGTGCCGCCGGCGTGGCAACCGCGTGGTCGCTGTCGGCACCACGGCCGCGCGGACGCTCGAGACCCTGGGCAGAACGTGGAATGACGACGAGCCACAGGGCTTTTCCGGCATGACTGGCGAGTTCATCGTGCCGGGTCACGACTGGAAGATCGTGGACGCGCTGCTGACCAATTTCCATCTGCCTCGGTCAACGCTGCTCATGCTGGTCAGCGCTCTGGCCGGGCGAGAGGCTATCTTGCGTGCATACGCTGAGGCTGTGAGGCGACGGTACCGGTTCTTCTCGTTCGGAGACGCGATGCTTATCCGGTGAAAGGCAGAGGATGGCAGGAGTGAATTTCGCACGAACCCGGGGCGCACGGTTTGGCGGGCTCACCGGCGCTGTGGCAGTGATCTTGCTCGGTGCTGGACTGAGCGCCAATGTCTCGGCGCAGTCAACCCCCGAAGCGTCGCCCACGGCATTGAACTGTTGGGCGGCTGACCAGGTCATGGAGGATCCAACATTGGGCAAGCAGTACGCGCAAGCGCCGGCGATGAAGATCGACCCGGCGAAGACCTACACCGCAACAATTGAAACGAACAAGGGCACGATAACCGCCGAGCTGTTCCCGGCGGATGCACCGAACACCGTCAATAACTTCGTGTGCCTGGCCGACGACGGCTACTACGATGGAACGCCGTTCCACCGCATCGTAAAGGGATTCGTTATCCAGGGTGGTGACCCGACCGGCACAGGCATGGGCGGCCCCGGCTACAAGTTCAACGACGAGCCAGTTGCCCGCGACTATGAGCGTGGCACTCTCGCAATGGCCAATGCGGGCCCGAACACGAACGGCAGCCAGTTCTTTGTGGTGCTGGATGACCTACGCGGCAAGCTCCCGAAGAACTACACCATCTTTGGCAAAGTGACCGAGGGCCTGGATGTGGTGGACGCCATTGCCAACACGCCGACCTCGGTCGGCCGGTCAGGCGAAAACTCTACGCCGAACGAGCCGATCACCGTCGAGAAGGTCACGATCTCGGCCTCTTAGCGGAAACGTACGCCAAGCAGGAGGGGCCATGCTGGAAACCGGCATGGCCCCTCCTGCCTTGTAACGCCGTACCTGTCAGGCGGCCTGATCGAGCTCGCGGCAGACATCCTCATACTCGTGGAGCAACTTGAACCAGAAGGCTTCCCACTCAGCGACATCGGCGCCGGCCAACTCGGCCTCCTCGATACGCCTGTACCCGTCATCAAGTCGGCCTCGCAGCGCCGCTCGGCGCTCCTGCAGCACGCTGACCTCCGCCACAGGGGCTGCCTTCTTCTTCGTTGTTCGAGCCACAGCGACCTCCATTTTCCTGGTGGCGCCTAGGACGCCAGGGGAACCTCAGCCTGCTGGTTCTGGATCAGGTCAATCAACGCCGAGGCATCGCGGCGGCTCAAGGACATCGCCGGACCGCCAAATTCCCTGGTAGCCAGCTCATCGAGTGCCTGGGCATCGAACCCGGCCTCGCGCGCCACGGCCTGCATGTAGCGCAACTGGCGCTGCGTAGCCGCTTGCTCCGGCGCAGGAGCCACTGCGGCCGGCCGCTCATCATTTTGCTGCCCGCGAGAGAAGCGGCTCACCTTCACCGGCGCATCGACGACGCGCCCGGCCATCGCGCCGAACTCATGATCGGGACAGAACTGCGTGCCGAAGCCCAGCGCGGCAAGGGCACGGCCAATGGCCTTGGTTTCGGCCTTCTCCAGATAGTCACGAAAATCGCCGGCAGACTCGCTGCCCCAGCCGGTCGCGGACCCGCCGTCCGGAATGGCCACACGGGCGCGAAAGACCGCGGTATCGCCATGGTGGCTCACAAGCTCGGTTTCCACCTGAGCTTCCGGATGACGATCCCGCAGCCAAACGAGACGCCACTTCACTTCGAGATACTCAGAGCCGTTCACCCGTGTCAGGAACTTTGCCGGCTCGAATGTTTCAACTGCGCTCATGCCCAACCTCCGAGCGTTTAGAACTTTTGTTCTGAACGAAGTATAGAACACGTGTTCTGCATGTCAAGGTGTCACGGATCGGGAAGCAGGAAAGTGCTCGACCAACCAGCCGCCAAAGATTGGCGTCCGGAGACTAGGGAAAGGCAATGCTATACTCGCCGCCCGGAGTGTCCGTACAGCATCGTAGCGGGAGTGGTTCAGGGTGGATGTTTCAGCTCCTCAAGACCTGTTGCAGCGCTCGTTGAGCCAGGTCAGTCGCGCTGTTGCCACCAAAACAACCTACCCGGTGCTCAGCAATGTCCTCATTGAAGCGGAAGGAGACTCACTCAAGCTCGCTGCCACGAACCAGGAGATCGGGATTTCCACCTCCATTCCCGCACAGGTGACCGAGCAGGGCCGGATGACGGTGGATGCCCGGTTGCTGTCCGAGTTCGTGAACACGCTTCCGGCCGAGCCAGTGCGCCTCTCCAATGACCAGGGCCGCCTGGTGCTCAAGGTGCAGGGCCTGGGCGCCGACGCAGAAATCAACGGCATCGATGCGGACGAATTTCCGCTCATGCCGCAACCAGAAGCTGGGGGATACACTGCGACGGTTGATCCTCAGATTCTGCGAGAGATGATTGGACTGGTCGAGTTCGCCGCAGCTTCCGATGACAGTCGGCCAGTTCTGGCTGGAGTCCTGATTCGGTTCGATGATGACCGCCTGACGATGGCTTCGGCTGATGGCTTCCGGTTGGCCGTGCGTGAAGGTCAGCTTGCGGCCCCGGTGACGGAGCGCCTGGACATCATTGTGCCAGCCAGAGCCATGCGTGAGCTTTCCCGTATCCTGGGGGACCGCACAGAACCGGTCGAACTGACCGTCACCCCAAACAGGGGACAACTCGTTGTCTCCACCGGGGATACGACCTTTTCATCCCGGCTCATCGATGGCACGTTCCCGGATTTCCGGCAGATCATTCCTCGGGAGTTTGCGACAGAAATCGAGCTTAGCCGTGAGGAATTTCTCACGGCCGTCCGCCGCGCCGGGTTCTTTGCACGCGACAATAATGATGTGGTGCGAATTGGCGCCAAGGTGAGCGCGGATGAGCTTGCGCCGGGTCAGGTGCAGGTCTCGGCGACAGCAGCGGAACGGGGAAGCAGCCAGAGCGAAATGTCTGCGGCAGTGAATGGGCCAGAAGGACAGATCGCATTCAACTCACGCTATCTCCTTGATGTCCTGAGTGTGCTGCGGACCGGCCGCGTAGTGCTCGGTATGAATGGGTCGAACCAGGCCGGCGTGCTGCGCCCGCTGGAATCGACGGATTACACCTACGTGATCATGCCGATGGTCATCGGCGCGAACTAGCGCCTGACTTCTCTTGTGCATCTCCGTCTACTTGAGCTCGATGAGTTCCGCTCGTTTCGGTCGCTGCGTCTGGAGGTAGCCCCGGCCGGGTTCCGCGCGGTTGGTAGCAATGCGAGCGGCAAGTCCACCTTGATGGAAGCGATCGCCATGCTGGCGACGACTCGTTCGCCCCGAACCTCCTCGGAGCGAGAACTTGCAAATTGGGAGAGTGGCGTTGCGTTTGGTCTGTCTCCCTACGCCAGGTTGCGCGGAGAGTTCACCAGAACCGACGGGGTCCACTCAGTGGCTATCGGCCTGGCGATCGACGAGCACGGACGAAGCGGCATCAAGAAGAGCGTCCAGCTCGATGATCAGCCCGCCAGGGCCATCGATGTCGTCGGGCAGTTCAAGACCGTCCTCTTTTCACCAGACGACGTTGAGCTTCTCTCCGGCCCCCCCGGCGGCAGACGGCGCTTCCTCGATCTTGCCATCAGCCAGGCACGTCGCACGTATCTGCGAGGACTCTCCCGGTTCACGCGCGTTCTCGAGCAGCGAAACGGTCTCTTGCGCTCGCTGGCACGTGAGGCAGGCAGCGCGGCGGTGCGACGAGCCGCCCAGGAGCTCCCGTTCTGGGACAGTGAACTCATCTCGGCCGCGACAATCGTGCTCTCCGAACGGGCCATTTACGTCGCCGGCCTGGACGCCCTCGCACGCGAGCATTTCGCGCGCCTGACAGGGATCGAGACGCTCGAGATTGCTTACCAACCTCATCGCCTGACGGCAATCGACCGCTTGCCAACTGGCGGGCCTCACGATGAACCGCAGATGACCAGAGTTCAGCAAACGATAGCCGCTCAGTTCGCGCGTGCTCTGAGCAATGCGCGAGCGGAGGAACTGCGACGTGGGGTGACTTCGGTGGGTCCGCACCGTGACGATCTCGTCTTTCGAGTCGACGGTGTTGACCTGGGTAGATTTGGTTCTCGCGGGCAGCAGCGGCTGGCACTGGTCGCCACCAAGCTGGCCGAGGTGGATCTGCTGCAAGGTGGTGCTGGTGAGCCGCCAGTGCTGCTCCTGGATGATGTTCTCTCGGAGCTGGATCAGCGTCACCGCCGCCTGGTCGTCGAAGCGATCGCGATGCGCCCCGCGCAGGTTTGCGTGACCGCTACGGATTTGAGTGATCTGGATGCGCCCGAGCTTGCGCACCTCCCGGTCATCCAGGTTTCCGCTGGGCAGGTGATCCCAGCCGAGAGCGCCGCGTGAACGTGCGGCTTGCCCGCCGGCAGGTGCTCCAATTGTCTGGCGCAGCATGCGCCTCATTGATTCTCTGTGGCTGCAGGGCCGATTCGCCTCGCGCCGGGCTCTACATCACGGGAGCAGAGGGTGCACCCAGGTGGATCGACGACACTTTTGGCGCTCCTGCGTGGTCCCCGAATGGTGAGATGCTGGCCTGGGGCGACGAACACGGCCTGAAGGTGTGGAACGTCTCATCGAGCCAGGTTTCCCTGCTGACCGCGATGCACATTGTGGGCAGGCCGGCATGGTCGCCAGATAACTCCGAAATCGCGTTCCTTGATCCGCAATCGCGGCTCCTGCGAATCGTCAACGTCCATTCAGAGGCCACGATTCCCCCCATAACTCTCTACGACGGACCAGATGGCGCCATCCGACCCCCGATCGTAACGCGTGGGGGTCCTGCGTGGTCGCCAGACGGGACGCGGATCGCGTTCATCTGCTGGGACGGACAGGGCGATGAGCTTTGCGTCTTCGACGTTATTGGGGACATGCGGCAGCAGGTGACATCGCTGGGTGGCGCGAGTGGCGGAAACAGCGACGTGGCACGGAGTAGCGTGACGAGCATGGCCTGGTCGCCTGACGGCGAGGCGATTGCTGTGGCAGTGCAGGCAGAGCAGAAGGGCGCGACATCGGGGATCTTCCGCGTGGAACTTGCCGAGCGATCAGGAAGACGCCTGACAAGCATGACGGCCAATGCTCCGATCATCTGGGAGAGGACAACTGACGACCTGCTCTACTCGGCCAGTGTCGAGGGGCGGAGCGACGTTTACCGGCTGCCAGCCACGGGCGGAAAACCGTCGGCGGTCACCTCGGCTCTGGCTGACGGCGCTCGCGATCCCGCGATCGATGCCACCGGAACGCTGGCGGTAGACAGTGGGAGCCAGATTGCGGTTCTGCGGGGAGGCACCGCGGAAGCCACCATGCACACGTTGACAGGGTTGGCGTGCACGTCGCCAGCGCTCAGTGCTGACGGCACGTACCTCGCGTACCTGGCGCTGCCGCGTCCTATCATGGGGTATCCGTAGACCGGGTTTCACGGAATCTGACGCAAAGCATGAGGGCCCAGAGGCAAACTCTGGGCCCTCATGCTTTGCGTGGCTGGGGAGCAGGGATTCGAACCCCAACTGCCTGATCCAGAGTCAGGTGTCCTACCGTTAGACGACTCCCCAACGAACCTGCGAACTTTACCATGCCGCGTCAGGACGCTTCAATCGGCCGTGCTCACCCCTGGGAAAAGGTGGGCTCTGCGGTCTCCAGGGCGTAGGCGGCCGTGACCGTATTGCGGGCGAGCACCATGGTGGTCACAGGGGTTGTGCCACCGGGGACCGGCGTATATGCGCCTGCAACCTGAATCACGGATGCGGCGTCGGCGTCTCCGAACACCTTGCCGGCTGCGACGTTGACGCCGAAGTCGATGACAGTCGCGCCCGGCCGGATCATGTCGCCAGTCAGCAGATCGGGAAAGCCGGCCGCCAGGACCACGATGTCGGCCTCGCGTGTGGCTTCGGCCAGCGGGACGCTGCGGCTGTGGCAGAGCGTCACCGTGGCATCGCGCGCTGTGAGGAGCGCTGCCATTGGTTTACCGACGACATTGCCGCGGCCAATGACCGTAGCCCGCTTCCCGGCGATAGGAATCTGGTAGTGGTCAAGAATTTCCAGACCAGCTTGCGGCGTGCTTGGATGCAACGCCGGGAGACCCAGGTGGAGACGGCCAACGCTCTGCGGCGCGATCCCGTCGACATCCTTGTCCGGGGCCACCGAAGAAATTACCGCCTGAGCGTCGATATGGTGGGGCAGCGGCAAGAGCACCAGGATCCCGTGGATCGCCGGGTCCGCGTTCAGCCGCAGCAGCTCGTCAATGACGCGATGGGTCGATGCCGAGACTGGCAACGTGACATCGAGGTGGCTGATGTGGCAACGACCCATGGCCTTCCCGATCGCTTCGTGATAGGCCGCTGACGGACCTGCGTTGCCAACCAGCAGCGTCGCGACCGCCGGCTGCACCCCGAACTCTGAACGCAGATTCTCGGCAGCGACCTGGACGTCCTGGCGTATGCGCCGCGCGACTGGCGCACCGCGCAACAAGCGTGCTGTTGACAGATCGCTTCTCCCCGTCATGCCCATCAGTCGCCGGCTGTGCCAGGCCAGCCCACAGATTCTGGCGTTTTCCCTTGACACCCTTGGTCTCGTCTCGCGACCCAGGGTGGACCTGTCGTCGGGCACAACTGTCGAAAGTCGAACGCCCGAATCATCACGAGGAAGCATATCCCAGCTTGCAGGCGGCAGACAGGCCGGAGAAGGGCCTCAATGCTTTCCATATTTCGACAGTAGCGTCCATTCAACGTACAGTGCGACTGTCGCTAGGATGCGAGTGGGACCACCACTGTCGTTTTGGGGATGGGAAATCTCGCCGCTGTCGAAATTGGCCGAACCTATTGACTGGCGGGAAATGCTCTGATACTATTCAGTCAACGGGTCGCCCGCACGTTGACTCGTAGGCAACAAAGCCAGGCGGTCACCCCGACCGACAGTGGCAGAGGTTGTGAGAGCAATGGGACAGGCAGGCGCGGATTTCGGCGGACTTCTCAAGTCAATGCGCGAGGGACGAAGGGTTTCCCAGAGCAAGCTGGCGGAGCGTGCGGACTTCGATCACAGCTATGTGAGCCGGCTGGAGAGTGGCGCTCGTATGCCAACTCGGGACGCGGTTGAGCGTCTTGCAACGGCGCTCTCGCTTTCCCAGACCGAGGAAGATGGCCTCCTGGCGGCGGCCGGGTTCCTTCCTCGCGATGTTTCCAGCCTGCTTTCGGATGAGCCGGTGTTGGGAGAGGTGCTGGATCTCCTGCAGAACGACGCGGTCCCAATGGAGTACCGGGAGAACATCCGCCAGGTTCTGCGACTCTTGACGGAACAGGCACAGTTCGCCATGCGGCGCGAAGAAGGCCCCGGTTTGGCCGGCGTTGCCGCCTGATCGAGTTTTTCAGCAGAGCAGGTTCATGTGAGCGCCCGGCAACGATTGCCGTGGCGCTCTTTGCTTCCGCAGTAGCCGATTCCTCTATAGAGGAGGGGCGAGAAGCAGTATCATGATCTCTCCCCGCACAGACGGTTTCGGCCGCACCAATCAGAGGAACAGGAGCCGACGTTGGCGGAGTTTGCGCACCTCCATCTCCACACCGAGTACTCGTTGCTGGACGGCATGGGCCGGTCGAAGGAGTACGCCGCGCGTGCGCAAGATCTGGGTATCAAGCACATTGCTGTCACAGACCACGGGGTCATGTACGGAGCGATGGAGTGGTACAAGACGGCAAGTGCAGCCGGCATTCACCCAATTGTTGGGGTAGAGGCCTACCTGGCCGAGGGCAGCGCGCGGGCGCGGGAACGCAAGTCCTATCACTTGCTGCTCCTTGCCGAAAACGAAACCGGCTACCGCAACCTGCTGAAGCTCTCCACCCGGGCGCAGCTTGAGGGGTACTACTACCGGCCTCGTATCGATCTTGAAATGCTGGGCGAGCTCGGCCAGGGGATCATCGCCACGTCGGCCTGCCTGGGCGGACCGGTGGCCAACAACATTCTGCACGGCCGACCCGAGCTGGCACGAGACTACGCCGTCAAGCTCAAGGAGATCTTCGGGCCGGAGCGCTTCTACATTGAAATACAGGATCATGGCATCAAGGAGCAGCTCCAGGTCAACGGTGATCTGATTGCGCTCGCTCGAGAGCTCGAGCTGCCGCTGGTGGCGACCAACGATGTCCACTACTGCAATCAGGAGGACGCTTCGGCGCAAGATCTTCTGGTGTGCATTCAGACGAATGCAACCTTGAACGATGCCAAGCGCATGAAAACCGAGTCTGACCAGCTCTTTCTCAAGAGCGGCGAGCAGATGGCGCGCCTTTTTGACGGGGTGCCAGAGGCCATCGGCAACACCATGCGCATCGCGGAGATGTGCAACCTCGATCTCAGTTTCAAGGGCTACCACTTGCCGGAGTTCCCGCGGCCGGCGGAGTTCGAAACGGCGGATGCCTACCTGGAGCACCTGTGCCGGATTGGCGCCGAGAAGCGGTATGGGCACGTTTCGGGCGCCGTCGAGGAGCGGCTCACGTACGAGCTGAGCGTTATCAGCGGAATGGGGTTTTCAAACTACTTCCTGGTGGTCTGGGACTTTATTAGGTACGCGAAAGAGAACGGCATCCTGGTTGGTCCGGGTCGTGGGTCCTCGGCTGGAAGCATCGTTACCTATTCGCTCGACATTACCGGACTCGATCCACTGAAATACAACCTGATTTTCGAGCGCTTCCTCAATCCGTCACGCATCTCGATGCCGGACATCGATATTGACTTCGCTGATGATCGACGAGGCGAAGTAATTGACTACGTGGTCAGGAAGTATGGTGCTGACCGGGTCGCACAGATCGTGACGTTCGGGACACTTGGCGCCAAGGCGGCGGTTCGTGACAGTGGCCGCGCGATGGGGAGATCCTTCGGCGAAGTCGACCGGGTTGCCAAGCTGATTCCCACCGGGCCTGGCATCACCATCTCCAACGCGATGGAGAAGGTTCCAGAACTGCAGGCGCTTTACGATGCCGAGGATTCGGTTCGTGAGTTGATTGACACCGCCCGCAAGGTGGAGGGCATCGCCCGGCACTCGTCCACCCACGCGGCGGGTGTGGTCATCTCGCGCGACCCACTCGTGGAGCATGTCCCTCTCCAGCGCGCTGGCGGCAAGAGCGAAGGGGATATCACGACTCAGTTTCCGATGACGCAGCTTGAGGAATTGGGTCTGCTCAAGATGGACTTCCTCGGCTTGCGCACATTGACCGTGCTCGGGAAAGCCGTCACGTTGTTGCAGGCCGGTGGTCACGACATATCCCTGGAGACCATCCCGCTCGAAGACGATCATGCGTTCGCGCTGCTCCAGCGAGGAGAAACGGCCGGGGTCTTCCAACTGGAGAGCGGGACGACCGCCCGGATGACCGTCGACGTTGCCCCCAACTGCTTTGACGACCTGGTGGCGCTGATGGCGCTGATCCGGCCGGGGCCGATGGCGATGGCCCCTGACTACATATCCCGGAAGCATGGCAAGGCTGAGACGTCGTACCTGCACCCGGACATGGAACCGATCCTGGCGGAAACCTACGGGGTGGCGCTGTACCAGGAGCAGGTGATTCGCATCGCGAACGTGCTGGCAGGCTTCTCCATGGCGGAAGGCGACGGCCTACGCAAGGCGATGGGCAAGAAGCTTCCGGAGCAGATGGCCAAGTACCGGGATCGGTTCATTTCCGGGTGTGGCGAGAACTCGATCGCAAAGAAGCTGGCGACTGAAGTCTTTGACTTGATCGAGAAGTTTGCGGGCTATGGATTCCCGAAAGCACACTCCGCCGCCTACGCCGTCATCGCCGCGCAAACGGCGTACCTCAAGGCCAATCATCCGGTGGAGTTCATGGCGGCACTGCTCACGTCGGAACTTGGCAACACCGAACGCATCGTCGCGTTACTCGCGGAATGCCGGCGATCCGGCATTGTGGTGCTTCCCCCAAGCATCAATCATAGCGGTGTCGAATTCAGTGTCGAGCCGCATGAAACGGGCAAGGCGGTACGGTTTGGGCTTGCGGCGGTCAAGAATGTCGGGACAGGGGCCGTCACGTCGATTGTCGCCCAGCGCAGCGCCACGCCAAACCACGCATTTGGCAGCCTTTCTGCCCTGTGCGACGCCATCGAGTGGGGAACTGTGAACCGGCGGGTGCTGGAATCTCTCGCCAAGGCGGGCGCGCTGGATGTGCTAGGCAACCGAGGCGGGATCCTGGAGGGGCTGGATGCGGCAATCGGCGCCGCCCAGAAGCGACAGCGTGCGTCGGCGCGAGGGCAGATGGATCTCTTTGGGGAGGCCTCCGTTCACGAAGTGCCCGTCGACATCTTGCCAGAAGTCACGCTTGACTCACGGCAGGTTCTCGAGTGGGAGAAGGAACTCCTTGGCACGTACATGAGTGACCACCCACTGACAGAGGTCATGGAGAGAGTTGCGTCGTCTCCGGAGGGCCGGTCGATTTGCGACATTTCGCAGCTCGAGCACCTGGAGGTCAATAGCTCAGTGCGCGTGCTGGCGATTATAGAGAGCGTGCGGCGAATCACGACGAAAACGAACAAATCTATGGCCGTCGTTAACGCTGAGGATCTGTCAGCGCAGGTGGAGGTCGTGCTTTTTCCCTCGACCTACGAGCAGTTTAGCGGGGTACTGAGCGAAGGGACCATCGTCGACATCCGAGGCAAGCTGGAGAAGCGCGGGGAAGCCCTCCAGCTCGTTTGTGAGTCCATGACCACTGACCTGCCAGCACTTGCGGCGCCACAGACACCAGCCGAAAGCGTGGTCGTGCAGCTGGGGCCGGCGTCGGACAGATGGACCGATGTGCGATTGCTGCAAGAGCTTGACCGCGTATTGCGCCAGTATGAAGGTGACAATCCGGTCGTGTTCGTGGTTCCCATGCGCAGTGGCCGGCTTCGCGTCCTGCGCAGCCGGTCGCGCTCCGTTGAGTGGAGCAAGGAACTGCAAGATCAGTTGCTTTCCGTCGGAGGGATTGCGGCGGTGAGACTCGCGGCCGGGACGGCCCGGGTGAAGCAACCGGCAGAGCAGGTGCTGGTTGCTTCCTAGCGACGCGCCGCAGCACGATCCCTGAGCCAGAGCAGCACTCGCTCCGGCTCCCAGGCGTTCAGCACCTGGACTGGTTTCAGCCAGGCTTTCCTGGCCATCATGACGCCGAATTCAACCGTGTCGAAGCCATCAACCCAGTGAGCATCGCTGTTGATAGTGATCAGGCACCCTGCCTCAGCGGCGATGCGGGCCAGTTTCGGGTCGAGGTCAAGGCGTGCGGGATCTGCATTGATTTCAAGCGCCGTGCCGGTTTCTGCCGCCGTGGCAAACGTGACATCCCAGTCGAAATCGCCGCCTTCCCGGCGTTCGAGGAGCCGGCCGGATGGATGGGCGAGGATATCGACATGCGGGTTGCGGAGCGTTCGCACCTGGCGATCGACCAGTTTGGCACGAGGCTGCCGCAGCCCACCGTGCAGGGAGCCAACAACCACATCCAGTTCTGCCAACACCGTGTCCGGATAATCCATGGACCCGTCGGAAAGTACCTCGACCTCTGCGCCCGCGAGGAGCGGGATCCCGACGTTGGAGGACGCAGCATGCAGTTCTGCACGCTGCGCAAGCAGCCTTCCGTGATTGAGTCCGTTGGCCACCGCCAGGCTCTGGCTGTGGTCGGTGATACCGAGAAAGGTATACCCGCGTTTCCTCGCCGACCTGGCCATCTCTTCGACCGTCGCCTGCCCGTCGCTCCAGGTGGTATGTGCGTGGAGTTCGCCGTTGAGATCTGCGGTCGTGATTAGATCTGGGATCTCGCCCAGCCTCGTGAAGACCTCGTCGCCAGACCGGAGTTCCGGCGGTATCCAGGGCAGACCCACTGCGGCATAGACCATTTCCTCGGCAGCGAGGCCGTCGGAGATTTCGCCGAGCCGTGCGAGATGAGCGGGGGTTCCGGTTGTCCGTGCGAGGAGTGACCCGTACGACTCGGGCGATGTCAGATAGACGCGCCCCGACTTGTCGTCATCGAAACGGATGGCAAGTTCATGCGCGGACTCTGCCGTGACCGACTCCACCCCAGGAAGGCGGCTGATGGCGTTGCGTGCATCATCCGGGTCGGCAGTCGCGATGACAAAGCGCAACTCGTCCACCAGAACGTCCCACCGACGCACGCCGCCAGTGGCGGAAATCGCGTCCTGTGGACGCGTGACGCTGTAGGCAGCTGCGAATAGAGCGGCCGCCGCCCGAGCGCTGCCGAGCGGAATCTTTCCAGTGCGTGCGGCGAGCTGCGCCAGCCCTTCGACGGCAGCTTTCTGAACGCGATTACCAAGCCCCGGGGTGGCGGCAATAATCCCGCTCGCTGCTGCTGCCGCAAGCTCGTCGAGTGTGGCGACCTTGAGCTTGGTGAACAGCTTGTTGACGCTCTTGGGTCCGATGCCTGGCACCGAAGCGAGGTCAAGCAACGACTCGGGAAACTGTTGAGTGAGCTCATCGTGACCGGCAAACGAGCCAGTCTCCAGCAAGCTGGTGATGGCGCCAGCCATGGCTTCGCCGACACCGGGCAGTGTCCGCAACAAGCCATCCCGGGCGATTTCGTTGACCGGAACGTCGAGTTCGCGCACCGTCTCGGCCGCGCGCAGGTAAGAGCGGGCGCGGAATGCGCTTTCGCCTGCGATCTCCAGCAGCCTGGCGTGTCGATCGAGCCGTTCCGCAAGGCGGCTGTTGGAGAGTCCTGCGCTCATGCGGCTCCGGCGGGCTGCGGGAGCGCTTCTTCGATGCGCCGAACCTGGCTCGCGACCAACCGGACCACCGCGGCAGGGTTCTCGGCGAGAACCAGGAGAACGTCATCTGGGCGAAGCATTTCCAGCCCTTGCAGTATCGCCCGCCGTTCGTCGGCGGCGTGAAGAATCACCGGTGGCACATCATTCATTGCGACGCCGAGTTTGAACAGTCCGAGGCGGTCATGCGGCCAGTCGCCATGCATGATGATCGCGCCAGACTGCCGGCCAAGAAGTCTTCCAACCTCGTTCATATCTTCTGCCGGTACCGAAAGCATTGGGCCAACGACCCGAATCTGGCGGCGGGCTCCCAGACCGGCTGCACCGCGTATCGAGGTGCGAAGGAACCAGGGGTGTGTCGGACGGTCCACCACGACGGTTGCCGGGCCGGCCTCAAAGACGTTGAATGAGCCGGGCATGGTCGCTGCGCGCGGCTCGTAGGCGGTCAGACCGGCACGAATCTGGGAAACACTGAGGCCACAGGCGTGAGCAATTGCGGTCGCCATCAGCCCATTCTGGACAGAAAACGGGACTGACTCAGCGCGAAACCAGGGAATCTCGGCGGTCTCTGCCACCGCACACGGCTTGCCTTTCTCGGCCAGCACGACGCTGTGGTTGTGGATGTAGCAGGCATTGCCGCCTTTCGCCAGATGCCGGCGCAACATGGGGGCGTCCGGTGTCATCCCGACGAGGTAGTGCTGAGCGGAAACCTCGCCGTCGTCGTCAGCGAGGGCGAAATCGTGGGCGTTGAGGACAAGTTGAGCCGTGCCGGGCAGACTCGCCCGGATGCGGGCGAGCGCCTTGCGGGCCAACATTGTGTCGGGAGTGGCGAGACATGCATCGTTGTTTGCACAGAGATTGGTGACGGCAAGCACGGGATACGTGAGATCCCCCGACGCCGTTGCCAGCACCGTTACCCAGTCGACCTCCTGGAAGGCGACATCGAGCCCTCCTGAACGCAACCTGGTGAGTGCGCGCGCCCACGGCGAAATCTCGCCGCGCTGGCTTTCGCCTTCGATCTCGACGCCACCGCTGGACCGGGTGGCCGTACGCAGGTTGGCGTTGGTGAAAATGGCCTCTGCCGCGCGCAGCACGCTGGTCTTGCCGCGGGAGCCAGCGATGGCCACAACAGGAGGTACCTGTTCCCGGTCCAGATGGCCTCGCCATCCGTTAAAGCTTCCCTGTCGTAGTGGCGTAAGGTTGGGGTTCAGAAGTGATGTTGGTGCGATCATCGCTCAGTTCCGGAACCGTTCCGTGCTGATGTCGAGAACGCCAGCAAATGAACAGCATCGGTCATAACGTGCTTCTCTCCGTTGAGAAGACTCACTGATGAATGGCGCCAGGTGAGCGGGCGGCGCCACTCGAAGGGTACCAAGCATAGTACTGGCCGAGGGTGTTCTGCTGGCACAAAAGTGCCGCAGCGGAACTACCAACGTGCGGACCTCGAAATTCAAACCTGGAAGAAATCCTGGCCATGAATCGGGCGCGCGCGGCCGCAGGCTCGGGTCAGGATCTCGATTCCAGGCACAAAACGCCCAGGGCGTTGGCCGTCGTTTGGGAGCAGAGTTGTTCCGGCGACAGGTTCCAGAGCGGCGCGAGTGCTGCTGCGATCAGTGGCAGATTTGCTGGCTCATTGCGCCGCGACGACGCATTGGGGGGCGCCAGATAGGGAGCGTCAGTTTCCAGGAGAAGGGACTCCACTGGAATATGCTGCAAGGCGGCGCGGAGAACACGGGAACTCTTGCGACAGGCAAGGCCCCCGATCCCAACGAAGCAGCCCCGTTCCACCGCCCAGGCGGCAAGCCGCGCGTCACCGTCAAAGGAGTGGAGAATGATCGCCCGCAACTGGGGCCAGGCATCAAGCTCCCTGGTGAGGTGTTCTTGAGCATCGCGTTGATGAATGACCAGTGGGAGATTGGCGGCGATGGCGATTTCAATTTGCCATTGGAAGGCGCGTTGTTGCTCACCGAAGGTGGGGCCGGGCCGGGCAAAGTCGAACCCGGCCTCACCAATGGCCAGCGGCCGCAGCGCGAGAAGCTGCTCGGCGAGCGCGTTGGCCTGCGCGGCGCGGAAGCTCCCTGCGTCCTGGGGGTGAAGACCCGCCGCCAACTCGACACCTGGGTGGGCGGCACGGAGGGCGACAGACTGCTCCCAGATATCTGGCCGATAGGCGATATTGAGGAAGTGCTGCACTCCGGCTGCGCGCCCACGTTCTACAACCTCTCGCCGATCAACGTCAAAAGCGGAATCGTCGAGGTGAGCATGGGTGTCGAAAATTGGCGGCAGGGCATCGCTCATTTGACCGTAACGCTCTTGGCCAGGTTGCGGGGACGATCCGGGTCGTTTCCGCGAGCCAGCGCAGCGTAGTAGCCAAGCAGTTGTCCGGGGAGCGCTTCAACGATGACGTTCGCGATGCCGCTTTCCGGCACCGTGACGAACGCATCGAAGGTTGGGTCTGGCTCACTCCCGACCCCAATCATGTAGCCGCCCCGGCTGCGCAGCTCAGCCGCTCCGGAGAGTACATCCGTGTGCGTCAGATCGGATGCCGCGAAGACCAGGCACGGCGTGCCAGGCTCGATGAGTGCGATCACGCCGTGCTTCAGCTCGCCAGCGGCAAATCCTTCGGCGTGAACATAGCTGACTTCCTTGATCTTGAGGGCGGCCTCGAGCGCCGAAGCGTAGTGAACGCCGCGGCCAATCGGGAACATATGCTCGCGTGAAGCAACATATCCCCCGAGCTCACGGAGTTGGTCGGGCGTACCACTACCCAGCATGGCTTCGATAGTGTCGGCTGCACGGGCGACAGCATGGGCTCCGGCGTCCCAGTCACCGCTCAATTCACAGGCAGTCAGGATCAACGTCGCCAGCATCGCTGTGTATGACTTCGTCGCCAGCACGCACTGCTCGACGCCGGAGCGCAGATGCACGCTGGTCTTGACAAGCCTGTCGAGCGACGAGTTAGGTGTATTCACGATGGCCGCTACGCGCGCGCCGCGCCTTTGCGCTTCGTGAACGGCCTCCAGCACGTCAATGGTTTCACCGCTCTGTGAGATGGCGATGACAAGGGCGCGCTCATCCAGAAAGGCGCTGCGGTAGCGGAACTCGGACGCCGCCACAAGGTTGGCTTCGCGTCCGCAAAGGTCGCTGAAGATGTAAGTCCCGGCCAGCGCGGCGTTTGCGGCGGTGCCGCATCCCACCAGCAGGACCCGATCAGACTCTCGCACGGCGGCTGCCAGCGCCGTGATCTCTTCTCTGCCCTCCTGTACGAGGCGGCGCAGAGATCGCGGCTGCTCGGACATCTCCTTGGCCATGAAGTGCGGGTGTGCGCCAAGGTCGATGTCGTTGTCGGCTGCGTGAATCGGGACGACATATGGTGTCGATGGCTCAAGCGTTACACGGTCAAGCACGTCAATGCCCGTCGCCGTCAAGATCGCAAGTTGTTCGTCATCGAGGTAAATCAACTCGTCCGCGTGACCGTGCATTGCCACTGCGTCCGAAGCGATGGTGGAGGCGTTTGCGCCCCGGCCAATGACCAACGGAGAAACGCGCTTGGCTGCGGCAAACTGCTCGCTTGCTCGGTCCAGGACCACGACCGCGTTGTACCCCTCGAGCCTTTCGAAAACCGATGACACCGCCTGGGGGAGGGATTCACCCTGATTCAGGGCTTCTTCGACCAGGTGAACGACCACCTCACTGTCGGTTTCCGAGCGAAACGTGTGACCGCGCGCCAGCAGTTCAGTTTTCAGCACAGCGTGGTTTTCGATGATCCCGTTGTGGACGACGGCAATGCGCCCGGCCTCATCCACGTGGGGGTGCGCGTTCTCGGCAGTTACTCCGCCGTGGGTTGCCCAGCGCGTGTGGCCGAGGCCGCTGCGCGAGCGCGGAAAGGGCTTGTGTACGCCGTTGATGCGGCCCGGCTCTTTGTCGACCATCATGCCGTCCGCGGCGGCGACCGCCACTCCCCAGGAATCGTAACCGCGATACTCAAGCGTCTTCAGCGCGGAGAGCACCGTTGCTCCAACGTCGGTCTCTGCGCCAACGTACCCAAATACTCCACACATGCCTGGTCCTCCGGCTTGTTGCGTCCGGCAAATGCGAAACATGGTGACCGCACTGAACCACCGTCCAGGCGTACACCATCGCCAAGTTGTGATGGGAAGTGAGAGGATGCACTCCGGGAGGGTTTTGTCGGCTTGTTGCCTTGCCGGTTTGTTCCGCCCGTTTCGACTGTGCTTGCCGGGGAGCCATCCGCCGAGTGTTTCGATTGACTCCCGCCTCGTCGACTCGTCTCCTCGTGGCGAGTCCTGGCGCTATAGACCGAGCGTGTCAAAGGTTTGCGTGGCTCTCATTCCCTCGCAGCCGAGTGTACCGGAGCGGCAGGGCGCAGACAATCAATTCCTATACTCAACCTGGCGGACCGAGACGTGGGCAACAGGAGCGAGGCGCGTGATCGAGCGGTACACCCTTCCCGAAATGGGCGCAATCTGGAATGAGCGGGCGCGCATCGATGCCTGGCTTGCCGTGGAGAAGGCGGCCTGTGAAGGGTGGCACGCACGCGGGCGCATCCCGGACTCAGCGATGCCGGCGATCCGCGCAGCGACCTGTGACCTGGAGCGTATGGCCGAAATCGAGCGCGAAGTTGATCATGACCTGATCGCGTTCTTGCGGGCCACGGGTGAAACGGTTGGGCCGGAAGCGCGATTTATCCACATGGGCCTGACGAGCACCGACGTGGTGGATACGGCTCAGGCGACGCAACTCGTTGCCGCCGCCAAACTCCTGGCGACGCGTCTGCGAGAGCTCACGGACATCGTTGGTCGCCAGGCTGTCACGTACAAGGATACGCTCATGATTGGGCGTACTCACGGGATGCACGCTGAGCCAACGACGTTCGGGCTGAAGCTGGCGGTCTGGTACGACGAACTGCGTCGCCAGCAGCGCCGGCTGGCACTGGCGAGCGAGGACATTGCCGTCGGCAAGATCTCGGGGGCAGTCGGTACGCACGCACACGTGCCGCCGAGTCTGGAAGAAGAGGTGTGCGCAGCCCTCGGACTGCAAGCTGCACTGGCTTCTACTCAGGTGCTCCAGCGTGACCGGCATGCCTTCTTCCTGTCGGTGCTCGCTGGCATTGGCGGAACCTTGGAAAAGTTCGCGACCGAGATTCGCCACCTGCAGCGAACGGAGGTTGCGGAAGCAGAAGAGCCCTTCGATCCGGGGAACCAGGGATCATCGGCTATGCCCCACAAGCGCAACCCGCATGCGTCAGAGCGGGTCACGGGGCTGGCGCGGCTCCTGCGGGGCTACGCGGTCACGGCCGCCGAGAACAACGCGCTGTGGCACGAGCGTGATATCAGTCACAGTTCCACAGAGCGCGTGATTTTGCCGGACGCGACGATCGTGCTCGACTTCATGCTGCACGAAATGATCGACATCCTTGACCGACTGGCCGTCTATCCGGAGCGGATGCAGCACAATCTCGATTCCATGCGCGGCCTCGTCTTTTCCCAACCGGCACTGCTGGCCCTGGTCGATGCGGGCATGGACCGCCACGCCGCGTACAAGGTGGTGCAGCGCCACGCGCATGCGGCCCTGAACGGCGGGCCGGCGCTGCTCGAGGCGCTGGAGGCTGACCCTGAGGTGAGCGAGCTGGTCAGTGGCGACACGCTGCGGGGTCTCTTTGACCCGCGCCGGCAGTTGACCGAGGTGGACGAGGTATTCAGACGACTTGGCCTGCTGCCGACGGTGACGGCACCATAAGCGACATATCCCTATGAGCCATCCATAACGGCGCCGATCCACAATCCGTCACACAAATTGACCGGTTGCCAGGGGCCGCCTAGAATCGCGCCGGAATAGGGCGAGTCTGCCACTCCCTGCGTGTGGACGGGAAATGAGAAGGAAGAGCGAAGGTGTCTGGCGAGGAAACCGGAGGCGGTAACGCGCTGCAACACACGGCGCTAACCAGCCGGCACGAGGCCCTCGGCGCCCGGATGGTGCCGTTTGCCGGCTGGTACATGCCGGTGCAGTACAGCGGCATCCTGAACGAGCACCGCACCGTTCGCACCGCGGCTGGCTTGTTCGATCTGGGACATATGGGGCAGGTCCGTGTGACTGGCCCTGATGCGTTGGACTACCTGCAGCAAATCACCACCAACGACGTGTCTGTCCTGCAGCCCGGAGAAGCGCAGTACTCCATGCTCCCGAACCCAACGGGCGGCGTGATCGACGACATCATCGTCTACCGGTTGCAGGATGAGCCAGGGTATTTCGTGGTCATCAACGCGGCGAACCACGACAAGGATGTGGCCTGGCTGAAGAAGCAACGCGCCGCCCTGCAACGACTCGATGTCGAGGTCAATGACGTCTCCGACGAGCTGGGCATGATCGCCATCCAGGGCCCCAACGCCCTGGAGATCGTGGCTGGCATCACCGAGACACCGCTCGCTGAACTCAAGCCGTTTAGCTGCATGAGCGCGACTGTCGCCGGAATCCCGGTTCTGGCGGCCCGGACGGGGTATACGGGCGAAGACGGCTTCGAGTTCTACGTGCCCCAGGAATCGACCGCCGCCCTCTGGGACGCGCTCATGGCCGCTGGCGAGTCGCTTGGCCTTGCGCCGATTGGCCTGGGGGCCCGCGACACCCTCCGCCTTGAAGCGCGTATGCCGCTCTATGGCAACGAGCTGGCCGACGATATCAGCCCGCTCGAGGCAGGCGTCGGCTGGGCAGTCAAGCTGGACAAGGGCGATTTTATTGGCCGTGACGCGATCGCCAGGCTGAAAGAGGACGGCGTCCCGCGAAAAACGGTCGGGTTCCGCCTGGTCGAACGAGCTGGCTCGGCCCGACATGGCTACGAGGTCCAGGTCGACGGTCGCGCGGTGGGTGTTGTCACCAGCGGTGGCCGCTCGCCCTCCCTGGGAGAAGAAATCGGGCTGGCCCTGGTGGACGCTGATGTCGCAGGCGTCGGGAAGCCGCTGGACATCATCATTCGTGGGCGCCCGGTTCGCGCCGAGCAAGTCAAGCTTCCCTTTTACCGCCGCAGCAAGAGCTAGGCCCGACAGGTAGGCAAGGAGCACGCAGGCAATCATGTCATCTCCAGCAGATCGCCGGTACACCAAAACGCACGAATGGGTTTCGCTGGACGGCGACGTCGCCACCATCGGTGTTACAGACTTTGCGCAGTCCGAGTTGGGTGACATCACCTATCTGGACCTCCCGGAGGTCGGCACCGCGATCGCCGAGAACGCCGCGCTCGGCGTAGTTGAATCGGTGAAGGCGGCGAACGACATCTTTTCGCCGGTCGATGGCGAGGTCGTGGAGCGCAACGACGCGGCCGTGGATGCGCCAGAGACGGTGAACTCGTCCCCGTACGGTGACGCATGGCTGGTGAAGGTGCGCATCAGCGATCTGGCCAAGTTCGAGGCCCTGATGGACGCGGCGGCGTACGACGCGTTCGCTGAGTCTGCGGCGCACTAGCTCAACCACAGCCCAGGATCGTTCAGGAATTCCTTTCACAAAGAGATGGTGGACCCACACGCATGACATTCAATCCACACACGGCTGAGGATCGCCTCGCCATGCTGGAAGTTGCCGGCGCCGCGAGCGTCAGCGATTTCTTTGCGCCGATCCCCGAGGCCGTGCGCTTCCCCGAGATGCACTTGCCGCCGATCCTGACGGAAGTCGAGGCCCTGGACAAGCTCTCAAGCCTCGCAGCGGCCAACCGGGTCGCACGCGGCGAGGATGTCTACCTGGGCGCCGGTAGCTACCGCCATTTCGTACCGGCCGCCGTGGGGCAGATTCTGGCGCGCGGAGAGTTCTACACCGCGTACACGCCCTATCAGCCGGAAGTGGCCCAGGGCACACTCCAGGTCATCTACGAGTTCCAGAGCCTCGTCGCCGCGCTGACCGGTATGGATGTGGCCAACGCATCGATGTACGACGGCGCCACGGCTCTGGCAGAGGGCGCCTTGATGACCGTCTCGCTTCCGAAGAAGAAGCGGCGGGTCGTCATTGCTGGGACGGTTCATCCCGCCTATCGCGGTGTTCTGCACACCTACCTCGAAGGTCTCGATGTCGAGGTCATCGATGTCCCGCTGCCAGAGACCGGGTTTGTCAGTACGGCGGAGGCGCTTGCCCCATACCTGGGCGAGGATCTGGCCTGCATCGTCGTGCAATACCCGAATTTTTTCGGCGGGATCGAGGACATCCAGGCTATCGGCGACCTCGCCCACGAGAAGGGTGGGGCCCTGGTCGTGAGCACGTATCCCATGCCGCTGGCGTTGATGAAGCCACCGGGGGAACTGGGAGCCGACGTCGTTGCTGCAGAGGGGCAATCATTGGGTGTTGCTCAAAGCTACGGTGGCCCATACGTTGGGTTACTTGCTACTCGCCAGGGATATGTCCGGCAGATGCCTGGCCGTCTGGCCGGTGTGACGACTGATTCACATGGGAATCGTGGGTACGTGCTGACGCTGCAAACGCGTGAGCAGCACATCCGGCGCGAAAAGGCGACTTCCAATATCTGCACCAACCAGGGGCTGATGGCAACTGCCGCTACCGTCTACATGTCCACGTTGGGGCCGTCGGGGTTTCGCGAGGTCGCAGAACGCGCGTACCAGAACGCCCACTACCTGGCGAAGGAAATCGCCCAGGTTCCAGGCTATCGGATCGCGACAGATGGGGAGTTCTTTCACGAGTTCGTCGTCGAGACGCCGGTCCCTGCCAGCGAGGTCCTGGACGCATTGCTGCAACAGGGAATCATCGGCGGCCTTGCGCTTGACAAGATCGACGACTCGCTGGCGAACTACCTGCTGGTCTGCACGACGGAGTTGAACTCCAGGAGCGGCATCGACCGCATGGTCGCGGCGCTAGCTGGAAACCCTGGATCGTAGAACATGCAGGACGCTCCAGCATGCCAGCCGCATGTGGCTGGTATACTGGAGCGCCGTAAAACGTCTTCTGGCGGCAGTCATGAGGGCGAGAGCGGGAGCGACGCGGCGGTCTTGTACGCCGTGTCTTTGTTTGGTGTCACGGAGCGCTCGTGGGTAAGCCGATCGTCGCCATCGTAGGCCGGCCTAACGTCGGCAAGTCGACGCTGTTCAATCGCCTGATTGGCGAGCGGCGGGCCATCGTCGAAGACGAACCGGGCACGACCCGCGACCGGGTCTACGGTACGTCTGACTGGGGTGGCGTCGAGTTCACCATTATCGACACCGGTGGTCTGCAGGACGATCAGGAACTGGTGGGAGAGCCCACCGACATCCTGGCCCGGTTCACTCGCGATCAGGCGCACGCGGCCATCGCAGAGGCCGATGTGATCGTGTTCATGGTGGACGGCAAGTCCGGG
The DNA here is from genome assembly GCA_034431475.1 of Thermomicrobiales bacterium. Classification (GTDB taxonomy): domain Bacteria; phylum Chloroflexota; class Chloroflexia; order Thermomicrobiales; family UBA6265; genus JACCXM01. The sequence goes on along the minus strand of DAOUDE010000074.1, from coordinate 29,781 downwards.
ATGAACGCCGGCGATCATGAGGTCGCCGAGATCCTGCGCCGCGCCGACAAGCCGACCATTCTGGTCGCCAACAAGGCGGAGAGCGCGGACCGACGCGATGCCGTTTACGAGTTCTACGACCTGGGCCTGGGCGATCCGCTCGCGATTTCCTCCTACCACGGCACGGGCACCGGTGATCTCCTGGATCGCATTGTTGAGGCTCTGCCGGCCGCGGAGGAAGACGACGACATCGAAGGGCCGGCGATTGCGATTGTTGGCCGTCCGAACGTCGGCAAGAGCCGGCTGCTGAACGCGCTCATCGGCCAGGAGCGCTCGATCGTGAGCGACATCCCGGGCACGACGCGCGACAGCCTGGACACGGTGCTCGAGTGGGCCGGGCAGCCGGTGACACTCATCGACACTGCTGGGATCCGGCGGCGCGGCCGCATTGATCGCGGCATCGAGCAGTACAGTGTGCTTCGCTCCATGCGAGCGATAGACCGCGCCGATGTCGTGTTGCTGGTCATCGACGCCACCGAGGGCTTCACGGCGCAGGACCTGCACATCGCGGGGTATGTTTCGGAGCAGAAGAAGGGCATCGTCGTCGTCGTCAACAAGTGGGACCTTGTCGAGAAGGACTCCTCGACAATGGACGAGTTCCGCGAGGAAGCACGCCGGCAGCTCGACTTCATGCCGTACGCGCCACTTGTCTTTGTCTCTGCCAAGTTCGGTCAGCGTGTGAATCAAGTGCTGGATACCGCACTGGCGGTGGTTTCCGAGCGGCACAAGCGAGTGCCGACCGCCGCGCTCAACAAGATGCTGAAGGAAGCCGTGGCTGCGCACCCGCCGCCAAGCAAGCCCGGCAAGTGGCTCAAGTTCTACTACGCCACGCAAGCGGATGTTTCGCCGCCGACATTCATCATCTTCGTCAACGACCCGACGCAGATTCACTTCACCTACCGCCGGTTCCTGGAGAACCAGCTTCGTGATGCGTTCGGCTTCACCGGCACGGCGATTCGGCTCAGCTTTCGCGGGCGCGACGAGGGCCGCTAGGGCGCTCGCTCATGACCGGTCCCTTGCTGGTCCTCGTTGGGTTACTGGCAGGCTCGGTTCCCTTCGGCTACGTCGCGGGCCGTTCGATGCAGGGCATCGACCTCCGCACCGTTGGCAGCGGTGGGACGGGGGCCACCAACGTGCTGCGCACGCTTGGCAAGAAGGCATCGGCCACCGTCCTCGTCCTGGATTTCCTGAAGGGGCTGCTTCCGGTGCTGGCAGCGCGTTGGTTCGGGGTGGAAGCGTGGTGGGTTGCGGCCGTGGCCGTTGCCACAGTTATTGGACACTGCTGGTCACCGTTCATCGGGTTCAAAGGCGGCAAAGGCGTTGCGACCGGCGGCGGCGCAGCGATCGCGCTGTTTCCCCCTGTCCTGGTCGTCGTACCCGTCATCTTGCTCATCATCTGGCAGACCCGCTACGTCTCACTCGGCTCACTGATCGGGGCCGGACTGGCGGTCGTGCTGGCGATGGCAGCCGCGGCGGCCGGTCAGCTCCCCTGGGCCTTCGCCGTTGCCATCGCGGCTATCGCGGCAATCATCGTCTTCCGGCATCGGGAGAACATTGATCGCCTGCGTTCAGGCACTGAGCGCAAGTTCGGTGAGAAGCTGCAGGTAGCGGGCTAGACAAGACTCAATCCAGGTAGCCATCAGGATGTCTCTGGAACCACTGCCAGGCAGAGGCCACCATCTCTTCAAGCGTCGACCGTCGCGGCTCCCAGCCCAGCACTTCCCGCGCTCGCGTGGAGTCAGCAATCAGCACGGGCGGGTCTCCCGGTCGGCGCTCGGCGTACCGCACGGGGACGCTCTTGCCCGTCACGTGCTCGACGGTCTCGATCACCTCTCGCACGGTCGCACCGTCGCGGGTGCCAAGGTTGAAGGCCCCGATCGAGCCTTCCCCACCTTGCAGGGCCTCCAGTGCCAGCGCGTGGGCATCCGCGAGGTCGCGCACATGCACGTAGTCGCGGATCGCGGTGCCGTCTCGTGTCGGGAAGTCCGTGCCGAACACCGTCAGCGCGGGAGCGCGGCCAGCGGCGGCAAAGAGGACGTTGGGGATCAGGTGTGTCTCCGGGTGGTGGTCTTCCCCGATTTTGGCCGATGCGCCCGCCACATTGAAGTAGCGGAGCACCGCCGTCGAGATGCCATACGCCTGCGCGTAGGTGGCTATGGTCTGTTCTGCGGCAAGTTTGGTCGCGCCGTAGGCATTGATCGGTGCTTTGGGGGCATCCTCGGGAATCGGGAATTGCTCTGGTACGCCGTAGACGGCGGCCGTTGAGGAGAAGACGAGCAGCGACGTGCCGGCAGCACGTAGGGCGTCGAGCAGGTTGAGGGTGCCGGTGTGATTGACGCGCCAGTAGGGGGCAGGGTCGGTCACGGACTCTGGTGCGATGGTTAGCGCGGCAAAGTGCATGGCTGCCTCCGGCTGAAACCCGCACACGACGTCGCTCACGACGTCGGCGTCGGTGATGTCCACCCGCGCGAAACGGGCACTCTCCGGGAGCGCGGCAACATGCCCCTGATGCAGATTGTCGATGACCAGCACGTCATGACCGTCGGCGGCGAGACGGTGGGTCGCGGCGCTACCGATGTATCCGGCCCCGCCTGTGACGACGATCTTCACGGTTCCTCCAGTCGCTGATGGTTCAGCGCACCATTGTAGAATCGGGGCACGGTCCCCGCGTTGATGCGTGCTCAAAGAACTTCTCTCGGGAAAGGACGAAAGTCATGCTTGAGGTCTCACCAGCGCTCGCCGCAGATCCTGAGGTGGCAGCATCGATTGGCCGGGAAGAGCGGCGTCAGCGCGACGGCATCGAACTCATCGCGTCCGAGAACTTCGTCAGCGCGGCCGTGCTGGAAGCTGTCGGCTCTGTCCTGACCAACAAGTACGCGGAGGGCTACCCAGGCAAGCGCTACTACGGCGGCTGCGAATTCGTGGACGAAGTGGAACGCCTGGCCATCGACCGCGCGAAGCAACTCTTTGGCGCAGAGCACGCCAACGTGCAGCCGCACTCCGGCGCGAACGCCAACATGGCTGCCTACCTGGCGCTGATGCAGCCGGGGGATCGCATCCTGGGGCTGAGCCTGGCCGAGGGTGGGCACCTGACGCACGGCCACGCGGTGAACTTTTCCGGCCGCCTCTTCGAGCCGCACTTCTTCGGGGTGAACGTCGAGACCGGCCTCATCGACTACGACGAGGTTGCGCGATGCGCCCGTGAGGTGAAGCCACGCGGCATCATCGCCGGCGCCTCGGCCTACAGCCGGCAGCTCGACTACGCGAAGTTCCGCGAGATCGCCGATGAAGTCGGCGCGTTCCTCTTTGCGGACATCGCTCACCCGGCCGGACTCGTCGCGACCGGGTTCCATCCCAGCCCGATCCCGTACGCGGATATCACGACCACGACGACGCACAAGACGCTGCGCGGCCCACGCGGCGGCATGATCCTGACGTCAGAGAAGTACGCCAAGGCGGTCGATAGCGCGGTTTTCCCGGGCATGCAGGGCGGGCCGCTCATGCACGTGATTGCCGGCAAGGCGGTGGCTTTCGGTGAGGATCTCGGCCCGGACTACCGGGCCTACGCGAAGCAGATCATTGACAATGCGCAGGCGATGTCCAATCGGTTGGTTGCGCGTGGCCTGCCAATCATCTCCGGTGGGACAGACACCCACCTGATGCTCGTCAACGTGGGGGCACGGGACTTGAGCGGCAGCAAGGCAGAGAAGTTGCTGGATGCCGTTGGCATCACCTGCAACAAGAACACGATCCCTGGTGACACCCGCCCGCCATCTCGCGCCAGCGGCATTCGCCTGGGCACCCCAGCGGTGACCACTCGAGGGTTTGGCGAGGCCGAGAACGAACTCGTCGCGGATCTGATTGCCGACGTGCTCGACGCGCCGGACGACGAGGTCGTCCGCGCCCGGACGGCCGAGCAGGTGCGTGAGTTGATGCGCAGCTTCCCCTTGCCCGGCCTGAGCCGGATAGCATGAGACGCCGCGCGGCTATTGCAGGAGCAGCTCGAAGCGCAGCTTGTCTCGCTCCGCTGATGTCAGCCGGCGCGAGGCAAGCTGGTACAGCCCGACGAGGTAGGCCCGCGTGTGCGGGCTTATGAGGGTACCTAGCAACGCGCCAACCAGCGCGCCGATCAACGTGCCCAGCATGAATGCCGGCACATGAGATGCCTGGCTTGGGGCGTCAACCTGGGATGGCGTTTCGACCAGGGTGAGCGCCGGGATTTCAGGCTCAATGGCCGGCGAAGCGACCAGCGCCAGGGGCTGGTCGTTCATTGAATCGACAAGAGTGTCGGCGCGTCTGCCCACAGGTCCTCCAGCCGGTAGAAGGTTCGCTGGTCAGTGGAGAATACGTGCACTAGCACTTCTCCAAAATCGAGAACGATCCAGCCACTGGCTGCGGTTCCCTCGGTGCGCCGTGCCTTGACCCCGTTTTCGCTCATCTTTTCAACCAGGGTGCGCTCGATGGCCCGGAGCTGTCGCTCATTCTCCCCTTCGGTAATCACAAAGTAGTCGGCGAAGGGGGACATTTCGTGAATGTCCATGACCACGGTGTCGCGGGCGGGCGTGTCGCTGATGATGTCGGCGAGCAGCAGCGCTCGCTCGCGTCCTGGAGCCAGGTCGGCGGCAGTGCCGGTGGTAATCAGTTCTTCAGCCAAGCAGTCGTTCTCCTGACAGTGTATGCGTCCGGTGGGCCCGGCAGGGATCGAACCTGCGACCCTGGGGTTATGAGCCCCGTGCTCTACCTCTGAGCTACAGGCCCGATTTCTCTGTGACGTGCACATCCTGTGCCGTCATGCATACGAATCTACAACAGGTGACCGGGATTTGGCAGGTCCTGGTTGTGCTGAGCGATGACCGCACGTAACCGCCTGACGCGGATGATTTGGGGATAGGGCCGGGATGTGTGCCAAGAATGCCAAGTATGCCAACTCTTGCGGTGCGGTAGTGGTTGGCATTCCTGGCCCCTTGGGCATCCTGTTGGTCGGAAGGCGCCCCCGGTTCGGCGCCCGCCTCGCCGCGGTTCAGGTGCTGGGTGACACCGGGATGCTCTGGGCGTTTCGGAATACGTTGCCGGGATCGTAGACCGTCTTGACCTCGATCAGGCGCTGAGCGTTTTCCGCGTAGTACTGCTGTTGCCAATCGGTAATTTCCCGGTTGGGAAAGTTCTGGTAGCTCTCATTTGGCGTGTGCTGGGCGATCAGCGAAGCTACTTCTACGGTCCAGGCTGTGAGTTCGTCGCCGACGCTCGGTGGTACGTCAGGAAACCAGACCGCACTGGTTTGCCAGAGTGCGGTCTGGTCCCGGTGAACGTAAGCGGTGCTATCTCGAGCGGTCTGGGTCAGGATGCCGCCCACCCACCCGAAGAGTGTCAGGCGGCCGTGCGCCGCATCCGTGCGGTGTGGGCAGTCGACGAGCAGGCCGGCGATCTGCCTGATCGCTTCGTCGGGGAGGGGAGCGCTGGCGTAGCGCGAGATGCCGGTGAACGCATGCGCCTCCGACGCGGGCTCACGTAGTCGTTGCTGCGATTCCTGGAAGGGCATGTCCGCGATGATCTGCTCGGCCGGCGGGGTCTTGACCTCCAGCAGCGGCGTAAGCAGATCCTGCAGATCGCTCGCTTTGCCGATGTAGTGCCCGTCGAGGGAGACGTCGATGCTCCGGCGCTTGCCGGATTCGGCCGGATCCCTGGGGATAACGGTCACTGCGGCCCCGAATTCCGCTGGCGCCTGCTGGATGAGTTCCTGGAATGCCTGGATCACGAGCCCGGCGGCGTCTGCGCCGCGCCATCTGATCGAGAAATTGGTGACAGATCCGGTAGGTGCTTCCACCAGATCGAAGGTGAAGGAGGTGTTCACGCCGAAGCTGCCGCCGGCCCCGCCGCGCAGCGCCCAGAAGAGGTCGCTGTGCTGGCTCGCGGAAACGACCAGCGCTTCACCCTGGGCTGTGACCAGGCGCGTTTGCTGCAGGTGATCGCACGTGAGTCCTGCCCAGCGCGTGTTGGGACCGATGCCACCGCCCAGGGTCAGGCCGCCGACGCCGACTGTGGGGCAATTTCCGCCGGGCAAGAAGTGTGGGCCATCGGCGAGGGCTGTCTGGAGGTCTGCGATCGTGGCGCCGCCACCGGCGGTCAGGGTGCCAGCCGCGCGGTCAACGGTAACGCTGTTCAGTTCGCGCAGATCGAGCAGGAGGCCGGTGGTGGTGGAGTAGCCGGCGTAGCTGTGCCCACCTCCGCGCACCGCAGGCGCCACGCCGTTCGCGGTGCACCATTGCACACAGGTGATGACATCGGCCTCATCCGCACACTGGGCAATGGCGGCGGGGACGACATCCTGGTAGCGGCGGTTCGAGGGCGTGTTCTCGGCAGAAAACGCTCTGTCACCTGGCAGGAGCAACTGGCCAGTGAGACGCTGTTGCAGCTCGCCGAGCGCGGAGGTTGACGCGGGGGTCTGAGCGGCAGCCCATCGCGGTGAGGCCGGTCCACCCAGGCTCAGGACAGTTGCAGCGGCGCCGAGCACGGCGCGCCGGCTGTGCAGCGGTTTGTGGTTCTTCTGGTGAGGGGCGCAAGGGCGTTCGAACATTGGGACGTTCACTCGTTGCCTCATGGTCTTGATGCGTCGTTCGTCGTCACCGTACTGCATTTCATGCACGCCTGGTCTGGCGACGCCACACGCGCGGCGTTCAGCAGGAACTCAGCGGAAGGAGGCGCTCCGGCCTGAACGAGGCACTGCGGCGGTGACGGCAGGGCGGCGGCTCTCTTCCGGGTGGCTGATTCCCTGGTGAGTGCGCTGCGCCGGGAAGTGGCTGCGGGCCTCATCCAGCGGCCAGATTCGCTCGGCCAGCAGGTTGATCGTGTTCAGCCTGCGCTGCAGGATTCCTTCCACCACCACGAACGGCTCGCCGCGCACCACATGGCGTTCTGCCTCATAGAGAGGCGGCGGCACGATGACGTTCAGCAATCCCTGCTCATCCTCCAGCAGCAGGAAGGTCACGCCGCGCGCGGTCTCTGGCCGCTGCCGCACGACCACCAGCCCGGCCACCTGGATGCGCAGGCCATCACGCAGGTGCTGGGTATCGGCGGTGGGACGAATGGGCGCAGGCAGCCGCTGCCGCAGCAGGCCGAGGGGGTGCCAGTGTGGGGAAAGCCCAAGGCCTAGGGTTTCCTCCGCCATGCGCTCCCAGACCGGCATCGGCGGCAGGTCCACCACATCCTGGCCAATCGGGAGCGCCAGCGCCATCTGGTGGCCACGGTCTCGCTTCTGGGCCTTGCCGCGCGTGGGCAAGGTGCGCAGGGGAATCGCCAGCCCGGCTTGCCAGGCGGCCTCGCGCCGGGCCAGGCCAAAGCTATCGAAGACGCCCGCCAGCGCCATCGTTTCCACCAGCGGCACGGGGAGGCTCACGCGCCGCATCAGATCCGGCACCGAGCGGTAGGGACCGTGCGCCGTGCGCTCCGCCACCGTCGCCCATGCTGCCTCATCGCCCAGGCCCTGCACCTGCCCCAGGCCCAGTTGTACCGTGCGCTCACCCTGCACCGTACAGCGCACGCCGCTCTGGTTGATATCGGGCAGGAGCGTGCGCACCCCGCGCCGCTTGGCCTCGTTCGCCAGCACGGACGGGCTGTAGAACCCCATCGGCTGGTTGTTGAGCAAGGCGCAGAGGAACTCTGCCGGGTAGTGGTGCTTGAGCCAGCAGGACTGGTAGGCCAGCACCGCAAAGCTGGCGGCATGACCGCGCGGGAAGCCGTAGGCCGCGAAGCCGAGCAGTTTCTGGAAAATGGCGTGGCTCGTTTCCTCGGGCACACCGTTGGCGGTTGCCCCATCGCGGAACTGCGTCCAGAGGGAAGTAATGGCCTCCTGGGAGCGCTTGCGCGTCATGGCCCGGCGGAGTTGATCCGCCTGGCCGGCAGTAAACCCGGCCAGCACCTGCGCCACCTCGATCACCTGGTCCTGGTAGAGCACCACGCCCATGGTGTCCTGCAGCACCGGCTCCAGCAAGGGGTGGTCGTAGGTAATCTGGAAATTGGGGTCCAGCCGGCGCTGGATGTAGGGCGAGGTTGCGCCGCCCACAATGGGGCCGGGCCGCACGATGGCCACCTGTACGGTGAGATCATCCAGCGTGCGCGGCTGCGTCTTGAGCAGGGTCTGGATCTGGGCGCGGGATTCGATCTGGAAGGTCCCGACGGTATCGCCCTCGCAAATCATGTCAAAAACCGCCTGATCGGCGAAGTCGAGCCGGGTGAGGTCCACATTGGCGCCCGGATAGCGCGCAGCGATGCCCTGCACACACTCCTCGACCAGTTCGAGCATGCCGAGCGCCAGGAAGTCGAGCTTCACCATGCCGGCGTCCGCCACGCTGTCCTTGTCCCACTGGATCAGCCAGCGCCCCTCCATGGCGGCAGGCTGGAGCGGCACCAGGTCCGTGATGGGGCAGGCGGAGATGACCATCCCCCCCGAGTGCTGGCTGATGTGACGCGGGAACCCGGCCAACTCGCTGGCTAGTTCGATCAGCAGCGACCAGGGTGGCGCCTCGAGGCGCGCGGCGTACTCCGGCATGCGCGCCAGTTCCTCGCGCAGGATGCGCGCCGAGCCGGGGACGCAGAGCTTGGCGATGCGGTCCAGGTCTGCCACCGGAATGCCCAGCACCTTGCCGATATCACGCACCGCCGAACGCAGCTTGTAGGTCGCGAACGTACAGATAAGCCCGACCCGGCCCGGGTAGCGCTCGTAGACACCGAGCATCAACTGCTCACGAATCTTGCGCGGGAAATCGAGGTCGATATCGGGCGGCTCGGTGCGGGCGTCGTTGAGGAAGCGGCCCAGAGAGAGCCGGTGCTCCAGCGGGTCCACCGGCGAGAGCCCAATCAGGTAACAGACCAGCGAGTTCACCGAGGAGCCACGGCCGCGCCCCGGCGGAAGGGGACTGGCGGCCGGCTGACCCTGCTCCTGCCGTACCCGGCCTGCCACGTCCTCCGCCAGTTCCAGCAGGTCGTGGTGCATCAGGAAGAACGCGGCCAGCCGCTGCCTGGCGATGAGGTCCAGTTCCTCATTCAGGCGCTCCCAGGCCACGTCGTGCCGTGGATGGCCTGCAGGGAAGCGCTCGTCGAACTTCTCGTGGCAGATACGGGTGAGGTAACTGTCGAGCGATTCCCCCTCCGGGGTCGCCTGCTCCGGGAACTGATAGGGCGCGTGTGTGGCCAGGTTAAACGCGGCGCAGCGCTCAGCCAGGTGCAGCGAGGCGCGCACGGCCTCCGGATAGCGCGCGAAAAGGCGCGCCACCTCGGCCATGGGGCGCAGGGCAAAATCCCCATTGCGGCGGTGGTAGCGCGCGGTGGCATCCAGCGTGCCCTGGTGGCGAATGGCGACCAGGACATCGTGCAGGCGGTAGCGCTCGGGGCGGTGGTAGTGCACGTTGCCGGTGGCGACGGTGGGTAGGCTCGCCTCGGCCGCCAGCCGCGCCAGGCGCGCGACACGCTGGGTATCGCCCCGCACCTGGTTCTGCTGCAACTCCACATAGACGTTGCCCGCGCCGAACCAGGCCACATACTCCCGCAACAACGCCTGGGCGCTGATGAGGTCACCGTCATCCACATAGCGGCTCAGTTGTCCCTTTGGGCAGCCAGTGAGCAGGACCAGCCCACGGGCGTGCTCCGCCAGCAGTGATGGATCGAGCCGCGCTGCCCGCGCCGCAGGCTCCGTGGGCCAGCCGGTCCCCGGCTCCGGCTGGTGGGCCGCCGTGATGAGCCGGCAGAGGTTGGCGTAGCCTGCGGCAGATTCCACGAGCAGGGTGATGTGGCTGCCATCCAGCAGCGTCATCTCTGCGCCGGTGATGGGAGCAATGCCGGCGGAATCGGCGGCGTTGGCAAACTCCAGAGCGCCGTAGAGGCCATCGTGGTCGGTCACGGCCAGGTGGTGGTAGCCCAGCTCTGCCGCCCGCGTCACGATCTCCTCGGGCAGGGCCGCGCCATCCAGCAAGGAGTAGGCCGTGTGCAGATGCAGTTCGGCGTAACCGGGTTCGGGATTGGGGGTGCTCATGGCGTTGCTGCAAGGACCATGCTGGCTCACCTCGTTACGGGCGCCTGGCCTGGTCTTGCTTCAATCGCGACGCCGGCTGCGAAGCCCCTCAGGCGGGCTCCTGCGGCCATCCGCTGGCGTGTTAGCTGGTTCCCTCCACCGCCGGGGAGAGCGTGACTGGTTGGGGCTGGCGCGTCGTCACGATGACTTCCGCCAGCCAGCCGCTGGAGAGGACCCCAGCCAGGCCAACCAGGATGGTGGCGACAAAGAGTGCTTCGTAGCTGAAGCGCTGGATGATCAGCCCACCTGCGACCGGGGCAAAGGCGGCCAGTGCCAGCAGGCCACTGGTAAGGGCGCTGTAGGACGCGCTCAGGTGCCGTGGCGCCAGCGGCGCAAGGTAGGCCGGCCCACTGCGCGCCAGGGCAGCCAATGCCGCCCCAATCGCGAAGAAGCCAATGGCAAACGTGATCGTCGGGGCGTTACTGCCGAAACGCGACTGGACCTGCTCCACCGTCAACACCTGCGGGAGGAGCAGCGCCAGGGCCGGCGCAATGAGCCGCAGGACTGCTGCCGCCTGCAGGACGGTGCGCGGTTGCGCTTTCCGCTCCAGCCAGATCCAGAGCGGTGTGCTCACGACCCAGCCCAGCACACCCGCCAGGATAAAGATACCGATCGAACTCGCCGGAATGCCCAGGCGGATCACGGCGTACAGGAACAGGAACGGATCCACCGCCGCTGTCGTCGCCAGCAGTAGGCGGAAGACGAGGTAGCGGAGGTAGCGGCCATCCGCGAGCGGGCGCAGCAGCGTGCGTGGCGCAAACGTTGGCCGCTGCGTGGCCATGCCCGGCAGTGGGCGTTGCAGCACGGTCAGGACCGCCAACACGACCAGGAAGATGGCTACCACCAGGAAGAGGCGGCCGTAGTTTCCCGGGAACGCGGGCGACCCCGCGCCCAGGAGCCTGGCCGCCAGCAGCGCGCCGAGCAGGCTGGCCGCCAGGCTCGTCAACACCCGGCGGAGAGAGAAGTCGCCGCGCTGCTCGGGGGTGATCGCGTCCCGGACCAGCGCCGCCGCCGGCACGCTCCCCAACCCACCGGCTACGGTGTAGACGATCAGGCAGAGGAAGAAGGTCAGCAGGAGTGGCCGCCCCGATTGCAGGAGGACCGAGGGGCTGGTGCGCATGGCGGCAAAGCCCAGCACCCCGATGGCTCCGGCCCGCACCAGCGCCGAGGCAAAGGCCCACTGCTGCTGGCGTGCCGGCCTGATGGCCAGGAGATGCGCGGGCACCCGGGCGACGGTCCACATGCTGGCCGCTAACGCTGGCACGAGGCCGATCAGGGGATAGGATGGCGTGAGTTCGGCGGCGAAGAAGGCGAGGATCAGGCTGGGCAGGAGCATGACCTCCGCCAGCACATTCAGCGCGGAGGCGAGCAGCCCGATGACGGAGGCTAACGGCGCACGCCGTGGCTCCGGGAAGGCCAACTCGGGATCCTGACTGGAGAACACGCCGCGTCACCTTCTCTCTGAGCGGGAGGCCAGAGGTCAAGTATAGGTGGCGCTTCGCGGGTGAAGCGCCTCATCTGGTACCGGTGTCGACTATTCAGGACCGGCGGTAGCGTCGCTCTGCCTATGCACCAGAGAGATCGCATTGGCCAGGATCGGCGCGTCGTTCGGCCCCAGCAGTTCTGCCGCAGCCGTGCTGCCCACGGCCTGCTGCGCCGGCAACACGCCACCAAACGCAAGGACGACTGGCCCCTGCCCGGCAAGCTGTGCGCCAGCCCAGCCGAGAAGCACCGGATCGCGCACCTCGAGTTGCTGCGCCAGGCGCAGGGCCGCAGCCCACACCGGCTCCTCTGGTCCTGCGGACACAGTGGGGAACGACCCATCGACCAGCAATGTCGCTTCGCCGTCCTGATCGAGCAGCACGACCTGCACGTCTGCCACGCCCATCATCTCACGCTGCAGTTCCGCGCGGATCTTGGCATACGTGACCGGCAGCACTTCCGGGAGCACCTGGGTGCTGGCGATGACCGGCATGAAGTTCGCATCTCCCGGCCAGCGCGGCACGATGTGCTCATGGAGATGCGCGGCAATGCCAGCTCCAGCCACCGCACCGACATTGACCCCGAGGTTGAACCCGACCGGCTTGAGCGCGCGCCGCACGGCCCGCATCACCGGGCGGCGTAGATCCGCCAACTCGTGGGTCGTCGCGTCGTCCGCATCCTCTGGGGAGGAGATGTGCGCCTGCGGCACCAGCATGACGTGCCCGGTGTTGTAGGGGAACAAGTTCAGGATGACATAGGCCGATTCACCGCGATGCACAATGAGTGCCGCCGTGTCCTGTTGCTCACGCAGCCGATTGCAGAAGACGCAGCCCTCCTCACGCGGGCCGCCGGTGACGTACTGCATGCGCCAGGGCGTCCAGATTCGGCCCAGGCGCGCAGTTCCCGGGGGAACGGCGTCCTCGGGCAGGGGTCCTGGCAGCTCCATGAGGTCAGGAACCCACCGCAAAGTGATCGGCGAGATAGGGGCGGCTGCGGAGCGCCGCGAGGTCCGCCGCCACCACCTCGGCCGGGTCCACCCCGGCCACGTGACAGGCTGCCGCAACCAGGGAAAGCGTTGATTGCACCTGCTCCAGCGTACCTGCGGTCAGCGACCGCCACTGTTGCGCCGCGGCGCGCAGGAGCCCGACGGCTGTGTCGCGCGGCGGGGCATCAGGCATGGCTAACGCAAGGTCCGGCCGCACCTGCTCCCAGGTGTAGCCGAGGCGAAGCACCTCGATCAGCAGCCAGTAAATGACCTGCGATGCTTCAAGTTGCGTATCTGAAATCGGGTCGCGGTGACGGTGCTCCCCCGCCAGGACCCCTGCGAGCTCGGCCAACTCGTCGGAGACACGTGGGGCGACACTCTTGCTCGGGTTCCGCAGGAGGCGAGAGGTACCCGACACCGCGCCAAGATCGCTATCGCGCAGGGCCTGGTAGGCGGCCATCTGGGCGCGCGTCAGTTCGCCCAGGCTGGGTCCAGCAGGTTGGCCAGTGCGGTACACCTCAGCCGGGTCGAACTGCCGCTCCTCGACGATCTGAAGCGTGCCATCTTCAGTGACGCGGCGGTAGTAGCAGGTGGCGTAGCCATCGTGGCAGACCGCACCCTGCTGGATCACACTCATGAGCAGACTGTTGCGCTCGCAGTTGACGCGCAGGTCGGTGACGATCTGCGCGTTGCCGGAGGTTTCGCCCTTGCGCCACAGCTTGTTGCGGCTGCGGCTCCAGTAGTGCGCCTGGCCAGTCTCCTGCGTCAGGCGGAGCGCTTCCTCGTTCATGAACGCGAGCATCAGCACGCGCTGGGAGGCATCGTCCTGCACGACGACCGGGATCAAGCCCGCGTCATCGAAGCGCACGACCTCATTGGAAAGCGCGGCGTCCATCAGACGACGAACTGGCGGACTGGCACGCCGTGGGCATCCAGATGCGCGCGGGCGTCAGCGACGCGGTACTCGCCGAAGTGGAAGATCGAAGCCGCCAGTACCGCGTCAGCACGGCCGGGGGCGAGGGCTTGCACCAGGTGATCCAGATTGCCCGCGCCGCCCGAGGCAATGACGGGGATATTCACGGCTGCGGCGACAGCCTCCAGCAATTCCAGGTCGTAACCATCCTTCGTGCCGTCACGGTCCATGCTGGTCAGCAGGATTTCACCCGCGCCGCGCCGCGCCGCTTCCGCGATCCATTCGACGGCGTCCAGCGGCGTTTCCTTGCGGCCACCATGCGTGAACACACCCCAGCCAGAGCCGTCGGCCCGACGCCGGGCGTCGACCGCGACCACGATGCATTGCCGCCCAAAGCGCTCGGCCCCGGCGTTGATGAGGTCTGGATCGACAATGGCGGCAGTGTTGATGGAGACCTTGTCCGCACCTGCCGAGAGCAACTCGCGCATGTCGGACACGGCGCGAACGCCGCCGCCAACGGTCAGCGGCATGAAGACCTGATCGGCCGTGCGTTCCACGACATCGACCATCGTGCGGCGCGTATCAGAGGTCGCCGTGATGTCCAGGAAAACCAACTCGTCCGCGCCCTCGCGGTTATAGAACGCGGCCAGTTCCACGGGGTCGCCGGCGTCGCGCAGGTTGAGAAACTCAACGCCCTTCACCACCCGCCCGGCAGTCACGTCCAGGCAGGGGATGATGCGCCGGTACGGCCCGGTGGTGGGCAGGAGATCGGTCGTGGATACAGTCAGTGTGCTCATGCCTCAATCCTGGGTGGTCGAGCCAGCGCGATGGCCTCGGACAGGTCGACGCGACCATCGTAGAGCGCGCGGCCGACGATAGCGCCCGCCGCGCCGACCTCCCGCGCGGCCTCGATATCCGACAGTGTCCCGACGCCGCCGGAGGCGATAAAGCCGGCGTCGATGGATGCGATCAGGTCCGCAAGGCTATCCAGGTTCGGCCCGGAAAGCGTGCCATCCCGCCTAATGTCGGTGAAGATGAAATGCCGCACTCCGGCGCTCGCCAGCGCCTGGGCCACATCTATCGCCAGAGAGTCCGACTGATCTAGCCAGCCGCGTGTTGCCAGCTTGCCATCGCGGGCATCGAGCCCAACCGCGATCGCGTCGCCCCAGCGGTCCACCGCATCGGCAACAAGTTTCGGGTCTTGCAACGCAACGGTGCCCAGGATTGTGCGCGAAATACCGGCGGCGAATGCATCTTCGAGGTTGGCAAGCGTGCGCAGGCCGCCGCCGAGCTGAATGGGCATATCGACGGCAGCGCGAATGGCCGCGATAGCGGGGAGATTGACCGGCTGGCCAGCCACGGCGCCGTCGAGATCCACGACATGTAGCCACTCGGCCCCGGCCTCGGCCCACCGCCGGGCGGCGGCGGCCGGATCGGCGTCGAAGACCGTCTCACGTGAGAAGTCACCTTCAACCAGGCGGACGCACCGCCCATCTCGAAGGTCAATTGCGGGGTAGATGATCACGCGAGAACCTGTTCCTTGCGGCGTGGCGCCTGAGCGCGCACCTCGTCCACCCAGCCAGCAACCATCTGCAGGCCGGCCGTCCCGCTCTTCTCAGGGTGGAACTGGGTACCCCAGATGTGTCCGTGCCGGACGATGCTCGGGAAGACCTCGCCGTACCGCGAAACCGCCACGATGTCGTCGGCATACTCGGGTTCTGCGATATAGGAGTGGACGAAGTAGAAGTCGCCGCTGTCGCCGGCATGGCTGCCAGCGCCATCCTGCACCCACAGCGTGCGGTTCCAGCCGATCTGGGGCACCTTCACGTCGCTGCTCAGGGAGCGGACGCGGCCCTGCAGCAAGCCAAGCCCCTCGGTGCTCCCTTCCTCCTGGTCCTCGAAGAGCAACTGCATGCCGAGGCAAATGCCGAGGAAGGGCCGCTCCTGGACGACGACCTCGTGAATGGGCGCGATGAGATCGAGATCATGCAGGCGCTGCATCGCCGCGCCCGCCGCGCCTACGCCCGGGAAAACCACCCCGTCTGCCGCGAGGACGGTGTCCGCCTTAGCTGTCACGGTGACGGTGGCGCCGGCCGCCTCCAGCGCGCGACGGATGGAGCGCAGATTGCCCGCACCGTAATCGATCACCGCAATGTTCACGCTCACGCCAGCACCCCTTTGGTTGAGGGCATCATGTCTGGGTCGCCGAACGGGGAAACGGCCTGGCGGAGCGCCAGCGCGCCCGCCTTGAAGATCGCTTCGGCGGCGTGATGTGCGTTACGCGCACGCAAGAGATCAATGTGCATGGTCAACCCAGCGTTCATGGCCAGGGAGCGCCAGAACTCCTCGACCAGGGTGGTCGAGAAGTCGCGGCCAATCACCGCCTCTGGCATGTCGACCTCGTAGTGCAGGAAGGGGCGGCCAGAACAGTCGACCACCACCCGCGCGAGTGCCTCGTCGAGCGGCGCGTAGGCGAACCCGTACCGCTGGATACCCCGGCGGTCGCCCAGCGCCTGCTTCAACGCTTGCCCGATAGCAATGCCAACATCCTCCACCGTGTGGTGGGGATCCATCTCAGCGTCGCCATCACACGCCACAATGAGCCCGATGCGGCCGTGCTTGCCGAGAGCGGAAAGCATATGGTCGAGGAAGGGAACACCGGTGTCGGCGGCTACGTCTCCACCGCCGAGGTCGAGATCGGCCACGATCCGCGTTTCCAGGGTCGCCCGCTCGATGTGCGCGTTGCGGGTAGCCAGAGTCGCGCTCATGCTTGCGCTCCAGCTTCGCGCAGCGCATCCTCCAGTTCTGCCGCGAAGATCTCGTTTTCCTCCGGCGTGCCGACAGAAACGCGGAGGCAGTTCATGATCCCCCAGGCCGGGTTTCCAAAGTAGCGAACGTACACCCCGCGTTCCGCCAATCGCTGCACGATGGGGCCGGCATCCGCGATCGGGAGTTTCACCAGCAGGAAGTTGGTCGCGGAGGGATACGGTTCAACCTCTGGGAACTCGCGCAGGTGGTCGGCCAGCGCATCGCGATTCGCCAGGATGCGCAGCACGGTCTGCTCGTTGTAGGTGCGATCCGCCAGCGCCGCAGTGGCAGCCGCCGTGGCCGCCACGCTCACGTTGCAGAAGCCGGGCATCACCCGGGCCAGGTAGGGCATCAAGCTCTCGGGAAATACACCGTAGCCCACCCGCATGCCGGCCAGCCCCGCGAACTTGCTCATCGTGCGCAGGATCGCCAGGTTTGGCGCGTGCTCCATGTGGGGCAGGTAGCTCGTGCCGGCGAACTCGGCGTAGGCTTCGTCCACCGCCACCAGGCACGGTGCTTCCGCGATGATCCGTTCGATATCCCGGGCCGGGAAAAGGTTACCCGTCGGATTGTTCGGGTTGCAGATGATGATCAGCTTCGTGCGCTCATCAACGGCTTCGAGAATGCCATCGACATTGAGGTTGAAGCCTTCGGTCAGCGGCACGTCAACAGTGACACCGCCGAATGCCTTGATGAGCACGTCGTAGACTCCGAACGTCGGGTTCGAAATGATCACCCGGTCGCCCGGCTCCAGCAGCAGCAGGAGCAGCGTCTCGATGACGTTGTCCAGCCCAGCGCCAGCGATAATCTGCTCAGCCGGTGCGCCGACGTACGCGCCGAGTGCTTCACGGAGTGCCCAGGCGTCGAATTCCGGGTAGCGGTTATGGGCCAGCGCATCCCGCAGGGCTACCTCAACCCGGGGGGACGGTCCGTAGGGAGACTCATTCCAGTCCAGGCGAATTTCGCGTTCGGGCCGGACTGCCGGTGGAGGCTGCCGCTGGTACACGGGGAGATGATGGACCGCCGGCCGGACGATCTTCGCGGGATCGAAGGTGGTCCGAGACACGACGCTCTGTGACACAAGTGACCTCCACACCATGCAAAAAGGAACGATCAGGCACGAAAAAGCCGCGCCAGAGGCGGATGATACCCGAGGGAATGCGGATTCTGTTCGCCGCGAGGGGGATCAGAGCAGGAGCTTCTCCAGGGAAGACACCAGGATTTCCGTGGCGCCGGCCGCGCGCAGCCGCTCGATCGACTCCCAGAACGCCTCTTCCTCAACTGCCGTATGCACCGCCACCCAGCCCTCGTCCGCCAGCGGCACAATTGTCGGAGCCTTCAGCCCCGGCACCACAGCCCGAATCGCGGGCAGCGCGGCTATCGGCGCGTTCATCATCAGGTACTTGTAGCGCTTGGCAGCCTGGACCGCGTTGATGCGCATGACGAGGCGATCGATGTTCGCGCGCTTCGCCGGGTCGGCCATCGACTCCGGTGACGCGGCGAGGACTGCCTCCGACTCCAGAATGGTGTAAATCTGCCGCAGGTCATTCAGCAACAGCGTCGATCCAGTGGCTGTCAATTCGACGATGGCGTCCGCCAATCCCAGGGATGGCGCGACCTCTACCGAGCCACTGATGGTGATGATCTCCGGGTCACCACCAATTGACTGGAAGAAGCGCCGCGCCGACTGCGGATATGAGGTGGCGATGCGGGCGTTGAGCAACTGGCTGGGGTCGCCGTACGGCGCGTCGCGCATGGTTGCCACCACGAGCTCGCAGTAGCCGAAGCCCAGCGGCACCAGCTCGACGACGTCCACGCCTTCTTCATAGAGAAGGTTACGGCCCACGATCCCCAGGTCCACCGTGCCCCGCGCGATATACCCGGGAATATCGTCGTCCCGGCCATACAGAATGGAGAGCGGAAAGTTCCGGCAGTGGGAGAAAAGGCGCTGACCGTAGCTCTCGAACTGGAGCCCGATGGCATGGAGGAGGCCAAGGGTAGATTCCGTCAGCCGTCCGGAACGCTGCATCGCCAACTTGAGGGGCGCCTGTCCGGTCGGAGAAGTGGTGAGTGCCTGCTCGAAGCCCGTGTTCGTGTCGGGCATGGAAATCATTCTGCCTCCAGCGTACCGCGGTCGACTACAGCCCTGGCCCCGATGTGCCAGTTGGGCTGCCCGCAATCGTACTGTGAATTGTCAGGCCAGTGATTTCGACATTCGTAAATGGTCGGGCGCGAACCCGATGCGCTCGTAGAACGCGATCGCGGACGGATTGTTGGCGAACACATCCAGGACCACTTCGAGGCACCCATGTTCCCGGCCCCACTGCTCGGCGTGGGCCATAAGTGCGCGGCCGACGCCGTGTCCTTCCGCCTCCTCCGCAACCACGAGAATTTCGACATACGCCCGGGGATGATCGGTGAAGTAGTCGAAGTCGGGCTTGATGACCAGGAGGCCCAATGGCTCGTCGTGCCCCTGCTCTGTGGCCACAAACGCCTCGGTTCCGGCATCTCGCGTGAGATTGGTGGGCGTGAATGCGGCGAAATATGCCTCCATGCGCTCGGGATCACGCGGGGAAGCCGTTTGGCCGTGATGCAGCCGGGGGGCCGCCCGGGTCACGAATGCACTGTCGTCGCTCGAAAGTGGCCGAATGGAGTACGCGGGACCCATGCTCATGATGCTCCGGGTGCATGTTGCAGCCGCTGATGAATGAGATAGAGCCCGGCCAGCGTGAGATCGGGGTCCACTACATCGAAGCGGGGTGATCTGCCAGCAAACAGGGTGGAGAGGCCGCCAGTGAGAATCACGCTCGCTCGCTCCCCAAGTTCCTCGTCGATACGAGTGATCATTCCTTCCAGCATGGCCAGATGTCCGGTCACGATTCCCGAACGTAGCTGATCGGCTGTATTGCGGCCGATCACCTGTTCAGGCACGTAGAGCTCCACGTTGAAGAGCTGCGCCGCGTTGGTCGCCAGGGACTTGAGGGATGTCGCTACTCCAGCGGCAATTGCCCCGCCTCGATACACATTGTTGCGGTCTACAACGTCGAACGTGGTGGCCGTCCCGAGGTCAATGATGATGGCGGGGGCCCCGTAGCGGGCGATGGCGGCAACACAGTCCACGATGCGATCAGCGCCCAGTTGCTTCGGCTCCTCAACATCGAGCCTCATCCCGATGTCTGACGCGCCGGTGATCACCTCCGCGTCCACGCCAAACCGGGTCCCGCACATTTCGACCAACCAGGGCGTGACACTCGGCACGACACTTGAAATGATGGCGCTGTCGATCTCGGCGGCGGCCAGGCCAGCGGTCCCGAGCAGGGCGGCAAGCATCGCGTACCACTCGTCGGGCATGCGATCTCGCGTCGTAGACACCCTGAACGAGCTGACAAGCTCGCCGTCGTCGGCGAGGAGGCCAAACACGGTGTTGGTGTTGCCAACGTCGATGGCAAGCAGCACGTGGCGCTCCTGATCCAGATTGCAGATGACCTATACGAGGAGTCGGCGGAGTTCGTCTTCCTTGTTCAAGTGGGCTATTGCGATGATGTCGTCACCGGGCAGCAACTCTGTTGCTGGGCCAGGCAGAATCAGCTTGGGCCCACGTGCGATCGCTGCGATCGTCGTGTCCTCAGGTAACGCAATTTCCCCCAAGGCCCGGTGTGCGACCGCCGACTGTTCCGACACCTTCGCGTCGACAATGGCGAAGTCCTCATGCTGCAAGCTCAGCAGGTGCACGAAGGACCGGTCCGGAATGGCCTGCTCAATCAGGTTCAGGATGTAATTGGTCTGGCTGACGGTGACATCCACCCCGAGCATCCGGAACAGATTCTCGTTCTTGGGGTTGTTGACCCGCGCAATGGTGCGCCCAACGTGGAACTTTTCCTTCGCGACCTGGCAGATCACCAGGTTGTCTTCGTCCTCGCCGGTGACCGCCACCACGACATTGGCGCGTGCGGCTCCGGCGGCTGCCAGGGCACTGACCTCCGCCCCGTCGCCCACAATGGCCACTGCGCCAAGCACGTCGTTGATTTCTGCGACGCGGCTCGGGTTGCGCTCCATCAGGAGCACCTCGTGGCCTTCGATCAGCAGGTGTTGGGCGAGGTAGTAGCCCACCTTTCCGCCTCCCGCGACGATGACGTACATGGTCAGATCGTCCCTCCGCGTGGCGCTTCGTCGTCGTCGCTCGCCCGCATGACGGAATCCAGAATCATCGCTGAGATGGTGGTCGTCGGGCAGACGGTCGTCAGGCCCAGCCGGCGGTAGGTGTCTTCCCGCACCGGGTCGTAAATCCGGCAGACCACCTCTGGCACTTCAAAGACCAGCCGCGCCACCTGCGCCGCCATGATGTTGCGGTTGTCGCCGTTACTCACGGCGATGAACGCGTCCGCGTCCTCGATGCCGGCGCGCCGCAATACGTCCTCGTCGATGCCAGTTCCGATGATGGTGTCGCCGCCAAACGTGGCGGGCAGGCGATGGAAGGCGCGGCTATCCACGTCAATCACCGAGACATCATTGCCGGTGTGGTCCAGCAGGGAGGCCACGCGAGCGCCAACGCGCCCGCAGCCCATGATGACGGCCTTCATGATGCTTCCGGCCTTTCCTGTGGTAAACGCGGCGGGGCGAGCCGCACTACGACCACCTCGCACGGTGCATACAGCATCACGTGGTCGGTTGTCTCGCCCAACGTGGCCCGGCCATGCTTGCGGTGAATGGACGAGGTCATCAGGATGGCATCGGCCTCACGCTCGATCGCCTCATCGACAATCGCGGGTCCCGCCGCGCGCGCCTGCAGCAATTCCGTCACCACATAGGTGGAGCGGGCGTGCAGGCGCTTGCGGGCAATCCGCTCGGCGTCTCGCAGGGCTCGCTCACCGTCGTCGACTTCGCCCGGCAGTTCGGCGTCCAGCGGCATGGATTGCGGGACCTCCACCACATAGAGGAACGTGACCGCGCCGCCCTCCTTTCCAATGAGGGCTGGCAGGACATCCAGGGCACGCGCATCCGCCTCCGACCCGGAAATCGGAACCACAAGCCGTTCGAACGCCCCCCGCATGATCTTCCTCGATGCCGTGCACGTGTCGCATGAGCCTGAAGCGACGCGAAAGTATGGATTGCATACCGCAGGTACGCAATAAGGCTTCGACGAGTCCAAATCTGGCCGTTTGCACGGAACGGGTAGGTACACTGGAACCAGCGGCATTGCTGTTGCGTATTGACTCACACGCATCAGACTCAGGAATGGATGGATCGCCATGAACGACGATGAAGATCTGGTTTTGAATGCAAAGGCCATTGGCCTCGCGGTTGGCGGCGCAGCGCTTGCCGGTCTGCTCTTTGTCCTGACGCGGCGCGACGAAAAGCCCGCGCCGGTGGTCGAGGTTCCGGAGCCCGAAGCCGTCAAGGAGTCTTTCGCCTACGCGGCGCGCGAAGCTGCAAAGCACGCGCGCACCCACCGCGAAAACGTGGAGGAAGCGGTCAAGGACCGGGCCGGATCACTGTCCGAGGCGCTGGATTCCGCCAACGTCGACAGCGAGATCGCAGAGCGCAATCTCAAGGCTGCGGCATGGGATGCCCAGGAGCGGGCGCGCATCGCCGAGAGCAAGTTGCGTGCGGCCAGCAGCAAGGTGGCCGGAGACGCGGCCCACATCGCATCCCGCGTTGGCGCTGAAGCACGGCACATCGCGGGCGAGAGCAAGGATCGCATTTCGCAGTTGCGGCGGCCGGATGAGTCTGATTCCGAGATTGAACGGCTCAAGGCCGAGCTGGAAACACTGCGTCAGGAGCTTGCCAGCAAGGCGAAGTCAGAGCGCCGGGACGTGCTCGGTGTCTCGAAGAAACTGGCAGGCAAGAAGGTCGGGCCATTGCCTGAAGGCGTAGCCGGTGAAGCTGCCACCGCCGCCCTGGAGCATCTGGAGAAGTCGCTCAAGACCAAGGCGCCGCTCCTGCTGACCGCTCGCAACCGGGCGCAAGCGCTCGAGATCCTGCAGCGTGAAATGGGGCCCGTCCTGCGCGATTCGGCCATGCTGGCGCTCTCGACGGCTGTTGGCGGGGCAGAGAAGGCCAGCCAGAAGGCCGCGTCCGCGCCGGCCGACCTCAAGCAGCGATTCCGGCACACCGAGTCGGCGGGTGAAAGTGCAGATGATCTCGAAGCCAGACTACGCGCCGCTCGCGAAGAAGCCAGTGCCGAAGCGCTCAGGGCACGTGACGCCGCGGAAGCTGAGGCGCGTGCTGCTCGAGCCGAAGCTGATGACCTGAGAGCTGAACTCGAAGCGAAAATGGACGAAATCAGGCGGGCCTCCGCCCGCAATGGCAAGCACACCCTGTGGTCGCGCCACGTTGACGAGCAGGAGGTCACCCCGGAGCCAGAGGTGGAGGTGGTGACCGCCGAAGAACGTGCGGGCGAACCTGCCGGTAGACGCGGCGTGCCGGGTTTGCTCTGGGGAGGCGCGGGGGTCGGCCTGGCGATCTACGCCATGATGGACCCTGAGCGGCGCGACGCCATGCTGAAGCTGGCAAATGAAGCATCAGTGCAACTGCAGGAACTCGTCCGTGACCTCCAGGGGTACGACGACGAGTTCTAGTTCACTGCACGTTCTCCCGGTACAGAAAGGGCCCCGGCGAATCTTCGCCGGGGCCCTGCCGCTTTTCTGTTATCGGCAGGTCGCCTACACGAGGCGGCGTGCCCCCGCGTAGTGATCCTTGTAGTACCCGTCGTTAAAGGTGGAGATGACGACGCCGGTCTTTTCGTTCTCGGCGTGAATGAATTTATCACCAGAAATGTAGATGCCGCAGTGCGTCAAGCCCTTGCCGGCGGTGTTGCGGAAAATGAGGATATCGCCCGCCTGCCAGGAGCCATTACTCACCGACTTGCCCTGCTTGGACTGGGACTTCACCGTGCGTGTGATATCCATGCCCGTGACCTTGTTATAGACATACCAGGTGAATCCGGAGCAATCAAAGCCCTTCGGAGAGTCCCCGGCGTAGACGTAGCGCGTGCCCTTGTACTTCTGGGCCTCCCGCACGATGTCCTTGCCTGTGCCCTTGCCAGAGTTTTGCTTTGACCTGAATCCGTTCTTCTTCTTGCTTTTCTTTCCCGATTCCTTCTTCTTCTTTTGCTTCTTCCGTGCACTCAGCTCCGGAGCAGTCCGCAGTGCGGTCAAGACCCCAATACCAAGTGCGCCGCCCAGCTCCAACGCCCGGCGGCGGCTCACCATGCCGTCGCGCTCCAGGTTCGACACCACCGCTGACACTGTCCACCTCCAGCCACGCTCGCGGGAAAAACACGCACCGAGCGAACGGAACGGGCGGGGAATCCGGGACGCTCTGCTGCTCCTAACGCATCGTTCAGGAGCAACGTGCCCGATGTGCACGGGTTGGCGGGAAATTTGGGACTGTTTGGGGATGCCCCGGCAATCTGCGTCCCGTTACCCCCCAGGGTCAACGGCGACAGGCCGTGCAGTACAATCCCAGCCCAGAATAGCGCATAGCGCGCACGAGGGATGTAGGCAGCTACGTGGTGGCTGCGGGGCGGAGGCGCGGGCGGGATGGCCTACCGGTTTCTCCTGGAAGTGCCAGAGCGTCTGGCTGACGAAGCTGGCATGGTGATTGACCAGGCCGGCGATGCACAGGTCGTGGTTGTGCGGCCGTCTCATGGACTAGGGGTCGACGCACCGTACGTGGATTTGACCACCGCGTCTCACACTCTTCGCGTCGTCGAACTCCTGGGGGAGTGGTACAACGGCCTGCCAAATCCCCGGCCGAACGTGGGTGTCGTGCTTCATGGTGGCGAGCGGTACTCCCTGGGGGAAATGAGCCCGAAACGCATCGTGGCGCTGATCAGGCACGACCAGCCGTGGGTGGAGCGTTCCATTCCCCACGTAGGCGACCACGAACCGAAAGTGGCGCCATCTGGATTTTCGACCGGTGCGGGCGCGCCAGCGGCGGAGGTAATCGACGTGCAGGAGGGCACCGGCGGAGTGGGACTTGCGGAAGCAATTGTTATCGCGGGCGAAGACAGGCCGGCGCGTGGGCTGCAGGCGCAGGCGATCAACTACGTCCTCGTGCAGGTAAACGACCTGCGCAGGGCCGAGCGCTTCTACCAGGATTTCTTTGCCATGCAGTTGCTGGGGCGATTGCGGCGCGGCGGCGACAACACGCTGACTCCGCTCCCGGCGGATTACTCGTGGGAACGGGCCATGCAGTCCGGTGAGATCGCTGATGTCACGTTCTTTTCCAGTGGTCCGCTCACCCTCGCTGTGCAGAACGTGGGCATGGGCGTCCTGCTTGGCAAGGGGCCGGTGGAGCTTGTCTCGGTTGGTGTCGATGCACGGACGTTTACCCGGCTGAAGGGCGAAGTCCTGATGTATCCGCTGTCGATCCTGCGGTCGGGAGTCGCTTCCTTCGTCTTCCGTGATCCCCTGGGGGTGAACTGGGAGATTGCGGTGGCTGGCTCCGTGCCATTGATCCCCGTTTGACCGCAGGAGAGCCGAACGACTCATGCTCGACGCGTATCGAGATCTCATTGACGAATTGCTATCCACGCCAACCGAAATACGTGGCCTGATTCAGCACACCAGCGATCCGTCACCCGAGACGGTGAGGTTGATTGCTGAACTACGGGACCACGACCTGGCCGTCCTTGCGCGCGCTCAACGGATGACGCGTGAGGACGCGCCGTACCTCGCAGCAGACCAGGACCTCCCGCACGACGCAGGAAGCGCCACGGAAATCCTGGCCGAGATGGAGGCTGCTCGCGGGGATCTGGTTTCGCTCCTGATCAACCTCTCCCTCAAGGATTGGGAACGCACGGCGATCCATCCCACACGGGGAGAACTCGTGCTCGCCCAGGAAATCGAAGAGCACGTCGAGTTCGATGAGGCGCAGCGGGTGGCTATCCGCAACAGCCTGACGCAGCGCTGATCCACGAAGGACCGCACAGCCTTGCAGCAATTCGTACCGCCGCCGCCGGTCATCATTGTGGGCGGAGGCATGGCGGGCCTGACGACCGCACTGGCACTTTTTCGAGCTGGGCGCCCCGTTCGTCTTTACGAAGCCACTGATTCCGTCGGGGGAAGGCTGAAAAGCCGCACCACACGCCAGGGGTTCATCCTCGACGAGGGTTTTCAGGTCCTGCTGGACGCGTATCCGGCCCCGAAGAGATGGGTCGATTTCTCCCAATTGTCGCCTCGCTCGTTCGATGCCGGAGCGCTCGTCTGGACCGGGCGACGCCGGGTGCCGGTGGCCAATCCACTACGGCATCCGGCAGCCATCGTGCGAGATATCACGACCAATCTCTTTCCCCACGAGGACAAGCTGCGGCTCGCCGTGCTCGCCGCGGAAGTCGTGCGCGCCCCCTGGCAGAGCGCCAATGAGGCGGCCACGTCGCTGGGCAGGGACCGGGCGGCAGTTGAGTACCTGTGGGAACGTGGCTTCAGCGAGCGATTCATCAATCGTTTTGCTCGCCCGTTTTTCGGCGGCATAACGTTCGATCCACATTTGACGCGGAGCATCGGGCCGTCACTCTTTACGCTGAAGATGTTCCTCCAGGGTTCGGCTGTCCTGCCCGCGGCAGGCGTGGCGGCACTCCCGGCCAGGATGGCCGATCAACTCCCGGTCGGCGCCGTTACAACCAACGCTCGGGTAGACGAAATCATCATCGAAGATGGCCGCGCCACCGGTGTTCGCATTGACGGAGAGGTCCTGCCCGCTGCCCACGTCATCGTGGCGACGGACCCAGCAACTGCCGCGCGACTCGCGCCAGTTGCCGCATTGAAAGAGGTGCAGGAAACCGTCGGTGGCGTGACCGTCTATCTCGCTGGCGCTCGGCGCCCGCCAACCGGGCCGCGCCTGGTGCTCGACGGCACACGATCACTCCTTGTGAACGAGATCGCACCGGTCAGCGAAGTGCAGCCTGCGTACGCTCCGCCCGGCCGTCACCTCCTGGCTGCCCAGGTCATCGGACATACCGACCTGGACCCCCACGAGTTGAGCGAACGAGCTCGCCTGGACGTCGCCACCATCTTGCAGGACGCTCCGGGTTCCTGGGAAGTCATCGATCTCGTGTCCACGCCGCTCGCACAGTACGCGCAACCGCCTGGCATCTACCGGCGCCTGCCGGCAAATGTGACCGGAGTCGCGGGGCTCACGCTCGCCAGTGAAGCCACAGTTGATTCGTCGTACAACGGCGCAACAATCAGCGGCGAAACGGCAGCAGCCATCGTTGATCGTGAGTTGGCGTTCGCGCGTGGCTAGCTCGGAGCGACGCAGAGGCGTCTACAAGGTACCTGGCGGCAAGCTCGTGGCCGTCGAATTTGCGGTCGTGGATGGTCATTTGCACGATGTCGTGGTGACAGGTGACTTTTTCCTGTACCCAGAGGAAGCACTGCCGGTCCTGTCGTTCGCCATCGAAGGGTCTGCTGCGTCAGACGACGTCGCCGCGCTGGCCGGCCGTATTGCCGCGGCGATCCCCGACGACGTGGAACTGGTCGGCGCGACCCCTGAAGCCCTCGCCATGGCGGTCGAACGGGGGCTGCATCCCGCTGAGCACGAGAACGCTTCATGAGCGAGATGAGCCAGGAACAACGGGAACGATGGCGTGACCTTGACTGGAAGCTCATTCCGGGTGCTGCAACCGAGCCTCTCCTGAACATGGCGTTGGACGAAGTACTGGCCGAGCGTGTGGGGCGCGGTGAGCGAGCACCGACGCTGCGAGTCTGGGGCTGGAGCCGCCCCTGCATCGTGCTGGGGCGCTTCCAGTCCGTTCGTAACGAGGTAGATGAAGACGCAGCCGGGCGCCATGGAGTACAGCTCGTCCGTCGCATCAGCGGCGGTGGCGCCATGTTTATCGAGCCCGAGGGGGCCATTACCTGGTCGATCTACGCGCCGCAAGATCTGGTGAAGGGCATGACCTTCGCCGAGTCCTACGCGCACTTCGACTCCTGGGTCGTGGCAGCACTTCGAGAACTGGGACTCGATGCCTGGTACGAGCCGCTGAACGACATTACTTCGTCGGGAGGCAAGATCGGTGGCGCTGCGCAGTCTCGGCGGTCTGGCGCAGTGCTGCATCACACCACGATGGCCTACGACATGAACATCCCGCTCATGACGCAGGTGCTGCGCATTGGGCGTGAGAAGCTGAGCGACAAGGGCGTGAAATCGGCCGATCGCCGGGTAGGACCACTGCGTCAGCAGACATCGCTGCCGCGCCAGACCATCATCGATCACATGGTCGACCACTTTGCCACGCAATTCGGACTTGAGCAGGACACGCTTGCGCCTGATGAAATCGCAGAGGCAGAGGCACGCGTGCGTGACCGCTTTGGCACGGCGGACTGGATTCATTATCTCCCCTGAAAACCCCGCGAACGTACGATCCTCCGAAGGCTCCAGTGCCAGATTGACACCCTTTTCCGACCGGCCTATGATCGCTTGGGCGATCCCGCGCGCCGCCAAGGAAACGTCGCCGCCCGGTCCCGCGTTGACATGAAGCAGAGTGGTCTTGTCCTGGGAGCGCCATGCACGCCCAATCCTGTTTCGCTGTGCGGTGCGGAAGAGGAGCCATGTGCAGGCGTGAAGCAAGGCCGGAATCGGGAATGGGGATTCACGGGCTCTCGGGCCAGAAGAGCGGGGCGGGACGATGGACGGTTTACGGTTTGATGATCTGGCGCGAAAAGCTGCCTCAGGTGCATCGCGGCGCAACGTCGTCAAGGGGCTGGTGGCAGGCTTCACAGCAACATTCCTGAAGCTTGCTAATCCGCTCGGTTCGTCAGCACAAAACACGGTGCCACTGGGCGGGCAGTGCTCATCACTGGGCGCGAATTCAGAATGCAGCCAGGCCGGTGGGTCGGTCGTCTGCAGCGATAACGGTGTCTCCGCTGATGGATCGTTCAATTGCTGCCGTAACGCGGGCGGCGCATGCACGGCGGACTTCCACTGCTGTGGCGGCGCCATTTGCAGCAACGGCTCGTGCGGCGGGGGCGGGGGCACAAGCGGCCGTGGCCTTGGCTCGGAGTGCACGTCTACCAGCCAGTGCAGCCAGTCTGGTGGCGCGGTTGTCTGTGCCAGTAACGGGCTCGCCTCTGACGGTGAGCGCAACTGCTGCCGCAACAGCGGCGGGGCATGCACTACCGATATCCACTGTTGTGCCGGCATCTACTGCGTGAATGGCACCTGTGGAGGTTCAAGCACCGGCACGACGCCTACCGGTGGACTGGCGCTTGGCGCGCAGTGCACCGCATCGTCCCAGTGCACCCAGTCCGGCGGAGAGACCGTTTGCGCGAACAACGGATACGACGGTGACGGCGCGCTCAACTGCTGCCGTAACGAGGGCGGATCGTGCAGCGGTGTTGGCTACAGCGCGGACTGCTGTGGCGGCCTGTACTGCGTAGAAGGCCGCTGCATCAACAACAGTACCGCCGGGCTGCTTCCCGGTGAGCGCTGCTCCCAGACGGGTCAGTGCAGCCAGGCAAGTGGTGCGGTGACGTGCGCCGACAACGGCACCGGGGTCCTGAACTGCTGTCGCGGGCGTGGAGGCGGCTGCTCGACTGACACCCAATGCTGCGGCAACATGTGGTGCCAGAGCAGCGTCTGCACGGATGGCACGGCCACCAGCGGCGGCTCGGTTGGGCTCGGCGGCCAGTGCAGCGCAACCAGCGAGTGCAACCAGGACGGTGGCTCCGTGGCCTGCGCGGACAACGGGATCGCCAGTGATGGCCCACTCAACTGCTGCCGCTATGAAGGTGGTACGTGCTATAGCGGCCCCGACTGCTGCGGTGGGCTGGAATGCACAGGTGGGGTTTGCATCCCAATTGGCGGGACGACCGGGGGCACCACCAGCAGTGGCGGTGTCGGCCTGGGCGGTGCTTGCAGCAGCGATGAAGAGTGCTCGAACGACGGCGGAGAAGCCGTGTGCCGCGACAATGGCATAGCCAGTGACGGCGCATATAATTGCTGCCGCTATCAGGGCGGCGGCTGTGGCAGCGATGCTCACTGCTGCATCGGGATGTTGTGCCTGGGTGGCGTTTGCTCAGCCTAGGGAGACACCCGATCATGGGTAACGCGCACGAGGGCGCCAGCCGGCGCCCTCGTGTCGTGTCTCGCGGGCATCTCAGCGCATATTATGCCGTGCGGGGTGAGCGTGTCTCCGCGTAGCCGGCAAGCGACCGTGACGACAGCGGACGCCATGCCCGGAATCGTGGTGCGGGCGTTCGGGCTTTTCTTTGCCGTCCAACTCGAGGACGGCCGCGAGTTGCTCTCCACAGTCTCAGGGACGCTCAAGCGGCAACGGCGCGGCACCGACATCGTGGCGGCGGGAGACCGCGTCCGAGTCGTGGATGTCGGGGAAGGGGAGGGGCGAATCGTCGAGGTTCTGCCGCGCACTCGCGCCCTGTCCCGGCTTGCCCGTCACACCAACGATGTTGAGCAGGTCATCCTCGCAAACCCGGATCAGGCGCTTTTTCTCTTCGCTGCGCGCAACCCGGACCCGCACCCGCGCCT
>DAOUDE010000073.1:0-49931 GCA_034431475.1 Thermomicrobiales bacterium | reverse complement strand
AGACGCGGCAGGCGCACCTCTTCAACGGCTGCGTCATGGGCACGGTGTTCGCGAACACGAACCGCGCCGCCGCCCGCGTAGTGGCTCGCAATGGCGCGGACATCGACGTACCCGTAGGTCAGCAATGCTGTGGCGCGCTCCACGTGCACGCTGGAATGATGGAGGAAGCCCGCACGCTGGCGCGCCAGAACATCGATGCCTTCGAACGCACTGGCGACGACGCGATCCTGACCACCGCCGCCGGGTGCGGCGCGGCTCTGAAAGAGTACGGGCATCTCCTCAAGGATGATCCCGCCTACGCGGAACGCGCGCAACGCTTCAGCGCCCGCGTGCGTGATGTCACGGAGTACCTTGCGGCTCACCCGTTGACGCCACCGACGAAGCGCATCCAGCGCACGGTGACGTACCAGGAGCCATGCCACCTGGCCCACGCGCAGCGCATCAGCAAGCAGCCGCGCGACCTCATGCGCGCCATTCCCGGCCTGAACCTGGTGGAGATGAAGGAATCGTCCCTCTGCTGTGGCAGCGCCGGTATCTACAACATCATCCGAGAGGAGATGGCGAACAAGCTGGGCGACCGCAAGGCGCTGCACATCATGGAAACGCCCGCTGCCGAGGTGATTACGGCGAACCCGGGGTGCCACATGCAGGTGCGGGCCTCGCTGCGCCGGAATGGTAGCGAGGCCCGCGTGCGCCACATCGTGGAACTCCTGGACGAATCGTACGGCGGCGCGAAGACCAAGCGTTCGATCATCGGCGGCCGCTAGCGGTCAGGCGGCGCGCAGCAGCGCCTCCAGCCGATCGATATCGGCCCGCACCACATCCAGCCCGGCGCGCCAGAACTGTGGCGCGCGCAGGTCGATGCCGAAGCGGTCCGCCAGATCACTGGCGGTCGCGTTGCCGGTGTCTCGCAGCAGTGCATCGTAGCGGGCCGGGAACCCGGACGGATCGCGCCGGGCCTCCGCGTAGAGCCCGAGGCCAAAGAGCAGGCCGAACAGGTACGGAAAGTTGTAGAACGACTGCTCGGGCCGGTAGTAGTGCCCCTTGACGGCCCACATGTACGGGTGGCGGGCTTCCGGATCCAGGCCGTCGCCGTAGGTTCCCTCCTGCGCCGCCAGCATCAGGTCGCAGAACTCGTCCGCCGAAAGCTCGCGTGCCAGGCGCTTCTCGCAGATCGCCCGCTCGAAATCGAAGCGGCTGATGATATCGACCACGATCTGCCCGCTGCCCTGCAGTGATTGCTCCAGGATGTAGGTCTGTTCATTGGCGCTGGCGCCTTCCAGCGCCGCCTCCTTGATGATCGTTTCGCAGAACGTGCTCGCCGTCTCCGCCAGGCACATCGGCGTCGCGTGCAGGAGGGGCGTGAGATCGGCCTGGCTCAGGTTGTGGTAGGCGTGCCCCAACTCGTGCGCCAAGGTCGAAACGCCGTCATACCCGTCCGAGAAGTTCTGCAGAATCCGTGAATTCGGTCCGCCCACCCACATGCAGTAGGCGCCGCCCGCCTTGCCGGGACGCGGCTCGGCGTCGATCCAGTTTTCGGCCACTGCTCGTTGGGCCAGGTCACCCATACGTGGGCTGAAGGCCCGGAAACGCTCCTCGATGAACGTCGTTGCCTGTGGCCACGTCCAGATGCGGTCCGGGGCGCCTACCGGGGCAAACAGGTCATACCAGGCCAGTGCGGCCACGCCGAGGGCTTCCGCCTTGAGCTTGAAGTAGCGGCGGAAATCCGGGAACGAGGCGCGAGCCTCCCCGATCAACGCCTCCAGCACCTCGTGGTCGATGGCATTGGCAAACACCGCCTCGTCCAGCGGCCCATCCCACATGCGCCGCCGCGCCAGGGTGACGACCTCGCCCTTGACGCCGTTCAGCGCAGCGGCCAGAGGGAGCGCGTAAGTACGCCAGGCATCCAGTTCGGCACGCCAGGCCCGCTTCCGCACCGCGCGGTCAGCGTGGTGCGCGAGGTTGCGAACCTCGCTCATCGGGATGCGCTCGCCTTCCACATCCACCAGGATCTGGGAACTCAGGTTGCCGTGCAGACGGCCCCACGCACTCCCGGCGGCCGGCGCGAGATCGGCGGCCAGCGCTTCCTCGGCTGGGCTCATCAGGTGCGATGCCCGCGCCACCGCGCGATGCAGGTAGTAGGCGTGCTCCTGAGCAACCGGGGACGACGCAATCAGCGCCGTCACGTCCTGTCTGGCCAGCCACGCGTCAAGCCGGGTAAGCGCCTTGTCCAGCGACACGCTCCGCGCCTGCAGTTCACTAAAGCGCGACTGCGCCCGGTCATCTCGCGAATTGGTGGTGATGCGGCCATACAGGTATGCCCACATCACCTCCTGACGCTCGGACACTTCGTTGAGCCGGGCCAGGGAATCCTCAAGCGTCGCCTGGGGATTGGCATCGGCGACAACTGCATCGGCAAGCAGCCCATCGAGGTCGCTCAAGTCGCCGAGTAGCGCCGAAAAATCGGCCACGAACGCTGGCGAATCGAGGTCGGGGAAGATCGGCGTCAGATCCCAGTGCGGGAGCGCGACGCGGTCCGTCGTGGCACTTGCGGTCATTGTGGATACCATCTCCAATATGGCTGCGACATCGTTGCGCAAGCGTAGGACAGCGGGGGCGATTATGTCTGACGACGCATCACCGGCGATCACTGCACAACAGGTCATGGACCTGCTGGGAATGAAACCCCTCACCTTCGAGGGCGGCTACTTCGCCGAGACGCACCGGGCTGGCGCGCTCGCTCCGGAGCATGTGCCGTGGGCGCCTGCCGATCACCGCTCGCTGAAAACCGCGATCTACTACCTTCTGACGCCGGACACGATGTCCGCCATGCACCTGTTGCCTGGCGACGAGGTGTTCCACCACTATCTTGGCGATGCAGTGCAGCAGTTGCAGCTCTTCCCGGACGGCGCAGGCGAGATGGTGACGATTGGCAACGATTTGCTCGCGGGAGAGCGGCCGCAGGTCGTCGTGCCGGGCGGGGTGTGGCAGGGTGCGTTGCTGGTTCCGGAGCGGTTTGGTTTCGCATTGATGGGGACCACCATGGCGCCAGGCTTTGACCACCGCGATTTTCAGCCCGGCAGTTTCACCATGCTGCGAGAGAGGTTTCCCGATTGGGAAAACGAGATCGCAGCTCGGCTGCCGTCAAGGACTTGACAGTGAGGTAGTCATTCCGTAGATTTCGGTCAACAACTCAAGAGTGCATCCTTATCGAGAGGGGTGGAGGGATTCGGCCCGATGAAGCCCGGCAGCCTGCGGCGCGTACGCAAGGTGCCAAATCCGGCAGAGCGATCTGCGAGATAAGGGTAAGCGTTCACGCTACCCCTGCCTCGGCGGGGGTTTCCTTTTCTGGAAGTCGTCCGAGCGATGGCGAACTACATGGATTGCTACACCGTTCGGAGGATGTGCGTGGAGCGTACTCCCGGGATGATGGGTGCAGAGGATCGGCGGGGGACTGGCTTTCCAGAACCCTCCCGTTGTGAGGTGCAGGTTTGGCGCCCTCAGGAGTACGCAGTCAATGAGTGAAGAACGCAAGATTCGAAAAGCCATCGAAACCAACGAGAGCCGTTCCCGGCTCCGCGTGGTGCGTCACCACGCCGGCGAGCCCGTCAACCTCGACTCGCCTCAACACACGATGAACCTTGGCCATCTCGATCTGGAACTGGGCGGCAGCCTGCAGCAGGTCACGCTGGCCTACCGCACCTGGGGCACGCTCAACGAGCGCGGAGACAACGCCGTCATCGTTTTGCACGCCCTCACGGGAGACAGTTCGGCCGGCGGCCCTGGCGGCTGGTGGGAACCGCTGATCGGGCCAGGCCGTGCGCTGGACACCGACCACGCATTTGTGATCTGCTCCAACATCCTTGGCGGGTGCCGGGGCAGTACCGGGCCCGCCTCGCAGGACCAACTCACGGGCCGGGAACTCGGCATGCGCTTCCCGCTGGTGACCATCGGAGACATGGTCAACGCGCAGCGCCTCTTGCTGGAACGCCTGGGCGTGACCCGCGTCGTCGCCGTAGGCGGCTCCATCGGGGGCTTCCAGGCCCTGGAATGGGCTACCCGGCACGCGGACATGGTCAGCGGCGTCGTGCCCGTGGCAGCCACGGGTGCGCTGGACTCCCAGGGCATCGCCATCAACGAGATTGGCCGCCGCGCCATCATGGCCGATCCCGATTGGCGCGGCGGCGCGTATGCGGCCGAGGGGGTTTTCCCGTCGAGCGGCATGGCCATTGCACGCATGGCCGGGATGGTGACCTACCACTCCAAGGAGAGCATGGACATGCGGTTCGGCCGCAACCTGGCCACCCGCCCGGTGCTCTACCCTTCCTTCGGTCCCACATTCGATGTCGAGGGGTACCTTCACTACCACGGCGAGGCGCTGGTGAAGCGCTTCGATGCCAATAGCTACCTTTATCTCACGCGCGCGATGGACCTGTACGACGTGGCCCGCAATGGCGGCGAAACCTTCTGGCTCAGCAAGATCGACGCGCCTGTGCACCTGGTCGGCATCCGCTCCGATTGGCTCTTCCCGCCGGAAGCGGTGCGCGCCCTCGGGGAACGGCTGCAAGCCCTGGGCAAGAACGTGTCCTACACCGAGCTGGATTCTCCCCATGGGCACGACGCATTCCTCAAGGAATGGGACCAGATGACGGAGGCCATTGGCGGCTTTGTCGCAGGTCGTATCGCCCGGTCCTCATGACGACACCGCTGGATTACAAGCGCCCGCCACGGGGCGCCAAGGATGTCATGCGTGACGCGGCCCTGGCCGCGCCCTGACGCCCGGTACGTTCGCTCCACCTTTGTGCATGGCGCCTGCGGCATCCTGACCGCAGGCCGAGGATTCAGGAGGTTACGTCGTGTCTGCTGCTGCTCTCTCGAACCCCGGCTTCGAAACGCTGGCCCTGCACGCCGGCCAGGAAGCTGATGCCGCCACCAATGCGCGGGCCGTCCCGATCTACCAGACGACGTCCTATGTCTTCAACGACACCGATCATGCCGCCAACCTGTTCGGCCTGCGCGAGTTTGGCAACATCTACACCCGCATCATGAACCCGACCACCGATGTGCTTGAGAAGCGCATCGCCGCCCTCGAAGGCGGGGTAATGGGGCTGGCGCTCGCCTCTGGCCAAGCGGCAGAGACACTGGCGGTGCTCAATATTGCCGAGGCCGGCGATGAGATCGTTTCCACCACCAGCCTCTACGGCGGTACCTACAACCTGTTCAAGCACACCCTGCCCAAGTTGGGCATCAACGTCCACTTTGCAGAGCCAAACCCGGAGGCGGTCGCGGCGGCCATTACGCCGAAGACCAAGCTGGTGTACTCCGAGACGCTCGGTAACCCCGACCTCCTCACGCTGGACCTGCAGGCAGTCGGGGACATTGCCCACAGCCACAACATTCCGCTGATCATTGACAACACGTTCGCCAGCCCGTACCTGGTGCGGCCACTCGATCACGGCGCGGATATCGTCGTAGAGTCGCTGACCAAGTTCATCGGCGGCCACGGCACGTCAATCGGCGGCATCATCGTCGACGGCGGCAAGTTCGACTGGAAGGCCTCCGGCAAGTTCCCCGGCTTCACCCAGCCAGACGACAGCTACCACGGCCTGGTCTACACCGATGTCTTCACCAAGGAGAACTTTGGGGCCGACATCTCCTACATCATCAAGGCCCGCGTGCAAGGCCTGCGGGACACCGGCGCGGCGCTCAGCCCGTTCAATTCGTTCCTCTTCCTGCAAGGCGTTGAGACTCTGCCACTACGCATGGAGCGCCACAGCCAGAACGCGCTGGCCATTGCCCGCTACCTGAGCGAGCACCCGAAGGTGAGCTGGGTCAACTACCCTGGCCTGCCCGGCCACCCCGCCTACGAGCGCGCCACCAGGTACTTCCGTAACGGCCTGTACGGCGCGATCCTCGGCTTCGGCATCAAGGGCGGCCTCGAAGGCGGCCGCAAGTTCATCGAGAACACCAAGCTCTTCTCACATCTGGCCAACGTCGGCGATGCGAAGTCGCTGGTCATCCATCCGGCGACCACGACGCACTCGCAGCTCACGGAGGAGCAGCAGCTCACCACCGGCGTCACGCCAGACTACATCCGCCTGTCTGTCGGCCTGGAGACGGTCAGCGATTTGATTGAGGACCTGGACCAGGCTCTCGCCCAGTCCTGATCCAGTATCGAGAGAACTCAAACGGGCGAGCCGAGATCTTCGGCTCGCCCGTGTCCATGCTCCGGGGCGCAAGCTCGGGCAGCCGAGGCTGGCAATCGCCAGGGGTCACCCGGCGTCATCGACCCGGGTGAAGCTCATGACCCAGTTGGTTTCCCAGGTGAGGCCACAGTCAGCCGAAAATGCCTGCTCCCACCGCGCGCTGGTCAGGGTGACGCGTGACCAGCGGAATTGAACCTGCACCGGCTGTCCGTTGTGCTCATCTTCGCCGCAGAACTTGCCAACGCCCTGCTCGAAAGTGCCATGTACTGGCGGCAGCAGGCGGTGAACCACGTTGTCAAACCAGTAGATCGACCATTTCTCCGTGGCCATGTCTAAGAGTCGAATGGCTCCGCCCTCATAGCCAGCCCAGTCGCTTCCGGCTTCCGGGACGAAGTCATCGACGTTTCCGCTGCCGCCGAGGATCGGGCGGCATGTGCCCCGCGCGGCGAACACTTCCCACTCTGTGCATCCCGTCAGGCGTGAGCGCAACCGCCGGTTCTCGATGTGCCAAGTTCCCCACAGGAAATCAAAGTCATGCGCCGCCTGCGGCTGATCCGCCGTCTCCACCAGTTCACTCCTCCAGGTTACTGACCGAGCTGACGCCTGGTCCCGTGCGAACGAGGCGTAACCACACCAGTCTGCCGGACCAGCCAGCAAGCACTGCCGACGATCACTGCCTGGATCGTGAAGCATGAACAGGGCGGAATCGTTCCTGATTTGCCGGATCTTGCAGTTTTGACGCGTCCATCCAGGTCAAGAGAGCGAGCTTCTTCGCCTGTGGGCTCAGCATGACAGGGTCATTGGGTGCGCCATGAAGATTCCCTGTTGCCGGATTGCTTTGCGCGACACGCCACTGGTGAACCGTGCCTGTCGAGGGCTCTGGCCCAGCACGACGACACGACGATACCCGACAGGCGCCACGGGTGAGGCCCTTATCGCAAGATCACCTGCAAGAGGAGATGTGAAGCCGAGGGCTAGGACGACCCTTCGAGCGAGGTTCGAGCCGCACCGGCGGCAGCGGCCATCGAGCCGTCCGTGGAGACCGGCTGCGGCTTCGGCTCGTCGACCCGTTCGATCCACTCCCCCCTGAACCACTGACGTTGCCAGGGGATGGCAGTCCGATTCTTGTGCTGGGAGAAATCGACGAGATAGAGCGGGATGCCGTACCGGCTGCGCGGATCGATGCCGACCACGGTGCCCGTTGCGCCGTCGAACTTCGCTTCAGGCCAGGTGGTGTAGAGCACGGTAATGCCCACGACGCCGCGCTTGTTCACGCCTCTGGGCATCTTCACGCGCACAACGTCGCCGAAATCGAACGTGTTCATCTTCCCTCCGGGCCCGATCCAGTCCTGAATGTGAGTATAGCGAAGCGCGAGTTTGCTCAAGCACCTCGTGCCGGCCGTGCCACCGACCACACGTCGTCGTACAGCTCCGCGAGTTGGGCTTGCGTGGCTAACGGCAACCGGTCCAGCGCCTCCTGCTGGTCAGCAGGCAGGAGTACGCGCATCTGCCAGAGCCGCTGCGCGTCCGCGCGGCCCAGGTCGGCAGAATCCAGAGGCGTGGCGCTCCACTGCTTGCAGAAGGCCGCCAGGCCGGGAGCGTCCAGCTCGAGCAGCCGTTGCCCGACGAACACCAGGCCTTCGTCGTGTGCGCGCACAGCGCGCGTTCCTCCGCGCGGTAACGCCACCACGGATGAGTGCGCACGCGAACTCCCAGGCGATGGCCGTGCCTGGCTCCAGCGAGACAGCCGGCCTCGCGTCAGGAGGATTCCGGAGAAAATGATGGCGATTCCTGCCGACATGGCCAGATACAGGTACTCTGGCCGACCGAGCCGTGTCAGCGTACCGCCCGATGCCACCGTGAGTGTGCCGACCGCAATAAGCAGGCAGCCTGCCGCCCGCTGTCGCAACTCCGGTTTTCCGCGCATGGCCCAGGCCGAATACAGCGCACCTCCGGCCAGGATAGCGGTGCCACCGGCGTTGAGGGCGACGGCCAGGGCAATCAGGACCGGCCCGCGTTCGATGGCGTGCCAACCTTCAGTTTGCAGCCGTGATGCATCAATTGGCGCAGACCAGACGATCGTCGCGGCCAGGGCGGCAATCAGGAGCGCGAGCCCCGTGGTGAACGATGGCAGCTTGCCGGGAAACAGGAGGTAGAGTTCGCCCAGCGCCAGCACGCCGACGACCAGCACCGCCCCGCAGAGGTAGTACACGCGGGCGAGCGGCGCGTTCCAGCCAAGCGTGGCCCCGATAACCTCGGTGCCGGCGGCGACTGCGAAGACAATGAACGCAAGCGCCCACGTGATACGCTCCGGCCGTGGCCGGTAGATGGCATCCCGTACCAGGCTGGCTGCACAAAGCGCGGCGACGAGCGCCGCAAAAGCGGGAAACGCGATCATGATCGCGTCAGATCAGGCAACGTCAACACGTGCGGAGTCTACCAAGAAAGGCGAAAAACCATGCTCTTCATGGTTGTCGAGCGGTTCAGGCCAGGCGGCGTACCTGCCATCTACCAGCGCCTGAAGGACCAGGGACGGTCGCTGCCCAACGGCCTGACCTACCAGGCGAGCTGGATATCGGCTGACCTTGGGCGCTGCTTCCAGGTCATGGAGTGCAGCGATCTCGCCCTCTTGCAGGAGTGGGTGCTGAACTGGGGTGAACTTGTGGATATCGAGATCGTGCCGGTCGTGCCGTCGGAGGTCACGCAGGCTGTTGTGAAACCATATCTCACCTGACTCGCTGAAAGAATGTGAGATTGGTGGGCGCCCCAGGCAGGATTCGAACCTGCGACCTGCCGCTTAGAAGGCGGATGCTCTGTCCCCTGAGCTACTGGAGCCTGGCGCAAGTATAGAACGCCGGCTCCCACCGGCTCGCTCAGGTATCGAGACCCAGGAGTGGTTCAGCGGGCGCCAGGTCGTCCTGGGCCGGGGTCATCTCGTGCTGCTCCTGTTCACGGCGGAGCGCCGCCACGAGCATCGCCCGGCACCGCTCGCCGCGCATGACGCCACGGTCGCAGTCGTAGAAGGTCCGCGCCAGACGCCCGGCCATCCCAATCCGCCCCAACTGAATCAGCAGAAAGATCGTGAAGTACCGGTAGACGACATTGATCAGGCCACGGTCCTGATAGCGGCGCGCGCTGGTGTGCAACCGCGGATGCTGTACGAAGCTGACCGCGCCGAACTTCGCCATGCGCCGCGCGATCATGGTGTCTTCGCCGTAGAACTGGAAGGCTTGATCCACGCCGCCGGCTGCCTTCAGCGCCGCGGTCCGGAGCGCCATGGTGGAGCCGATCAGGATGCCCGGCCGTCCAAGCGCTAGCAGCACACTGTTGGTGAGCGGGCAAAGAATCTCGCGAAAAATGCCGTTCCCGACGTGATCAACAAGTCGCCCGTCGTGAAAGGAGAAGGCCGGGGAGAAGGCGACCAACTGCGGCCGGCGTCGAAACTCGGCCAGTGCCGCGGTTGCCCAACCCGGGGGCACAAGCGTATCTGCATCGACGTAGATCAGAATCGGGGCGTGCGCTGCTACCAGCCCGGCCTGCCGGGCGTGCGCCAGCCCGGGCCGTGGCTCATGCACAACGCGCGCGCCGTGCGCAAGGGCAATGGCGGCTGTATCGTCATCTGAGCCGTTGTCAACGACGATGACCTCGACACGCCCACCATCACCCTGGCGCACCAGGGCCGCAACACAGGCGCTAATACCGGCTGCCTCATTCCGAGCCGGGACCACAAATGAAACTTCGGGCGGGAGGTCACTCACGTCCGTGTCTTTGCCGCGCCTGCACGTCAGTCTTCCCGACCTTCCCAAGCCTGATCAGTTTGCGCCGGCGCTTGCGGCAATTTCGGCGACGGCATCTGCCAGCCCGCGCACTTCAGCTTCGCTGTTCCACCAGCTTACGGACGCTCGGGCTGAGACCACGCACGGCGCGTACTCGACGTAGCGAATGGTGTAGCCGCGATCATAGAGCATGTCCGCCACCTGCCGAGGGTGCATATCCGCCACGTTGAAGTTCACCATGCCGGCCATTGCGTTGGCGGGCGTTACCACCTGCACGCCAGCAATGCCCGAGAGCAGGTTTCGGAACAGCGCGCCCATCTCGGCAATTCGCGCATAGGCCCAATCCATCCCGACCTCGTCGCGCAGCCAGGTCAGCGTTGCTGCCTGCGCCGCGATGACGGGTCCCGTGAACTCTCCGGACTCATACCGATGCGCCGTCGCGGGCGGCATGAAGAAGCCGCTCATATCTGCCTGGCCGTAGCGGGCGTAGGTCGGCGAAATGTCGGCGAAGCGGTCGTAGCGCACATACAGGAGGCCGGTTCCCTCGGGGCCGCAAAGCCACTTCTGGCCAGCCATGGCGTAGGCATCGACACCGATATCATGCAGGTTCAGCGGCACCTGCCCGGCAGATTGCGCCGCGTCGACAATCACCATCAGTTCATGCTGCCGGGCCAACTCGCAGATCTCGCGCAGGGGAACGACGGTGCCGGTGGACCACAGGACGTGTGAAAGGGCAATGACGCGCGTGCCGGAGGTAATCTTGCCCTCGATGCTGTCCAGGAACTCCGAGGTGTCGCTACTGGCCGGCACCACCCGGTTGATCACACCGGCGCGCCGCGAAAGCAGCGCCAGGGGATTCAACAACCCGGGGTGCTCCTCAGCGGTGGTAATAACCTCGTCCCCGGCGGACCAATCGATACCCATCAGGGCGATATTCAGCCCTTCGCCTGCGCTGTGGGTCAGCGCGAATTCCCTGGCATCTGCGCCGAACATGCCGGCCGCGATTTCCAGTACGGAGCGATTCCGCTCGCCGGCCCGTTCATAGCCTCCGGGAGTGATGCGCCCAAGTTCGAGATCGGATTGCAGCAACGCCTGCGCCGCCTCAATGCCGACGTTCGGCATCGGTCCGAAGGTCCCCGCATTGAAATAGCCCGTCGCCTGCAGGGCTGGCATCTGCGCGCGCAATGCATCCAGCTTGCTGGCCACCACCGTTGCCGACATCAACTCACTCCCTTGTTCGGCTGCGCTACGGCGCGCAAGCCCCGCTCCAGATCTCCAACGATATCCGAAGTATCCTCAATGCCCACCGAGAGCCGCAGCAGACCGTCGCTGATCCCCAGTTCGCGCCGTGTCTCGGCTGGCACCCAGCGGTGCGATGACATGACCGGGTAGAGCACGAGGCTGTGTACGTCGCCGAGCGTCGTGGCCACCTTGATCAGCCGCAAGGCGTTCAGGAAACGGAAGACATCGGCCTGGCTCGCATTCGCCAGTTCGAACGCCACCATGCCGCCCCGGTTTTCTCCCAGAAAGATGTGTTCCGCGTCGTTGCTACCCGGGTAGTGAACGCAGGCAACCCCCGGTTGCGCCGCGAGCCACCCGGCCACGTGTCGCGCGTTTTCGCCATGCTGCCGCATCCGCAACGCGAGGGTGCGGATTCCGCGCAGAGTCAGCCAGGACTCGAAGGGGCCGGGCGTCGCCCCCAGCAGGTTGCTGAGGTCACGTAGCGCCGCAATCCGCTCCGCACTGCCCGCGACGACTCCTCCGGTCACGTCGCCATGCCCAGCGAGGTATTTTGTCGATGAGTGCAGCACCGAGTCCGCGCCAAGCGTCGCCGGCTGCACGAGGCACGGGCTGGCGAAGGTGTTGTCCACGGCCACCTTTGCGCCGGCCGCGTGGGCTAGCCTGGCGATGGCCTGCACATCCGCGACACGCAGGAGCGGATTCGAAATCGTCTCCAGGAAGACGAGGCGCGTCGGTTTCTCCCGAAGTGCCCGCTCGACGGCCGGGAGGTCCAGCATGTCCACGAAGCCGGTCGAGACCCCAAGCGAGGGCAGAAGGCCAGTCAGCATGGTGTACGTGGCGCCGTAGACATCTGGCGAGGCCAGGATGTGGTCTCCGGCTCGCGCATTGAGCAACAGCGCCGCGTGGATAGCCGCCATCCCCGATCCGAAGGCGACGGCATCTTCGGTTGCCTCGAGATCCGCGACGGCCAATTCCAGGGCACGAGTAGTCGGGTTGCCCCAGCGCGAGTAGACGTAGCCACCCTGCTCTTTGGCAATGACGGCTTCCAAATCCTCGGCGTTCTCGTAGACGAACGCCGTCGCCGGGTAGATCGGTGGTGTGGTGGAGTTTCCCGCCGGTGGCGCGTGTTGCCCGCCGGCGTGAACCGCGCGGGTTGCCATCCCCTGCTCCTGCGATGCAGGCGATGGTGCATCGTGCAAAATCAACCGAATGCTCCTGACCAGCCGTGCTGGTGCTATGTTCCGGTGGGGCAGTCTATGGGCCATTCGCTGGGCCGTCAATGCCAACCATCTGCAAGCGTGCCCAGAGTGAACGAGGAAACCAGTGACCAACGCAACGGAGAATACCTTTCTGGGAGCACTGCTCGGGATGGCAATCG
The DNA here is from genome assembly GCA_034431475.1 of Thermomicrobiales bacterium. Taxonomy (GTDB): domain Bacteria; phylum Chloroflexota; class Chloroflexia; order Thermomicrobiales; family UBA6265; genus JACCXM01. Next base: position 37,329 of record DAOUDE010000073.1, on the reverse strand, counting down.
GTGACGCGCTCGGCGCGCCCCTGATCGGCATGACCAGTCAGGAGATTGCCGCACGGTTCGGCCGCGTTACCTCCTTTCTCCCCATCACCGACCCGGAAAGCGGCGAGACGCATCGCGGCGAGTTCACCGACGAGTCGGAGATCGCGCTGTGCCTCGTCGAGTCGATGACGGCCAACGGCGGCCGCATCGATCCCGAAACGGCCGGCATGCGTATGGTGCACCTGGCCGCCGGGGCCTCCCGCCACTGGCTGCAACCAGCGACGGCCGCTGCGCTGGATCGCGCGGGCGAAACGCTTGAGTTCACACTTCCGCTGTCCGACGACGGTCACCTGGCAGGGGGTGACGTCGCCACGCGGGGCGTTCCCATCGGGCTCATGCACGCCGTCGGCCGCTTCGACCCGGCGCGCCTGCAAGCAGACGCACTCACCGCAGCCCAACTCACCGATGGGTCGCCAGCCGCCGCCGACGCGGTGGCCGGGGTCGCCTACCTGACGCGGCTTGCCGCCATCGGCGTGCCCGCGCGCGAACTCGCCCGGCAAACGGCGGAGTTCCTGGGGACCGGCGCTATTGCCGCCAGCCTCGCACGCCTGGACACGATGCTTGACGAATCTTCGATGCCTGAGATCGTCGCCGCGTTTGGCAGCGACATCGTGGCGGAGGCGGCGGTCCCTACCGCTGTCGCTGCGACCGTCCTGGGCAACCGGTTCGAGGATGCAATCGCTATGTCTGTCCAGGTCGGCGGCGCGGCGGATACACGCGGCGCGTTGGCTGGCGCGCTGGCCGGGGCCAGCGGTGGCGCGGCGGGGATCCCGCAGGGGCTGATCGACGGGCTGGAGGGCCGCATCTACGTCTCGCTCGCCGCGCCGTGGTTCCACAAGGCGGCCCGGCAGCGTGCGGGGCAGTTGCTCGACCTGCGGCCGGTTCACGGGCCGCGTCCTGACATGCCACCTCGTCAGTAGCGGGGAACTCACGCGTCCTCTGGCAGATCCAGGCCCAGGAAGTGCGCCCGCACCTCGTCGTTGACGGGTAGCCCGCGCGGGCCAAACGCGAAGAACGCGCCGTACCCGTTGCGCCAGCGATCTGCGTCCCTGGCGCGGTCTGCACGAGCCCGCGCGGCATCGGCAGCGGGGCCGGTGTCGGTGTCCAGTGGGCCGGTCCACTCCCCGAAGGCCCGCATGGGCTCGTACCAGGCGGGCCGCCGCCAGGCGAACTCCGCGATGGCCGCCGGCCAGTCGTCGTTCTGCCGCAAGAGACCGGAGAGCTCCAGAACGTCGATCAGCGCCAGGCCGGTGCCCGAGCCGAGCGCAGGATCGTTCGCTCCCGCTGCATCCCCAATGAGCACAACGCCTTCCCCGACAATGCGATCGGGATAGATATCGATGCCGGGGAAGAACGCGACCGGACCCAGCGGCTGGGTATCGCTGATGGCACCAGCGGGAAACGCCTGCGCGCAGTGCGCCAGGTACGCCTCAAATCCGCCTGGCCGGAGCCTCTCCGCCGTCTCCGGCGAACAAATGAGGTACAGCCGGGCACTCTCGCCGCCGTGCCGGAAGACCATCACCTTGCCGCCTTCGATGCGGCCCATGTGGCCCGTGTCAGCGTCCAGCCCGAGGCCGGCTACCAGGCACCCGCCAAGCATGTGGTGTGCCGGCGCATGGGTGGGCTCCGCGCCGATTGCGCGACGCAGCCCGGACTCGCGGCCATCCGCGCCGACCACGAGCCGGGGGATAAGCCTCTGGCTCGCGCCATCCTGCTCCACAGTCACGGTTGGGGGAATGCCGGGAACTACGGATACGGCACGTGCGGGGCGGAGCACCGTAACGCCTGCCCCGCGAGCGGCATCTAGCAGCGTCTCCTGCAACGCCGGCAGGTTCACACCCCACAACACATCCGGCGTTGGAACATCCTTGCCCCAGGTGATCACGTCGGTGGGGGCGCCGCCCTCGTAGACCTGCCAGTCAGGCAGAGGCCGCGCGCCTCCTACCGGCAGCAGGTCATGGATACCCAACTCCTGTGCGATTGCCGCGCCCCAGGGGAACAGGGAGTCCCCCCGGATGCGGTCCCGGAAGGCCGCCTCACGCTCGACCAGCGTCACGCCCTCCCCGGCGCGCGCGAGAACGACGGCCATGGTTGCACCGGCAATGCCGCCGCCCACAATGACAACATCAGGATTTGTCTGGGCCATGAATGAGGCTAGTTGCCCTTCTTCTTGTTCTGCTTGTGCTTCTGCTGCTTGCGCCGCGCGGCAGCCTGCTGCTGCTTCTTCTTGCGCTTCCTGCGGTTGTTGGTCGGCTCTTCGTCGGAAGTCAGCGGCACACCATTGACGGAACCGTCGCAGAGAATGGTGTACGTCCGGTTCTCGGCCTCCGAAGAGAATGCAGCCTTGATAATCCATCCCCGCGCATTTGCGGTTGAAGATCCTAGGCAAACGTAAGTGTGCGACCAGAACTGCTGATCTGAATCCAGTTGCTCTTCATCGATTGGCCCGGACACTAGGCCCCGGGTTGCCCCGCTCGCAACGGTCTCACCCAACCACTGTCCTTCCGACGCATCACCAAGAACCTTCACCGATGAAAGTTGTACCGTAATGTCGCTCACGTTGGATACGCGCAACTCTTCATACTTGGTATCGCTACCCTCAACGATCATGGACTTCGTAAAGAAGTCGAATTCGAGTTCAGGACCGGCAGCCAGAACCGCAGCTTTCCGCGCGTCATCTCGCCGGGTCTTGCGAGAGGTGGCCTTGGTGGTGCGCCGCGACTGAATCTTGTTGCGCCGCGTGCTGCGGCGAGAGCGCCGCTCCTGCAGCTTCGCCTGCCGCTCGGCCTTCGGGTCGGTCGTGGTCGTGGTGGTCGTGCCGGTGGTGGTCGAAGTCGTCGTGCTGGTCGATGGAGCATCAACCGTGCCCGAACGCTGCGCGGACTCGCTGAATGGCGACACGAGCGAGGTGCCGCTGGCGACCGTGCCGCCATCTCCACCGGAGACGCAGACGCCGTAGTTCGTGTTGATGGCCGAGGTGACGCAGGTCAGGCCGTCGCAGCAGCCCGCCAGCATGGTGCACACCTTGCCGGCACTGCCACACGACGGTGGCCCAAGTTGCGCCGCGCGCCCACGTTGCGTCCACAACGCCGCGACCGCACCGAGGGCAGCCAGCGCTTGCCGGCGCGTCGAGCCGGCACCGAGTTTCCGCGTGAGAACATCAAATCGTTCGGCGTCCATGCCCGTTTCTCCGCGACAATGCCAGGAAACTGATGCTAACGGGTTAAACGCAGTATACGCCTCTGCCGGTTCCGCAACTGTCAAGTCGTTGGCACCTTCGTACCGATGGTCAGCGCCGAACGACCCCTCGGAGCTAGAACATGGAGGTCTGGGACGGAGGCGGCTCGTCTGCTTTCGCTTCGGCGTCGCGGGCAGCCTCGGCGTCGGCCAGAATGCGCGGCAGTTTCGCGAAATCCTCCAGGATCGTGGCCTTCAGCGCCTGCTGGTGCAATGCCGCCGCCGGGTGATACATCGGCACGATCAGGCGCTTGCCATCCCTCTTCGGCTGGCCGTGAATGCGCGAAATCCGCTCCCCGGGGAACCACTTCGCCATCGAGAAGCGGCCGAGGGTCACGATGACATCCGGGTCGATCGCGTCGATCTGGCGTTGCAGGAACGGCGCGCAGGCGGCGATTTCGTCCGGCAGGGGATCACGATTGCCCGGCGGACGTGATTTCACCACGTTGGTGATGAATACCTCGCTGCGCTTGAGACCCGCCGCAGCCAGAAGTTCCTCCAGGAATTTGCCCGCCGCGCCGACGAACGGGCGACCCTGCTGGTCCTCATTCCAGCCGGGCGCCTCCCCGATGAACATGATGCGAGCGTCGGCCGGGCCCTCGCCCGGCACCGAGTTCGTGCGGGTGCGGTGGAGTTCACACCGGGTGCAAACTCGAATCTCGGCCGCAATCTCGTCCAGCAGCGCTTCTTTTTCCTGCACCGATGCCGCCACGTTTTCCACCATTCCACTCGTACACGAGGTTGTGCTTCACATTCGCGGACGTTTCTCGCCGGAGCGTAGCAAAGTGGCTCACACCCCGGTCGAACCCCCGTCACCCGCTGGGTCCAGCATTGCATCATCCCACTCGACCGGTGCCGCATCTCGGGTCTTGCGCCAGATGTCGGGGTCCAGGTCGTCATGGGTGAGCGCGAGGACACGATTCGCCAAATCAGCCCAATCAGGGTTCTGGCGGTCATCCAGGGGAATCAGCGCCGGGAATCCCTCATGCCGCGCCAGCCATGAACTGAGAATGTGCAGGTCATCAACAGAATCGTGATCGAGCGGGCGCAACCCACCGGCTTGAAACCGCCTCCACGAGCTTGCCAGCCTCCCAGCCAGGTCTGCCGTCCCGGCTGTGGCAGACGTGCGAACCTGGGCCCACACCCGCCCCTGCACCAGCAGCATGACCTCCCGGCTGCCTGGCTCCGGCGAACGCGTGACCAACAGTCCCCAGTGGGCTTCCGTTGACTCCCGCATTCTGCGCTGGACGGCAGTGAGCGACAGCGACGCATTGAGGTCGCGGCGCAGGCGCCCGGCACGCTCGAAGTCCAGGGCCGCCGCAGCGTGCTCCAGCCCCTGCCAGAGCATGTCGTGCAGGGCGTCGTCCTGGCCATCGACGTAGGCCACCACTCGCCGCACCAGGGCCATGTACTCGTCCCGGTTCGCGCGACCCACGCACGGCCCCAGACACTGCCCGATATCCAGTTGAATGCAGGGCGAACCGTACGAGCGCGCATCGCGGAAGGAGCGCGTGCAGGTGCGCAGCGGGACCACCCGGTTGATCAACTCGACCGACTTGCGAGCGGTGGCGGCGCTACGAAATGGCCCGAAGTAGAGCGCGCCGTCCTCCTTGCGCGCCTTGGCGAGGCTTACCCGGGGCCAGGGGTTGGCAATGTCGATCCGGATGAATGGGTACTGCTCATGCGACCGCAGCGCCGTGTTGTAACGGGGCTGGTAGCGGCGAATCAGTTGCGATTCCAGGAGCAGCGCCTCGATCTCGGAGCCGACGACCACCGTCTCGATCCGCTTCAACGCCTCGATCAGTCCATCCATTTTCCGGGTGTAGCCGAGCGGCTGTGAGAAGTAGGACCCAACGCGGTCCCGCAGGTTCTTCGCCTTCCCTACGTAGATCACACGATCCGTAATATCTCGGAAGAGATAGACCCCCGGCGCCTTCGGCACGCCGGCCAGCATGGAGCGGTCGGCAATCGCGCTCGCGCGCGGCATGCGCTCTTTGGGGCGTCGTGTGGCTGACCGCGAGATCGGCTTCAGCTCATCCAGCGTCGCAAAGCCCGCGTCGGCAGCCTGCCGCAGCAACGCGCACGCCACGAGCCCGGTCACCCGGGCGTCGGTTCCGGCTCGGTGCTTGTGCCGCGAATGGCCGGGTATCGCCAGCCGCTGGGCAACGGCACTGAGCGTCGGCTTGCGTATGCCCGGCATGAGCCGTGTCGCGAGGGAGAGCGTGCATACGTGCTCGTTGACCACCGGATCACGGCCAGTGCGCTTCAACTCCTCGTTCAGGAACGAGATGTCGAATGCCACGTTGTGGCCGACGATCACTGCGCCCTGCAATCGCTCCAGGACGGCGTCCGCGATCTCCCCAAAGGCGGGGGCGTCATCCAGGCGCTCGTCGTCGATACCGGTGAGCCTGGTGATGTAGGCCGGCACCCGGCGTCCCGGCTGGCAGAGCGATTCCCACTGCTCCACCACCTGGCCATGCGCCATACGCACCAGGGCAATCTCGATGATGCGCTGCCGGCTCGCCTGCAGCCCCGTCGTCTCCACGTCGAGCACCACAAACTCGTCGAGCGGCGAGGCCGCGTCGACCTGCTGGTTCGCCAGGAACCAGGAGCCGTCGGCCCGTAGCGTCAGGTTGTCGTGTTTCGCGAGCACATTGCGCAGGAGGGGCCGCCAGAGTGCGGGCGAACCCGAGGAACCGAAGACATGCGAGATCAACAGATCTTCGCTGGCCCGCCCGCCGTGCCCGACCACAAAGGCTTCAGCCCGCTCCACCAGGCTGGCGAACGGCGCGGCGCCCTCGGCCAGCACGACATCTGCTCCGGAATCTTCGCGACCTGTGTCGAAGGTGTCAGTCATCGCAGTGCGGGTGGTACATACATGTCATCCCGGGAAAATCGCTATCCTGTGGTACCCTCGGGTGTACGGACACCCGCCCGGCAGTGTACCCGGAAGGCGAACGCCTGTACTATTGCACAACAGGAGCCGAGTGACATGCCGGAAAGCGCGATGGCTGAATCTGACCCGGAGCGACGCGCTGACCAACTCCGTTCCATCATTGAGAAATTCAACTACGACTATCACGTTCTTGATCAGCCGACCGCAACCGACGCCGAATACGACGCCTACATGCTCGAGTTGCGGACACTGGAAGCTGAGCACCCGGAACTCGTCACGCCCGATTCACCGACGCAGCGCGTCGGCGCCACACCCCACGAGAGCTTCACGCGGGTTCAGCACCCCATCCCGCTGCTCTCCCTGAGCAACGTCTACAACCGGGACGAGCTGGAGGCGTGGAACACGCGTCTCACGCGCATCCTGCCGAACACCCGCTTCCAGTACATGACCGAAGCCAAGATCGATGGCTTGGCTGTGGCGCTCACCTACCGGGACGGTAGTTTCCAGCGTGGCGCAACACGCGGGGATGGCGTCTTCGGCGAAGACATCACCCTCAACCTGCGGACCGTGCGCAACATCCCGCTGCGCCTGCGGCAGCCTGTGACCGGCGGCGTACCCACCGAGATCGAGGTTCGCGGCGAGGTCTACATGCGCCGTCCCGATTTCGAGGCGCTTAACGACCGCATCGAGGCGGCCGGTGGCAAGACGTACATGAACCCGCGCAATGGCGCTGCCGGTTCGCTCCGGCAACTCGATCCCGGCATCACCGCGCAGCGGCCGCTGCGGCTCTACTCGTACGGCATCGGCTATGCACGAGGTGGCCCGCTGGTCACGACCCAGGACGACGCGCTGCAACTGCTGCGCGAACTCGGCTTTGAGACATCGCCTGATGCCACGCTCTGCGACAGCATCGAAGAGGTCTGGGCTCGCTGCGAGTACTGGCAGGCACGACGGACTGAGTTGCCGTTCGAGATCGATGGCGTCGTCATCAAGGTCAATGAGTTCCGCAACCAGGAAGAGCTCGGCTTTGCCGCGCGGGAGCCTCGCTGGGCTACCGCCTACAAGTTCCCGGCCACCCAGGTCACCACGCGTATCCAGGACATCATCATCAGCGTCGGGCGGAATGGCACGCTGACCCCCATCGCCATCCTCGATCCGGTCAACATCGGCGGCGTCATGGTGAGCCGGGCGTCGCTCCATAACGAGGACGAAATCGCGCGCAAGGATATTCGCGTCGGTGACACGGTCGTCGTGCAGCGCGCTGGCGATGTCATACCCCAGGTGACCCAGGTCATCACCGAGCGCCGCACGGGTCAGGAAGTCTTGTTTGTCATGCCGGAGCGCTGCCCGGTCTGCGGCACAGAGACGCACCGGGCGGAAGGCGAGGCAGCCCGCTACTGCCCAAGCTCCGTCTGCCCGGCTCAACTGAAGCGCCATGTCGAGCACTTCGTCGCGCGCGGCACCATGGACATCAGTGGCCTTGGTTCCAAGCTGGCCGACCGCTTCGTGGACCTGGGCTGGGTCAAGGATGTCGGGGATATCTACCACTTGCCCTGGGACGAGGTTACCCAACTCGAAGGCATGGGCGAGATCAGCGCCACGAATCTGCGGACCGCTATTGAAGCCAGCAAGCAGCGCCCGCTGGAGCGCCTGATCTTCGCGCTGGGCATCCCGTTCGTAGGCGAGCGCTCCTCGCGCCTGCTGGCCGACCGCTTCCACTCACTGGATGCGCTGATGGCGGCCGATGTGGCGACCCTGGAGAGCGTGCCCGGTATCGGGCCGGTGCAGGCACAGGGTGTCTACGACTTCCTGCAAACCCCGGTCAACCAGGAGGTCATCGCGAAGCTGCGCCAATCCGGCGTGCGCATGGCCGATGAGGGCGCAGGGGACGGCCCAGCTTCTGGGCCATTGGCGGGCAAGACCGTGGTGATTACCGGGCGGTTCTCCGGTATGTCGCGCACAGAGGCGGAAACCGCCCTCCGCCGCGCCGGGGCCAATGTGGCTGGCTCCGTCTCTCGCAAGACCGCGGCCGTATTCGCCGGTGAAGACGCCGGCAGCAAGGAAGCACGCGCCCGCGAATTGGGCGTGCCCGTACTGGATGAGGCGCAACTGGTGGCAGTGCTGGCTGGTGCGCCACTACCTGGCGACAAGGACGGAGCATCGTGAGCGGCTACAGCTACGCCTCACGGGAAGGCGATCCCGTGCACACCGTGCGCACCATCGGCCGCCTGGCCCAGATGATTATTGAGCTGCGCGATGAGTACGTGCAGCGGCCCCGGGCCGACCTGCTCGTGCAGATCGACCAGCGCATGACGGACCTGGAGGCACTCCACGATGAGCTCAGGGTCCGCATGGAGCACGCCCACGAGGGGCACGGCTAGGCCGTTCCCGCCCCTGGGGTCGTGCCGGGCTTGATCAGCGGTACGCCCCGCGCGCAGAGCGGGCAGTCGTCCGGTTCCCAGGTTTCAATCTGCATGTTCGCCAGCGCGCGCACCGGCAAGCCAAAATCGACGTTGCCGCCGCTGCGGTCGACCAGGATGCCAATACCAACCACTTCGACCGGGTGACCCCGCAGCGCCTCGAGCGTTTCGCGCACAGAACCACCGGTCGTCAGGATGTCATCGACCACCAGCACCCGGCTACCCGGCGCGAACGTCGTCCCGCGCCGGAACTCTCGACCTGATCCCTCGTTCTTGCGCTCGGCGTAGGCTGCGGCCACGTCAAGCTGGCGTGCAACCTCGAACGCAAGGATGATCCCGCCGGTCGTGGGCCCCGCGACGACATCGACGCGGCTGTCGCGGAAGGCATCCGCGAACCCTTCACAGGCGCGGGAGGTCGCGGAGGGTTGGCGCAAGAGGTCAAACTTCTCCACGTAGCGGTCGCTGTGACGCCCGGACGAGAGCAGGAAGTGCCCTTCTTTCAACGCGCCCGAAGTGCGCAGGTTCTCCAGGACGTCACGCTCGACTGACATCTGTCCCCCACTGGTCTGCTACGCAAAGAAGAAGGCAATACCCAGCATCAGGTAGAGGCCGAGTAACTGCGCGCCCTCAAGCCAGTTCGATTCGCCATCCACCGAGATCATGGCCGCAATCAGGGAGGCCCCAACCAGCGCCGCGAGTTCGTACTGGTTGAAGACCAGGGTCATGGGCGTACCCATGAGGACGCTGACCCCGATCAGCACCGGCGTTACGAACAGGGCGATCTGCAGGCCAGAGCCAACCGCGATCCCGAGGCTGAGATCCATCTTGTTCTGGTAGGCCATTTGTACGGCCACGATGTGCTCGGCGATATTGCCGACCAGGGGCACCAGCATGACACCAATGAAGAGTTCCGATAGCCCCCACGCCTCGGCGACGGGCTCGATTGAGCCGACCAGCACCTCGCTCATGAACACCACGCCGATCGTGCTGGCGGCCATCAGGCCAATGGCGACCGGCAGAGAAAGGCCAGGTTTGCCGGGATGCGGCTCATCGTGGGCGGTGGGCTCGGCCGTGAGCGTGTAGAAGACGTACAGAACGTAGATGATGATCAGGACGACGGCCATGCCATCGCTGATCAACTGGAGGTGCTCCAGATCTGTCGTCTCGCCCTGGTAGCTGCTGTGCGCAAAGACCGCCGGCATGGTGAGCGCCACCACCGCCAGGATCATCATGGTCGCGTTTGCGCCAGCCGACCGCGCGTCAAACGTCTGGATGCCGTGCTTGAGTCCACCGACGAGTAGCGACGCGCCCAGCACGACTAGCACGTTGCCAATGATGGACCCCGCGATGGAGGCCTTGACGACCCCGACGAGGCCAGCCCGCAACGCCATGATGGTGATGATCAGTTCCGCCGCGTTGCCCAACGTCGCATTGAGCAGCGAGCCGATCTTGGGACCGGTGTAGTGCGCCGCGTCTTCGGTGGCCTTGCCGAGCAGGCCCGCCAGCGGGATCAGCGCCAGCGAGGACGCCACGAAGACCGCCGTTTCGCCACCCGTGTGCGTCCATTCCAGGAAGAACGTGATCGGCACCAGCAGCAGGAGCGGCATCAGGTACTTCACGTTTCCACCGCCAGCGCCGGGGCCACCCCGGCATGGAAACCGGGGTTCGCGATACCGACAAGCTGCGCCAGGGACGGGAAGCCTTCCTGCTCCAGCCACGCGCCCAACTCGTCGATCAGCCTGATCGGGAGACCAGGGTCAACGAAGATGGCGGTGCCAAGCTGGATCGCGCTCGCGCCAGCCATGAAGAATTCCAGCGCGTCGTTCAGGCTCATGATGCCGCCCATTCCGATCACCGGCACATCGACGGCAGCGGCGACCTGGTAGACCATGCGCACCGCAATGGGCTTGATGGCTGGTCCAGAGAGACCGCCCGTCTGGTTTGCCAACAGCGGTTTCCGCCGCCGGACATCGATCGCCATGCCGACGAGGGTGTTCACCAGCGAGATCGCATCGGCACCGGCGGATTCAGCTGCCTGCGCGACGGAGACGACATCCGTGGCTCCGGGGCTCAGCTTGACGATGACGGGCAGCGTGGTGGCATTCCGCACGGCGCGCGTCACTTCAGCGGTCATGTCCGGGTCCCACCCGAAGCAGTAGCCGCCGCGCGCAATGTTCGGGCAGGAGACGTTGACCTCCAGCGCCGCGACGCCCGGGACCTCATCCAGGATGCGCGCCATGTCCGCGTAATCACCGACCGATTCGGCCGAGATGTTGACGATGGCTGGAACGTCCCACGTCTCCCACATTGGCGGGTACTTGCGGACGAAGTCACGAATGCCCGGGTTCTGCAACCCGATAGCATTCAACATGCCCGCCGGGGTTTCCAGTATGCGCGGCATAGCATTGCCGGAGCGCTTTTCCGGGGTAATGCCCTTGCTGACAAACGCGCCGAGGCGCTGCACGTCGATGACGCTGGCGTACTCCTCGCCGTAACCGAAGCAGCCGGAGGCCGGGATGACCGGGTTGCGCAGGATCAATTCGCGCGGGTTGCGCGGCGCGAGGTCAACGCTCAGATCGACGGGCATCGTTGAGTCGTTCACAGGATCACCAGGTCATCAAGCTCAAACACCGGTCCCTGCACGCAGGAGGCGATCATGCCGCGCCTCGTCTCCACGACGCAGCCGAGACACGCGCCCAGCCCGCACGCCATTCCCCGCTCCACCGATACCTGCACGGGCGGTTTGCGGTTGACCCGCAGCGGGTTTACCACATCACGGAGGGTGCGGTACATCGGTTCCGGGCCACAGGCGAAGATCTGATCCGACCAGGAGACGTACTGCGCGACCACGTCGGTAGCCAGGCCGTGATGCCCCCGGCTGCCGTCGTCGGTGGCTGCCAGGTACTCTACGCCCAGCGGGAGTTCGACCGGGGCGAGCAACCCATCTTCGTTGGCGGCGCCCATTACGAAGACGACGTCGAGCCCGCGGGCGGTCGCCTCGTCCGCCAGCATCACGAGTGGCGCGACGCCCACACCCCCAGCCAGCATCAGCAGCCGCTCCGCCCGTTCGTTGATCGTGAAGCTGTTGCCCAGCGGACCGAGGAGCCCGATCACTTCATCAGGCTTACGGTCTGCCAGCCACGCGCTGCCCCGGCCAAACGGGCGCACCAGGAACGTGAGCGTGCTCGCGGCCTGATCCACGCGAAAGACCGAGTACGGCCGCCGCAGGAGGGGATCCAGCGACGTTGGGAAGCGGCAGATGATGTTGAAGAACTGACCCGGCAGGAGGCGCTGGACCACAGGTGGCGGCGCGGTCACGGAGACCAGCAGCGCATCACCCATGATCGATTCCACGGACACGATGGTTCCGTCGAACTCGCGGTTACTCCCCGTGCCTGATTGCCTCGCCAGTTGCTGAACCACCTGTACCTCGTGACGTGCCCGCTAGTATCCGGTCCCGCTTTGCCGGTATTCAGGGTACGGCTGCACACTGTAGACGGCGTCGCTCTTCGACATCGCGGCGACGATGGTGCGCGCCGTATCGATCGATGTGATACATGGCACACCCCGTTCCACCGCGGCGCGGCGGATCTCCAGGCCGTCCAGGATTTCCTTGTCGGCCGGCCCCGGGGTGTTGATCACGCAGTTCACCGTGCGGTCCAGGATGACATCCAGCGTGTCTGGATGCCCGCGCCCAATGCGCCGCGTCACCATTTGCACGGGCATGCCGTGGCGCTCGATCAGCGCGGCAGTGCCTTCGGAAGCGTACAGTTTGTGGCCCATGCGGACGAGCTGCCGGATCATCTCGACGGAATCCGCCTTGTCTTCGTCCGCCAGCGTGATGAGAATGGAACCGTGATGCGGAATGGCAAGCCCCGCCGCCACGAGCGCCTTGTAGAACGCTGCCTCGAAGTTGCGGTCGATCCCCATGACCTCGCCCGTGGACTTCATCTCCGGGCCAAGGTGCACATCGACGCCGCGAAGCTTTGCCATCGAGAAGACGGGGGCCTTGACCGCAACCAGCGGCTGCCTTGGCCAGAGTCCGCCCTGGTATCCCTGCTCCTTGAGTGTGCGGCCAAGCATGATGCCGGTAGAGAGCTCCACCATGGGCACCCCGGTCGCCTTGCTCAGGAACGGAACCGTGCGGGACGCACGCGGGTTGACCTCCAGCACGTAGATGCGCCCGGCGTGGATGACGAACTGGATATTGATGAGGCCGCGCGCGTTGAGCCCGAGTGCGATCCGCGTCGTGTAATCGACAATGGTGTCGACTTCGGCCGGGAAGAGGTTGATGGCGGGGTAGACCGCGAATGAGTCGCCGGAGTGCACCCCCGCGCGCTCGATGTGCTCCATGATGCCGGGGATCAGGACTTGCTCCCCATCGGCAATGGCGTCTACCTCGACTTCGCGGCCCACCAGGTACTTGTCAATCAGCACCGGGTGCTCTGGCCGTAGGTCCACCGCGTTGCGGATGTAGCGCGCCAGTTGATCCTGCCCATACACGACCTCCATGGCTCGTCCACCGAGCACGTAGGAGGGGCGCACCAGCACCGGGTAGCCGATGCGGCTGGCGATGGCGCGGGCGTCGTTCAGCGACGTGACGGCGGCGCCCGGCGGCTGCGGAATCCCGAGGCCGCGCAGGAAGCCTTCGAAACGATGGCGGTCTTCCGCGAGGTCGATGGCGTCGAGCTGGCTGCCGAGAATCGGCACACCGAACTCCGTCAGCGGCTCCGCCAGGTTGATCGCCGTCTGCCCGCCAAACTGCACAATGACTGGCACGTCACTGCCAATCTCGTCGCTGTCCGACTCATGACGCAGGATTTCGGAGACGCTTTCCGTGTCAAGCGGTTCGAAATAGAGCCGGTCGGAGGCATCGAAGTCGGTGGAGACGGTCTCCGGGTTGGAGTTAATCATGATGGAGGCCACGCCCCCATCCTGGAGAGCACTGGCCGCCTGTACCGCCGAGTAGTCGAACTCGATCCCCTGCCCGATACGGATCGGGCCGGACCCAATCACGACCGCGCGCTCGCGTCTGATCGGCAGCGCCTCGTCCTCCAACTCGTAGGTGGAATAGAAGTAGGGCGTAGCTGCCGCAAACTCGCCGGCGCAGGTATCGACCATTTTGTAGACGGGGAACATGCCGGCGTCTTCGCGTTGCTCCCGGATGGCCGCCGCGTTGCTCCTGGCCAGCCGCCCGATCGTCTCATCGCTGTAACCAGCCCGCTTGGCCCGCCAAAGCAGTTCCGGCGTGATCTCCTCGGTCTGGAGTTGCTGCTCCAGCTCGACCAGGCCCCGTAGCTTGTAGAGGAACCAGTTGTCGATCTTGCTCAGATCGTGCAATCTCTCGACCTCGACCCCGCGTCGCAGCGCCGCCGTAACGGCCCACAGCCGGAGATCATTGGGTCGCTGTACCAACTCCAGGATCGAATCCAGGGACCACGTCGGATCTTCCCAGAGCAGATCCTTCGCGCCCGATTCCAGCGAGCGCACCGCCTTCTGCAACGCGCCCTCGAAGGAGCGATCGATGGCCATCACTTCGCCGGTGGCCTTCATCTGGGTGCCGATGGTGCGTTCGGCCCGGCTGAACTTGTCGAAAGGCCAGCGCGGAATCTTCACCACCGCGTAGTCCAGCGCCGGCTCAAACGCCGCCGTCGTCTTCTGCGTCACCGGGTTGACCAGCTCGTGCAGGCGCCGCCCGATGGCGATCTTGGCCGCCATGCGGGCGATGGGGTACCCCGTCGCCTTTGAGGCCAGCGCCGAGGAACGGCTGACGCGCGGGTTGACCTCGATCACGGCGTAGTTCATGGAGTGCGGATCGAGCGCGAACTGCACGTTGCACCCGCCCTCGATCCCCAGCGCGTCGATGATGCGCAGGGCCGAGGTGCGAAGCATCTGGTACTCGTCGTCCGTGAGGGTTTGCGACGGCGCAACGACGATGCTGTCGCCGGTGTGCACCCCCATCGGGTCGAAGTTCTCCATGTTGCAGATCGTGATGCAGGTGCCACCGGCATCACGCATCACCTCATACTCGATTTCTTTCCACCCGGCGAGTGAGCGCTCCAGCAACACCTGGTGAATCGGGCTTGCGTTCAGGCCGCTGGAGACGATGCTCTCCAGCTCGGCGGGGGTGGTCGCCACCCCACCCCCGGTACCGCCAAGGGTGTAGGCCGGGCGGATGACCAGCGGCAGCGGCACGCGCTTGACGAACTCCAGCGCCTGATCGAGCGAGGTGATGATCTCGCTATCGACGACCGGTTCACCCAGTTCGATGAGCAAATCGCGGAAGAGGGCGCGATCCTCGGCCTGCTGGATGGCCCCCAGCGGTGTGCCCAGCAGCCGCACCCCGTACCGATCCAGGATGCCCCGCTCGGCCACGGCCACCGCCAGGTTGAGTCCCGTCTGGCCACCAAGCGTCGGCAGCAGCCCTTCCGGGCGTTCGCGCTGAATCACGCGCCGTACGACCTCGGGGGTAAGCGGCTCGATGTAGACGGCGTCCGCGACGTCTTCATCGGTCATGATAGTGGCGGGGTTGGAGTTCACCAGGATGGTGCGAATCCCCTCCTCCCGCAGGGCACGGCATGCCTGCGTGCCGGCGTAGTCAAACTCAGCGGCCTGGCCGATCACGATGGGGCCGGAACCCAAGACCAGGACGCTCTCTGGTCGCTGAACGTCTGTCACCTGGTGGCTCCGTTCACGGCGATCGTGCTCAGGAAATCATCGAAGAGGAAGTCGTTGTCGAGTGGACCCGGCGAGGATTCCGGGTGGAACTGCACGGTGAAGACCGGAAGCTCACGGTGAGACAACCCCTCAACCGAACCGTCGTTCAGGTTGATCAGCCGCACTTCCCACCCCTCGTCCTGCGGGACCGTGCCGGCATCGACTTCGTACCCGTGGTTCTGCGACGTGATGGTGACCAGCCCGGTCTTCAGGTCCTGCACGGAGTGGTTGCCGCCCCGGTGCCCGAACTTCAGCTTACGGGTGTCCGCGCCGATCGAGCGCGCCAGGAGCTGATGGCCAAGGCAGATGCCGAAGTACGGGATACCCCGCTCCACGATCCCGGAGACGACCGCTTGCCCCTCATCGAGATAGGCCGGATCACCCGGCCCTGGCGAAACCACCACGCCATCCGGCTTCAGCGCCTCGATCTCCGCAAGCGACGTGCCAAACGGCACGATGGTGACGCGCGCGCCTCGCTTCGTGAGCGAGCGGACGATGTTGCGCTTGACACCGCAGTCCACCACGACTACGTGCGGACCCGCCGCCGGCAGCTCCTCGCGCTCCGGGTTGGCGACCACTCCCACGGCGTCATAGTCTCCTGGGAGTGGCGCAGCCTGGGCGCGAGCGACAAGCTCTTCGTCGCTCAGGGCACCTGCCTTCTGCACCAAGACTGCCCGCATGTCGCCGGCTTCCCGGATGTGGAGCGTGAGGGCGCGGGTATCCACTCCCGCGATGCCGGGGATACCGTGTGCTTTCAGGAAGTCATTGATCGTCCCGGTCGAACCATCATGGCTGGGCAACTCACAGACTTCGCGCACGACGAGGCCGGAGATCCACGGCCGACGGGATTCATCCCCCTCGGGGAGAATGCCGTAGTTGCCGATCAAGGGGTAGGTCATGCACACGATCTGGCCCTGGAACGAAGGGTCGGTGCAGACCTCCTGGTAGCCCACCATGGTGGTGGTGAAGACCACTTCGCCCGCCGCATCGGTTTGAGCGCCGAAGCCTGTGCCCCGGAACACGTGGCCATCCGCCAGCGCCAGGGCAGCATTTGCCGGTGGTGCGTAGCGCTTACGCGGCGTAGGCGCTGCACTGAAAGCATCACCAGTCACAGTGCCGTATATCTCCTTGCACGAAGGTCACCTTCGTCTTGCCCTGTAACTCCAGGCCGACCAGCGGACTGTTGGTACTACGCGAGAGCAGCGTTTCGCGCTGCGGAATCCACCATTCGTGGGGATCGAAGACCGTCACATCCGCGATTGAACCGGGGCGCAGGCTGCCTCCTGGCAGGCCCCACAACCTGGCCGGGCGCGTGCTGATGGCCGCCACGATGTCGCTGAGGCTCAGCAGCCCGGCAAGGTGGAGCGCCATCAGGCTCGGCAGGGCAAACTCGCTGCCGCTGAGACCGAACGCGGCCGCCTGCAGCGACTTGCCCTGCTTCTCAAAGGCCGCGTGGGGCGCATGGTCGGTCGAGATGATCTCGAACTTGCCTGATCGCAGCGCAGCCAGCAGGGCGGCCGCATCACATGGTGGACGCAGCGGCGGGTTCACCTTGGTATCGGGGTCAGCCGGCGCACCGTCCTGCCGGGTGTCGCCAACCAATTCCAGTCTCCGGCTGCCACCCACCCACTCGTCGCTCATCACGAGGTGGTGCGGCATCACCTCGGCCGTCACCTTGCCGCCGGCCTGGCGCGCCCGGTCAATTTCGGCGATCCCTTTCCCTGTGGAGACATGGCAGGCATGCAGCCAACCGCCGGTTGTGGCGGCGAGCGCCAGATCGCGCTCGATGAAGATCTCCTCGGCCGCCGCCGGAATCCCCCTGACGCCGAGCCGGGCGGATACCTCCCCCTCATGCATCGCGCCACCAATAAGCTTCGGGTCCTCGCAGTGCACCATGACCGGCACGCCTAGTTTCGCGGACGCACGAAGCGCCTCTACCATGATGCCGGAGTCAGCGGTTGATTCCCCGTCGTCGGAGAAGCCCACGGCCCCGGCCCGCGCCAAGGCCACGTAGTCGGCCGGCCGCGTGCCACGTCGCCCCTCACTGATTGTCGCGATGGGGTGAACGCGGACGGCGGCGTCGCGCGCAACGCGCCGCCGCAGTTCCTCAAGAGCAGACACGGTATCGAGCGCGGGTTGGGTATTCGGCATACAGAACACGGTGGTGAACCCGCCTGCCGCTGCCGCCTGCGTTCCCGTCCCGATCGTTTCCTTCCACTCCTGGCCGGGCTCCCGCAGGTGGACATGAACGTCGATCCAGCCGGGTGTCACTACCAGGCCATCGACATCCAGGACCTTTTCAGCCCCTTCAGGCTGAAGTTTGCCGACGGCAGCGACACGTCCATCCCGCAACCGAACATCGGCCGGCCCGTCAAGCCCGAGCGATGGATCAACGACATGCCCGCCACGGAGCAAGGTTGCGGCAGTCATGACGCAATGGTCCACGCAGAAAAAAACCGCCTCGCGGCCCCTTGCGGTCCGGGAGACGGCGTTGCCGCCGAATCTGGTTTGATGGTATGCGCCACTCGGTCCCTCTGCTAGGCGATTCGGACAATTTTATCGTTTCACCTCTTTCTCGTCAATGCGTCGGCGTCTGCCCTTCTGCCACAATGGGCGTTGCATCGTCTCAGAGCGAGGAGCAACGCAAGGCAATGGAAGTCACGGTTCTTGGTGGAAGCGCGGCTGGGGCCAGCCCTGGGCAGGGATGCAGCGGTTATCTGATCGAGCAAGCCGGCACCCAGATCGTGCTGGATCTCGGTCCCGGCACGTTTCCGGAACTCCGGCTCCATCTCGATTTTCGGCAGCTCGATGCGGTCGTCCTCTCCCACCTGCATCTGGACCACATGCTTGATGTTTTCACTCTCCGCTACGCACTTGCCTACAACCCGGTCTCGGCTCCCGCGCCGATACCGCTCTGGGTTCCGCCGGGCGGGATATCGTTCCTCACCGACGCCGCTCGCGTGTTCGCGGGCGAAACGGATGGCAGCGCGTTTTACGACTCCTTCGTCGTTCGCGAGTACGACCCCGCTGATGCGTTGCAGATTGGATCGCTGACACTGCGGTTTCGGCCGACCGTCCACTATGTTCCCTGCTGGGCCATTCGCGTTTCCGCTGGACGAGAGGGGGACCTGTTCTACTCGGCGGACACCGGCCCGACGGCGGATCTGCTGCCGCTGGCCTCGGGTGCCTCCCTGGTGATTGCAGAAGGCACCGCCAGACCGAACACCGAGGAGCCGTTTGCCACCCGTGGGCACCTTACCCCGGAGGAGGCGGGCCTGCTCGCCCGCGATGCAGGGTCCGAACTCCTCCTGCTGACACATCTCTGGGCCGAAAACGATCCATTCCAGGCGCTCCATGAAGCTGAATCGGTCTTTGGCGGGCCTGTGGTGCTGGCCACCCGCGGGACGCGGCTGACGGTTCCGCGTCGGCATTGAGCGGGCTCCAGCCACGGTGCTAGACTCGGGCGCACATCCGGCCAGTTCGACATTGTTTGCCGCCGGATGGTCGCCCCGGGAAACAGCAATTATGTCCCGCCGACCGCTCAACGCCCTGATCACCGTCGCCCTATCTACGCGCGGCGCACTCATGCCTGCCTGGATGAGCCAGCATCTCGCGGCCGACGCCGGATTGAGCGCGCTCGATCAGGATGCCAGTTCGGCGGTTGCCTCCTGGTTCGCCAGCCGTACCGGCAATCGCCAGGCCTACGTTCCCACCGCCAGCCTCTGGCTCCCCATCGGCACGGCCCTGTCTGAACGCAGCCGCCGACTGGTGCAGCATGTGAGCGAGCGCCAGGACGGCGAGCCGCCGGGCCTGGTCCTGCTTGCGTCATCGCTCCAATACCGTGACCTCAGCCGGCAAGTCATGGACCTGCAGGCTGCGTCGTCTTCGCGGCTCCTGATAGGTGTGGGAACGTCCCACCTCCGCGGCGGCAGGCCGCACCTCGTGCAGCTTGGTGCGCTGCGCCATTTTGCCGAAGAGTGGGACCTCGGCGTCGCGCTTGACCTGACCGGGCGGCTGGACCCGACCTGGGAGGCAGAAGCCGCCGTCACCCGTCTGGGTCAGCGCTTGCAGCTCCTGCGGGTGCGGGACACCGCTCCCTCGCGCAACGCCGTTGGGCTGGATCGCGTGGCCTGCCGGGCGCTGCACGCGGCCCTGGACCGCGAGAGCCCGCTCATGGTGGCGGTTGCCTCTTCCCGGCTCAGCCCGCTTCCCGCCACCCCGCGGGCGGTCGCCGTGAACACCCGTCGCGCCGCGGATTACATCATCGAGCGCAACATG
The DNA here is from genome assembly GCA_034431475.1 of Thermomicrobiales bacterium. Classification (GTDB taxonomy): domain Bacteria; phylum Chloroflexota; class Chloroflexia; order Thermomicrobiales; family UBA6265; genus JACCXM01. Next base: position 17,742 of record DAOUDE010000073.1, on the reverse strand, counting down.
CTGCATATCAGCGCCCTGCGCCAGGACCTTGACCGCTTCGAACAGAGCCGTTCGTCTCGGGGTGCGTAGCCGGGTCACCGCAACGCTGTTTTCGAATCACCGTACATCTGCCAGAAGTGATCTGGAGTGACGATGGCTGGGTTGGATGTCCGCGTACCCGCCAGCGAAGGCGAATCATTCGACTGCTACGTCGCCTTTCCGTCAGGCGAGCAGCCGACGCCGGCCGTTGTTCTGGCGTGTTCCATTGATGGAGTGGACACCGACCTGCGCGATATCGCCGACGCGATTGCTGCCGAGGGACACCTTGCCGTCGCACCGGACTTGTTCTGGAGGACCGTGCCCGGTCCGCTTCCGTCGGGCGATCCTCTCACGCGCAGCCGGTCTCAGCCTCGCCTGGAACGGTTAACGGAGAACGAACAGGATTTCCTGGACACCCTTGCGTATCTCAAGACACAACCGCGGTGGAATGGCCGGGCGATCATCATGGGCTTCTGCTACGGGGGGCCATTCGCCATCATCGGGCCGAAGCGACTCGGCTTTCAGGCAGGTGTATCCTGCCACGGGTCGCAGATGCTCGCCTTCCTTGAGGACTTGGCCGGTGTCACTGAGCCAATGTGCCTGATTTGGGGAGACCAGGATCACATCGCACCACCCCCGGTGCTGGCAGCGTTCACGGAGGCGGCACGCGGCATGACCAACCTGGAGGTCGATATCTTCCCCGGGGTTGAGCACGGGTTCATGATGCCCGGCTCCTCTTCATTTGATCAACGCACCCGGGACTTCGCGATGCAACGCACATTCGCGATTCTGGAGAAGCTGCGCCAATCCTGATCACATCTTGCCAGTCTGTCTCTGTCTCGGTAATGGTGGCACGGCCTGGTCGGCGACGATTTCGTCGACCAGGAACCGGAACGGCTCGGCGGTCGCAACTCCGGGCTGTATGGCGCAAGTAAGAGCAGTTGCAGCCTCTCGAGAAGCCGACCAGCGAACCGGCCCCGGGAAACGGTCTCAGGATAGCTTCTGAAATGTTGTCACGCTGGTGTTATGACGATCCGAATGCCGCCTGTCACACTGCGTATGCGTCAAGCCGGTCGGCAAGATCGGCGGCTACCGCACGACCGGACGCGACGGCGCCTGCAATCCAGCCACCATGCTCCGGCGCGACGTCTGACCCCGCCATCAGCACCCTTCCGTGGGGCGCCGCCAATACCCTGCGGGCGTCGAACCAGCCCGCCGGCGGGACAAACCACCCGCCTTGCGCGTAGGGGTCGCTCACCCAATCATGGGAATCAACGGCAAGGACATGCGATTCCGGAGCGTAGGCCCGGAGCGCGCGCTCTGCGGCGTCGCGGTCGGTCGGGTCAAGTGCCCCTTCGAGCGCGAATGCCACCACGAGCTGGGCCTCGCCAACCCGCCGCTGGGCGCTGAGCCAGTAGAACGGAGTCTGCCAACCCGCGCCAAGCATATTCTCTGGCACGCCGGTCGCGAGCATCCACACCTTGGTCATCCGGCACACATGGCCTTGCTCAATGAAGTGAGCACGTTTCGGATCGAAGGGTGGATCGAAGGAAATCCCACCGAGCGCGTTCACCGGCACGGCCATGACACAGTAGTCCGCGACAAATTCACCTGCATCTGCGATGACCGCCACGCCGTCGGTCGTTTGGCGAACCGCGCGCACGGCGGTGTTGAGGCGCAATTCCCCACGGATTTCGCCAGCGATGGCTTCGGCGAGCGTGCGGGTACCGGCGGACACAACGTTGCGGAGTTCATCGAAGTACCGATAGAACACGCCGAGATCGGCAACCGCTCGCAGTGAACCCATAACCGGTACTCGCGACGGATCGGCGCCAGTCATGAGGGTCGTGAACCCGTAGATGACATCGCGGGTTGCTGGTGATGCCTGCTGTCTCTCAAGCCAACTGGCGAGGGAGATGGCGTCGTACTGGCGCAAACGCGCTGGTGAGGCGTCCGTGAGAGATCGACCTTCGGCGATAGCGTCAACAATGACTCGCTCGAGGTTCGCAATGTCGGCGCGATCGACCGGCAGTCCGTCGCGAAGCCGCCCGCCCGTGAACCAGCGAACCGCCTCGCAGGATAGCCCAGGTCCGATGGCGACGCGATATCGTTCGGCCTCCTCGCGCATTGGCGTGTGGAAGTCAGCATCGAACCAGGCACCACCGAACTCCACCATCTGGCCGGTGCCGGCGAACGGGCGGGTGTAGGCGCGCCCGCCGACGCGGTCACGCGCTTCCAGCACCAGTACCTGAAACCCCCGCTCGCGAAGGTCGCGTGCGGCGACAAGGCCAGCAAACCCCGCTCCGACAATCACGACATCGACATCGTGCATCACCGTGCCCTCCTCCTGCACCGCGGAATGTCGGGGCGTCAAGGTAACGGATCGGACGCCGTCTGCAATCGGAGCCAACGCCACGTGGCGATCCCCCGAATCAAAACTCGGCGTTGAGTCAGCACCAGCATCACCGCCCTAGACAAAAATCCCCCCGGTGGTTTGCCACCGAGGGGGACGAGTTGCGACGATCGGATGAATTAGCGCTTCGTGTACTGAGGCGCCTTACGTGCGCGCTTCAGACCGACCTTCTTGCGCTCCTTGACCCGGGCGTCGCGCGTCAGCATCTTGGCGCGCTTCAGGGACGGGCGCAGATCGCCGTCGAACTTGATCAGCGCCCGCGCGATGCCGTGGCGGATCGCCCCGGCCTGACCGGAGACGCCACCGCCCACCACGCGGACGGTGATGTCAAAGCGCTCCTGCGTGCCGGTGAGCGCCAGCGGGTCACGCAGCGACTGCTGGTGGATCAGGCGCCCACCAAAGTAGTCGGTGGCCGGCTTGCCGTTGACCGTGATTTTCCCCGACCCCGGGTAGAGCCGGACGCGGGCAACGGCTGTCTTGCGCCGCCCCACGCTCCAGATGTAACCCGCGTCCGTCATAATCGTCTTTCTCCTGCTACCTGTGCGTCCGAATGCCGTTACAGCGGCAGCGATTCTGGCTTCTGCTGCGCGTGCGGGTGGTCAGATCCCACGTACACCTTCAGCTTGCGCAACTGCTGCTCGCCCAGCACATTCTTGGGAAGCATGCCGCGCACCGCGCCCTCGATGATCCGCTCCGGGTGCGCCGCGCGCACTTCCTTCAGGTTCTGGCGGCGCAATCCACCCGGATACCCCGAGTGGCGGAAGTATTCCTTCTGGACTTCCTTCTTGCCCGTCACCGCGACCTTTTCGGCATTAATGACAATGACATAGTCGCCCATGTCCATGTGCGGGGAGTACGTCGGCTTCGTCTTGCCACGGAGGGTGGCCGCGATAACCGACGCCAGGCGACCCAGGGTCTGCCCCTCTGCGTCAACGATGTACCAACGCTTCCCAGTTCGGGTATCCGCCAGTTTTGGCGACCACGTGCGCCGTTCCATATCCAGACTCCTCAACCACTCTGCCGGGCGGCCCCGCCCGGGACGCCACTACTCATCTACCAGTGCGTCGCCGGGATACCCGACGCGCCAAAGCGTCAAACCGTGGGCCGGCGCGACCTCTGACCCCTGCCGCCGATCTTTCGCGGCCAGTATCTCGCCTATCCAGGCCGGTTCTTGCCGGCCCTGCCCGACTTCGACCAGCGCGCCGGTGATGTTTCGCACCATACGCGGCAAGAATCCATCCGCCGCGATCCGAAACTCGAGCGCCACTGCGTCAGCATCCCGGCCCGGGCCGGGCGTCAGCTCCAGCGTGCGCACCGCGCACCTGAGCAATGTCCGGGTGGTACCGCGTTTCCGGGCCGCACGCTCGGACCACGGAACCCCCTCACCTCCACCGGCGAACGACGCAAAATCGTGCGTCCCGAGGAGGCTTGCGGCCGCCTGATTCATGCGGGCGGAATTGAGACCGTCCCGCAGCAGCCAGGCATACCGCCCCAGGAAGGGGCTTGCTACCCCCGGAGCGAGCCAGTAACGATACTCCCGCCAGGCCGCGTCGAAACGCGGGTTGAAGGCGTGATCGCTCTCACTGACCTGCCTCGCCGCGATGTCTCCCGGCAGCCGGGCCGCGAGGGCCCGCTCCAGCTCGCCTGCCGTGGCCCGCCATTCCGGGAACGTCACCGCCACGACCTGCCCAAAGGCATGAACTCCCCGATCTGTCCGCCCCGCGAACGTCGAGGACGCCCCCAAACCGCCCAGCCGCCGCAGCGCCGATTCCAGTTCACCTTGCACGGTGCGCTGGCCCGGTTGAATCTGCGAACCGGCGAACGCTGTCCCATCGTAGGAGAGCGTCAGCCGGTAGCTGGGCATCCGCTCCGGCCTAGGCCTCGATAAACTCGATCAACGCCTGCGGCGCGGCGTCGCCGTGGCGCTGACCCAGCTTTGAAATCCGGAGGTAGCCGCCAGGCTGCTCCTCGAAGCGCGGTGCAATGACTTCGAACAGCTTGGTGGTTGCCTTCTCGTTGTCGATCTTCGACATCACCAGCTTCCGGTGGTGAAGCGAATCCTCACGAGCGATGGTGACGAGCTTCTCAACAATCGGGCGCAGGGTCTTGGCCTTGGCCTCGGTGGTGGTGATGCGCTCATCGTTGATCATGGAAATGGTCAACTGCCGCAGCAGCGCCTGCCGCTGGGCTGGGTTCCGGCCAAACTTGCGGCCAGCCTTGCGGTGCCTCATGACAGGTTCTCCTCATTGCTGCCCGCGCCGCGCAGCAACGCGACGGCCTCGGCCATATCCTCATCCGTTGCGGAAAGCAGATCCGCGTCAAATTCCTCGGACCCCTCGTCCTCGAGATCGAGGCCATCCAGGTAGCCCGTGCTGGCAATGCCAACATCGCCCTCGGGCAGGTATCCGAACTCGGACAACTTCTCCCGCAGCTCCGTCAGCGAACGCGGCCCGAAGTTGCGGATCGAGAGGAGTTGATCCGGCTCAATGGTCAACACCTGGCCGACACGCTCGATCTGGCGGCTGCGCAGCGCGTTCAGGACGCGCGGGGAGAGCCCGAGATCGACGAGCGGCTTGTTCAGGATTTCATCGGGGATCGCCAGGCCCGAGCTGCTCTCTTCGGTCTCTTGACGCTGGTCGAGACCGGCGAACACTTCCGCCTGCCGCGCGAGGATGCGCGCCGACTCGGCCAGCGCGTCGTCTGGCTCGATCGTGCCGTCGGTCAGCACCTCGATGATCAGCCGGTCAAAGTCTGTGGTCGGCCCGACGCGCGTGTGCTCCACGACAAAGTTGACGCGCTCGATTGGGGTGTAGATGGCGTCGATGGGGATCTCGCCGATGGCGTACGATTCCTGGAGTTCCGCCGCCTTGTACCCACGATCCTGCGTGATCCAGATATCCATGTCGATCACGCCGTCGGCAGCATCGATGGTCGCGATGACCTGGTCCGGATTGATGACATCAACTTCGGCCGGCCACACGACGTCGCCAGCAGTCACCACCCGCTCGCCCGAGGCGTCACCGCGCACGTACAGGTGTGCGCGGGCGTCGCCCGAGAGGTCCAGGTTGCGCTTCAGCCGGATCCGCTTCAGGTTCAGCACGATCTCGGTCACGTCCTCGCGGACACCGGGGATCGTGGAAAACTCATGCCAGACGTTGTCGAGCCGGATGCGGGAAATCGCCGCACCCTCCAGCGAACGGAGCAGGATACGGCGCAGCGCGTTGCCGAGCGTGGTGCCGTAGCCCGGCTCCATCGGTTCCGCCTTGTAACGGCCATAGTTCAGACCCGTCTCGACCGTCTCAATATGAAACTGTGGTCGCTCCAACAAGATGCCTTGCCTCCATGCCTGCTGTATCGCACCCTGTCCGTGTAACGACCATGACAGAATCTCTGACGGACGGGGGCGATGGGAACGTACGCCGGGCCGGGCCCGGCACTGAACTGCTGCTGGCGCGCACGCCAGCGTGACTAGACGCGGCGGCGCTTCGGCGGTCGGCAACCATTGAACGGGATCGGCGTTGTGTCGGTGATCGAAATCACCTGCACGCCAGACGACTGCAGGGAGCGGATCGCCATCTCGCGCCCCGAGCCCGGGCCCTTCACAAACACATCCACCTGGCGCAGACCATGCTCCATCGCCTTGCGCGCGGCGGCCTCGGCCGTCACCTGCGCGGCGTACGGCGTGCTCTTGCGGCTTCCCTTGAAGCCGTTCGCGCCCGCGCTCGACCAGGAGATGACGTTGCCCGCTGGATCGGTCATGGTGATGATGGTGTTGTTGAATGTCGCCTGCACGTAGGCCTTGCCGCGAGGAATGTTCTTCCGGTCTCGGCGCCGTACGCGTGTCTTGCCCTTCCCGGCTCGTCGCTTGTCCGCCATTGTCCTGTATGTCCTCCAGTGAGGTGCGCGGAGCAGCCACCATGCGCCCCGCGCGACGACTTACTTCTTCTTGCGACCACCCACGGCGCGGCGAGGTCCACGGCGCGTGCGGGCATTCGTCCGCGTGCGCTGGCCGCGAACCGGCAGGCCACGACGGTGGCGCAGGCCGCGATAGCATCCGATATCCATCAGGCGCTTGATGTTCATCGCGATTTCGCGACGAAGGTCGCCTTCGACACGCATTTCCTTGTCGACGATCTCGCGCAAGCGATTCACTTCATCGTCAGTAAGTTCACGCACACGGGTGTCGGGGTTGATGCCAGTCCGCTGCAGCAGCACCTGGCTGGTGTGCAGCCCGATCCCGTAGATGTAGGGCAATGCTGCCTCGACCCGCTTGTCGCGAGGAAGATCGACGCCCGCAATTCTTGCCACGTTGAGACCTCTCCTGTACTCGCTCGCAGGCGATTAGCCCTGCCGCTGCTTATGCCGCGGGTTGACGCAAATGACGCGTATCACGCCGTGGCGACGAATGATCTTGCACTTGTCGCAGCGGCGTGTCACCGATGCAGCTACCTTCATGATCAGTCCCTATCTCGGTTCCGCCGTCCCAGTTCCCCAGAATAGCGGTCAAAACCATTGGCAAACACACGAATAACGCACGCTCACGCGTGCGCCGAACGCGTTATTCTAGCACGGGTACGAGCCGTTGCGTCAACACGCGCCCGCCCTCGGGCGACACCGCGACGGTGTGCTCGAAGTGTGTCGACAACGAGCCGTCCCTGGTCTTGACGGTCCAGCCGTCCCGCATCACCTTCGTGTCCTCGCTGCCGTTTGTCAGCATGGGCTCGATGGCCAGCGTCAACCCGGTGCGCATGATGACGCCCCGTTCGGGCGAGCCCACGTTGGGAACGTGCGGGTCTTCGTGCATGGCACGGCCGATGCCATGCCCGCCGTACTCCCGCACGATACCGCGGCCGAGCGGCCGGGCGTAGGATTCAACCGCATGGCCAATAGCGCCCAGGCGATTGCCCGTTGCTGCAGCGGCGACCGCACGGTAGAGCGCTTCTTCTGTCTGCTGCATCAACAGCGCAGCTTCTGGCGAAATCGTACCGACACCGTAGGTCCACGCCGAGTCGCCGTTGAAGCCGTCCAGGATCACACCGATATCGACCGAGATAATGTCACCGTCGTTCAGCCGCCGCTTGCCCGGAATGCCATGCACGATCTCGTCGTTGACGGAGGTGCAGATGTGCGCCGGATACCCGTGGTACCCCAGGAACGAGGACTTCGCCCCGCGCTCCTTCATGATGTCGCGCGCAAGGTCGTCGAGTTCCCTGGTGGTGACACCCGGTTGAATGAGCGGCTCGAGCCGGGAGTGGATGTAAGCGACGAGTTGCCCCGCCGCCGCCATTTTCTGGATCTCGGCCTCATTCTTGATGCTCATCATGCCGAGCTGTCCCTGGCCACCGCCGACCGCTCCATGATGGCCGAAACGACGGCGTCCGTTACCTCATCGATTGACCGGTCGCCATCGATGTGCACCACCAACCCGCGCTGCGCGTAACGGTCGACAAGCGGCGCCGTCTCGAGTTCATACAGATCCAGGCGCTTGGCTACAGCCTCGGGCGTGTCATCCGCGCGCTGAATCAACGCGCCACCATCGACATCGCAGATGCCCGGCTGCTTCGGTGGATCGGACACCACGTTGTAGACGCGGCCGCAAACGGAGCACACGCGCCGGCCTGAGAGACGCTCGATCAACGTTTCTCGCGGAACATCGATGGCGATGGCGACGGTAACTGCTTCCCCGCGCCGGGCGAGCATGTCATCCAGCGCTTGTGCCTGTGCTGCCGTGCGGGGGAATCCGTCGTACAGCGCGCCTGCCAGCTCCGCCTGTGGCCCCTGGCTGGCCTGCGCATTCAACCGCTCTTCGACAAGCGCCACGGTGATGTCGTCGGGCACCAGTTCGCCCCGGTCGTAAATCGCCTTGATGCGGGCGCCAAGCTCGGTTTCGCCCTTGATTGCCGAGCGAAAGAGCTCCCCTGTGGCGATCGAGGCCAGGTTCATCCGGGCGCGCACGCGCTCGCTTTGCGTGCCCTTACCGGAACCTTGCGGGCCAAGCAGAATGATGTGTGCCGTCACCGTCGAAACTTCCTCAGAGCGCAGATCCTGGGCGATTTGGCGCCAGGGTGGCCAGGCTCAGCTACTTGATGAATCCTTCGTAGTTGCGCATCACGAGTTGCGCTTCAAGTTGCCGCATGGTGTCGATGGCGACACCAACCACGATGAGCAAGGATGTTGCGCCGAGGAGCAGGGAGTTCACACCGGTGATCTCGGACGCGATGAAGGGCATGATCGCCACGGTGCCCAGGAAAAGCGCGCCAATCAGGGTGATCCGGTTCAGCACCTTCATCAGGTACTTGTCCGTATTCTTCCCGGGTCGCACTCCCGGGATGAATGCGCCCTGCCGCTGCAGGTTCTCCGAAATCTTCTGCTGCTGGAAAATGACCATGGTGTAGAAGTAGGTAAAGGCTACGACCAGCAGGAAGTACAGGATGTTGTACTGGATGGTATCCGGGGCCAGCAGCACCGCCATCTCTGTGGCAATCGCGCGCAGGGTTGGGTTGCTGGACGATGACAGGAATTGCGCGATCAAGCCCGGGAACACCAGGATGCTGACCGCAAAGATCAGCGGGATCATGCCGGCCGAGTTCACCTTCAGCGGAATGAAGGTCGTGTTGCCTCCGTACATCCGGCCCGAACGCACACGTTTGGCATGGTGCACGGGGATGCGCCGTTGCCCTTCGTTGATGAGGACGATGCCGACGATGGTGACCAGCCCGATGAGCAGGAAGAGGATCGAGCCAACGACGTTGCTGCCAAGCGAGCCGCCGGAGACCAGCGATGCGACGGCGCCTGGTAAGGAGGCAACGATGCCACCGAAGATGATGATCGAGACGCCGTTGCCGATGCCGAACTCGGTGATGAGCTCACCGATCCAGACCAGCAACATGGTTCCCGCCGTCATGGTGATCAACGTCGTGATGGTGGAGATCGTCGACTGCGTGGTGTGGAACCCGAAGTTCTCGATCAGCGGGCGTCCGTCTGGCCCCATCTGCCGGGCAAACAGGGTGCCCTGGCCATAGCCCTGGAGCAGCGCGAGCGGAATGGTCAGCCAGTGGGTGTACTGGTTGATCTTGTTGCGCCCGCCCTGCCCCTCGTTGGATAGCTCGTTCAACGAGGGGATGATCGGCGTCATGAGCTGCATGATGATCGTGGCGGTGATGTATGGATACACCCCCAGCGCGACGATCGAGAAGTTCTGCAGGCTGCTCCCGGAAAACAGGTTCAGAATCCCCAACAGGGCGTTGTTATTGATGAACTCCTGCAGCCCCTCGCGGTTCACTCCCGGCAGCGGAATCGAAGCCATGAACCGGAAGATGACGAGCATGCCGAGCACAAAAAGGATGCGCCGGCGCAGGTCGGGAATCTTGAAGGCTGTGAAGAGCGCCTGAACCACGAGCTAGGCCTCCTGGCTCGCTGCGCCAGCCAGCGCCTCGCGCCGGGAAACGCCGCCGACCTTGCCGACGCGCGCCTTCTTCATCTCGCTGTTGAGCGGCAAGCGACGCGTACGTGGCCTGGCTGTCACCCAATCATCGGTGCGGGTCAGCTCGGAGACGGACCCGCCCTGCGCCTCGATGGCGCCCTTTGCGGCCTCGGAGAAGGCATGCGCGTGCACCACGAGCGCCGAGGAGAGTTCCCCACCAGCGAGGATCTTGACCGGGAACTCCAGGCCGCGGGTAATCCCTGCGGCAAAGAGCACTTCCGGCGTAATCGGGCCATCCACTGCCAGATCGGTCAGGCGGTCGAGGTTGACGACCTCCCACGGTGTGCGGTGAATGTTGGTGAAGCCGCGCTTGTACGGCAGGCGCTTCTGAATCGGGAGCTGGCCGCCTTCGAAGCCGCGCCGGATACCCTTTCCAGCCCGAGCCTTCTGGCCCTTGGTGCCCCGGCCGGCCGTCTTGCCCTTGCCGGAGCCGTGGCCGCGCCCGACGCGCTTGCGGTCAGGGTTAGCCCCTGGCGAGCGCAGATCGTCGAGTGTCAATGGCATGGTGTCTTCCCTTTCGTCCGGCTACGACCCGGACGGGAGTTACTACTTCGTGGCCGCTGCGGCGTCGCCACTCAGCTCTTCCACCTTGACCAGGTGGCTGATGCTGTTGACCATGCCGCGAATCGACGGGTTGTCCGGGCGCACCACAACGGAGTTCAGCTTGCGCAAACCCAGGGCCTTTACGGTTCGGCCCTGCACCGACGGGCGCCCAATGGTGCTACGTACCAACGTAATCCGGAGCTGTCCGGTTTCCTGATCGCTCATGCGTTGCTATTTCCTCCGCGCGGCGCGCGGCGGCGGCCACGCGGGGCGCCACCACCACCAGGCCCGAACTCGGGCTCGGCCACAACCACACGTTCCGCGTGGACGACCGGCTCGCGGCGACGAACAGTCAGTTGCTTGCGGCGGCGCTCGGCGATGGCGTCTGGCGACTCCAACTGCTCGAGAGCCTTCAGCGTGGCGCGCACGACATTCACCGGGTTGTTGCTCCCCAGCGACTTGGTCAGCACGTCCTTGATGCCTGCAGCCTCAACGACGGCGCGCACACCGCCGCCGGCAATGACACCGGTACCAGGCGCGGCCGGCTTCAGCATCACGGTGGAAGCGCCGAAGGACGTCACCACCTGGTGCGGGATGGTTGTCCCTTCCAGCGGCACATTGATCAGCGACTTCTTGGCGGCTTCGACGCCCTTGCGAATCGAATCGGGTACCTCGTTGGCCTTGCCCAGGCCGGCGCCGACGCGCCCGCGGCCATCGCCAACCACGACGATCGAGCCGAAGCTGAAGCGGCGGCCGCCGCGCACGACTTTCGCGACGCGGTTGATCTGGACGACGCGCTCCTCGAACTCGCTGCCGCCGTCATCATCTGAGCGACGACGAGGCCCGCGCTCTCCTTGATTCCGATCCATCCGTTACTCCCTTTGGCGCTACCTGCGGCGCGCTGTTAGAACGTCAGCCCTGAGGCGCGCGCTCCCTCGGCCACGGCCTTCACGCGGCCGTGGTAGAGGTATCCTCCGCGATCAAAAACGATGGCATCGATACCGGCCGCCTTGGCGCGCTCGCCGATGATCTCGCCGACCGCGCGGGCGCGGTCGCTCTTCTTGGCATCCGCGCCGGCGCGCTCACGCACTTCCGGCTCCAGGTCGCTTGCCGCCAGGATCGTGTGGCCGCGATCGTCGTCAATAACCTGCGCGTAGATGTGCGCCGACGAACGAAAGACGTTCAGCCGGGGGCGAGCCTGTGTTCCAGACACCTTCGCCCGAACTCGCACGTGTCGCCGCTGGCGTTTGGTCAGCGGCTTGCGAAACTTGCGTCGCATAGATCCATGCTCCTCAGCCGAGGCGAGCGGCGAACCGCCCGAGCCTCGCTACTTCGCCTTGCCGGTCTTGCCAGCCTTCCGCCGCACCTGCTCACCCGCGTAGCGGATGCCCTTGCCCTTGTACGGTTCAGGTGGACGCACGCGGCGAATGCGAGCCGCTTCCTCGCCGACGAGCTGCTTGTCGATACCCACCACGGAGAGGCGGGTGTTGCCATCCAGCGTGTAGGACACGCCATCCGGCGGGGTCATGCGTACCGGGTGCGAGAACCCGACCGAGAGGACCAGGATCTTGCCGTCCAGCGCGGCACGATAGCCAACGCCCTGGATCTCCAGGTCCCGCTTGTAGCCATCTGTCACGCCCACAACCATGTTGTTGAGCAGCGTGCGGGTCAGGCCATGCAGCGAGCGGTTTTCGCGCTCGTTGTCCGGACGCTGCACCAGCAGCGTCCCGTTCTCCCGGGTGAGAGACATGTTCGGGCTCAGCGCCTGGGTCAGTGTGCCCTTCGGGCCCGTGACCGTGACCGCGTTCCCGTCCGCAATCTCAATTTCCACACCATTCGGCACCGCTATGGGCCGATTACCAATTCGAGACATCGCTCATTCTCCCGCGATCTGCATCGACAATGCGTCTCGCCAACCGTCACTTAGAAGACGGTGCAGAGCACCTCGCCGCCGATCCCGCGCCGCCGGGCTTCGAAGCCGGTCATCACACCCTGCGGCGTGCTGACGACCGCAATGCCCAAGCCGCTGCGCACGCGGGGAATGTCGTCCTTGCCCGCGTAGACGCGCAGGCCCGGCTTGCTGACCCGCTTGATCTCCCGGATGGCCGACTTCTTGTCTGCGCCGTAGCGAAGCTTGACGACCAGCTTGTCCTGCGGGCGCTGCTCCACGACGTCGTACCCGGCGATGTAGCCCTCTTGCTCCAGAATCTTCGCAATCGCCACCAGGATTTTGGTCGACGGCATTGTGGTTTCCAACTGCCGGGCCATGCCTGCGTTGCGAATGCGGGTCAGCATATCGCTGATGGGATCGTTGACACTCATGCGTTCCTAACTCCTCAGTCCTCGCGCCTCTCCGTCCCTCTCTGGTGCGCGGTTACCAACTGGACTTCGTGACGCCCGGGAGGCGGCCAATGGACGCGAGTTCACGGAAGCAGATGCGGCACACCCCAAATTTGCGCATGTATGCCCGGCTTCGTCCACACGTCTTGCAGCGATTCACCTGGCGAGTCTGAAACTTCGCCGGCTTCTCCGCCTTCACAATCTTGCTCTTCTTTGCCATTCAACGTTCCTCCGCGCGTCTGCCGCGCGCTAGCTTGCTCGTTCCGTCCGGGCGAACGGCATGCCCAGCAGGGCAAGGAGCCGCCGTCCCTCTTCGTCATTCCTGGCGCTGGTCACGAAACTCATTTCCAGACCGCGCGACTTGTCGATGCGATCGAAATCGATCTCGGGGAACGCGATCTGCTCCGGCAGACCCATCGTGTAGTTGCCCCGGCCATCGAACGAGTTGGGCGAAACGCCCCGGAAGTCCCGGATGCGCGGCAGCGTGATGCTGACGTAGCGATCCAGGAACTCATACATGCGAGGGCCCCGCAACGTGACCATCGCGCCGATTGGCATGCCAGCGCGCAGCTTGAACGCGGCGATCGACTTCTTGGCCCGCGTCACCACCGGCTTCTGTCCGGTAATGGCGGTAAGGTCGCCCACCGCGGCCTCGAGCGACTTGGCGTTGCTGACCGCTTCGCCGAGGCCGATGTTGATGACAATCTTTTCGAGTTTCGGCACTTCCATGATGTTGGAGTAGTTGAACTCCTTCATCAGCTCCGGAACAATTTCTTCCCGGTACTTCTCACGCAGTCGAGCCATCAGCTAGTACTTCTTTCTCATGTCTGGCGTTCTCGCCTGGTCCGCCGATTGCCGGCGCTCAGGCCGCCACGCGATGTGACAACAATTCGCTGATCTACCCGGCGTCGGGCCGTGGAATGTCGGTGTTGCACTTCTTGCAGAAGCGCACGTTCTTGCCATCAGCGCCAGCGTGCACGCCCACTCGCGTCGGCTGCTTGCAAGACGGGCAAATAAGCATCACGTTGGACACGTGCAGCGGTGCCTCGACCTCAACAATGCCAGCCTGGCGTGCGCGGCCTCGCTTGATGTGCTTCTTGACGATGTTCACGCCCTCGATCACCACCCGATCCTTCTCGATCAGGTTGATGCGGACCGTGCCCTGCTGTCCCTTGTTCCGGCCGGAGGTGACCAGCACCGTGTCGCCGGATCGAATCTTGCGCATTCCCTCGTGCTCCTGGTACTTCTGTGTCGGCGGCTAGAGCACTTCAGGCGCGAGCGAAACGATGCGCATGAACTGCTTCTCGCGCAGCTCGCGACCCACCGGGCCGAAGATACGCGTTCCACGCGGCGCGCCGGCCTGATTGATCAGGACCGCCGCGTTGTCGTCGAACTTGATGTGGCTGCCGTCGGGGCGGCCATACTCCTGCGCCGTACGCACGATCACCGCGCGCACCACGTCGCCCTTCTTGACCGCCGCGTTCGGCTGGGCCTGCTTGACGGTCGCGATGATCACGTCACCCACACCGCCATACTTGCGTCCGGACCCGCCGAGCACGCGAATGCACAGCAGCTCCCGGGCTCCGCTATTGTCCGCGACCTTCAGCCGCGACTCCTGTTGAATCACCAGGTTGCTCCTGGCCGCTTGCCGCGGCTGCTAGATCTGGATGCCCTGCTCGACAATTTCGCGCACGATCCACCGTTTGCGGCGAGACATCGGGCGCGTTTCCTCGATCCGCACGAGGTCGCCTGGCTTGCAGGCGTTCGACTCGTCGTGCGCAAGGAACTTCTTGCTGCGCGTGATGCGCTTGTGATACAGCGGGTGGCGGCGGACCGAATCCACCGAGACCACGACGGTCTTGTCCATCTTGTCGCTCACCACACGGCCAACCTTCTCGGTCTTCTGGGCCTTGGCGGGCTTATCTACAGTAACGTTGTCACTCATAATGCTGTTCCTCGCTCCGGTTGCCAGAGGCTACTCGGCCCCGGCGCCCGCCAGCGACGCCAGTTCCGCTTCAATTTCCCGTTCGGTCTGCACCGTCTTGATGCGGGCAATGTCCTTGCGGATCTGCCCAATGCGGGCGGTATTCGTCAACTGACCCACGGCCTGCTGAAAGCGCAACGTGCGCCATTCACCCTGGAGTTCGGTCAGTTCCTGCGCCAGCCTGGCATCATCCATGGCGCGAATCTCAGCCGGCTTCATGCTGCGCCTTCTTCCGCATCATCGACGAAGGCCGCAGCCACGCCCACGTGCTCACGCTCGACGAACTTGACATCCATCGGCATCTTCATGCCGGCGCGGCGCAGGGCCTCTTCCGCCCGTTCACGCGGCACACCGGCCACCTCGAACAGAATGCGGCCCGGGCGCACGACGGCCACCCAGAACTCCGGGTTGCCCTTCCCCGAACCCATGCGGGTTTCTGCTGGCTTCTGCGTCACCGGCTTGTCCGGGAAAATGCGAATCCAGACCTTACCACCGCGCTTCAGGTAGTTCGTGATGGCGCGGCGAGCGGCCTCGATCTGCCGGCTGCTCACCCAGGCAGGCTGCGTCGCCTGCAGGCCATACTCCCCGAAGTTGATGTCGGAACCGCGATACGCGGCTCCGGTCTTGCGGCCCCGCATCATCTTGCGGTACTTCGTCCGCTTTGGCATCAACATGATGAATGCTCCTGATCCCCATCGGCGTTCGCTGGCTCGCCAGCGCGCCGGTCCTTAGTCGCCGGAAATGGCCGCCAGGTCCGCCGTCAGGGAAGCTGCGGTTGGTTGGACACGCTGCGGCAGCACTTCGCCCTTGTAAACCCAGACCTTGACGCCAATGCGCCCATACGTCGTGTGGGCATGCACCACGCCGAAGTCGATGTCTGCCCGCAGCGTCGAGCGCGGCACACGGCCATCCATCTCGGTCACGGAGCGGCTCATCTCGGCGCCGCCCAGGCGGCCGGAGAGCGTGATCTTCACGCCCTTGGCGCCACGGCGAATTGCCTGCTGCACCGCGTGCTTCATCGCGCGGCGATACGCCACGCGGCGGCCGATCTGCTCGGCGATGCTTTCGGCAATCAGGCGAGCGTCGGTCTCGGGCACCTTGATCTCCTCGATCTTCAGGTGCACCTTCTTGCCGATTTCCTTCTCCAGCATCTGGCGCAGGCGCTCAACATTGGCGCCCTGCTTGCCGATGACGATGCCGGGCTTGGAGGTGTGCAGCGTGACGTCGACCTTGTTGGCCGAGCGCTCCAGCTCGATCCGGGAGATGCCCGCGCGCGTCAGTTCACGCATGATCAGCCGCCGGATGCGCAGATCCTCATGCAGTTGTTCCGTGTAGTTGCGCTCCGCAAACCACTTCGATTCCCAGTCGGTCACGATCCCCAGACGGAAACCGATTGGATTAACCTTGCGTCCCATTAGCTCTTCCGCTCCTCTGCCACCACGGTCATGTGCGTGTTGCGGCGCACGATCCGGCCGACGCGGCCACGGGCCTTCGCCTTGAAGCGGCGGAAGCTGGGGCCCTCGTTGGCATAGATTTCCTTGATCCAGAGGAGCTCCGGATCCATGTCAAAGTTGTTCTCGGCGTTGGCGGCCACGGACACCAGCAGCTTATTGACATCCTTCGCCGTCTTCTGCGGCAGAAAGCCTGTCAGGGCAATGGCGTCCATCACGCGCTTGCCACGCACCGCATCCACCACAAGTCGCGCCTTCCGCGGGGAGACGCGGACGCCTGTGACGCTTGCTCGTACTTCCATCTCTCTCTCCGTCTCCCCGCGCCGCTAGCGGCGCCCGCGGCGGTCGGCATCCTTGCCGTGCCCGCGGTACGTGCGAGTCGGGGCAAATTCGCCCAGCTTGTGCCCCACCATCTGCTCGGACACGAAGATCGGAACGTGCACCTTGCCGTTATGGACAGCGACGGTGTGCCCCACCATGCCTGGGAAAATGGTCGACGCGCGCGCCCAGGTGCGAATGACGCGCCGCTCGTTGCCGCGGTTCAACGCCTCGATCTTCTCGCGCAGCTTGGCGTCGATGTAGGGTCCCTTTTTGGACGACCTCGACACTAGGTGCCTCCTCGATTACTTCCGCTTCTTGTTCCGGGAGCGCACGATCATGTCGTCGGTGCGCTTGTTATTGCGGGTGCGCGCCTGAACCGGCTTGCCCCACTTCGTCTTGGGCTGGCCACCAATCGGGGCCTTGCCCTCACCACCGCCGTGCGGATGGTCGCGCGGGTTCATCACGGAGCCGCGCACGGTTGGCCGGCGGCCACGGTGGCGGTTGCGGCCGGCCTTGCCGATCACGATGTTCTCGTGATCCACGTTGCCAACCTGGCCCAGTGTGGCCATGCAATCGAGGTGAACCAGGCGAACTTCGCCAGAGGGCATGCGCACCTGGGCGTAGGAGTCGGACTTCGCCATGAGCTGCGCCGAGACGCCGGCCGAGCGGCAGAGCTGACCGCCCTTGCCGGGGTAAAGCTCGATGTTGTGGATCTGCGTACCGGTCGGGATGTTACGCAGCGGCAGGGCATTCCCGGTCCGAATCGGCGCCTCTGGCCCAGCCACCACGGTGTCGCCGACGCTGATGCCGACCGGAGCCAGCATGTAGCGCTTCTCGCCGTCCACGTAGTGCAGGAGCGCAATGCGCGCCGAGCGGTTCGGATCGTATTCGATTGCCGCCACCTTGGCCGGCACGCCGACTTTGTTGCGCTTGAAATCGATGATGCGGTAGAAGCGCTTGTTGCCGCCGCCCCGGTGCCGCGTTGTGATGCGGCCACGGTTGTTCCGGCCAGCGTGCTTCTTCAGCGGCTCGATCAGGCTCTTTTCAGGCTTCTTCTTGGTGATCTCCTCGAAGGTGCTGACGCTCATCGAGCGCCGCCCCGGCGAGGTGGGCTTGTAGATGCGAATGGGCATCGCCGCGTCCTTCCTCAGTCTTCCGGCCTGCTAGACCTGCTCGAAGACGTCAATAC
>DAOUDE010000072.1:0-6229 GCA_034431475.1 Thermomicrobiales bacterium | reverse complement strand
TAGCACGCCAGGCTGAATGGCGAAGTCTTCGGCGTAAACATGTACGGCATCCGCACCCCAGTCGCGACTTCCTTTCCATCCACGAAACATGTCGCGCTGGCGCGTGAGCCGAAACTCCTCCACTTCATATCCTGCTGCGCGAAGTCGATCCAATTGCTCATGGAATCGAACGGCATCGCTCTCTTCAGGTTCTTGCGGAAGATTCTTTCGCAAGGACAAGATCTGCGCCAACACGCGGCGGATTACGTCATGACTTGGTTCGGCCATGTGAATCCTTTCTCGCAAAATGGCTATCGTGCCTTGCCGTCTTGTTGTCATGCCGAGTCTGCCTGAGCTTCAAGTTTGCCAGCAACGTCATCCAACTGCCCCGGCAGATTCTTGCCAAGCTCCTCTAATTCGCTGAGGAGGGCATGGGCAACTCCCTCACCATCTGCAGTGAGCGCTGCGATCCGCGTAGAGACGAGTCGGTTGAACCACAGTACGTCCTCAAAGACAGCAATAGCATCCCGTTGCACTGTCTCGGGAAGAGTTGAGATTTCTGCCGTAGCTGTGTCAAGAGCTGAGTTCCTGAGTGGCGCGAGGAACCGTGGATCAGGCAAATACTTGCGGGGTTCTCGTAAGGTTCGCGCATTGAGCCTGCACTCAGTTGCGAGCGCGCGTATTGCCGTCCGGGTTTCGCGGCGCCGCTGTTCTCGGGCAGCTTCCTGTTCCGCGTTGATGGCCTGCCGCGTTGCCGCTAGAGTCGCCTCAGCTCCCTGCTTCGCACCCTCATTCGCTCCGCGGATAGAGCCCCAAACGGCGATAGCTGCAGCAATAAGCACTGCTGCCACATTGACGATTGTTGAACCCCATACGTCCCAGATCGATTCACGCATACGAAAAGTCCTCAGGTGAACTGAAGAAGCCGCTGCTTGCATTCTGGAAGTAATCGTCCACTGGTGGAGTGAGATTGTCGAGCAACTGAGTGTGTCTTGCAATTGTGACCGTGTAGACCTTAATCCGAGTCCGGCTTCTTCTAGTTCAAATGTCCAGTTGGAAAGTGGCCAAGCATGTTTCGTCCCGCAGGAATGGATTGCGCTAAAGAGAGGAGTTGTGCGGACACCAAAAACTTGCGGCACTTTCCGACGAGCTCGCGTCAGTGAGTTGTGTCTTGTTTAGCAGTTTCGCTGGCCTTCACACGCAGAGGACGGTTGACCGGAGCACCGTCGCGGACCAGCCTAAACGCCAACTGGCAGACTCGGCTCTGGGCCGGCAGTTTCGACGGGCCGTATCTCTTATCCCCAACCTGCTTTGACGCGGGCACGAACTGATCCCTATACTGCCAACACCTCGTGGGGGCGTAGCTCAGCTGGGAGAGCGCTACAATCGCACTGTAGAGGTCGGGGGTTCGAATCCCCCCGCCTCCACCCGAGAGATGCAGAAACGGGTCCGCATTCGTGCGGACCCGTTTGTGTTTGCCCGGATTGTCTGTCAGCCAGCCGGCTGGGGCCGCAGGTGACCCATACCCGGTGGGCGGTCCCAGTCATTGCGCGGATGCGGATTCTCGGCGGGTGCGGGCGTCGCGGGCGCCGTGGGAGCCTCCTGGCTTGCTGGCGGGCCAACCAGCTTCGGGCGAGGTCGCGGCTGCTCGAAGAGCGCCTCCAGTTGCTCGCCCTCAATCGTTTCCTCGGCCAGCAGCAGTTCCGCGATTGCCCTCAGCTTGTCGCCATTCGCCTCAACGACTGCCCGCGCCTTCTGGTGGGCGGCGTCGATGAGTTCCCGGATTTCCTGGTCAATCTGGAACGCCACTTCCTCGCTGTAGTTCCGCTGTTCGCTGATTTCGCGGCCCAGAAAAACGAGTTCGTCCTTCTTCCCGAACGCCCGGGGACCCAGCGTGCGGCTCATCCCGAATTCGGTCACCATGCGCCGGGCCATGCCAGTCGCACGGTCGATGTCATTCGCCGCGCCGGTCGATTGCTCCTCGAAGACCAGTTGCTCTGCGACGTGCCCCGCCATGTAGACCGCAAGCTCATCCTCGAACTGGGCCTTCGTCTTGAACAAGCGGTCCTCGTCGGGCACCACCCGCGTGTACCCGCCCATCATGCCGCGCGCCACGATGCTCACCTTGCGCACCGGGTCGGCGTTCGGCAGCATCCGCGCGACCAGGGCGTGCCCGGCCTCGTGGTAGGCGGTCATGATCCGCTCGCGCTCGGAGATAACGCGGCTCTTGCGCTGCGGCCCCGCGATGACGCGGTCGATCGCCTCGGTCAGTTCGTCGCGGCTGACCGTCTTGCGGTTGCGCCGTGCCGCCAAGATCGCTGCCTCGTTGACCAGGTTCTCCAGATCCGCCCCGGAGAAACCCGGAGTCTGGCGCGCCAGACCCTCGATGGAGACATCCTCTTCCAGCGGCTTCCCACGCACATGCACGTCAAGAATGGCGATCCGCCCCTGGATATCCGGGCGGTCCAGGATCACCTGGCGGTCGAAGCGGCCGGGCCGCAGCAAGGCCGGATCAAGGACATCGGGGCGATTGGTCGCCGCGATGACGATCACGTTCGTCGAGGAGTCGAACCCGTCCATCTCCACCAGGATCTGGTTCAGCGTCTGCTCCCGCTCATCGTGGCTCCCGCCCAGCCCAGCCCCGCGCTGTCGCCCCACGGCGTCGATCTCATCGATGAACACGATGCAGGGTGCGTTGCGCTTGGCCTGTTCGAAGAGGTCGCGCACACGGCTGGCCCCGACGCCGACGAACATCTCGACGAACTCGGAGCCGGAAATGCTGAAGAACGGCACCCCAGCCTCACCCGCCACCGCGCGCGAGAGCAGGGTCTTGCCGGTTCCCGGCGGCCCCACCAGCAGCACGCCCCGGGGAATACGCGCCCCAAGCGCAGCGAACTTCTCCGGGTACTTCAGGAACTCAACGACTTCGGCCAGCTCTTCCTTGGCTTCCTCGACCCCGGCGACGTCTGGAAAGGTGACCGTTGGCCGGTTCGCCGTGAAGAGGCGCGCCCGGCTCTTGCCAAAGGACATCGCCTGGTTGTTGGAGCCCTGGGACTGGCGCATCATGAAGATGAAAATGCCGACCAGGAAGAGTGTGGGCAGAATGAAGGACAGCATACTCAGCCACGCGCCCCAGCTACTCGCGGGCTGAAACTCGATCATGCCCGGAGGTAGCGATGACGGTTCGACGCCATACGTCTTGAGAACCGTCAGCAGATCCGTTTCCGCCGGAATCGTCGTGACGGCGTCCCGGCGTCCCGCCTCCTGCGCGTACTTGACACGCACCTCGCGGCTGCCGTCAGCCTGGATGAGGGTTTGCACCTTGCCGTCGCGCACTTCCTGCGCGACCTGGCCGATACTCCGGGGGGTGGGCGCCGCGTCGGTGCCGATGAAGGTGGCCCACATGGCCAGCAGCGCGACGATAAGGACGATCCAGACAAGGCTGCTACGAATCCAGCGCTGATCAGGCATGAACAAAGAGTCTCCCGCGCGGGTCCAGCGGAATCAATGGGATGGGTCCGCGCCGGGCGAGTATATCACTGGCCCTGTACCCTCTATTTCCCCGCGTAAACACTTGGATCGAGCACCGCCACATACGGCAGATTGCGGTACTTCCCGGCGTAGTCGAGACCAAACCCGATCACGAACTCGTCGGGAATCGTGAAGCCGACCTTGTCCACCTGGACCTGGATAGCGTCGGGCTTGTCCTTTTTCAGCAGCGCCACGACCGCAACATCCTGCGGGTTGCGCCGCTCCAGGTTATCCAGCAGGTATTGCAGCGTTAACCCGCTATCGACAATGTCCTCGACTACGATCACGCGCCGGCCCTCGATCTCCTGATCAAGGTCCTTCAGGATACGCACCACGCCGGAGCTCTGCGTGGCCGCACCGTAAGAAGACACCGCCATGAAGTCGACCTCCAGCGGCACGGTCATCGCGCGCATCAGGTCCGTCATGAAGGTGATCGCACCGTTCAGGACACCCACCAGCAGCGGCGCGCTCTCGTGATACTCGTCGTCCAGTTCCCGGGCGATCTCGGCAATCCGCAGGCGGATGACATCCTCATCGATCAGGATGCGGGCAACTCCCGTTGCGCGCGGTTCCGTGTACGTCACTGGTTCGATCCCTCTCCGTCCTTCGTCCGACTGTCGCGCGCAACTATCAGCCATTCGCCACTGCGGCGCACAGACCAGCCGCCTGGCAGTTCGATGCGGCCTACGGCCCCTTTCAGGCCGGCCCAGCGTAGTACCGCCTCCACGCGCTCAGCGCCGATGATCGTTTCCCCGGTTTCCTCTACCAGCCAGCGGCGCAGGAGCCGTCGTTGCAGCGCCCGCGACTCTTTCTGCAAGGCCGTGAGCCGCATGCTTCCACCAGGTTCGACCAGGAATGTCATCGCTTGATCGACCATACGCTCCAGGAGCAGATCCTCTTCCGCCGCAAGCGTGGCAAAGCGCGCCAGCGCCGCCGCCGCTCCCGGAAACGCGGCTTCCAGCTCCGGCAGCACGCGGTGGCGTAACGCATTGCGGCGCAGGGCAACATCGTCATTGCTGGGATCGTGAACCGGCTCCAGACTTCGCTTCTCCAGGAATGCGAGGATCTCCGAGCGTGGCTCAGCGAGGAATGGCCGCCAAAGCGACAGAGCATCACGCATGCCCGACCGGGATATGTCGCTTGATTCAGCAACAGGCACCGACGCGACTTCAGCCATCCCAGCCGCACCGTGCAGTCCACTGCCCCGCAGCAGGTGCAGCAGCACCGTCTCCGCCTGGTCCTCCCGGTGGTGACCAGTCGCGATGTAGCGCGCCCCTACGCGTTGCGCTTCATCGGCTAGCAGCCGGTAGCGCTCCCGCCTGGCTGCTTCCTCTACCCCAAGGTGCGGGTGCGCTTCCGTCGGCGACACCGGCACGCGCCGCACCACGACGTCAAGGCCGATCTGCCGGCCCAGTTCGGCTGCCGCCGCCGCGTCGTCCCCCGATGTCTCCCGCAGGCGGTGATCGACGTGAACCAACAGCAGCGGTGCCCCGGTCACCGCCCGAACATGGGTGAGCGCCGCAGCAAGAGCCAGCGAGTCGGGGCCGCCCGAGTACGCGACGATCAGGGGCACGTCGCGCGGGATGCCGGCCTCGCGAAATCGCCCCAGGAGTCGCTGTTCAAGTCCAGTCGCAGCGCCGCCCCAGTCAGTCATGGCTGGGGCAATCTCCACGTTTCAACTGACTGACAGGACTGGGTGTAGCAGGTCACAGGGGGATTGGTGCCGACGGGTGGAATCGAACCACCGGCCAAAGGCTTATGAGTCCTTTGCTCTGCCGCTGAGCTACGTCGGCGTGGCGAAGACCAAAGATACCCCAGCACGCGATGCAGAGTCAAAGTGAAGAGGCTCCAGAACACCGGTGCTAGACTCAGGCGGTTCCGGGTGTGCCGGAAACACCTTCCCATGGAGCATCCCCTCACCCTTGGATACGATGGACACCCAATCACCGATTGCCGCCGAGCTCCTGCAGGGGCTGAATGCCGAGCAACGGGCCGCAGTGCTGGCGATCGACGGCCCGGTGCTGGTCGTTGCCGGGCCTGGCTCCGGCAAGACCCGCGTCCTTACCCACCGCATTGCCTACCTGATGGAAGTGGCACAGGTTCCGGGCGAGCGTATCCTCGCCGTGACGTTCACCAACAAGGCTGCCCGCGAAATGCGCACGCGCATCGAGGCGTTGCGGCAAGGCAGGGCGGTCGAAGGCCTGGTGATGGGCACCTTTCACTCCTTCGGGGCGCGCCTGCTGCGCGAAAACCCGGGGGTCGTGGCTGACCGCCTGAGCATCCTGCCGAACTTCTCGATTTACGACAGTGGCGACCAGGCCGACATCGTGAAGTCCGCGATGACCACGCTCGGTATCGACCCCAAGATGTACCAGCCACGCCGGGTCCTCGGTCGCATTTCCGCGCTCAAGAGCCAGTTGATCCTCCCCGGCGAGGCGCGCAACATGGCCGAGACGCACGACGAGGAGGTCATCTCCCGCGCCTACGCCGAGTACGAGAAGCTGCTTCGCCGCGCGAACGCGCTGGATTTCGACGATCTGCTGGCCCAGCCCATCTACCTGTTCGAGGCTGCGCCATTCCTGCTGGAACGCTACCAGGAGCGCTTCCAGCACATCCTGGTCGACGAGTACCAGGACACCAACCGGGTGCAGTACGTGCTGGTCTCGGCACTGGCCGAACGCTGGCGCAATCTCTTTGTCGTCGGCGACCCGGATCAGTC
>DAOUDE010000071.1:0-76572 GCA_034431475.1 Thermomicrobiales bacterium | reverse complement strand
CCGGCGGCACCGACACCGGCTGGATGTCGGAAGACCTGAAGGCGCACATCCGGCAGGAGCTCGGGTTCGGGCGCATCGGGCTGCCGGAAGACGCGGCGCGCCTGATCCTCTTCCTGGCCAGCGACGCCGGGGCCTGGATCACCGGGCAAACGATTCACTCGCGCGGAGCCTAGAGGCGGTCATCCAGCGTGATCGCGTTGATCTTGAAGGGCGGGTTGCGCAAAACCGTGACGCTTAGCCCTTCATCCATGCGCCGGCTGAACTCGGTCGTCCCATGCGTCCAGCCGTCACTGCCGGATACGTTGCCCTCACGCCCAACGCTCACTAACGGCGTGCGGAAGACCTCGTTGACAGCGCTGAAGCCCGCCGTCATGAGCTGGCAGCGGGTCGCGGACGCTGCGCGCGGCTCACCGGTGGCCCAGGGATCTGAGGTCGACATTGGTGCATTCCTGCCTTGTCTGGCACGGGAACGCGCCCCGTAGGCTCCCGTCATCCGGGCAGCCGCAGCGGCGCTGGCCGCCCGGTTTCGTGCGACGATGGGGCCATCGCAGATGGCGAGTGAGGCAACCCTGACGCAGCAGCCGATAAGGAGGGCGCAATGAGTGAGCGGCACCCGGTGGTGGGCACGTGGCGGGTGAGCGTGGCGATTCCGGGCGCGGCGGGCCTGCTCAACCTGGCGACCTTCTCCCTGGATGGCGGTGTGGTCGTCGCGTTCCCGTCGCCCACGCCCGCCGCGCCCGGCGCGGGCCACCAGTTCGAGTTCTGGACACCGGCCCTGGGCCGCTGGGAGAGCACCGGCGGCCAGTCGGCCGCGATGTTCTTCACGGCCCTGGGCGTCAACGAACATGGCGCTTCCGTGGGCGCTCACCGCATCTCCGCGACGCTCCAGGCCGATGCCGATGGCCAGGGGCTCACCGGCCCCTTCACCATCATCATCACCGGGCCCGACGACGCCACGCTGGGTACGGTGGCGGGGACAATTACGGCCACCAGGATCACCGCCCATGCGTAACACCGCCGGGCGTTGACTGTGGCCACCCTGCGCTGCGCTGCTCAATGGCCTGCGGGCCCGGATCGGCCGGGGCAGCCACCGCTACCGCTCATCCTCATCATGCTCCTGCCAGAGCGCACGCATCTCGGCGCTGGTGGCCAGCAGCAGATCGAGCCGGCCGCTGGCCGCGACGCGCCCTGCCTCCAGGACCACGATCTGATCTGCCTGCATCAGCGCCGCGCGCCGGTGGGACACGGCCAGGATCGTCGTTCCGGACTGGGCGCGCAGGCGCCGCCACAGGTCACGCTCCGTTTCGACATCCAACGCGCTCGAAACATCGTCGATGACGACCAGGTCAGCCTCGCGGAGCAGCATGCGCGCCAGCGCGACGCGTTGCACCTGCCCGCCCGAGAGGGTCACGCCACGCGTCCCGACCGGCGTTTCCAGCCCACGTGCGAAGCGCCCGAGGTCATGTTCCAGCATGGCGTTGCCAATGGCCTGCTCCAGCCGCGCCGGGTCGTCCGGTGTGTCGAGGAGGATGTTGCGCCGCAGCGTTTCGCTGAAGAGGCGGGGCATTTGCCCGGTGTAGGCGGCGCGAGGCGGGACGAAGAACCCGGCGGGATTCGTGACAGGCGCGCCATCCCAGGAAATCTCACCCGCATCCCGGGGCAGTAGCCCGAGCAGCACGCGCAACAGTGTCGTCTTGCCGGCCCCAACCCGGCCAGTCACCACGGTCATCGTTCCCCCCGGCAGGTGCAGGTCGATATCCGTAATTCCCTGCCCGCCATCCGGGTGGCGATAGGTGAGCCCACTCACCGTGATGATCTCGGGCGCGCCGGGGCGCGGCTCCCGGGCCGCTGCGACATCTGGCAGCGGGCCACGCAGGTGCAGGGGCGCCGGGGCGGCGAGCGCGGCCGGCGGCGCCTGGCCAAGGAGGGGCGTCATGCGCTCGAAGGCGACGGTGGTCTGGTTGAACTGCGCCAGGTAGCGGCCCAGGTCGGCGGCGTAATCGGTGACGATAGCCAGGTACGAGACGAACAGGACGAAATCACCGACGCTCAGGTCCCCCCCGCGAATCTGGCTCGCCGCCAGCAGCATGATCAGCCCGGCGCCAAACCCGACCAGGTTGTTCGTCAGTGCGTCCAGCATCTGCGTCGCCAGCCGGTCCTTGACCGTCAGTGCCTGCCGCCGCTGGTTGAGCTGGCCCAGGTGCGCAACCACCCGCTCCTCGGCGCCGGCAGCCCGAACGGTTTCGACGGCGGTGAGCAGGTCGCCCAGCGCGCTCGCCACGTCACTCGCGGCCTGGCTACTGGCAGCCCGGTACCGGCCAAGGGTGGCGGCGAAGCGCTGGGCGGTGAAGACCACCGCCACGAGCGGCGCCAGGACGGCCAGGGTGAGGAGGCTGTTGATGGAGAAGAGGATGCCCACGGCGATGAAGGCGATCACCCCGGCGCTGATGATTTCATCGGTCCAGTCCAGGCTGTCTTCAGCGATCGCGGCGTCATCCCGGAAGCGGCTGATCGTTTCGCCGATCCCGTACGGGAGGGCCAACGCACCTGGCCGGGCCAGCACGTGCGCCAGCAGGTTGCGGCGGAGCAGGGCGCTGGCCCGAAAGCGAAAGACAATCTCGACGTACCCCGCGATCATCCACAGGGCCGCCTGGCCGAGGGCCAGCACGACGAGCAGGAGGACCAGGCCCATCACCCCGGTGGGCGCCGGCGCAGCGCCCGTCAGGTCATCGAAGAAGGCCCGGGCGATCAGCCCCGGCAGGAGCCCGGAGAGGTTCATGACCCCCCACAGGATGGCGTGGGCCACGCTGTAACGGCCGGTGAAGCGCGACATCTGGGCGAGGTAGCGCCAGGTTGGCTGAGAGCTCACGCGAGCACCTCCCCGGCGGACACGCGCAGCATGGCCGCGTAGCGCGAGGCTGGATCAGCGGCGAGGGCAAGGCGCGGGCCATGCTCTGTGACCTCGCCGTTCTCCAGGACCAGGATGGTGTCAACGAGGGCGAAGGTCGAGAGCCGGTGGGCCACGATGATGCCGGTGCGGCCTGCCAGCAGGCGGCCAAGGGCGCGGTGGACCAGGCGCTCCGTGGCGGGGTCTAGCTTCGAGGATGGTTCGTCCAGGATCACGACATCTGGCTCACGCAGCAGGAGGCGGGCGCACGCCAGCACCTGGGTTTGCCCGGCAGAGAGGCCCAGGCCACCCGCGCCGAGTTGCGTTTCCAGGCCGTCCGGCAGCTCCCGCAGCCACGGGCCCATGCCCAGCTCGTCGAGCACCGCGGCCAGGCGCTCGTCGGGCACGCTGTCGTCGAACAGGGTGAGGTTGTCCCGCACACTGGCGCCAAAGAGGTGAGACTCCTGCGTCACCAGCCCGACCCGTGACCGCACGGCGGAGAGCCTCACCTGGCGGAGGTCGACTCCACCCAGCCGCACACTGCCGGCGGTTGGGTCGTGGAAGCGGGGGAGCAGCCGCGTCAGGGTCGATTTGCCACTTCCGGTCCGGCCCATGATGCCGAGGACACGCTGCTGCTCCAGGTGGATCGTGATGCCGCGCAGCACGGGAGCCCCTGGCTCGTAGCTGAACCACACATCGCGCAGCTCCACATCGAGTGGCCCAGGCGGCAGGCGCTCCTGCGGACCATCGGTGATGTGAGAGCGCTCGGCCAGCAAGGATTCGATCCGCCCCAGGCTGGCCCCTGCCTGCTGCAGATCCTGCACTTCGTTGCGAATCTGCTCCGCTGGCTGGCGCAGCATCTCCGTGGAGCGGAAGATGAGGAAGACCGCGCCAATCGTTAGCGCCCCGTCCCGGTAGAGCAGGGCGCTGAGCCCCAGGGCAAAGGCCATGCCGAGCCCGAACAACCCCTGGCTGGCAGCAACCATGCCGTACCCGCGCATCTGGGCCCGGAGGTTTGCCCGCAGCCATTGCCGCATCAACTCGGCGCACCGGCGCAGCACGAAGGCGCGCGCCCCGCTCGCCTGGATATCCTCCAGGCCAGCCAGGTACTCCCCAAGGAACCCGTAGAAATCCGCTGCGGCCTGGCGCTCCGCGGCGGAATACGGCGTCGCCTCGGCACGCAGCCAGAGAATCGTGGCCAGGGCTACGGCGGTGAAGAGGGTAAGCCCCAGCCCGATCCGCCAGTCCAGCGTGAAGAGCAGGACGAGGATGCCGGCCATCAACAGGCCATTGCCGGCGATGTACACGGTGAAACGGGAAAAGAGGCGCGCGAGCGTGCTGACATCGCCATCGACGCGCTCCAGCAGCGCGCCGGGGGTATGGGCATGGTGGAACCGGTCGTCCAGGGCCAGCAGATGACGCGCGAGGTTTTCGCGCAGTGCATTGGTGGCGCTCCAGCTCAGCCGCTCGGCCACCCAGGTTTCTGCGACAGCCACCCCTTGCCCGATCACCGCCAGGATCATGGTCAGCCCCGCCAGGATCAGCAGCGAATCCAGCGAAGCGCTGCCAACGGCAGCGTCGAGAAAGCGGCTGGCCACGAGCGGGGTGGCAAGTTGTACGGCGAGCGAGGCGACGAGAATCGCTCCCAGCAGGAGGACTTGCCAGCGGTATGGGGTGAGGGAACGAACGAGAAGACGCCAGTTCAGGCGTTGCGATGGCATCCGATCCGGCACGAAAACAACACTCCTGCGTACGCAAGGCACGGCCAAGACCTCGCGGGAGTTCCCGCGAGGTCATCGCACGCGCACACAGGAGGGGGTGTCAGTTCTCGGAAAGCCTCGGTGTTAGCCGAGGGTTGGACGCGACCACGGTTGTCGTGGGCACGCTATGCCAGGAAAGACGCTCCCGCCTGCTGTGCGCGAGAACTCGTGATGGCAGGCATGATGGCGCACCTCCAGGTGGCGGTAAGCGTTGCTCGTGTCGGCTGCTGGCGACACGCAGGCAAGACCCTAACAGGTTCGTGCCGGCCGCGTCAATGATTCGCCGCCCGGCCACCGGGGCAAACCGGCCCCGGTGCGTCGCCGCATGGCGGCATCAGGCAGTGGCGGTGGGCGGCCACTCAGTCAGCCCGCCAGCGGTACATGCTGGCGGCGAAATGCAGATCCCCCGAGTGATAGACCGTCTGGCCGGAGGCGTCATCGGCGGCCCCCCCGAAGTGGTAGTCGGGGCCTGGCAGCCCCTCCGTCACCGGCTCGAGCTGGTCCCGGAACGCGCGCACGCGGGGATCGTTGAGGAAGGTCGCCAGCACCTGCTGCACGTCATCGCGGCCGATCTCGAGCTGGACGGCGTAGGTGCCGCTGCCGATGAACGCTTCAACCGCGTCGATGCCCGCCTCGGTGGCGGCCTCGCGGGGGAAGGTGGCCTGTACCCGGCGCAGGGCGGGTTCCGCGCCGGGCTTGACCCGGCCCACCAGCAGCAGGCGCACCGGGCGGGTGGTGAGCGCGGCCTCGGCGCGCGGCGAGGTGGCTGCGGACGCGGTGTTCTCCATGGCTCGGCTCGCTTTCATCAGGACTCACGGCGCCAGAGATCTCGTGACCACGATGCCCGCTGTGGCCTCGCTGGCGAGACCAATTGTGCCTGCTGGCTCATGCCGCCGCACCCGTACCCGGTACGGGATTCGGGCCCGTTCGCTGCCAGGGGCAAGGGCGTGGCTCACGCGCCTCAGCGCGAGCACCAGCCACATCGGTGAAGCCACGGGCAACAGCACAGCCCTGCTGGCGATCCGTCGCCAGCGGGGCCGTGGGTGCGGGCCGCAGGGTGCGCCCTGCGAGCCGACTGACCAGGGATCAGACGAGGACGCAGGTGCCCTCGGCGTCACAGCTTCCGGTTTCGCCAAGGTCAGTGGTGCACGCCGTGCCCTCGGTGGCCTGCTCGAAGATACAGGCGCCGGTGGTCTCATCGCAGGCGACGGGATCACCGGTCTGGCACGTGCCGGCCGCCTCGCAGACGATGTCGCCGTGCTTCTCGTGCGCCTTGGTCGCGGGCGACCCGACGCGGATCAGGCCGAAGGAATCCCCACTGCGGTGGCAAATGAAGACCTTGGTCGTGCCGTTGCCGTTCCCCTGCTTGCCCTTGCCTTTTCCGTGGCCCTTGCCTTTGCCTTTGCCTTTGCCGCGGCCCTTCTTTGCCTCGACCTCAGCCAGGCCGGCGACGGCGAGCACGCCGGCCGCGAGGCCGCCCAGCACGCCACGCCGGGCCACGCCGGTCACGAGGCCATGGGTTTCCACGCGGGTGCGATCGCGATCGTCGGTCATCGGTCCCTCCTTGGAGAGCGGTTGCGCAGTCTTGCGCACCTGGTCTGGTGCAACGCCAACCTGCATTGCTCACACCCATTGAACGTTCCAGACGCCCTGTTCGGTTCAGCAGAGCCAGAAAGCCCGGTAACGTAGACAACACCTCCGCTCATGCCCCCTGGCGATCGCTACGCCGGTCACGAAGGTGGTGGCGGGTTGTGCGTGGGGTGCGCCGGGTCGCTGTGGGGGGCGTCCTGAGCGGGTGGCGTCTCTGGCAGCAAGGCGCGGTCAATGGCGTGCAGGATATCCGAAAGGCGGGGGTTGTCGATCGTCTCGTCGCAGGACTGGATATAGGAATCGATCTCCTCGGCGCACAGGATCAGGACGGCGCACGGTGGAGCAGGCGCCATCCCCAGCGGGCGGCTACTGATCACGACCGCCGGGCGGTAGGCGAGCACGGCCGCGGCAAGCTCCGCCGGGTCCAACTCCAGCACGCGCACGTTTGGCCGCAGAAAGGGCAGTTCGGCCGCCAGGAGCGACCGGTAGGTGTCTGGCTCGTTGGCGAGTACAACGAGCGGGTACGTGTCCATGGCCAGGTACCCCAATACGCCTGTGTCGTGCAGTCGCTGCACCGGGGTGGACCGCGCGCCACCCCTGACGAGCCTAGGGCACGGCGGGTGATCTGGAATGAGGAATTTGTCCCGATCCTTACCCTTGTATCACGAATGATTTAGCACCTGCGCGCTGTATACCAGGGGTTCCACGCGGCGTACCCGTGCCCAGCGCGGGTGCCTGCCGCACTGAGCAGGGAAGTGAGCGGCGGCATCGTGCGCGATACGGCGAGCAGGTTGACAGAATACTGGCGAGACCTGTTTCTAAGGATCATCTCGCATTGTCAGATCAGTAACAATGAATGGGTTTCGATATGAGGTGCTCATGCGGATACGGTGTTCCTGTGCTACATTAATCGAGTACGCGTTAATGATGTTGGCCTGTCTGATTGCCGGTAACGCGCTGCCCCGGCGGCGCTTGTGATCTGCCAGATCGTTCTGAGGGAGTACCGCTCGTGCCTGCTCGCCAACCGCGCTCGTCAGTCTCCAGCCACCGCGCTCTGTGCACCCGGCGCGCATTGATGCGCGGCCTGGTGGGCGGCGGCGTTGCCGTAGCCGCCAGCCGCTTGCCGGGCGGGAGCCTGCTGGCCCGTGCGGAGCAGGGCCCTGCCATGGCCGGGGGCGAGGTCGCCCTGGGTGTCTACCTGCCGGATGTGCTTTACGACCCCGAGGTGCTGCGCAACTACGAGGCGGCGATTCGCCGCAAGCCCGATTTCCTGGTGTGGTACGCCGCCTGGGCCGATGGCGAGTTCGGCAGTGAACAGCGCAAGATCCTGCGCACGCTCGCTGCCTGGGGCACGGTGCCCGTGATTGCCTGGGACCCCATGGATCACTTCGGCCCGCCGGTTGATCAGCCGAAGTACGCGCTTGCCAACATCATCCGGGGCGACTTCGATGACCTCATCACCAGTTGGGCGAAGGGGCTGGCGGCGTTTGGCTCGCCCGTGATCCTGAACTTCGCGCATGAGATGAATGGCAACTGGACCCCCTGGGGAGTCGGCGTGAACGGCAACCAACCTGGCGAGTTCATCACCGCGTGGCGGCATGTGCATGACATTTTCACCCGTGTGGGCGCCCCGAATGTGCGCTGGATGTGGACGCCGAACGAGATGTACGAGCGTGTGCCGGCGTCGATCGAAGCGGTCTACCCCGGCGATGCGTATGTCGATTGGTACGGCATGAACGGGTTCAACTGGGGCGCGGCCATCCGCTGGAAGAACTGCGATTGCCAGTCGGCGTGGCGAACCTTCGCGGAGGTGTTCGACACCACGTACCAGCACCTCGTGGCCCTGGGCGACAAGCCGATCATGATCGGCGAGGTGGGCTCCGCCGAGAAGGGCGGGAGCAAGGCCGCGTGGATCACCGACGCGCTGTCGGTGCAGATTCCCGAGCGGTACCCGCGCATTCGGGCCATCGCCTGGTTCAACAAGATCGCCACCGGCCTGGATACGGTGGAGCCTGGCGTGGTGGAGCCGACCACGACCTCCGTTGACTGGCGGGTCGATAGCTCCGACGTAAGCCTGACAGCCTACACTGCCGCAGTCGCGGCGCCGTACTACCAGGGCTCGCTGCGCGATATCCTCGTCGAGTCCGCCACGTAGGGCCGGCGGCTGGTCAGGCCGTCGCTTCCAGTTCGGCGCGAATCAGCAGCACCGGGCCGGGGGCGTGGCGCACGACCTCCTCCGCCACGCTCCCGAGGAACACCCGCGCCATCCCGCTGCGGCCGTGGCTGGTCATCACCACCAGGTCGCCCGGCCGCACCGCCTCGCGGATCGCTGCCGCGGGGCGCCCCACCCGCACGTCGGTGCTGGTGGTGATCCCCTGCGGCAGGCGGACCAGGCCATCGGCCAGGGCGTGCTCGGCCGCCAGGTGCAGCTGCATCACCTCATCCTCCAGGTGACCGGCCATCAGGGCAGCGGTGGTGAGCTTCAGCGTGGTGCCCGGAGAGATATCGAGGACCGTGAGCAGGTGAACCGGGAGGTGCAGCCGGGTAGCCAGCTCGGCGGCGGCCGGCAGCGCCGCCTCCGCCCGCGCCGAGCCATCGAGCGGCACCACCAGGCGCTGAATTTGCGACGGCGTTGCGCCTCCTGCCCTCACCAGCCAGACCGGCGCCGCCGCCCGCCGGATCACCGCCTCGGCCACGCTGCCCAGCACCCACCGCGCGGGGCCGCTGCGCCCATGGGTAGACATCACCAGCAGGTCTCCTGGCTGTACCGCCGCCAGGATCTCGGTGGCGGCGTCCCCTTCCCGCACCTCGACTGTGGGCGTGTCGGCTCGCTGCGCCAGGCCGGCCGCCGTCGTCGCCAGCGCCTGCCGGGCGCTCTCCCGCTCCATCTCCACCGCCAGGGCCAGGGCGAGCGCATCGCCCTGCAGCAGGGCGTTCAGCGGTGTATCGAGATGCTGGGGGTCTACCACGCGCACCAGGTGCAGCGGCGCGGCAAAGAGCGCCGCCAGCGACTCAGCGGCCGGCAGCGCCTCCGCTGCGGTGTCGGAGCCATCCAGGGGCGTCACCACGCGGGCGACCTGGAGCGCGGGCATCACCTGCGTCATCGGCGCAATCTCCCTCTATGCCGCCACGCCCCACCCGTGTTCCACAGCGTGTTCCACCAGGCAGGTGGGTCCGCACTGGCGTGGACCAACAGCACACAACCGGCCATGAGTGTGTACCGGAACCGCCGTCGCTGCGCCACCCGTGCGGATAGTTGGGGGCTCGCTGCCTGCAACGAAGCAGCCGGGGTGGGGCGTCTTCGCGACCGCCGGGATGGCCATCACCGGCCCGTTTTATGAGGCCGGGGTGCGATTCTGTAGGCAAAGTGGACGAAGTGCTGCCATTTTACGGATCATTCCCGAATATATCACCAAAAAAGGATAGACAACGGTGGGGCGATGTGTATGATCGCTCCACAACTCTTCGACGGGCTTGTTGCATGAATTGGCCCCCTGCCGACGGGATTGAATGCGTTGGTCTTCTCACGAATGAGATGGCGCTGGAGCATCCCGCATGCGTACGGCCACTGGTTTTTCCGGCAGTTCCCACCCCGTTCTTCACGGCGTGCAACTCACGCGTCCATGCTGCTCCCGGGCCCCCGTGCCGTGCAGTGCGGCCGGCCATAGGCAGCAGCAGCCAGCGGCGCGCGCGTATGTCATCATCGCCAAGTGCCACAGCCCGCCCCGCACCGGCGTGTCCCAGCAACGTGACATGAGAAGACGGATGGGGAGCACATCTCACTGAACTGCCCCATCCGCCGATGGCCGAACCCACGCGAGGCTCGTCCTCAGACAGCCTAACCCGCTGTGTACAGCGTCGCAATACCTAAACCTCGTGTGGGTTCCTCCCGGCGCGCGCAAATGGTGCGTGCCGCTACTGCGCCGGGGCGGCAGCCCCGCGGAGGACCCCTGGCTTATGGATGGGAAACAGTTCGACGATATCCTCCGGCGTGTCTGTACCAACCGGTTGACCCGCTGGGACACCCTGCGCGGGTTGGCCGGTGGCGCTGCTGCTGCCCTGACCGGGTCGGCGCTGGTTTCGACCGACGCCGAAGCCAAGAAGGGCAAGCACAAGGGGAAGGGCAAGGGCAAGCACAACGGCGCCCACAAGGAAGACAAGAAGAAACAGGCCGGGAAAAGCAAGAAGAGCGAGGGCAAGAAGACCACCATCTGCCACTGCCCGCCCGGCAACCTCGATAACTGTCACACGATCGTCATCGCCAATAAGGCTGTCCAGAAGCACCTGAAGCAGCACGACCACGACTCCCTGGGAGCGTGCCCGACCAGGAAGTGTCCCGAGGTGCCGTGCAATGCCGCAAAGTGCGAGGTGTGTAACACGGCGAGCGGCCAGTGCGAAGTCTGCCCGAACGGGGGCAAGTGCATTGGCGGGGCCTGCTGTCCGGATAACCTCGTCTGCGGCGGCGCGTGTTTGGCGAACCCCTGCGACGCGGCGAAGTGCGAATCCTGTAACCCGAAAAGCGGCGCCTGCGAAGCCTGCCTGAACGGGGGGAAGTGCGTAGACGGCGCGTGCAAGCCGGATTGCTCCGGGCCGTGCAACACCCCCGGCCCCTGTGACGTACCCGGCAGCGGTGTCTGCGTGGACGGCAAGTGCCAGTACACGCCGATCACCTGCGACACGCCCGGAACGTGCGAAACGCTCCCCGGCCAGTGCGAGAACGGGACGTGCAAGTACACCGCCAAGGCGTGCGACAACCCTGGCCCGTGCGACGTGCCCAACAGCGGCGTCTGCAAGAATGACCAGTGCCAGTACACGCCAATCACCTGTGATAAGCCGGGCACGTGCGAAACGCTTCCTGGAACGTGCAAGAACGGGACCTGTACCTACGAGCCGAAGGCGTGCGATAACCCGGGCCCATGCGACGTGCCGGGCAGCGGGACCTGCGTCAACGACGAGTGCCAGTACACCCCGGTGAGCTGTGAGACTCCGGGTACGTGCGAGACCCTGCCGGGCATGTGTGAGAACGGGACGTGCAAGTACACCGCCAAGGTCTGTGATAACCCTGGTGTGTGCGATGTGCCAGACAGCGGCGTTTGCAAGAACGACGTCTGTGAGTACGAGCCGGTGACCTGCGACACGCCGGGCACATGCGAAACGCTCCCGGGCAAGTGCGTCGAAGGAACCTGCCAGTATCCCGCCAAGGTTTGCGACAACCCGGGCGTCTGCGACGTGCCGGACAGCGGCCATTGCGTCAATGACCAGTGCGTGTACACCCCCAGGGCGTGTGACAACCCTGGCCCATGTGACGTCCCCGGTAGCGGCCAGTGCGTCGATGGCAAGTGCCAGTACACGCCGATAAGCTGTGATACCCCGGGAACGTGCGAGACCCTGCCAGGTCAGTGCGTGAATGGGACGTGTGAATACCCGTCGGTTGTGTGCGATGCCCCCGGCGTGTGTGATATCCCCGACAGCGGCATCTGCGTGAACAACACCTGCCAGTACACGCCGATCAGCTGCAACAAGCCTGGCGTCTGTGACGTCCCGGACAGCGGTATCTGCGTGGACGGCGTCTGCCAGTACACGCCAGTGAGTTGTGACACGCCGGGGACGTGCGAGACCTTGCCAGGTCAGTGTGTGGACGGCACCTGCCAGTACACGCCGAAGGCCTGCGATGCCCCAGGTGTGTGCGACGTGCCAGACAGCGGCCATTGCGTCAACGACCAGTGCCAGTACACGCCGATCAGCTGCAATAGCCCCGGCGTCTGCGATATCCCGGACAGTGGCATCTGCGTGAATGGCACGTGCCAGTACACGCCGAAGGTCTGTAACACCCCAGGCCCGTGCGACGTGCCGGGGACCGGTCACTGCGTGAACGGGACCTGCCAGTACACACCGGTGACCTGTAACACTCCTGGCCCGTGCCAGGGCGCCGCTGGCGTCTGTAATCCGGCCGGTATCTGCGAGTACCCGTCCATTTGTACGGTGGCGGCCCCAACCTGTTGCGGCAACACCTGCGTGGACACCACGACCGATGCGAACCACTGCGGGAATTGCACCACGGTCTGCTCGCCGCTCGAGTCGTGCAAGGCCGGCAGTTGCACCCCCAACTGTGGCCAGGTCGATGACGTGTGTACGACCAATGCGGACTGCTGCAGCGGTGCGACGTGCCAACCCAATCGGGATAATCCAGCAATCAAGACCTGTGCATTCCCGTGCCAGGTCAAGAAGGATTGCAACGCCACCTTCGCGCCAAGCACCGCCTACGAGTGCGTCGGCGCCGGGAATCCGGAAAGCGCGACCTGCGGCAACCTGACGAAGTGCTGCCGGCCATAACCGGCATCGCCAGTCCGGCGCGCACATCTCGCGAATAGCCAGCAGCGGCGGGGAGTGAGGTTCCCCGCCGCTATTTTTTGCTGATCGGATGCCTGCGTTCGCCACTCTCCAGGTGCGAGGTGGCAGCCCTTACCTGTCCGCCCTGCCGCGTCATCCCGAACCCGCAGGCGCAGGATCCCGCCCCAGCCGCACGCGCAGAGCAGCCCATCGGCCCCACCCGGTCACCCTCTCACCGCCCACCCGCAGGTGTCATCGCGATCACCCACCCGGTTGCGCTTCCACCACCCACTCTCAGGTGTCGACTCGGGCGCCCATCTCGTCACGCTGTCATCACTCATCCTCAGGTGTCATCTCGAGCTTGTCGAGAGATCTCGGCCTCCCCAGCCGCATTGCTGCGAGGTTGCCGCCCACCCTCAGGTGTCATCCTGATCACCTACCCGGCCGTGACGGCGCGAGATCGCCGCCCACCATCAGGTGTCATCCTGAGCTTGTCGAAGGATCTCGCTCCCAGCCACACGCGCAGAGCCGCACCGCCCATCCGCAGGTGTCATCCTGAGCGACGTCGAAGGATCTCGTTCCCTGGCCGCATTGCTCCGAGATCGCCACCCACGTTCGGGTGCGGGCAGCGTTCTGCGCTGGTCGGGGGCGCGAGGTCCTTCGACTGCGCTCAGGACAACACCTGTGTGGGGATGACACCCCGTACCAACGCGGCCGGGGACGTGAGGTCCCTCGACGTCGCTCAGGACGACACCTGGAGGAGCGCGCCATCTCGTTCCACGTTGGATGAGGGCGCGAGGTCCCTCGACTGCGCTCGGGACGACACCTGGGAGGGGCTGCCACCTCACACCTTGCTGGCTGGCAACAAGGCCATGCGACACGCACCAGATGCGACACCTGGAGGTAGATGCCGCCTCACGAGCTGCCGCCGGGGAACGCGGACCTGCGACGTCGTCCAGGAAGCCACGCGCGGGTGCGCGACGCGGCCCTGGATGAGCCCGGCGCGGCCCTGGATGACCCCAGCGCGGCCCTGGATGAGCCCGGCGCGGCTCTAGATGATCCCGGCGCGGCGGCCGGAGAGCGCCAGCCCGATGGCGAGAACGGCGTTCACGATCACCTTGGCGTAGAAGTCGATTTCGCTCAGGCCGAGCAGGGGGATGTAGACCAGGTCGGTCAATGTCCACAGGGCGTTGAGGAAGATCATCATCAGCAACACGCCCCGGTTGCCCACCGGGTCACGCCACACGAGCACCGCCCCGAAGACGAGGGCCATGTGGGCGCCGCCCTCCAGCGCGATCTTCTCGATGTGCGGCCCTTCGCCGTTGCCGAGCACGATCTGGCGGGCGAAGAAGAGCATCGAGATGCCCCACAGGAGCCCCAGGATCACCTGCAACCCCAGCATGATCCGCAGGAACCGGAGATCGCCCGGCGCATCGCCCGCGGCGTGGGACTCGCGCATGCCATGTGCTGGATTCACGTCGCCTCCTCCTGACCTGACGCCGGATCGGCCCGGGTGGGCATGGTGGCAGCGGCGCCCGGGCGGGCGCTCGCATGCCGGGGCGGGCCCGGCGCAGAACCCGCCCCGTGTGCCGGCGTTATGCGGCCGGAGCGGCCCCACCCACCGGGGTGCATGTGGGCATATCCGCCATCGCCGCCGGTGTTCCCATGCCGTCGACGCGCGCGATGACGCCGCCGCCACTGGCCGCGCCCACGGCGGGCAGGGCGACGTAGAGCGCGCCATCTGGCCCGAAACGAATGGTGATCGGGAACATCAGCCCGCTGGCGACCTCCTCGGCGCTGGCCGGACCGGTCTGGCGGACGATGCGGCCGCTGCCGGGCACCAGGAAGGGCTCTTCCTCCAGGTTGCCGGTGGACATCTCGACCGCGTAGAGCGTGCCGTCCGGGCCCACCGCCACGTCCGTCACCGTCGTCAGGCCGGTCCAGACATCGGTTACTGTGCCGTCGGCGGCCACGTGGCTCACCTTGGCGACACCGTCAGGGAAGGGCACAGCGGTGAGGTAGCCCACGTAGACCCCACCCTGCGGGTCGGCCGCCATCATCGTCGGCACCAGGTGCCCGGCCGAGAGGTCGGCGACGCGCGTGACCGTGCCATCGAGGCTGACACTCAGGATCTCGCCACTGTTGGGGTTTCCCACCCACAGCGTGCCCGCAGCCTCATCGGCCACCATGCCGTAGCCGGCGGCATCGGGATCAAAGTCGGGAGGCATGTTCGCCACCGGGTTGGCCCGCACCCAGGCGGAGAGATCGGCCACCAGCTCGGCGGAGCCGTTGTCCAGGATGCGGTAGACCCCGGCGGGCTGAGCCGGGTTGCCGTGGGCCTCACCGCCGCCGTCCACGGCGGCGTAGAGATGCCCGTCGAGGACGGCGAGGTCTTCCACCCCCAGGATGCCGCCGATCTGGTCGCTGGTGGAGGGCAGGCCGCCCACCACCAGTACCGGGCAGCCATTTTCGATGCGTACCACGCTGGCGGTGGGGCCGCCCTGGAAGGGGCCGACGGGGGGCGGCGCGGTCGGGGTGCCGAGCGATGTGCCGCCGCTGCCGGCCTGGGCCACGTACAGCGTGCCGTCTGCCGTCCACAGGAAGCCGCGTGGGGTGATCAGGCCGGATGCAACCGTGGTCAGGGCGCTGTTCTGGGGCATCGCCCCCGGCGTCGCCTCCTGGGCGGCCACAGGCGCGGCGAGCAGCGCGAGCAGGGTGACGATGAACAGGAGCGAACGATGCATGGCAAACTCCTCCTGACGGCGGCGACGCTGTCGCCTGGCTGCGATGATGAACCTGGGCCGGCCGGGGGCGCCACATGGCTCCGGCCACGCCAAACTGGCCCCGGCCGGGTTCGCCACTCGCTCCTCCCAGCACCATGGCAACCAGATGGGCGCCGGGAATCATTGCGTCTGAGGAAGGCCCACTCTAGCGACAATTCGAGGGAAGTCAAGACGCTCGGGTGGTTGGCGATACAGGGAGCCGGACCTACGGGGCCGGTGTGCCGACCGAGGTACGTTCCTCTTCTGTGATGGCGCCCAGTTGCATGTGCAGCCCGAGCGCATCAGCCGAGACCCACACCTCGGAGATCTTGCCGCAGGTAAAGCGCATCAGGTCGAGCCCTTCCCATTGGGCCCTCTTCCCGGTCGCCGGGACGCCGTAAAACTCGCCCAGGTTGGTGCCCTCGGCGGTCCAGGCCACGGCGACCAGATCGCCGTCCGCGACCACTTCATCCACCGTGACCTTCAGGTCGGGGAATGCCGCCCCGAAGGCGCGGTCGACTGCGACCGCCTCGGTGGCGGTGTAGATCTGGTCGCCACGCACCCGGTGTCGCTTGACTTCAGCGGCCAGCAGTGTGGCGTTGACCTCCGGGTCGGAGCGGCGCTCCTCGGTGTAGCGGATCGCCAGTGCCGTGTTCTCGGCTTCGGTCGTCGTGGCGCACGCGGCCGGCGTGGCCTCCTGGGCGAACGCGCCAGGTTGCTGCATCACGACATGCGTTGCAAGCCCCAGGAGAACGACGGCGGAGAGGAGGAACAATCCCCGGTTCATGACGCACCCCCTGAATCTCGTACGGACCACCAGCCAGAGTTTCGCGTGCGGCATCTTCGCATCATCCGGGTGACGCCGTGGCGCGAGCCAGGGTGACCCTGGCCAGCAGGTCAGCACGAGAGGCCGCCAGGCGGGATCCGGACGATAGTGGCGATGCACGCAGCGAGATTTTCGGCATCGCGGCCGGGGATGTGTAGCCGGGGAAAACCAGGAAATACGTATTTCTACGGATTTCCCGGCCCGGTTTTCCGTGCAGACTCCATCCTGTGATCGGGGGGCTTGCAGAGCACTGAACGGCGAGGCCGCCACCCCTCCGCTCACACCGCTTCGGAGGTGTACGACATGGAACTCGATGCCCTGGATCGGATCGTGCGGCCCCAGATGGAGTCAGGAACCTGGAGGTTCATCCTCACCAGCCTCCTGGCCATGATCGTCCTGGCGCTCTTCGATTTCGTGGGCGCGGTGTTCGCCAAGGAGTGGGCGGACACGCGGCAACCCTGGTGGTTCGTGGCCGGGCTGGCCACCTTCATGGGCCTCTTCTGTTTCTACGCCTACAGCCTGAAAACCGCCGAACTCTCGATCGTCACCATCGGCTGGGTCGTCTTCCTGCAGGTGGGCCTGCTGCTCTACGAGCGGATCCGCTACGGGGCCGAGTTGCCACCCATGAAGTGGGCCGCCATCACGCTGATCCTGATGTTGCAGGCGTACCTGGTGCTGGCTCCGAACGATACCGGCAAGGTGGCGGCAACCGCACAGGTGATACCTGGGCCGGCCGAAGCCGTCCTTCCCGCTGAGGCCCGTTAGCGCCCCGGCGACACACGACCCCACATCCAGGTGTTCCTCGTTCGTTGCTCGTTCCACCCACGGGAGATACCGCCATGCCTGCCATGCTGCCGCACGCCGATGCCACCTTCGCCCCGCTCCCCCTGCCAGCCACCCGCGTTCACCTGACGACCATGCACCAGCGCACGCCCATCATCGAGGCCCTGCGCAGCTACGCCGCCGCCGAGAGCGTGTCGTTCGCCACGCCGGGCCACAAGCAGGGCGCCGGGCTGGATGCCCAGGTGCGGGAACTGCTGGGCAGCCGCTTTGCCGGCGCGGATGTCTGGCTGAACACGGCGGATCACGACCGCACCCGCCGCCTGGCGGAGGACCTGGCGGCGGAGACCTGGGGCGCGGAGCGTAGCTTCTTCCTGGTCAATGGCTCGTCCAGCGGCAACCAGGCCCTGCTGCTAGCCACCCTGGCCCCGGGCGACGAGGTGATCGTGGGGCGAGATCTGCACCAGTCACTGCTGGCGGCGCTGATCCAGACCGGGGCGAAGCCGGTGTACGTCGCGCCACGACTGCACCCTGAGCTGAGCGTAGGCCTGGGGATCGCGGTGGAGGATGTGGTGGCGCAACTGGAGGCGCACCCCGCCGCGAGGCTCGTGCTGATCACGACGCCCACCTACTGGGGAGTGGCCAGCGATGTGGCCGGCATTGTGGCGGCGGCGCACGCGCGCGGCGTGGCGGTTTACGTTGATGAGGCGTGGGGGCCGCACCTGGGGTTCCACCCCGGCCTGCCCACCTCCGCCATGCAGGCGGGCGCCGATGGCGCGGTGACCAGCCCACACAAGCTGTTGAGCGGGCTCTCCCAGGCGGCGCTGCTCAATGTGCGCGGGCCGCGCTTCGACCTGGCGCGGGTGGCGAGCGCCGTGAAATTGTTGCAGACCACCAGCCCGCTGATGCCGATCCTGGCCTCGCTCGATGCCTGCCGTCAGCAGATGGCGCTTCGCGGCCGGGAACTCATGGAGCGCACCATCGCGCTGGCAACATGGGCCCGGGCCGCGCTGCGCCGCCTGCCGGGAATCGTCGTGCTGGACGCCGCTCACCTGGGCTTGCCCCGGGCGCACTACGACCCGACGCGGCTGGTGATCGATGTCAGCGGCCTCGGCATCACCGGCTACGCGGCGGAGCGCTTCCTGCGGGAGCAGAGCGGGATTGCCCCGGAGATGAGCGAGACCGCCGGGATCGTCTGCCTGGTGACGATGGGCGACACGCGGGAATCGCTGCGCCGTCTGGTGGCTGCCGTC
The DNA here is from genome assembly GCA_034431475.1 of Thermomicrobiales bacterium. Taxonomy (GTDB): domain Bacteria; phylum Chloroflexota; class Chloroflexia; order Thermomicrobiales; family UBA6265; genus JACCXM01. Next base: position 58,384 of record DAOUDE010000071.1, on the reverse strand, counting down.
AGTTCGCTCCGCACGCAGGTTCCCCGGCATGCCGTCGCCGCGCGCTGCCCACGGGTGGCGGGGGAAGCGATTGCGCCCGGCCAGCAGGTTCTCACGCCGCGCGAGGCGTACTTTGCGCCGAGCCGCGCGGTCCCGCTGGCGCAGGCGGCGGGCGCGGTGGCGGCGGAGGCGGTGATCCCGTACCCGCCGGGCATCCCGGTTCTGTTGCCCGGTGAGGTCATCAGTGTCGTCAAGCTGGAGTGCCTGCGAGAGGGCCTGGCCGCCGGCATGCACCTGCGCGGCGTCGCTGACACTACCCTGCGCACCCTGCGGGTGGTGGCAGGTTAGGGGCGATGGGTGTCTGAACAGCAGGTGGGCGCACCGGAGCGTTCCTGGCAACAGGGTGCCCTGACGCCAGACGGGCACCTCGTCGGGTCCGGTGATTCGGTCTCCGGGAGAGGTCCGGGCACTGCGAAGCGGTCCGCGGCCTCTCATGGCTTGCTGAGACATCTGGTCGCACCACGAGCCCATCGCCACGACGCTGCCCCGCCGCTCCACGGCGGAACGCCGACGCCACGACCCGCCGGCTCACCGCATCGTCTTTCGTTGGGAGCTTGAGAACACCGCGCCTGATGGGTGACGATCAGATCCGCACGCTGCATCGCGGTGATGCTGGGTCATGATTCCCCGATTCAACCCAGATACCGCATCTTCACCCTCCGGCGCCCTTCCGGGGTGAAGCACCATGTTTTCCTGAAGCGCGGGCATCTGCATCCTGTCATCTCGCTCAGATATCCTCCCTGTTCCAGTTCGGGAACGGTCCGTCGAGGTCGCCGCCGACGACCAGGGGACACTGGCAGGGCGCACAGGTAGCTGCACGCCCGTCGCGCCCACGGCGCTCCGCCGCCTTGACCGCGCACCTCGCCCGCCGTACCGTGTTGCCCGCAAGAGCCGCAGCGCATTGAACGGAGTTCGTGTGTCAGAGTCGCTTCAGGATGCCGCGATCCCGGCCGGTGGCCGGTTCCCGCGGGGGCGCTGGCCGGAAGGCCGCACCCCCATGCAGTTCGGCCTCATGCTGCCCATGAGCGAGGGAACCCCCGGCGGAAAAGCGCCGACGTTTGCCGAGCTGTTGACCATGACGCGCCTGGCCGAGGACGTGGGCATCGATATCGCCTGGTACGCCGATCACCTGGTCTACCAGTGGCCGCCGGACTTCGAACCAGTCGGCGCGTGGGAGGTGATGACCTTCATCGCTGGCATCGCCTCCGCCACCGAGCGCATCGCGCTGGGCACGATGGTGAACTGCACGGGCTTCCGCAACGCGGGCCTGACGGCGAAGATGGCCGAGGCAATCGACGAGATCAGCGGCGGCCGCTTCATCCTCGGGCTGGGCGCGGGGTGGCATGAGCCGGAGTACACCATGTTCGGCTACCCGTTCGATCACCGGGTCGGCCGTTTCGAGGACGCCATCAAGATCATTCAGCCCCTGCTGGCCGAGGGCGCGGTCGACTACGCCGGGACCTATTCGCAGGCGAACAAGGCGGTCAACCTGCCGCGGGGCCCGCGCCCCGAGGGGCCGCCGATCATCGTGGGTACCAGCGGCGAGCGCATGCTGCGCCTGACCGCGCGCTACGCCGACGCCTGGAACACGGTCTGGCACACCGACGCCAGCCAGACGGCCGAGCACGTCGCCAGGCTGGAGCGTGCCTGCGCCGAGGTGGGGCGCGATCCCGCGACCATCGTCCGTACCGTGGGCGGGGTCATCGCCATGGAGGGGTACGAAGGGGACGGCGAGCGGGCGATCACGGGCGAGCCGGAGCAGATTGCCGAGACCCTGTGCGGCTTCCGGGAGGCCGGGTTCCAGCACTTCCTGGCCAGCCTCGACCCCTGCACGCCGGAGACGGTCGCCGCCTACGGGCGCATCATCGAACTGGTGGGGTAGCGCCACGGTCCTCGCCCCAACTCTGCTCCCGGTGCGCGGGAGGGGCTTCGGCCGCGAGGATTCGCCTCGCGCCGGGTGCGACAGATGAACAGAAGCAGGAGCAGGGAATGGTTATCGTCGCGGGCGTTTTCACGATGGACCCCAATCAGCGGGAGGCGTACCTGGCCAGCCGGCTGGAGTTGATGCGCGTTTCGCGCGCGGAGCAGGGGTGCATCGAGTACACCTTCGCCGCCGACCCGCTCGATCCCGGCCGGGTCGTACTCTTCGAGAAGTGGGCGAGCCAGGAGGACCTGGATGCCCACCTGGCCGCGATTCCGGCGCCCTCGGCTGCGCCGCAGGTGGAGCCAACCACGAGTTCCATCGTGGTCTATGACGCAGTTGGCGAGCGCCCGCTGCGCCGGTAGGCTGGGGCGCGTATCTCGCAGTTCCCTGTAGACCGACGCGGTAGTGCGACATGAGAGGAGAGCAGGAATGGATCCATCGCTGTTGCTGGTGTTTGCCGGCGCCCTGCTGGTGGCGGCGGGCTCGCCCGGCCCGAGTATCGCGGCCCTCGTCTCGCGGGTCCTCACGCGCGGCTTCCGCGATGTGCTGCCCTTCCTGGCGGCGATGTGGCTGGGCGAAGTGCTCTGGCTGACCCTGGCTGTGGCCGGGCTGGCGGCGATCGCGGAGACCTTCCACCTGCTCTTCGTGGGCATCAAGTGGGCGGGTATTGCCTACCTGCTCTACCTGGCCTGGAAGATGTGGACCGCCCCGGCCACCGTCGATGCCGCCACGCTGGCGCCGGATCGCTCGCCGGTGCGCATGTTCTTCGCTGGCCTGGCTGTCACGCTCGGCAACCCGAAGATCATGGTCTTCTACCTGGCGCTGCTGCCCTCGATCATCAACCTGGAAACGATCACGCTCCTGGGCTGGGCGGAGCTGGCGCTGACGCTGCTGGTGGTGCTCATCGGCATCGACCTCACCTGGAGCCTGCTTGCGGTCAAGGCCCGCACCTTCCTGCGCACGCCCCGGGCGGTGCGGGTGACGAACCGCGCCAGCGCCACGCTCATGACCGGCGCGGCGGTGGCGATCGCCACGCGGTAGCGCCGCACGATCGGGTCAGCCCACGAAGGCCGTAGGTCCGAAGAACCGGCCCCACGCCACAAGAGCGGCCAGGGCGAGATAGACCAGGTCCGCTACAAGCGGTTTCGGCTCATGGCGGCGGGCGCGCGTCACCGCCGCCCCCACCATCAGCACGGCCAACCCGAGGGCCGCCAGCGGCACGAGCACCGGGGCGATGCCAAGCGCAGCGGGCAGCACCAGGCCCATTGCCCCCAGGATTTCGACCACCCCAATGGCCCGAACGGCGCCAGCGCTGAAGTCGTTGACCCACCCTCCGGCAGGGAAGGTGGCGAGTTTCTCTTGCGGTATCACGAGCTTGACGATGCCCGAGAACAGGAACGCGACGGCGAGCAATCCGGCGACAATCCATAACGTGCGGTCCATGGTGACCTCCTTTCACCGGGACCTGCGAGGTCCCGTCACCCATGAGACGCCCTGCTGGTCCGGAGCGTGACACATGAGGTGTCACGCCTACCGGCTGTAACCTCTGCCGGGCGTGACACGACGCGTCACCCGGGAGCCAGGTGCATGGCCGCGCGCCCACTAGCCATATCCACCGGCAACGAGACGTGTTCATGGGTGATCAGCCACCCGGTCTCTGTCCGCTGGCAGCAGACGGTGGCACGCACCCAGTAGTGGACCGCTTGTCCGTTCGCCAGGGTGCCGCTGGTCTGGTTCAGCATGTGGGCGACCGCGAGATCGCCACTGGCCAGTATCGTCACGTCGCTGAGGGTAATCGTGATCGGGCCGGCAAACGCGCTGAACCACCCGGCAAACCGCTCCCGCAGGACGGCGGTTCCGGTGTACTGCAGACCCGGCACGACATCGAAATACACGATATCGGGCGCGTAGAGCGACACAAGCTGGCTGAGATTCCTGGCCAGGGCAGCCGCAGAGCGCCGGTCCAGCAGCGCGCGAACCTCGATGTGGGTGGCATCCATACGATCAACTCCTGGGCAGGGTCAGGGTGGGGGTGGTCCCACGGAGCGCAGCCGGGTCGACCTGATGATGGACCCGGATCGCCTTCATCATGGTCATGGCGGTTTCCTTTCATTGCCCATGCTGGTCCCGGACGTGGCGGGAGCGTCAAGAGTGGCCGGGGCGCGACGGGACTTCGGAGGCCCATTCCCGGGGCGAGCAGTACTCAATCAGGAGACGACGGAGACTCCCGAGACGTGACGCGTCCGCGCCCATCCTACCCGTCGTGCTGGTTCGCTGCTGGCTACGCCATGTGCGAGGTGATGCCAGGCGAGCCGAGTATTCCGTGGTTACCTGGAAGGGGCGGCGCACTGGAGCGTGATCGGTGATGATGTCGCCGGCATGCATTCTGCTGGCACTCATGCCGGTAACCCGGCACATTCGGGGCCAGGGCCTCGTGCGTCCGGGCAAAAGAGTTACCGGGTGACTGTCCGTATGGGGGAGGAGTTCCAGATGACGCCGAAGTTCGGGGTGTTCGTACCGCAGGGCTGGAAGATGGACCTCGTCGAGATCGACGACCCGGTCGCCAAGTACGAGGCGATGACAGCGGCGGCGCGGGCCGCCGACGCTGAGCCGAATATCCACTCCATCTGGGTCTACGACCACTTCCACACCGTGCCGGAGCCGACGCTGGAAACCACGTTCGAGTGCTGGACGATCAGCGCCACGCTGGCTCGCGACACCGAGCGCGTGCGGATTGGGCAGATGGTGGGCTGTAACGGCTACCGCAACCCGGCGCTCTACGCCAAGATCGCCTCCACGGTCGATGTGGCTGCGGGCGGGCGGCTGGATGCCGGCATCGGCGCGGGGTGGTACGAGCACGAGTGGCTGGCCTACGGCTACGGCTTCCCGGACGCCCCAGAGCGGCTGCGCATGCTGCGTGAGGCGTGCAGGGTGATCCGCGCCATGTGGTCGGAGGAGTATGCCACCTACGAGGGGCAGCGTTACCAGATCACCGGCGCGATCAACGAGCCGAAGGGAGCAGCTGGCCCGCCGCCACTCTGGATCGGTGGCGGCGGCGAGAAGGTGACCCTGAAGCTGGTGGCCCAGTACGCCGATGCCTGCAACGTGGGCGGCGGCAACCCGGAGATGTGCCGGCAGAAGCTGGAGATCCTGCGCGGACACTGCGAAACGGTGGGCCGCAACTACGACGAAATCATCAAGTCCACGAGCCTTGATGTGCTGCTGCTGGAGGATGGCGAGGACCGCGACGCCGCCATCGAGCGCAACCGGCAGGGCTGGACCGCCGAACGCTTCGGCACCCAGTTCCTGGTCGGCGGCGTGGATGAGGTCAGCGAGCGCATCGAGCAGATCCTGGAGAGCGGCATCGACTATGTGATCGCCTACATCCCGCGCATCGCCTACGACCACTCGCGCATGCAGCGCTACGCGCGCGAGGTGCTGGCGAAGTTCGTGTAGCGTCACTGGCGTTTGCGGCGGAGGGATGGCCGGCCATCCCACCACCCGGACGTGCTCTGGAAGCCTCGCCTGCGTGTCTGCTACCGTGAAAGGAGCCGGGGAAGGCCAGATTCCCCAGCGACTCGCGGCGGCGAGCGCGAAACGGAGCGCACCATGGCCAATTCGGCCCAAACAGCATCAGAATGGGTTGATGACGAGTACTTCTTCGATGAAGACTTCGGCGTGGTTGTCCTGACGGAGGAGCAGTCTGCGGACCTCTTCGACCGTGAGGCTCGCAAGGCGCTCGGAATTTCGGGCGAAGAATTCCTGCGGCGCTGGGATGCTGGCGAAATTGCGCCCATCCCGGATACTCCCGAGGGATGGCCGGTTGCGAGGCTTGTCATGATGTTGCCATTTGTCCGGCGTATCAAAGCCTGAGCTTGCTGTTCGAGCATTTACGCAAGCGCAGCGTCGCATCGTAAGTTGCGTGACAACGCAATTCATCGGAACACCTGCGCCGGTTTTTCGGCCTGGTGAACGCCAACTTCTTGGGTTCGCGCAGGGCCCGATCTCGCTGCGTGGTGTTGGCGGTGGGCCAAGCGGCCTCCTGTTCGATGTACGACAACAGATTGTTGTGGTTCCACGAGATGGCCGTCAGTGGCGCGTTGAACTCCGTATGTATGAGTACCGCGTTCTGGACCAACAGGAGCGGGAGTTGTTGGTGTACCACCTGCAGCCGGGACCGGAATCGCGCGGCCCCGATCACCCGCACCTGCACATCTCGGCAGCGTTACAGGCCCAGGTTAACGCCGTCACGACTCGCGCCTACGACCTGGACAAGCGTCACCTCGCCACCGGCCAGGTGTCGCTGGCGATGATGGTGCGGATGGTGATCGAGGAATTTGGCATCGCGCCGTTGCGCCCGGACTGGCGGCAGGTGCTGGATCAGGCAGACGAGACAGTGGGAACATCCTGACGCCAGCGTCACGGCCATCATGGCCGAGCGGGCCGGGCTGGGCTGGACCGTATCACCGCATCCTCATACACAATTTTCAGACGCGGCTAAAATGACTTCGACGGTGGCTGGTGTTTGCCGGGTGTCCCCGAGGGTTCCATGTCGCGCGTTGTGCCACAGGACCATGCAATGGCCGCCGGGCCGCCGCCACGGAGCGGAGATACCGCCGCGCCGCTGCCGCGGTTCCTGACCCCCTTTATTGGAAGAGAGCAGCAGGGCGCCACCCTGCGCGCGCTCCTGCAGCGGCAGGATGCCCCGCTCGTCACCCTGATCGGCCCGGGCGGCGTCGGTAAGACGCGCCTGGCCGTGCGTGTGGCGGCCTCGGTGGGGCAGACCTTCCCGGATGGCGTCGCCTTCGTCTCGCTGGTGGCCGTGCGCGAGCCGGACCTGGTGCTGCCGGAGATCGCGTCGGTGCTTGGCATCCGCGAGGTCGGCGATTTGTCGATGGCGATGCGCCTGGCTCAGGTGCTGGCGGACCGGCACGCCCTGCTGGTGCTGGACAACCTGGAACAGGTGCTTCCGGCCGCGCCGGTGCTGGCCGGGCTGCTGGCGGCTTGCCCCCACCTGACCATCCTCGCCACCAGCCGCGCACCGCTCGGTATCTCCGGGGAGCGCGCTTTCCACGTGCCGCCGCTCACGCTGCCAGACGACGCGGCCAGCGTGCCGGCCCTGGCGGACCTGGTCCAGGTGGAGGCAGTCAACCTCTTTGTCGAGCGCGCGCAGGCCGCGCAGGCGGAGTTCGCGCTCACCCAGCAGAATGCCGGGGCCGTCACAGAAATCTGCCGCCGCCTGGATGGCCTGCCGCTGGCCATTGAGCTGGCGGCAGCGCGCGTGCGCATGTTGCCGCCGCAGGCGCTGCTGGCCCGGCTGGACCGCCAGTTGCCGCTGCTCACGAGTGGCGCGCGGGATGTGCCACAGCGCCTGCGCACCATGCGCGATGCCATTGCCTGGAGCTACGACCTGCTCGATCCGGCGGAGCAGGCCTTCTTCCGGCGCGTCGCCACCTTCTCTGGCGGCTTCACGCTGGAGGCGGCGGAGTTTGTCAGCGAGGGAGATGCGCGCGGCTCCCCGTTCGATCTCCTGGCCAGCCTGGTCGACAAGAGCCTGCTGCGCCAGGAATCCCTGGCGGACGCCGAGGCGCGCTACACCCTCCTGGAGACGGTCCGCGAGTTCGGGGTGGAGCAATTGGATGCCACCGGCGAAGCGGCCGAGCTGGCGCAGCGTCACGCCGGGTGGTGCCTCGCCCTGGGGCAGCAGGCGGCAGCGGCACTGGTGGGGCCGGAGCAACGGGTGTGGGCCGAGCGGCTGGACCGTGAGGCGGCCAACCTGCGCGGCGGGCTGGCCACCTACCTGGAGCACGCACCGGAGCAGGCGCTGGACCTGGCCAACGCGTTGCTCATCTTCTGGTTCCTGCGCGGGCACCTGCGGGAGGGTGCATCCTGGCTGGAGCGCGCCCTGGCTCGCGCCGAGGCGGCCCGGCCGGAAGCGCGAGCGTTCGGCATGTTCGGCGCCGGGTTGCTGACCTGGGCCAGCGGCGATTTCGCGCACGCGAAGCAGCTCGGTGAGCAGGCGCAGGCGTACGCCCGGGCGCACGGGCTCGTCTTCCATGAGGCGTTGGCGCACTACCTCCGCTTCCTGGTGACGCTGGAGGCGCGCGAGGCGGCCAGCACACTGGAGCACGGCGAGACAGCGGCCGCGCTCATGCGGCAGGCGGGCAACCGAAGCTGGCTCGCCTATATCCTCAGCGACGTTGGCGAGCATCACGTGAGTTATGGTGACGCTGCGCGCGGGGAAGCCCTCCTGGCCGAGGGATTGCAGCTCCACCGCGAACTCGGTAACAAGCAGGGCCTCGGCAACAAGCTGAGCGACACCGCGCTCATGAAGCACACGGCCGGCGACGTCGCGGGCGCGGCGCGCACCTACGCCGAAAGCATCCGGCTGCTGCGCGAGGGTGGGGACACGTGGTACCTGGCCACCCCCGTCGGCGGGCTGGCGGCGGTGGCCATGGGCGCCGGGCGCCCCGTGCAGGCCGCGCGCCTGCTCGGTGCGGCTGGCGCCATGCGCGAGCGTAGCGGCGCGGCCCTCTGGCCCAAGGAGCGGGAGCGCTTTCTGCAAACCGAGCGCGACGCCCGGGCGGCCCTGGGCGAGGCCACGTACCTGCGCGAGGTGGCGGCCGGCCGCGCGTTACCGCTGGCGTCGGTGATCGCGGAGGCGATGGCCGTGGCGGAAGCCGCGCCGGAGGAGCCGGATGCCGGTGGCCTCACTCCCCGGGAACTGGACGTGCTGCGCCTGCTGGCCAGGGGGCTGTCCAACCCGGAGATCGCCGAGGAGCTTTACATAGGCCGGGGCACCGTGCGCACCCATGTCTCCAACATCCTCGGCAAACTTGGCGCACGCACCCGCACCGAAGCGACGATGCTGGCGCGCGACCGCGAGCTGATCTGACGCATGGGCAGTCATGGTTCAGCACACCGTGCGCCGTGCAGGCGCAGGCCTGCACGCTGAAACGCATGGCCCTGTTGACGGCGCGCCGGTGCTGCGCCTGCATGGTGGTATCGGCAGCGCGGCAGACTGGGGCGTCCAGATTCCCGCGCTGGTGGCAGCCGGGCGGGAAGTGGCCATGGATTGCCACGCTCGCGCCTTTCGAACAGGTTGAGGACGATGTGGGGAGATGGCCCCGGGCCGAAGCCCAGGGCCATGACGACAGCTGGAGAGAATCCTGGTTACGTTGTCGGCGTCGCCGTGTCCATCTCGGACAGTAAGGTCCCGAAGTCCTGTCCCGCCGGATTCAGCGCCGCGATGAACAGCACCAGTTCGTCCTCGCCGACATTGCGCATCCAGTCCTGGGAGGAGTCCTCGATATAGAGGAAGTCCCCTTTGTTGAGGATGAGTTCGACGTCCAGTTGCGCCTCCTCGGCGGGCGAAAAGCTGCCGTCGGCGGCAATGCGCGTCAGCTTGACACTGCCCTTCTGCGGCGTATAGCCCCAGGTACCGGCCTCGACCGCGATCACGAACGGCCCCTGGTGGACGTGTGGCGGGAGGACTCCTCCAGGCGCCATCGTGGTCCGCAGCAGCAAGAGCTCCGTTCCCGGGGCAGAGGTCAGCACGCCGCTCCCGACGAGCCTGGAGTCGAGCCCGATCGGATCGGATGTCGGCGTAGCCACCTGGGCGGCTGCGTTCTTGAGGCGGTGGCCAAAGGCGAGCGTGGCGGCAAGCGCACTCGCGCCGCCCATGACCGCACGGCGGGATTGGCGAAACGGCGATGAGGGACGCATCTGGAGCATGGGGGTTTCCTCCTGGGGCAACAATGCCGTTCAGGTTTCGCGGAGTTGCCGGACGAGCGTGTTCATGGAGAGGTACAGGCGCATCGCGCGAATGGCGTGCGCGTCAAGGTCGTAGGCGACAACGTAAGGAAGGTGCACGCGGTGGCCCGTGGCAGGAATACCAGCAAACTCGCTCGTCTGCTGGCCAATGAACTCGGCCTCGAGTAGCGCGCGTTCGGCTTCAACGAAAAGGGCCTTGACGACGGGAGGAGCGGAAAACGCCGAGTGGTGCACGTAGGTCAGGAGTTCGGTTACCGCGTTGCGGCCGCGAATGACCTCGCCCGTCTCCATGAAGGTGAGGGTGACATCGTCGGTAAGCGTCGCTCTGCAGTCATCCCCACTGCCAAGGGCCTTGAGGTGAGCCGCGACCAGTTGTCGTGAGCACTCTGCCGCCGCGCGATTGGCCATGTTGTCCGTGGGGTCTCGTGCGCGCCCCATTCGTGCCTCCCCGGCTCTCGCGCCTGTGATACCGCCACACCCTGGCGGTCTGTTGCCATCCTGACGGAACCGGGAGGCAGCCGCATCGGTCGGACGACGTATTTCGTGTCGGTGACGACGCGTGCGCCAATACGTCGGGCGACGTATTGGCGGGCAATGCGTGGCGCAGGGGGTGATTGGTCAGGCGAGCCCCTCGCCGTGCGCAAAGGCGATGAGTTCGGCTCGGGTGGCAAGACCCAATTTGCCGAGAATGTGCGCGGCGTGGGTCGAGACCGTACGAGGACTGATCGAGAGGATCTTCGCGGCGGAGGCGTTCGAGTGGCCGGCGGCGATGAGCCGCAGGACCTCTCGCTCCCGCAGGCTAAGAGGGAAATCGTCACGATCTGCGCCGGCCCGGCTGTCCTGCCTGATGCGCCCCGCACCAGGGTCGTTCAGTGCCGCAGCGCTGTCAGCCAGGAGCAGCGCTGCCGCCACGATATCCTCCAGAGCGGCCATACGGCCTTCGTGCCACGCGGAGGCAAATGTTTCCTCTGAGAGGTGCGCGTGTGCCTCCTGCACGATCTGCTCGTAGTAGCCGCGATCCGCGAACATCACGGGCGCGCCGGTTCGCTCACGCAGGGCCGAGGCGGCAGCGAGCAGGTGCACCGCCGCTGCCGGTTGTGCGGTCGATACGGCGACGCACGCCAGGCCTTCGAGAGCCTTTGGCAACGACCACAACTGGAAGCCGGCCCAGCACAGTCGCAGACTTTCGCCGAAACACTGACGTGCCTCATCGACACTACCTGCGAGACAGGCCAGGCGACCCCGTTCGTTGAGGACGATAGACAGGCTGATTGGATGGGAACTGGTTTCGCGACAGCGTGAGAGCGCCTCATCCAGATACACGCGTGCCTGTGCCGGAGCCGACACGACTGCACGATTGGTGAGAATGATCGGGAGCGAGCGCAGAACACCCAGGGTGTGGGACAGCGTCACCGCCGCGTCCAGGTACGTGGCGGCCTCCTCGAAGTTCCCCAGGGATGTTGCCGCCATGCCCTGTAGATTGATGGCCCAGATAGCGTCGGCCTCCGCGCCAGCGTCGCGGGCGAGTTTTACCGCCTCTGCAGACAGGTTTGCGGCATCATCGAACGAACCTTCCATCCACGCGAGGACGCTCGCCGTCTGCATGGCGAGGCCGCGGGTCGCAGGTGAGGCCTGCTCGCTCCCGGGAGCAGCGAGGGCACGCGCCAGCCAGGAACGTCCCTCGCTTGCTGGACCGCGATTGGTCCACAGGTAGTGCAAATTGTTCCCGAGTCTCAGGGCCGTTTCAGTCTCCCCATGATCCAGGAGCCAGGTCAAGGCGGTTCGCAGGTTGTCGCGCTCGGCCTCAAGTCGGTCCAGGGCGACCCGCACGGTACTGCCGGGCGCATTGTTGAGGTTGCAGCGCTCGGCCAGCGTCAGGCACCACGTCGCGTGACGGCGCTTGATCTCGTCCTCTTCCCCACTCGCCGTTAGCTGCTCCCAGGCAAACTCGCGGATCGTTTCCAGCATCCGGAAGCGAGGCTCGCTCGTTCCATCGTCCATGCGCAACACCAGGCTGCGTTCAACCAGCGACGCGACGAGGTGGAGCACGTCGCTGGCCCGCCCCGACACCTCCTCCGCCGCATCCAGGGTGAAGCCACCGGCGAAGACCGCCATGCGCCGGAACAGCAGTCGCTCATCCGCCGGCAGCAGGTCGTGGCTCCAGGCGATCGCGTCCCGCATGGTTTGTTGGCGAGCGGGAGCGTCACGGCTCCCCCCAACGAGCAGGGGCAATCGGCGTTCCAACTTCGCCAGCAGCATGGATGGTGGTAAGACCTTGGCATACGCTGCCGCCAGCTCGATCGCGAGCGGCAGGCCATCAAGTCGCCGGCAGATCTCAGCGACCACAGCCACGTTCTCCGGCGTCAACGCGAATGCCGGGTCACTGGCGCGGGTCCGGGCCGTGAAGAGGCGGACTGCAGCGCTCTCACTCTGCCTGTCGAAGGACAGGGACATCGCGCGGTCCGGAAGGGTAAGCGGCGAAACGGGCAATTCCTGTTCGCCGGCGATGCGCAGCCGCTCCCGGCTTGTCGCGAGCACCTTCAACCGGGGACAGGCTTCCAGCATCGCGGCAATCCATGGCATCGCTGCCAGCAGGTGCTCCGCATTATCGAGCACCAGGAGCAGCTCACGGCCCTCGAGCACTGCCGCCAGTTGTGTGAGCGGATCCGTGCCCCGAACGTCATGCAGTCCCAGCGAGCGGGCCACGGTGAAGGGGACATGCAACGGGTTCTGCACAGGCGCCAGTGACACGAAGCAGAATCCGTCGGCGAACGCGTCAACGACGGCATGCGCGGCAGCCACCGCCAGGCGGGTCTTGCCGACGCCACCAGGCCCGGTGAGGGTCAGCAGCGGAACCGTCTCGACGCGCAGCATCGTCTGGACCGCGTCCAACTCGGCATCGCGGCCGATGAGCGGAGTCCGCGGATTGGGAACCAGACCGAGTTGAGGCGGTGTGGCAGAGTCCACCACGCGCTCCCAACCGAGCGGAAAGCGAGTGCAGGTCGGCAGTGTACATGAATATGGTCACTGAGCGTGGGCTGACGCGAGGTGATCCACCCGGTGCGAGGCGCGGGGACGGGCGGACTGCCCCCACGCTACGCCACCAGTTCCCGCCCCTCGGCCAGCCGCAGGTGCGCTCCCGTGTCGATGATCTCGCGCAGGGCTTGCGCGGTCTGCCAGAGTTCGTGGTAGGTGGAATAGAGGGGCACGGGCGCGAGGCGGATCACGTTCGGGGCGCGGAAGTCGGGCACGACGCCGCGAGCGCGCAGGGTGCGGGAGATGCGCGACGCTTCCGCGTGCTCCACGGCCAGGTGGCCGCCGCGCTGCTGCGGCGCGGCGGGCGTGCCGATCGCGAAGTCGTACGGGGCACCCGTCAGGCCGCTGGCGATGAGCAGATCTGCCAGGTAGGTAGTTTGCGCCAGGGACTTGGCGCGCAGGGCCTCCAGGCCCGCCTCGTGGAAGAGGCGCAGCGCACCGCGCAGGGGCGCGGTCGCCAGCAGGGGCGGGGTGGAGATTTGCCACGCGCCGGCGCCCTCCGCGCCCTCAAACTGGTGGCGCATGTCGAACTGCCGCGCCTTGTGGGAGCCCCACCAGCCCGCCAGGCCGGGGCCGGTCTGCCAGTGGCGGCGGTTGACGTACAACCCGCCGGTCGCGCCGGGACCCGCGTTCAGGTACTTGTACGAGCACCAGAAAGCGAAATCGACGTCCCAGGCGTCGAATTGGTGCGGCACCGCTCCGGCGGAGTGGGCGCAGTCGAAGCCGAGCAGCACCCCGCGTTCCCGCGCCGCCGCCGTGAGGCGGGGGATGTCCAGCAACTGGCCGGAGCGGTAGAGCACCGCCGGCAGGATCGCCAGCGCGACATCCTCCGTGAGCGCCGCGATGATGTCATCCTCGGCGATGGTGCGCCCATCGCGCGAGGGCACGCGCACCAGGTCATCGGCCAGGTCGCCGCCGTGCAGCGCAATCTGGCTCTGGATGGCGTAGATATCGGAGGGGAAATCCAGCTCGGTCGCCACGATCTTGCGGCATCGGCCGTAGGGCTGATAGAAGGTGGCCAGCAGGGCGTGCTGGTTGACGGTCGTCGAGCCAGTGACGATGACGGACTCCGCCTCCGCCCCGAGCAGGGGCGCGTTGAGCGCGCCCAGCTCCTCGCCCAGCGTGAACCAGGGGGGATCGGCGGCCAGCCAGCCATCGATGGCCAGCTCCTTCCACTGCTGCAAGGCGCGCAGCGTTTCCTCCTCCGCCTCCCGGCAGAGCAGGCCCAGGGAGTTGCCATCGAGGTAGATCACGTCCGGCGGCACGAAGAAGTGTTCCCGGAAATGGGCCAGGGGATCGGCCGCATCCCGGGCGATGGCTGCGGCTTCGCTGATGTCGATAGCTGGATCACCCCAGGTGAGGCTGGTGTTCACGAGTAATCCCCTTGCGTGCCGTGCGCGGCATGCGCGCCAGGCACGGTCGCTCCACTACCCCGGCATTATCGCAAGCGCGGGCGTGAGCGGAACCCGAACTCCTGCACCGCCGTGACAAGCTGGCTCAGGAGGCGGGTAGAGCCAGGGGCGTCCCCGGGGATATCCAGCCCGTGATCCGCACCTTGGGCAACGACCACGTTCACGCCAGCACGCTCCAGTTCTGTCAGCACCTCCGCGTCGTAGTACGGATCGGCATCCCCGATCACGACCTGGGCGGATGCCCCGAGCCGAAGCAGCGTCTCACGGACCTGCGGCTGGCAAAGGAGCGGTGTTAGCCAGACCGATTGCACATTGGGCGACGTTGGCAGCGGCGGCGCCAGAAGGGCCGCCATCGCCAGGGTGCTCAGCGACTTGCCCGCCACGACTGCCGACGCATAGTCCGCCTGCGCCAGCCCAGCTTGCCATGCCGCCTGGGCATCGGCGGCGACCCAGCGGGCTTGCTCGATCTCCGTGGCTTCACCGAAGGCTGCATTCTGGCTGTAGGTCGTCTCCACCCGCAGGACATCGCACTCCCGGTCGAGACAAAGGTTCTCCAGGTAGGAGAACAGCGGCATGTCCAGGGTGTAGCCAAAGCCCGGCAGCATCAGAGCCAACCGGCCGTTCGCTGCGGCGGGCCGTCGCAGCCGGTTGGGCACGGGGAGATCGCGATATCCGGATGGGCAGGATGCGTTCGGTCACCATCGTTCTTGGAACCTCACCGGATCGCGCGTGCCACGCGCTTTACTGGTCGCCACGGGCGTGCCACGTGCCGGGGCCCGTGTGACAGGACCCGTCCACCTGAACCGGCCTGCACGGGTGGTATTGTCAGCTTGATGCATATCGACGACGTGAGGCTGATGGCGATCCAGATGGACACCGCCTTCACGACCAATGCGCGTGGCCGCTTGCTGACGACCAATGAGCCTCATCCGGCGTCGCGGCAGCCCGCGCCAAGACTCGTTCTTGGCTGGACGCGTAGGGGACGGGTCGTTGGCTATGGCGCTGCCGTGCCCGAGGCATTGGTCGATGAGGTGCGTATCGCGCTCGCCCGCTGGAGCAGGCCAGAGGTTCATCACACGCCGTCAGCCACAGCGCTCGACGCGATCCGGTCGATCCTGGAGGATCATTCGCCCATCACGATGGAACGCAGTGGCCCGGTGTACCGCTTCCCGGCCGTGATAGATCATGACGTCGGTACGGTCCCCATCACGGTCGCCAATCGCGCGCTCCTTCGCAACACCTACCCGTGGCTCTATGACGAACTTCCGGCCTGGGAGCCGTGCTCAGCCGTCGTGCACGAGGGACAGGCGGTGGCTGTCTGTTTTACATCCCGCCTGGGGCCTCTGGGCGCTGAAGCTGGGGTCGATACCCTGCCGGCGCTTCGCCGGCGTGGCTATGCCTCAGCCGCCACAGCCTCCTGGGGCAAAGCGGTGCGCGAGATGGGACGCATCCCGTTTTACAGCACCACCTGGTCGAATGTGGCTTCGCAAGGAGTGGCGCGCCGGCTTGGCCTCATCCAGTTTGGGGAGGACTTCGCCTGGTGGTAGGGAATTGCGCCGTTCTCTCTCCAATCCGCCTGCACAGCGTGATGCTGACTGTGGCCGAGTTCAATATCGCGGGGCGGCGTGCGTACGAGCGGGCTGGCATCCGCGAGTGCGGCCGTCGCCGCCAGTGTCGCTGGCTAGCTGGCCGGCTCTGGGATGAGATCTCCATGGACTGCCTCGCGACCGAGTTCGAGAGCCCTGTGCTGGCCACGATCTTTGTGCCAGACGAACCCCGTTCCTGACCGCCGTCCTACCGGGTTGGCAGCGCGTCCGCCTGGGCCTGGGTTTCGATGACCGCGCCCTCGGGCACGATAGTTCCCTCGCGCAGCAGGACATCGCCGATCACGGTGGAGCCGCTGCGCAGGGTGACGTTGTCCTCCACCTGGGCGCGGAAGAGGACCGCGCCGTCCTCGCAGATCAGGTTGTGCCCCGCCTGCAGCGGGCCGTGCAGCACGCACTCATCCCCGATCCAGGCGCTGTTGCCGACCGTGATGGAGGTGCCAAGCAGCGCGTGAAAGGTGACACGGCCCCCGATGCGCGCGTTGCGCCCGACGATAATCGGCGTGCCCTCGTCGGCGCGCAGGGCGGTACGCTGGTTGACACGGCTGCGGTCGCCCAGGCGGACATCTCCCACGATGCGCACCAACTCGGCCAGGCGCACCCCTTCGCCCAGGGTGGGCTGCACCGGCTGCGGGTTGAAGCTGGTCGGCGGGTTCGGCCCGACGCCAACCACCGAGGCCGGGCCCTCCTCGCGGTAGAACCGGGAGTACGCGTCGGCGAACTCCTCATTGACCGTGAGCACTTCGGAGCGAAACTCCTCCAGCGGCTCGCCCAGCGCCGGCAGCGCGTCGGCCGCCTCCTGGGTGGTGATGGCGACCCCGGCCGGGGTAATGCGCCCCGGGGGAAGCGTGACCCCCTCGATGGTGGTGCTGTGCATCACCATGCAGCCAGGGCCAATGACGCTGTTGCGCACGCGGGAGCGGAAGCCGAAGAAGGTGAAATCTCCGATCACCGAGTTCTCGATGACGGCCTGGTGGGCGATGGAGACGTGGTGGCCCACCTGCAGATGGGCGGAGTCCGCCAGCAGGTAGGCGTTGTCCTGGCAGTTGGTGATATCCCCCAGGCTGATGCGCTGTTGCTGGGCGGCGGCGAAGATGGTGTTGCTCGCCACGAAGCAACCGGCCCCGATGGCGACATCGCCGTACATCTCCACGCGCGGGCTGACGAAGGAGCCGTTCGGGAGCGCGCCGAGCGGCGGGGAACTGAGCAGCAGGTGACCCGCCGGGACGGGCGGCACGTCGCCGTTCGCCACCGCCTCGGCGGTGAGGATTTGGCGGCGCATCAGGCGCTGCCACTGCTGATCGTCGCACCCGCAGGACATTGGCACTCCTCTCCCTGGCCAAGACCCCGGCGGCCCATTGCTGCCCAGCGCTGGGCAGCCGCTCGCGACCGCGCCGGAAGTCGGAGGCGATGATCATCGTACCGTGCCGCGCGCCGGGCTGGTCATTGCCCTACCATCCACCACAGGCGTCATCCACATGACATCGGGAGGCGGGCTCAGGATGACACATCAAGGTGGATGTCATCGCAAACGTGGTGGGTGCGAGGCGAGGCCCTTCGACTTCGCTCAGGGCGACACGGGGAATGGGCGGCAGGACGCAGGCGTGGGTTGCTGCGGAGGATAGGCGACACTGCAAGGCAGACGATGCCTGCGGGCGATGATGCATGAAGACGGGCGATGCCTGAGGGCGGCTGACACGCGAGGGTAGCTGACCCCGGTGCGGGGCGACTCAGGTGCCGGCGGCGCCGGTTCAGGCGGGCCGGGCCAGCAGCGTGGGGGCGCCAGGCTGTGGCAGCGCCGTTTCCAGCAGCGCCAGGAAATCTGTGAGGTCAAACGGTTTGGTCATCACCTGCAGCCCCAGGTGCTGGGCCCGGCGGGACCAGGCGGGGTCGGTGTGGACTCGGTGATCCGCCGTACACAGGATCACCGGTACGTGCCCGACATGCGGATCCTGGCGCAAGGCCTGCAGGAAGGGCCAGCCGGAGAGGGTGCGCCCGGCGAAGAGCAGATCGTGCACGATGAGATCAGGGGCCAATGTGCGAACCGTAGCCACCTGCTGCACAGAAGCGACGCTGGTCACCCGGTAGCCCTCGTCCTCCAGCACCTCGCGGAGCAGCGCCCGGATATCCGGGGCGTCATCGACATGCAGCACATGCAGGGAACGCCGGGTTGTGTTCATGATGCAGACATTATGCCACGATGAACAGTAATTGTCGCGCCGGCCACACATGTGCCGCCAGCGGCGTCATTTCCGCCCGTCTGGATCGCAGATTTCCGGGAGGTGTCCAGGGGAGATGGCACAGCCGGTGCATTGCTGGTGATCATGTTCAGGGCGGCGGGAACATCCTCGCCGCCAGTACGGGAGGGTAGCCATCATGCGGACCTGGGTTCTCAGCCTGCTTACGGCAGGCACGCTGCTGACCGCCGCGCTGCCGGCGGCAGCGCAAACGCGGCCTCATGTTTCGGGGTCGGAAACCTCGCGCACGTCCGGGCCGACCTGCGTTGTCAACCGCGACGCGAATGCCTGCGACGCGACCACCGCGGGCGGTACGATGTCGCTGCTTCCCGGCCCGGTCGTCGGGAGCGCGGCCCCGGTGATGATCCCGGTTGCGTTTCCGGCCATGAACCCGGCCCTGGGCGGCGATGCCGATGGCCGCGCCAGCACGGACACCGATGTCAACCGCAGCACGCGTCATGGCAATACCATCGCGCGCTAGCATGCAGGCGACCACCCCCGGTGTCGTCCGCACAGTTGCCCCATGACGCACCACTGAGCCCGCGGGCAACGGATCTCGTCGTGCCAGCCCCGTGGCTGGAGGTGGCGCCCACATCAGGGTGTCATCCTGAGCGAAGTCGAAGGATCTCGTTCCCCAGCCGCCAACGGTTCGATGACACACGCAATCTGCGGCGGAGGGAGACTGGCTGCGAGCCAGCGTGGGCACGACGAGATCCTTCGCCCGCGTACGCGCGGTGACAGGGGGAGGCGGGCAGGGCGGAAGCCGAATGTGATCCACCTGGTTGCCCTGCCCGCTATAGTCTCCCTGCGCCCCGCCCACGCTACAAGCCGCAGGTGGCGGGGTGTGGAGGCAGGGCGCGTGGAGACGTGGCCACGGGGAACCGTCGCGTTCCTCTTCACCGACATCGAAGGCAGTACCCGCGCCTGGGAGCAGCAGCGCCCGGCCATGGCAAGGGCCGCCGCCCGGCACGATGCGCTGCTGGCGGAGGCCGTGGCCGCGCAGGGCGGCGTGCTCTTCAAGCATGTCGGGGATGCGGTGCAGGCCGCTTTCCACACCCCGGCGGCGGCCGTGGCGGCGGCCGTGGCAGCGCAGCAGGCCCTGGCGGCCGAGGCGTGGCCGCAGGAAACCGGCCCGCTGCGCGTGCGTATGGGCGTGCACCAGGGTGAGGCGCAACCCAGCCCTCCTGGCGATTACAACCAGATTCCCTGCCTGAACCGGCTCTCACGTCTCATGAGCGCGGGGCACGGCGGGCAGGTGCTGATCTCCAGCGCCGTGCGTCAGGCCGTCGATGAGGCCTGGCCGGCGGGTGTCACCCTGCGCGACCTCGGCGAGCATCGCCTGCGCGACTTGCTCGGGCCGGAGCGGGTCTGGCAACTCGATATCGTGGGGCTGCCCACAACGTTTCCCCCGATCAAGACGCTGGAAGGCAACCCCGGCAACCTGCCGGTGCTGCCCGCACCGTTGCTGGGCCGGCAGCAGGAGCTGGCGGAGATGCGCCGGCTCCTGCAGGACCCGGCTACGCGCCTGCTGACCCTGGTCGGCCCCGGCGGTGTGGGGAAAACCCATCTTTCGCAGCAGGCTGGCGCGGACCTGCTGGATGACTACCCGGGCGGCGTCTGGTTCGTGCCACTGGATGAGGTGCGCGATCCCGGGCAGATCCTGCCCGCCCTGGCCGCCGCGCTCGGCGTGCGGGAGGGCGGCGGGCTGGATCTGCAGGGCGCGCTCCACGGCTGGCTGGCCGGGCGCAAGGCCCTGCTGCTGCTGGACAACCTGGAGCAGGTGGTGGCCGCCGCACCAGAGATCGCCGCACTGCTGGCCGCCGCGCCCCAGGTGCAGATCGTGGCCACCAGCCGCATGCGCCTGGGGATCGGCGCGGAGCGGCTGCTGCCCATCGAGCCGCTGCGGGGCGCGCTGGCCGAGGACGCCGTGCAGCTCTTCGTGCAGCGGGCGCAGCAGGTGCTGCCCGACTTCCGGCTTGCGCCGGAGAACCGCGCGGCGGTGGCCGCTATCTGCGCGAGCCTGGATGGCCTCCCGCTCGCCATCGAACTGGCCGCCGCGCAGGTGCGCTTCCGCACCCTGGCGGAGCTTGGGACCGACCTGGAGCGCCGCTTCGAACTCCTGGTGGATGGCCGGCGAGAGGCCGCCGCGCGGCAACGCTCACTGGCCGCCACCATCGCCTGGAGCTACGACCTGCTCCGCCCGGCGCAGCAACAGCAGTTCTTCCGCCGCCTTGCGGTATTCGCTGGGGGCTGGAGCCGGGAGGCCGCCGCCGCGCTCGCCCCGGAGCTGGATGCTCTCTCCCGCCTGCTGGAACTGGCCGACGCCAGCCTGGTCCGCCGCGAGGCCCTGGGGGAAACCTCCCGCTGGTCGATGCTGGAGTCGGTGCGGGCCTACGCCCGCGAGGAACTGCGGCGGGCCGGGGAAGCGGACGCGGTGCAGCAACAGCACGCGGCCTGGTGCCTGGGCTTCGCCCGCGAGGCGGAGCACGGGTTGCGCGGGGCGGCGCAGGAAGGGTGGCTGGCGCGGCTCGATCTGGAGCACGACAACCTGCGCGCCGCGTTACGCTGGCTGCTGGATCATCAGCAGTGGGACGATGCCCTGGCGCTGGCAGCGGCGCTCGGCGCGTACTGGCAGACGCGCGGCTTCCTGGCCGAGGGGCGGCAGTGGCTGGAGTTCGCGCTGGCGGCGCCCGCCACGGCGCGCGAGACGCCCCAGGGGCTGGCGGCGATGATCGAGGCGGGGATGCTGGCCTGGGAGCAGGGGGATATCCCGGCCTCGGCGGGCTGGTTGCAGCGGGCGCAGGCGGCGGCGACCGCGCAGGGGGATCAGGGCCGCAGCGCGGCGGTGCTCTGCAACCTGGCCGCGCTCGCCCTGCACGAGGGCGACCTGGCGACAGCCGAGGCCCGCTACCGCGAGGCCCTGGCGCTCGCGGAGGCCATCGGCGATGTTGAGCGCAGCGTGGCCGCCACCGAAGGCCTGGGCGCCATCGCCCACTACACCGACGATCTGCCAGCGGCGCTCTCCCATTACCTGGCGAGTGTCAGCATCTGGCGCAAGGCGGGCAATGAGGCCGCCGCCGCGGGTGTGCTGGTCGATCTGCTGCTGCTGCTGGCCCCGCGCGCCGAGCAGCAGCCGCGCGCCCGGGCCATCGCCGCGGAGTGCCTGAGCCTGACGCGCTCCCTGGGCGACCGCCCCGGTGAGGCACTGGCCTGCGCAGGGCTGGGGCTGGTTGAGCTGGTGGCAGGCAACCACGCGGAAGCAGAGCGCGCCATGCGGCAGAGCCTGGAGCTGGCGCGCCAGATTGGTCACGCCAGCACGGAGGTGCGCGCCCTGTGCGGGTTGACCCTGATCGGCCTGCGCGCGGAGCACCTTGCGGAGGCCAGGCAGGCGCTGACGGAAGTGATTCCGTTGCTCTGCGACCTGGGCGAGCAGGATTCCATCGCCACCGGCCTGCTGCTGGCGGCGTTGCTGCGCGAGGCCCAGGGAGCTACGGAGCACGCGGCGGCGTTACTTGGCGCAGAGCAACGCTTGCGCGCGGAACTGGACCTGCCGGTCTTGCCGGAATTGCGCGCGCAGCGCGATAGTCTGGTAGACCAGTTGACGACGAACCTGGGCGCGAGGTATGCCGCCGCGACAGCGGCGGGCGCGGCGCAGGACGCCGAGGCGGCGTTGTGGGGCGCGCTCCAGACGCCGGAGGACTCAGGCGATGACCTTTTTCGCGATCTCGATGCCTTGCTCGCGCCCGGGTCGCTGGGGTAAGGCGCTGCGGCACGGCCTGCTGGCGCTGGGGTTGGCCGGCCTGAGCCTGCTGCCCCCGGTAGAAGCCGCCACCGCCCAGGATGCGGACTTCCCGGGGGTGCGGGGCAACCTCTACGAGAGCCCGGCGTTCGGCTTCGTCGTGATGCTGCCGCAGGGTGGCAACTGGAGCTTTCAGTCCGCGAGTAGCGACGCCGAGGGCGACTACGTCCAGATGATCCACCCGAGTGGCGTGGTCGAACTGGTCTCCGGATACCAGGATGCGAGCGGTGATGCGGAAGGGTGTGTGCAGAGCATGCTGGATGCCCTGGCCGCTGCCTACCCCGATGCGGCGCTGACCGGTTGGCAGGGTGAAGAACTCGCGATTGACTCCTTCTTCCCCGGCGATGCCCGGGCGCAGGTGCTGGTGCCGGACCCCGCCGGTGATGACATCTTCGCCGCCATTTCCTGTGCCAGTCAGCCGGGCGAGCTGCTGCTGGCCGATCTGCTGCTGCAACCCAACAGCGTCGTGGAGAGCGGCGGGACGCCCGATGCGCCGCTGGTACAGGCGCCGGGCCGGGGCAACACGGGCCGCCCCTGGCTTGAGGCAGCGACGCCACCGCCGGGGGTGGTGCTCTTTGCCGCCACCGGCCTGCCGGTGCTGACCGGCGAGGCCTCACTTCCCTTCAGTTGCCTGGATCAGGAATCGTTCGAGGTCCCGGCCGATCCTGCGCCCGAGGGCACGGGGTACTTCGCCTGCAACGGGCAGGCGATCAACGTGGACGACCGGCCTGCGACCATCGACCTGGCCGGGTTCGCGCTCGGCTGTGCCCCGGGCTTGCCCGTTGACGCCGGGGCGGGCGCATGCCCGGATGCGCCCGTGCGCGCCAGCCACGCGCAGGTGCTGGACACCTCCACCGGCATGGTAGACGGCGCCACGGTGACGCTGAACCCCGGTGAGTACGCGGACCTGGTGCTCTGGTTCACCCTCCCGGAGGGGCTGCCGCCGCAGGATGTGCTGTACATCGAGGGCGAGGCAACGTTCCAGGTCGGCCCCAGCTACTTCTCCGCCGGCGTGGGCAGCCGCCCGCGCGTGCGCATGACACGGTAGCGCGCGATCACATGCTGCTGAAATGAGACGCATCCCCTCCGCTCACTCGCAATGGATGCACTAAGCTGTCGATCATGCGATGAACATGAGACGCGGGCAGCAGGAGACGGATTGGCAATGGGCGCATCAGTCGAAGCGATCACGATCGGCAACCGGCCGGGAGCCCAGGCATCCCGTCGCCAGGTCGTGGCCGCCCTGGCGGCTGCAGCCGCCGGCGCTGGCGGCTGCGCGTCTACCCTCGCACGCAAGGGCAAGAAAAAGCCGAAGACCGTCAGCGTCACCAGGACCTTCGTGAACGACGGCCAGATCCGCATTCCCGCAACTGTGGAAGGACTCGGAGCGGCAAATCCGTATCCCGCTTCCATCACCGTCGAGGACTTCCCCGGCGTCGTGACCAACGTCGTGGTGACGTTGAAAGGCGTTTCCCATGAGGAGTCCCGCGATGTGGAAGTCATGCTGGCGAAAGACACGACGAACGCAGTGCTGATGGGACGCGCTGGCTTCGATGAAGCAATGAGGGATGTGCGCCTGACCTTTGACGATGCAGCGGCGGTTGGGCTGCCGGAAAACACCATCATCGCGAGCGGTAGCTATCAGCCGACCAATTTCATCCCGCTGATGGACCTGCAATTCTACTTCCGTGCTCCCGCCCCGTTCCCCAGCGGGAACACTCGGCTGGCGGCCTTTCGTGGGCTCGCCGCCAACGGCACCTGGCGGCTGTATGTGACAGACGGCTCCCTGAACACCGATGGCGGCATCTCCGGCGGGTGGGAACTGGTCATTACGGCAGACGTGCCGAAGAAGCGCAAGAAGAAGAAGAAGCGGTAAGGCTATGACGAGTCCCGGCCTGCTCCTGGCGGCGATTGGCGGCACAGCGCTCCTGTTCGGTGGCGCGGTGGTCTGGGCGCGGCGGCGTGCCCGGCGCACCCGGGCCTAGCGGGGTCACCGCTTTCCGGCTGGACACGCTCCCCAAATTGGGAGCAACGCGCTTGTCCGGCACGGCGCGCTACGCCCGGCTATTGATGAGACCCTGCCCAATCCACGTGCTGTTGTCCGGGAGTGGACCCGTCGGAAGTGCCGGCACGTAGTTCCGCGCGTCGTTGATGTCCCCCGCGCCGGTGTACCGTGGTTGCAGCGGGTAGGGGAACGCTGGCAGCGTGCGCACGACCGCACCGGTGGGGGCCGCTTCGGACATACCGCCCGGCTGGGCTCCCGTTGCCTCTGGCGTGGCTTCGCCAGCCGTTGGGGTGGAGCTGTTTGGCGCCTCAATCTGCGTTGGGTTCTCGAATCCGCCACCGGCTGCAGCGAGGTCGCTCTCGTACTGCGTGGCCACGATCTGCTCAGGGGGAACGCCCCGCTCCACCCAGTCGATGATCGGATCAACCATCTCGAAGTGGCTCGGCCCGTAGCCGCCAGAGCAGTGGTAGACGCCGGGGAACATGAAGAGCCGCGCGAACTGCTGCGTGGCTTCCGGCCCGCCCATCTCCTCCTGGAGGGCGTCGTAGTAGGCGACGGTGCCCTCCGGCGAGATCGAGTCATCGGCCCAGCCGTGATAGAGGATCAGCTTGCCGCCATGGTCGCGGAACGCGGCGAGGTCCGGATTACTCGCATCAAAGACGGACGCCATGGGCAGCAGGGCGAACACGTCGCGGGGCCGCAGTTCAAGGGTGTCAGCGCTCCAGGTTGAATCCTGCCAGGGCAACGGTAGCGAGAGGGAGCCGAGATAGACATCGGCGATCATCTGGTCAAAGTTGCCGCCACCGCCCATGGGCCCACCACCTCCCGCCCACCGTAGCTCCGAGCCGTACGGCAGCGTGGCTGCGGGGTAGTAGCGCACGCCGTTCGCGTCAACCGGGGCGCTATACAGGCGCTGGGCTGCCTCGACCTGCGGCTGGGTGAGACAGCCGGTGGCGTCTGCCGCAGCCGGGCAGAGGAGCGTGGCCGGGTCAAACGCACAGGCACGGGGATCGAAGATCAGGCCATCCGCCACGCCATCCAGTTCGTCGCACGCGGCCAGCGCGGCCGCGTGCAGGAGGGTCGCCTGGTCCGCCGAGATAATGGGATTCCCGTTGGCGTCCGTGTTGGCGCGGTACTGCCAGGTGTGCTTGTAGGAATTGAGGAACGCCAGCAGGTACGCCGGGGCTCCAGCCACGATGCCATCGAAGTCATCCGGAAACCGCTGCGCCTCCATCAGCGCCTCGCGCCCGCCGTCGGAGCAGCCAATGAAGTAGGCAAAGGCGGGCGGCTGGCCATAGTACGCGGCGATGATGGCTTTGGCGGCCACGGCCAGTTCGTGATTGGCCGCGTAGGCAAAGTCTCGCCGCGCGCCCTCATCGGCCGTCCACGCGAGGTCCTGCATGCCCGTGGTGCCGAGATCGCTGTAGCCAAGGGCAGCGCCACGGCTGAAGGCAGTCTGGCAATCGGCGCTCGGGTTGAGGTTGCCACAGTACCCGCCGCAGCCGCTCTGGAAGTACCGTCCGTCCCACTCGGCGTTAGGCAACTCCAGCACAAACTGCGCATTCGTGGCGACCGAGCCGGCGACCTGGCACGACGCCGGGGCGGAGTCCGTGGCGGCGTTCTCAGTTGCGGCGGCGATGCGGACCGATGCCTCAGCAACGGTGGAGAAATCTTGCGTCACGAGTTGGTCGCAGGGTAGTGCCGGGGTATCGCTCATGACACTGGGCGTTCCAGGGGTCTGGGTAGCGGCAACCGGGCGCGGCTGGCTATCCAGAAGCCCCAGGCTGACCAGCATAAGGAGCGCCAGCGGCGCCGTTGTGAACCGGGTTTTCATGGTTGAGCGTCTCCATCTGATTGTCCGGCTCCCGCGCCCTCGGGCGTCGTTGGTGTACGGAAAGCACCTTGCATACCAGGGGGACACACGCCCTGGGTCTTCCCGCGCCCGAGCCAGCGGACCCCGGCAGGTGAGAGCCCTACAATGCGCGGCATGACGCGCCACTTTGGAGGCACTGGGCGGCTGGGACGCCGGCCCAGTACTCGCAGTCTTGCGCTTCCGCCTCTCGCAGGTTGAGCATCGGGTCACGACTGTGCCCGGTTTCGGGGTGAACGACAGGGAGTGCTCATGAAGACCCACAACTTCGCGGATGTCGCCGGCCCGTTCATCGAGCGGGCGCACAGCGATGTGTGGTGCAACGTTGCTACCGTCGATGGCCAGGGGCGGCCGCGTTCGCGCGTGCTGCACCCGATCTGGGAGGGGCAGACCGGCTGGATCACGGCGGATCCGCGCTCGCTCAAGGCGCGGCACCTCGCGCTCCATCCATTTGTCTCGCTGGCCTACGACAAGGACCCGTTTCGGCCGGTCTACGCCGACTGCCACGCGGAGTGGGTGGAGGACACCGCCACGCAGCAGCACGTCTGGGATCTCCTGAAGCACGCGCCGGAGCCGCTCGGCTTCGACCCCGGCATGATCTACTCACCCATCGGCGTGGAGGAGCCAGAACGCCCGCAGTACGGCGTGATCAAGCTGACCCCGTACCGCATCACGCTCTTCGGCTTTCCGGACCCGGCGGTGGTCTGGACACCGGAGGAGGCGGGGTAGCGCGGGGCGTCCACCCCGCGCGCGTTGCTGCCTGGCCGTGGCCGCAACCGGGCGGTTTCAGGGGCGCCATCTTCCGGGACTCGCGCGGAGTAATCCGGCCCGGCCAGACGCCGCGCCAGGCCTACTGGCAGCGATACCCCACGCAGGCGCCGCTCGTGCAGTCCGCGTTGACCTTGCATTGCTGCCCAACCGAAGCCTGCGTGCAGACGCCACCCGCAGGCGGATCGTCGCACGCCCCGCTGCAACAATTCGGTACGGCGGTGCAGCCCCCAACGCCCGCGCTAATGCACTGAGGCCGAGGATTGCACACGCCCTCCCGGCACTGGCTGTCGCCGCCACATGGAGTTCCTGCCGGCTTGTTGACGCACTGGCCGCCAGCACACTCCTGGCACGCTCCCCCGCACGGTGAGTGATCAGGCACGGCCACGCACTTGCCCTTGACACATGACGTGCAGACCCGGCAGCCACGGCAGCGCTTCTTCTTGCGCTTCCTGGCATCAGCCGCAGGGAGGTTCGAAAGCCCGCTCAGGGCCGCCAGGAGTGAGGCGAGCGCCGCGCGCCGCGTTCCGGGGAGGGATCGCAGCAGATCATCAAACTGACGGCCATCCATATTCAGCTCACTCCGGTTGTGAACTCACCGCCACGTCATCCAGGACGATTGCGCAAATCATAGAGCACTCATGTGGTGGTTAGGAGCGTGCTGTTCCCCTTGGGTACCTCAGCCTGAGGACAACGTGGCCGGGAATGGCGCGTGTCGCCGCGCGAGGCGCAACGCGGGCTGGCCGCGACGGCGGGAACGAATCTGGCTACAGTGCGGTCCAACACCGGCTGCGCTGGTCAGCGCAGTTGCACGTCTGATGGCAGGAGAGACCTGATGGTGAACCGCGAAGGCCGTTTCCCGGACTGGCCACAGGATGACAGCGTGTACCCTGACGATGAGAAACTGCCGTGGGCGCGCGAGGTGCTGCGCCAGAACTCTATCGATCCAGAGCCGGATGATATCGAGAGCGCCAAGGAGTTCTGGGCCCGGCTTATGGCGGAAGCCGCTGATCGGGGTTGGGAGGTCGAGCGCGCCGAGCCGAGCGGGTCGGCCTTCAGCGTCGTCATGCGCAACGCCGTCCTGACCGCCGAGGGCCGGGATCTGCGCGGCTACGGCGCCACACCCGTCGACGCGCTGATTGTGGCGCTCGCCGACGCCATCACACTCGACAATGCGTAGCTCGCTGCGGTACACGCCGGCCAGGTGCAGCAACGAATGAAGCCAGCCATCATCTGCGATATCGACGGGACGCTCGCCAACCTGGGTGACCGCAGTCCCTACGACTTCGAGAAGGTTGACCGGGATGAGTTGAAGCACGCCACGGCGGAGACGGTGCGCGTCTTCGCCCGGGCCGGGTACGCCATCATCCTGTTTTCCGGGCGCAACGACAGCTCCCGGGACATGACGATTGCCTGGCTCACGGCGAACGACGTGCCCTTCGACGAGTTGGTGATGCGGCGCACCGGGGATCGCCGCAAGGACAGCACGGTCAAGCGGGAAATGTACGAGCGCACGGTGCCCGGCACGTACGACGTGCTGCTGGTGCTGGATGACCGCAACCAGGTGGTGGACATGTGGCGCAAGGTGTTGGGGCTCCCCTGCTTTCAGGTGGACTACGGGAATTTCTAGCTCCCGCGCGGTGTTCTGCGTGCGGCGTCACCCACTCACCGGTCATCCTGAGCCCTGCGGCTACGGGGAGTCGTCGGGTCTCCTGCCACGGGCAGAGCCAGTCGCGTTGAGCCAGCAAGCGCCGAGAGCCGCTGCGGAGTTGCCTCCGCAGCGGCTCTCGGGTGGTGTCAGGCAGGCTGCGCGGCAGCTCAGAAGGCGAGGGGCAGAGCCTCCAGGGCGCGCAGGAAGCCGGGCTTCCAGCGGATCTCCCCGGCTGGCACGGCCAGGCGCAGCTCGGGGTAGCGCGCCAGGAGGGTGGTGAGCGCGATATCGCCCTCCATCCGGGCCAGCGGCGCGCCCAGGCAGACGTGAATCCCCTTGCCGAACGCGATGTGCCGGTTGGCGTCCTCGCGCGTGATGTCGAAGACCTCTGGCTGCGCGAACCGCTGCGGATCGTGGTTGGACGACGAGAGCCCGACCAGGATTGTCTCGCCACGGGGAATCTCCACGCCGCCAATGACCATGTTCTCCGTGGCGAAGCGGGGCAGGGTGGTGTCGAGCGGGCCCCAGTAGCGAAGGATCTCCTCGACCGCGTTCTTCATCAACTCGGGGTTGGCCCGCACCTTGGCCAGTTCCGACGGGTGTGTCAGCAGCGCCAGCGTGCCGCTGGCGATCAGGTTGACGGTGGTCACGTGCCCGGCCGCCAGCAGGATGAAGACCATGGACAGCAGTTCTTCGCCATCCAGCCGGTCGCCCGCTTCCTCGGCGTGGACGAGGTCGCTGATCAGGTCGCCGGTTGGCGCCTGCCGCCGCCGCTCGAAGAGGGTCTCCAGGTAGGCCACGAACTCACGGAAGGTCGTCTCGATCTCTTCCTCACTCTTGATCGCCCCGCCGCCAATGGGCAGTTCATGGAACCAGCGCTTGACGTCGTCCTGGTCCTCGGCCGGGATCCCCAGCAGTTCACAGATCACCTGGATCGGCACGGGGAAGGCGAAGGCGCTGACCAGGTCCATGGTGCGGTTCGGGGCGGTCTCGCCACGGGCGGCGGCGGCGGCCTCCGCCTGGTCGAGGAAATGGTCGACAATCGCCTGAATGCGAGGGCGGAAAGCTTCCATCTGGCGGTTGGTGAAGCTCGGCTGCACCAGCTTGCGCAGGCGCGCGTGATCCTGCGGATCAACGCCCAGCAGGTTCCGCTGGAAGATGCGGGCTCGCGCTGGCGGCTCCGGCAACTGCGCCAGTTGCTCGGGCGTCATGGCCCGCTGGGGATCCACCCCAATGCGCTCGTCGAGCAGCGCGGCGGTGCTTTCGTCGTAGGGCGTCACCAGATACGCAGGGCCGAAAAAGGGTCCGCGCCGCGGCTCAGCTTCATCGCTCTCCCGCTGGAACGTGATGCGCGCCACCGGGCATTGCGCGCGCAGGCTGGCAAAGAGCTCCAGGCTGGTGTCATGGAAATGGGGATCCGCCAGGTCCAGCAGCGCCGGAGCGCTGTGGTGGTAGGGGCAGGTGGCTGCCTCTGCGCCGCCCTCCTGGGAATGGGTTTCTTCGGTCACGGTCAGGTGTGATGCCATACGATCGAACTCCTTTCGGGCCGTGATCTTCACATTTCGCGGCAAGTAGACGATAATGCAGAACCATCGAGAACTTACCGATCGGTAAGTAAAGTGACCGGGCACGAGCTTGTCAATGGAGCATTGAGCGTGAGCGTGGCGGAGGGCATGATGGGCGCAGCCGAGGTAGGTGGCCGTGCGCGTATCCTCCAGGTGGCGCGGGCGGCGTTCGTGGAGCGCGGCTACGCGGCCGTGAGTATGCAGGAGCTTGCCGGCGCTGCCGGCCTGACCAAGGCGGCCATCTACTACCACTTCCGGGACAAGCAGGAGCTGTTCGAAGCGGTCGTGTTGGCCGAGATGCAGCTCCTGCATCAGGGGGTGGCGGAGCAGGTGGCGCTGGGGCCGCCGCTGCGCGCCCAATTGGAGCGGATCGCGCTGTTTGCCCTGGGTGTGGCCCGGAGTGATCGCACTCGCCTGATCGAGGATGCCCACCGCTACTGCGAAACGGCGCGGCTGCGGGGTCTGCAGGAGCACATCGAGACACCCTACGGTCTGCTGCGGGCGGCCTTTGCCGCCGCGCAGGCGCGGGGCGAAATTGCGACGCGTGATCTGGACCTGGCGGTCACGCTCTTCATCAACATGATCGAGGGGCAGTTGAAGGGGTACAGCGCCGGGCCTGTCATTGACCTCCCGCCAGAGGACCTGGCGCGCGCCATCGTCGGCCTGTTGATGGACGGCATCGCCACGTCGCGCGAACCACCGTCGCTGGACTGAGCGTAGTCCACTGCTCGCCGGCCGTGTCGAGGTGCTTCCCGCTGCAACGACCACCTGTATCGCGCCTGCGACCGGCGCGACAGACTCGGGGCGGGCAGCGGGAGGCCTGCGAATGCACGGGTCGGGGCCCGGCCCGGCGCGAGGCCACAGGGCAGCGCGGGGTCATGGTTGCCGGGCCGATCTGCAGCTCCCGTTGCGTCGCCCGAAGCACGAGAGGAGTGCACGGTGCCGAAGCAGAACGCCACGCCGAAGATCGCCCGCATCTGGAGGGGGCGCACGACGCCTGACAAGGCGGACGCCTACCTCCGCTACTGGCGCGAGGAGGGTGGCTTCCACCCACTGGCGGAGAAGGCGCTGGCCGTCCAGATGCTGCGCGAGGACCGCGACGACGAGACGGAGTTCATCACCATCTCGTGGTGGCCGTCAATCGAGGCGATGAGCGCCTTCGCCGGCGACGACCCGACGCAGATTCACCATCTGCCGCGAGACGCCGAGTTCCTCATCGAACTGCCCGAAAGCGTGCAGGTCCTGGAAGTGGTAAATGCCACCTGGTTCCCGCCCCGCGCGGAGGAATGACAGCCCGGAGATTTGGCATGCGCATCACCCGGCGTGGTCGCCGTACTCCGCGTCGGTGACGTGCCGGCCCCAGTTCACCACGCTGCCGGTGGCGTCCGCCTCCTGGATCGCGATGTGGACCATGAAGCGGTCCGGGGCCGCACCGTGCCAGTGGTTCTCGCCCGGCTCGAAGAAAACGCGGTCGCCGGGCCGAATCTCCTCGATGGGGCCGCCCTCACGCTGGCAGCGGCCGACCCCTTCGGTGACGTAGATCGTCTGGCCCAGCGGGTGCGTGTGCCAGGCGGTACGCGCCGCAGGCGTGAAGCGGACCAATGCCGCCGCGGCTCGCGCCGGGGCGGTGGGCGCGGCCACGGCGTCGATGAAGACATCGCCGGTGAACCACTCGGCGGGACCCTTGCCGGTGGCGAGCGAACCGCGGGTGATGTGCATGACCGGCCCTCCAGCGCGCCAATGGGGGTGCATTTCTGGCGGGGCAACCCCGGCCACATATCTGCCGTGTCGTTGGCTCAAACGAAGAGCGGCTCCAGCGCGTGCGCCTCGGCCATGGCCGCCATCGCCGCCTCGGATGGCCGCTCCTGGAAACGCTCTGCCGCATTCAGCACCAGGGGCAGGATGTGAATATCCCCAACCGTGTTCAGGAACACGCCTGGCCGGCCCAGCACCCAGTGCACGGCCAGGTCGATGGCGTCCTGGTCCCGCAGCGGCTCGTACCAGGTGGCGGCGGTTTGTGGCTGCTCGCCCCAGGGCGCGCGCGTGATGGCCTTGATCGTCTGCACAGCTACGTCCCGCTCCGTGCAGCGGGCCATGAGGGCCTCGAAGTCGGTGGCGTACTGCGGGTTCCGCAGCAGCGGGTAGCTGTACGGCAGCAGCACAGAATCGAAGTCGAAGCGCTCCAGCGCGCGCAGGTGCATGGCCGCGACCGATGTGCCGTGGCCGGTGACGCCGATGAAGCGGGCGAGCCCTTCGTCCCGGGCCTGGATGGCGGCTTCCAGCGCACCGCCTGGCCCCATGGCGGTCTCCCACTCATCGGGATCGGTCAGGGAGTGGAGCTGGATGAGGTCGACGTGGTCCGTTTGCAGCCGCTCCAGGGAGCGCTGAATCTGGTCGTAGGCGGCCTCCCGGGTGCGCTCACCGGTCTTGGTGGCCAGGAAGATGTCGTTGCGGATCTGGGGCATCCAGGGGCCGAGCCGCACCTCGGCATCGCCGTAGCTGGCCGCCGTGTCAATGTGGTTGATCCCGTGCTGGAGCAGCAGTTCCATGGTGCGGTCAGCCTCGGCCTGGGTGACGGCGCCCAGCGCCGCGGCGCCGAAAATCGTGCGGGTGCTCTGGTGTATGGTGCGGCCGAAGGGTGCGGTTGGGATCATCCTGATGCGCCTTTCGTGTGGTTGTGCGCGGTCTCCCCGGCGGCGTCAATTTCCGGGAACTCTACGACGACCGGCAGGGACGTGCGCCTCCACTCGTCGAGATTGCTGCCCTCCTGGTACTTGCCCACCAGCAGATCGCGGGCGCGCCGATCCTCGAGCGTCCCGGGTTGCAGCAAGCGTGCGGCGCCCGCGTGCGTCTCGCTGCCGAGTTCCACCGTCACCTGTGGGTTCGCCTGGAGATTGCGCACCCAGTCGGAGCGGTCACGCCCGCCGGCCATCAGGTACATGCGGCCAGCCTCGACCGCGAACCAGATTTCGATGCGGTGCGGCCGGCCTGTCCGCCGCCCGGTGGTGGTCAGGTACGCGAAGGGTTCGTCGGCTGCGCGGGCGAGCCAGCCCGCGCGGTCTCTGGGTGATTCGGTCAATGCGCATTGCTCCTTGCCACCCTCCCTGCGAGATGTGCATGGGGCGGCTCGCGTGCAGCGTACACCCGCGCTGGCCCGTCGTCCGCCGCGCGCGTCCCGTATGATGGCCGCATGAAGACCTTTGTGGTGCTCTCCGGGCCGGGCCCGCGGCGTGATCTCTCGCAGGATGCCCGCTCCCAGGCGTACTGGGATGAACACGCCGCGCACATCGATCACCATGTCGCGAGCGGCATGATCGTGATGGGCGGGCCGCTGCTGGACACGCAGGGTGCCCTGATGGTGGTGCAGGCGGAGGACGAGGCGGTGGTGCGCGCGATGCTCGACGCGGACCCCTGGTATACCCACCAGATCCTCACCCTGGAGCGCGTCGCGCCCTGGCAGATCTTCATCGACGAGCCGCGTCGCTGAAGGCAGGCGCAGCGCGCACGCCCTCACCCGATTGCCGCGTCCTCACGGAGGGTGGCCAGCGCGGCGACGGCTGCGCTGACGACGCCGGCCAGCGGCTGCTCGCACCCGGCTTGCCACGCCCGCTGGAACGCCGCCGGTCCGAGCGCCGTTTGCACCGCCGCGATCTCGCGTGCCAGCGGCTCGCGCTCAGCCACCCCGAGCGGGTAGGGGAGCGCGGCCCGCAGGGCATGGGCCGCGCCGAACAGCGAGGCTGCTGCTTCCCACTGGTGCGCAAACCGCAGCACCACCCCGGCCGTTTCGAGGCAGGGCGCCAGGGTCCATCGCTCACCCATGTCCCACAGGTAGGCCAGGTACTCCGTGAGGCATCGCGCCGCCTCATGATGCTGTCCCTGGTAGAGCATGATTCTGGCCAGGGTGAACTGCGACTGCATGACCATCAGCCGATTGACGGCATGGTGCGCGAGGGCAACAGACTCCTCCGCCGTGGCCCGGGCCCGTTCCCGGTCTCCCTGCAGCCAGTATGTGTCGGCGAGATTGTTCAGGGGATGGGCGTGATAGCTCTCCGGGAGATCGAGGCGATGGCAGATAGCGCGGACGTGCTGGAAGTGTTGTTCGGCAGCGTGCAGATTGCCCCATTCCAACTCGGCAATGCCGTAGTTGGTGACGCACAACATCGTGCCCCAATCGTCGCCGAGAGTAATGCACTGGGCGATGGCCGCCTCGTGCTGGGCTCTCGCCAATGGAACGTCTTCATGAGCTAACGTGACGGTTCCCTGGACAATCACGGCGTGGGCGGCCACGTGCGCGTCGCCTGTGCGCCCGGCAAGGGCGATAGCCGCGTCTGCATACGCGGTCGCGCGGGCGTAGTCCGCCTCCACCGAGGCGAGCCAGGCCGCGTTGCTCAGGACACGGCCACGCGCCCACGAATCCTCGCGCGAGGCCGCATCGAGCGCCCGCGCCAACAGGTTGCGCCCGCTCACGTGGTGGTCGCCCAGGTACCAGAAGTAGTCAAGCTCTGCCAGCAGCAGCAGGGCCGCGTCGGGATCATGGTCAAGTGCCCAGCCGAGGACATCCTGCAGGTTCACGGACTCGGTCATCAGCGCCGTCAGGCGCGCGTTGACCTGGGCGTCCAGCCGTTCGATATCGTTTTCGCGGGCGAAGGCGATGAAGTATCCCAGTTGCGCCTGGCGCGCCTGCACCTCGGTGTCCTGCGCCAGGAGCCGGGCGCGGGCAAAGGCGTGGATCGTCTCGAGCATCCGGTAGCGGGGCGCGCCGCCGGCATCCCCCCGCACCACGAGGTTGTGCTCCACCAGGGCGGCCAGAGCCCGGATCGGATCGGGCAGGTTGAACGCGGCGCCAAGCGCCTCAGCGGCTCCGAGCGGCCAGCCGTCCGCGAATACCGCCATGGCACACAGGAGCGTTTGCTCATCCGTGGTCAGCAGGTCGTAGCTCCAGGCAATCGCCGCCTCCAGCGATTGCTGGCGGGCGGGCGCGTCGCGCCGGTTCGCCGTCAGCAGGGCCAGTCGCTGATCGAGCCGCTGCAGCAGCAGGGCGGGCGAGAACAGGGTGATGCGCGCCGCCGCCAGTTCGATCGCCAGGGGCAGGCCATCCAGGTGGCGGCAGATGGCGATCACGTCGGCAGCGTTGCCGGGAGTGACCTGGAAGTCCGGGCGCGCGGCCGCTGCGCGCTCGGCGAAGAGTTGCACGGCGTCCGACCGCAGGATGTCGTCCAGCCGTGGTGGCTGTGCCGGGTCAGGCGTGCGGAGCGGCAACAGCGGCAACTCCTGTTCGCCGTCCAGCCGCAAAGGGGCACGGCTCGTGACCAGGACCTGCACCCCCGGCGCGGCATCCAGGAGATTGCTCACCAGCGGGGCGATGGGCAGCAGGTGCTCGAAGTTGTCCAGCAGCAGGAGGATTCGCAGGCGGGCAAGGCGGCGGTAGAGCGCCTCCACGAGCGGAATGGCGCCCTGATCCGCGACGCCCACGGCATCGGCAATCGCTCGCTCCACCTGCGGCTGGTCCACCAGCGGGGCCAGATCAACGAAGGCCACGCCATCCGAAAACGCATCTTCCAGCCCGGAAGCGATCTCCGCCAGGAGCCGGGTCTTGCCGACCCCGGCTGGTCCGGTAATCGTCACGAGCGGTTGCCGCTCTGTGCCCAGCAGGTGCGTGAGGTGGACGAGTTCCGCGCGCCGCCCGATCAGCGGGGTGCGCGGCCGTGGCGGCCGCGCCTGGATGGGCTCGGGCTGCGGGTGCTGCCTGGGGACGGCATTGCTCCCTGAGCGGCGAGCAGCGGTGAGGAAGGCGTGCCGCTCTGCCCCGGCAATGCCCAGCGCTGTGGCGAGCAGGTTTGCCGTTTCACGGTAGGGGTGCGAGCGTTCCCCACGCTCCAGGTCGCTGATGGCCCGTGCGCTGACATGCGCCCGCTCGGCCAACGCCTCCTGGGTCAGGCCGCGGGCACGGCGGTGACGCCGCAGGAGATCGCCGAACGTGGAGGCATCGGCAGGCATGGCGTGATCCGGGGTGACGTGGCTGCGTGGCGCCCGAATGGTCCGCGTTGACCACTGGCGCCGGCCAGCCGCGAGTGTACCGATCACCCATATCTCTCACAAACTCACCGGCTTGCCCACACGCACTCCACCGGCTGGCGGGGGCAGTGAGGCAGACGGTGGAGTGCGTGTGGTGGCGCAACTCGCCCTGGCGCATGGTGCCGGCATCGTCCTCGTGCCGAAGCCCTGAAAGGCGCGCCCCATGCACATGCACCCGACCGTGACGCACGCCGCTGCCGACTGCCGCCGCCACGCGTACCTCGCCGAGGCCGCTACCCGCTGGCACAGCCGCCCCGAGCCGCAGCAGAGGACCATCCGCCGCAGGACGCGGCTGGTGTGGCGGATCGCGACGGTGGTCGATGGCGCGCTCACCTGGCTCACCCGTGAGTTCGCGCCCACGCCCGCGCGAGACCTGACCGTCCCTCGGGCGCGCCCACTCTCGCTTTCCCGCACGCGCTGAGCCCGGCAAGCCGGGCTCAGCCCGCGCGAGCGGCCTCGGCGGTGATCCGCATGGGGTACACCCGCGCCAACTCCTGGCCGGGAACGCGAGGCGGTGGCCAGCCAGGTAGGGCTCAGCATCGAGAGCTTGCGCGTCCCTCCCGCCAGCGGCGGGAAGGAGGAGCGCTGGAGATCGCGCTGGGACCCGTTGAGGACGCACGGGCAACGTTGCTGCTGGAGCACCTGCGGGCGATGGAAGGCACGCGCCTCGTGACCTACTCCGTGGCGAGCCAATCGCCAACGCCGGCAGCGGGATCACGCCGGAGCGTGAGGAGTGAGGGGTGCGCCGGTAATGGCAACCCCTGGTTCTCCCGTGCCGCGTACCTCCTGGCCAGCGACAAACCGGCCCCGGTTCGAGCAGGTTCGAACCGGGGCCGGTGAAAACAGGGAGTGGAAAGGAAGAGACTAGATCTCGTCCGGAACCGCCTGGCAGGTGTAGGTGTTGCCGGTCGGGGTGCAATCGAAGCCCACCGCGCAGAAGGGGAAGGTGTCGTCGCCATCGTCGTTCGGCGCGCCACAGACGGCGCCCTGGCCGCCCGAGCAGTACTCATCGCTGTTGGAGCCGTTCACCGGCACCTCGCAGATGTAGCCCTTCGTGCACTGGTTGTCGTTCTGGCAGCGCTCGCCGGGCTGCAACCGCTTGCCCTTGCCCTTGCCCTTCCGCCGCTTGCGGCGCTTGCCGGAGGTCTCTTCGCTCTGGAGCAGCATCCCGGCGCCGGCCGCGGCAACCGCCGCGCCGGCGACAAGGCCACGCAGGGCGGAGCGACGGGTGAGTGAGGTTGAGACCGACCGGGCCAGGGTGTCGAAGGTGGTGGTGTCCATGATGATCGCTCCGTTTCGAGTGGCGTGCGGTTCAGGTCGCTCCTGAACTGCCTCCATTTCAACAGCGGTCATCGTTGCCGGCAGTCACCCCCGGAACCGGAGCGGTGTCAATTTGATGACAGGGGCGTGGGGCAATCGAAAGCGCCTGAGTGTGGCTTCGGGGCCCCTCGTTCCTCGGTCAACCCGGTTCGAGGTGCGTCCACCCCCATGTGTCATCCTGAGCGAAGCCGAAGGATCTTGTTCCCACCCACCAAGGTGGGAGTCGGCATCCACGCTCAAGGATTAGCGAGAGCGCAACCGCGTGATCCCGGCGTCATCAGCCGCCTCGGCGTGTCGCTGCCGCGAGTGCTGGGTGCAGGCCGCATCCGCGCGCCGGGTCAATCGAAGCGCAGCCAGCCACGGCGCGCTGCGAAGACCCAGAGCATGCCGGCCACGAACCCGATGGCCGGGCTGGCCATCGCGCTCAGGGCGGCGACCACCAGCAGCGGGAACAGATCGTGGCCGGAGAAGCGCTGCGGCGCGGAGGACACCGCCAGCTCGATACCGGAGAAGAAAAGGAGGCTGCCCAGCACGGCCGCCGGCACCAGCGCCAGCAGGGCGAAGGCGCTGTCTCCCAGCAGAATGCCCATCGCCAGGAAGGCGATCCCGATGAGGACGGGCGCGGCCCCGGTGCGCGCGCCGAAGCGGTAGTGCCCCGCGATGCCGCCCGCGCCGTGGCACATCGGGTACCCACCGAAAGGCGCGGCGATGAGGTTGCCCAGCCCGGTGGTAATCGCCAGGTTGCGTTCGGTGACCCGCGCTGAGCGCTGCGGCAGGAGCTGCCGCGTCACGGCGGCGGTGGCGACCACCGCATTCGTCAGGGTCAGGGGGATCTGGGGCAGCGCGGCCAGCTCGGTCCCGCGCAGCACATCTTCCCAGGTGGGCCGCACCAGCGAGGGCAGGTGAATCCCCGGCGTGAGGTGCGGCAGCGGCGCGCCGGTACCCGTGAGCTGCGCCAGGAGGATGCCCAGCCCCACCGCCACCAGCGCCGCCGGCAGCCGTTGGTTCCCCAGCAGCAGCACCGTCACCGCCGAAATGAGCAGCCCGAGCCAGAGTTGTTCCTGCAGCAGCCGCACCCCCAGGCCGGCCAGGCTGAGCCCCAGCCCGAGCTGGATGCCGGCGGCGACGGTGGCCGGAATGGCGGCCGCCAGGCGGGAGACCAGGCCTGTCACCCCGATCAGGAAGAAGACCGCGCCGATCACGATGCCCGCCCCGGCCACCTGCGTCGGCGTCATCGGCACGATCAGCAGCACCGCCGAGGCCGCCTTCATCGGCTGCACGCCCATCGGTACGCTGTAGAAGAGCCCGGCCATCAGGTAGAAGAGCCCGAAGGAGGAGAGCACGCCGGTTGGGGCCATGCCGGCTACGGTAATCGCCCCGATGATGTGGGGCAGGAAGGTGCCCAGGTCCCCGACCGCACCCGCCACCTCGCGCCGGTTCCAGGCGAAGCGCGGCGGTGCAGGCGACGTGGCGTCTGCTTCTGGGCCGCCGCGGTCGTGGCTTTCCGGTGGCAGGCTCACGCGCGCGGTGTCCACGGGGTCACGTCCATCATGAGCGTCATTGTGGCGGGTATGCGCCGCGCGTGCATGCTTGCAGGCCCGTTTGCTCCCGCGCCGTCACGGGAACCTCGGAAATCGCGTTCACACCGGTCATCAAGTCCCGCTTGCGCCGCGCGCAACCGGTTGCAGCGAGAACACCAGGAAGAACGG
Organism: Thermomicrobiales bacterium; assembly: GCA_034431475.1. Taxonomy (GTDB): domain Bacteria; phylum Chloroflexota; class Chloroflexia; order Thermomicrobiales; family UBA6265; genus JACCXM01. Next base: position 19,597 of record DAOUDE010000071.1, on the reverse strand, counting down.
GACGCGCGTTGATGGCTCCCATCCTGGATTGCGCGCAACTTGCTCAGGTGTGGGTCGCGGCTCATCGAGCCGCGTGATCGCGAAGCCGGCCTCGGCAATCAACTCGCTCCATTCGCCCAGCGTGCGATGCCACTGCGGCGTGGACCAATGGGTTGTGAGCCGTTCCATCGTCCAGTGCAGGACATAGGGCCCACTGTCAAAGTAGTGGTTGATGTGCCAGCCCTGCTTCTGGCCCTGCGTATCGCGCACCCACTCGTGCACCGGCGCGGCTCCGACCGGATGGACGATCGAGAAGCAAAGGTGGCCATCTGGCGTGAGTACTCGCCTTGCCGCAGCGAGCATGCGCCCGCTCTCGGGCGAGTCATGGAGCGCCATGCAGGCGGTCACCAGATCAAAGCTGTTGACCGGCCACTCCTGATCGACCTGAGTGGCATCCAGCAACAGGTACGTGATCCCCAGCGGACGCGTCGCCTCATGCCGCCGGGCATTTGCCAGTTGTTGCGCGGAGAAGTCAATGCCCGTGACGTGCGCGCCGCGCTCGGCGAGTTGGCGTGAGAACCAGCCCTGGCCGCAGCCGAGATCGAGGATACGCTGCCCGCGTACGTCACCACAGGCCGCGAGCAACGCCAGACCATGCACCTCCGTCCGCCAGTAATCGAGCCCGGTCTCAACAAAATCGTCCCAGGCAGGAGCGGCGGCGTCCCATGCGGCTGCCGGGTCGGCGATCAGGGCATCGTCGGGTGTCGACATGATCTGGCGGCTCGCTTTCCAGTTCTGGGCTCGTCAGACGATGTGACGAGCATCGGCTGATGGCAACCCGGCTGACAAGTGGGCGGCAAGGCCGATGTCATGCGCTCAGGGCCGGCAACGCCAGCACGCGGCGAATGAAGGGGTCCTTGGCGGCGGTGTAGCCACGGCGATTGCGGGCAAAGTCAGCCTGGAGCGCGTGTTTGAGCGCTGCGTACTCGTCACGCAGCGCATTGTCAGCGCGTAGCCGGTCCCGGAACCAGCGGTAGTTCGCCCACTGGGGATCGTCACGCGAAACGATGTGCAGGTGATGCGTCCGCACCTCAAGCTCCTGTTCCCTGACGAACAGGTAGCCACCATCGTGGCCGTCGTCACCGAGGTCCTGATAGCCCATCGCAAGGAGTTCTGGCCGGCAGTGTGGGATGGAGCCGGGCGATGCCACGGCGATGGCGATGTCAATGACCGGTTTGGCATCCAATCCGGGAACCGCCGTGCTGCCGACATGCTGGATGTCAACCACCAGGTGACCGATGCTGGCTTGCAGGCGCAGGTGCTCGGTGGCAAATGCGGTCGCCCACTCGGCATCGGCAGGGGCAACACGGATCGTGCCTCGTTGCAATCCCAGCATGTTCATACCCGTGGTGGGATCAGCAGCGGATGTACAGCGAACTGAAGTCCAGGTCGGAGGAAGCGAGCACAAGATGATACCGCCATCGGCGGTCGTCCGGGGTTCGTGTGGCGAACGTTCATGGGCGTCACGAGGCGACGAGCACGTCCCTTTTCCCGGCCGCCCGGGCTTGATGTGGCGTCCAACCCTCGTGCGGCATCCTGACCGCAGTCGAGATGTCATCTGAGGGTGGGTGACAGCGTGAGACCAGGTGATGACGAGAGGAAAAGGGGCACGACGAGATCCTTCGCCTGCGGGCTCAGGATGACAAGGTAGGGCGGGCGCAGGATAAGGCAGTATGGCGGACTCGACGCGTCAGGTGATGGTCGACGATCGCATCGCCCTGCTACAGGTCCATCACCGCCTCGGCGACCGGGGAGGGATGCGCCTCCGGCCCTGCCGCAGCGCGCTCGATGCGGCCAGCCAGCAGCGCCACGGCCACCCCCACCAGCGCCACCACCGCCAACCCGGCCTGCAGACCCCCGAACGTCGAGGACACGAGGCCGATAGCGGGCGGCCCGACCAGGAACCCGGTGTACCCCGCCGTCGCCACGGCGGCGATGGCGGTGCCGGTGGGCACGCCGGGCGTGCGCCCGGCCGCCGAGATGAGCACGGGAAAGGCGGCGGCCAGCCCGGCCCCGACCAGGGCGAAGCCGATCAACGCGATGGGCACGGAGCCGGCCAGCAGCGCCACGCCCAGCCCGAGCGCCACCAGCACCCCGCCACCCCGCACGACGCGCACCTGCCCCAGCCGCTGCACGAGGCCATCCCCGGCGAAGCGCCCGGCTGCCATCGTGAGCGAGAACGCGGTGTACCCCAGCCCACCCGCCGCGGCGGACGCGCCCAGCACATCGCGCAGGTAGACGGCGCCCCAGTCGGCGACGGCGCCCTCCGCCAGCAGGACCCCGAAGGCGAGCGCCCCGAGACTGGCCAGCGGGTCGACCGGCAGCGCGAAGGTCGGGCCATCGTCCGTGTGCTCGGCGGGGGCGACCACCAGGTAACGTGCGGCGATGATGGCGAGCAGCGCCAGCACCAGCCCGGTGCCCAGCAGATGCGGCACGGGCGCCACGCCGCGCCCGGCGATCACCGCCGCGATAAAGGACCCCACCAGCGCTCCGGTCGAGAACGCGCCGTGGAACGATGACATGATCGGTTTGCCCCAGCGTTCCTCGACCGCGGCTGCCTGGGCGTTCATGGCCACATCGAGCGCGCCGTAGGCCCCGCCGAAGATAAAGAGCGCGGCGAAGAGGAGCGCCGCCGAGGGGGCCAGCGCCGGGAGCACCATGGTGGCGCAGACAAGCAGGGCTGCGGTCGTGGTGACGCGGTGGCTGCCGAAGCGGGCGATGGTCCAGCCGGAAGATGTCATCGCCACGACGGAGCCAGCCGCTGTGCCGAGCAGTGCCAGGCCGAGCGTGGCGTCGTCCAGCCCCAGCGCAGATTTCACATCAGGGATACGCACGGCCCAGGCGCTGAAGGAGAGCCCGGCCAGGACGAAGTAGGCCACGACGGCGGCGCGGGCCCGGCCAACGTCTCCCTTGAACCACGAAACCATCAGTACCTCTCGTGACCGACTGGGATGCAGGGCCAGCCTGCGCGACAGACGCAAGGCGCGAGCCTACTCCGGAATGGCCGGGAACGCCCGGTGGTGAGAGCAACGCGCTGGCGGTCAGCCCGTTCCCGGATGCAACCCCCTGCAGGGGACCTGACAGTGAGGCCCGGCGCGAAGCACCGCGATGGTGGACAATGCGCGCACCGTGACCGGCGTGCGCGCTGGTCTGCACATGCATGAAGGAGGCGTTCCTGTGGACAACGGAAGCAAACTCTTCACCTCGAAGGTCTCGCGGCGGAAGTTGGTCCAGGCCGGCGGCGCGGCAGCGGGCGCGCTGGCTGTGGCCGGAGCAAAGCAGTCCACGTTCGCCGCGCCCTACTTCGCGCCCCGGCGCTTCCAGGGCGAGAAGCTGACCGTGCTCTACATGCAGTCCGGCACCTACGATGAGGCGGCGCGCCTGATTGCCCCCGAGTTCGAGGCAGCCACTGGTGCCACGGTCGAGGTCGTCGCGTTCCCGTACCAGAACCTGCACGACAACGCCGCGAACGACCTGGTCACGCAGACCGGCGCCTACGATGTCATCGACGTGGCTGGCCAGTGGGACGGCGAGTTCGCGCCGTACCTCGTGCCGCTCAATGACTACGTCGAGCGCGACGGCATCAACGGCGACGACTTCATCCCCAATATCTGGCAGTTGAACGGGCTCTGGGAGGGGAATCGCAACGGCATCCCGAACGCCAACGACGCCCGGGGCATCATCTACCTCACCGACCTCTACGAGAAGGCCGGTGTCAGTGTTCCCAAGACCTGGGACGACTACAACGCAAACGCCGCGAAGCTGACCGGCGACGGCATCTACGGCGCGTCCTGGACCGGCCTCGGCGAGCAGCTCCAGGGCTCGTGGCTCAGCCGCTACTGGGAATCGGGCCAGCCGCTCTGCGAGGAAGACTGGCGGCCGGCGTTCGTCAACGACGCCGGGGTGAACGCCATCGAGTTGCTGCGCGATGCCCTCCAGTACGCGCCCGAGGGGATGCCGGGCTGGGATATCCCGACGCACATGAACGCGGTGCTCTCCGGTGAACTGGCGCAGTCTGAAGTCTGGCCGTCGTTCATCCGGGCGGATGCGCGCGATCCAGACAAGTCCAAGATCGTTGACCGCTGGGCGCTGACGCCATTCCCCGGCCCCTCCGAGCTGAGCCTGTGGAACCTCGCGATCCCAGCCACGTCGCCCCGGCAGGACCTGGCCTGGGAGTGGATCAAGATGTACACCTCCCCGGAGAACGCCAAGCGGTTCGCAATGGAGTTCGGCGTCGGCTCGCCGCAGCTTGCGACCTGGTCCGACCCCGAACTGACCGACCTCTACCCCGAGTACCCGCAGATCCTGGCGGCCATCGAGAATGGCAAGCCGATCTGGCGCATCCCGCAGTTCCCGGCCGCCTGGGACGTGCTGCAGAAGGAGTTGGAGAAGACGGTCTACCAGGGCGCAGACCCGCAGGCGACGTTGCAGACCATCGCCGACGAGTGGAACCGCCTGCTCGACCAGGACCCACCGACCGCTCCGTACGTCGAATAGGGTGGTGGAAACCCTCACCCCGAACCCCTCTCCCTGTGCGCAGGGAGAGGGGCTTCCGGCGGCGCATTCGCGCGCCGAGGCCAGATTCGGCGCGCCACATCTTGGCCTCGCCCGCACCTACCGGCTCCTCTCGCCCTGCGCACAGGGCGAGGGGTTCGGTGTGAGGGTCCTCCGGCGTGTCCAGGAAAGGCACGTCCATGGCCGTTGATGCGACCCCGCCCACCCGCCCGCGCAAGCCCCGGCGCTGGAGCGAGTCGCCGGTCTTCGTGGCCTTCCTGCTGCCGGCCCTGCTCTTCCTGGCCTTCACCAGCGTGTACCCGCTGGCGCGCACCTTCTGGCTCAGCTTCCACACCTGGTTCATGAACAAGCCGAACACCAGCCCGCAGTTCGTGGGCCTGGGCGAATACCAGAACACCCTGGCCGATGGCGTCTTTCGCACCTCGGCCCTCAACACCGCCGTGTTCGGCGTCGGCACGGTGGCAGTCGAGATCGTGCTGGGTCTGGCGCTCGCCCTGGCGCTGACGAGCGGCGGCGGCGGCATCAAGATCGCGCGGTCGATCCTGCTGGTGCCGATGATCATGACGCCGGTGGTGGTCGGCGTACTCTGGCGCATCCTGTACTACGACAAGGGGTTGGTCAACTACCTGCTGTCACTCGTCGGGTTGGGGCCGGTCTTCTGGTTTGTGGATCCAACCTGGGCCTTCATCGGGGTGATGCTGGTCGATATCTGGCAGTGGACCCCCTTCGTGATGATCGTCCTCACGGCGGCGCTCGCCTCATTGCCGGGCGAGCCGTTCCGCGCCGCGCAGATCGACGGCGCGTCGCGGTGGCAGGTGTTCCGTTACTTGACGCTGCCGATGTTGATGCCGGTGCTCCTGGTGACGGCGCTCCTGCGCTTCATGGACGCCATCAAGGTCTTCGACACCATTTACGTGCTGACGGGCGGCGGTCCTGGGTACGCGACGGAAATGCTCTCGTCGTACATCTACAAACAGGGGCTGCGCTACTTCAACATCGGTGGCGCGGCGGCCGCGTCGTGGATGTTCCTGCTGGTGATCGTGGTGATCTCGATCGTGATGATCCGCCTGCGGGCAAAGGCAGGGCGAGCCGAATGAGTGTCGTAGCTGCGCTGGCCGGCGACGGCTGGATGACCCTCGTTCCGGATGGCGCGCGATGACGGCGACCACGCTTTCCAGCGCCCCGGCGGGGTCGCCACGCCGGGGTGGATCGCGCTCCCGCGCTGCCGATCTGGGCTGGGCGCTGCTGCGCTGGGGAACAGTCGGGCTGGCCCTGGCCGTGACCATCGTGCCCTTCTTCTGGCTGGTGACGACCTCGTTCAAGCGCGAAATCGACTACCTCGCCTATCCGCCCGAGTTGATCCCGCCAGTCTGGACACTCGATGGCTACCGCGTCCTCTTTCAGCAGCAGGACCTGGGGCACTTTTTCGCGAACTCGGTCATTGTCACGCTGACCTCGACCGCGCTGGCGGTGTTCATTGGGGCGCTGGCGGCCTACAGCCTGGCCCGCGCGCGCTTCCCGTTTCGGCTCAACGGCATCCTGGCTTTCTGGATGCTGCTGACCCGCATGTATCCGGCCATCGCCACGGCCATCCCGTACTTCCTGATCATGCGCGATCTCCGGCTGCTCGACACGCTGCCGGCCTTGATCGTGACCTACACGGCGTTCAATCTTCCGTTCGTGATCTGGCTGCTGATCGGGTTCTATGAAGAACTGCCAATCGAGTTGGAGCGCGCCGCGATGATCGACGGCTGCGGCGTCTGGATGCGGTTCCGCAAGATCGTGCTGCCGCTCTCGGCCCCGGCGCTGGTCGCCACGGCGATCCTCTCGGCGGTGCTGGCCTGGAACGAGTTTCTCTTCGCCGTCATGCTCACTCGCGTGAACGCCAAGACGTTGCCGGTGGTGATGTCGGGCTTCATCACGGACAAGGGCACGCAGTGGGACCAGATGACGGCCCTGGGGGTGATCACCGTGCTGCCCGTGCTGGTCTTTGCGCTCGCCGTGCAGCGCTACCTGGTGCGCGGCCTGACGCTGGGAGCGGTGAAAGAGTAGGGGCGTTTTGCGTGCTGGCGTGAACCCTGCGCGGGGCGAACCTGGGCGCGAGGAGCAGAACGTTGGGTTCCGTACGGTTCGAGCATGTCACCAAGCGGTATGGCCGGGTTGAGGCAGTCAAGGACCTCAACCTGGATATCCCCGATGGGCAGTTCATGACCCTGGTCGGGCCGTCTGGCTGTGGCAAGAGCACCACGCTCAACATGCTGGCCGGGCTGGACGACGTGACCGAAGGTGCAATCTACATCGATGACCTGGAGGTGAGCAGTCTCCCGCCGGGAGAGCGCGATATCGCGATGGTCTTCCAGAGCTACGCGCTCTACCCACACATGAGCGTGCGGGACAACCTGGCGTTCGCGCTGATGGTCCGCAAGGAGTCGCGCGAGGAGATCCAGCGCAAGGTGGCCGATGCAGCCCGGCTGCTCGGTATCGAGGAATTGCTCGACCGCAAGCCCCGGCAACTCTCCGGCGGCCAGCGCCAGCGCGTGGCGCTGGGCCGCGCGCTCGTGCGCGAGCCCCGCCTCTTTCTGCTCGATGAACCCCTCTCGAACCTCGATGCCAAGCTGCGCGTGCAGATGCGCGCCGAGTTGAAGCTCCTTTTCGACCGCCTGGCGACCACCGTTGTCTACGTCACGCACGACCAGGCGGAAGCGATGACGATGTCCGATCGGGTGGCGATCTTCGACAAGGGCGTGGTGCAGCAGGTTGGGGCGCCGCTCGACCTCTACAACAAACCCGCCAACAAGTTCGTGGCGGGCTTCCTGGGGTCGCCGCCGATGAACTTCCTGGAGGCCGAAATTGCCGACAGCCAGGTGAAAGGCGACGGCTTCGCCTTCGCCTTGCCCGCCTCGGCGAGCGGCCTTGAGCGGGGCACGTCCGTCACGCTCGGCATCCGCCCGGAGGACGTGACCCTGCGCCCCGCTACCGGCCCGGCCGCCGCCTCGATCTCGCTGGTGGAGCCCATGGGGTCCTCGACCATCGTCTACACGCGGATCGGCGCAAACCTGGTGGCCATCGAGACCGGCAAGGACACCGACCTGGGCGTTGGCTCCACCGTCTCGCTCGACCTCGAGCCGAACCGGCTGCACCTCTTCGACGCCGCCACCGGGCAGTCGCTCGCGCCTGCGACTGCCCTCACCCCCAACCCCTCTCCCGCGGATCGGGAGAAGGGAGCCGTTGGGTAGCTTGCTGGTGAAAAACTGGTGTTGCCACGCCGAATCTGACGCGCACGGCGCCGAAAAGCCCCTCTCACGATGAGCGGCTGAGTGGGGTAGGTGTTTCGTGGAGCGCTGGTGGCGACGGGTTGACCCTCACCCCAACCCCGCTCCCTGTGCGCAGGGCGAGGGGCTTCTCGCCGGCCTGGGAGCCGGTAACCGGGGCGCAGTCCAACGCATTCTTCCCTACCTCCCCCAGTCAGCCGATGAGCGGGAGTGGGATTGGGGTGAGGGTTCCTCGCCTTATGCCGCCCCGACCGAGCCCAGCAGTCCTGCCTCTTGCACCGCCGGGCTGCTTGTCAGGTAGAGCACCATGCCTGTGACCGGGGCCTGGATGGCGGCGATCTCGTCGCCATACAGGTTCTCGATGCGCCCAATCCGCTGCCCCTGGGTGACTTCCTGCTGCAGGTCGACCTCCGGCAGCCAGAATCCGGCGACGGGGGTGTGGAACCCGTTCGAGGAGGAGAAGGTGCGCTGCCCCGGAGTCGGTTCCACCTCGCCCTCGAGTGCGCCGAGGTAGCGCAGCACGTTCGCAATCCCGCGCAACTGCATCTGCGTTTCCGGCTCGGTCAACAGGCCGCGCCCGCCTGCTTCCGACGTGATAGCGGGTATGCCGGCGCCGGCCGATGAGGCGCTGGTCGTGCCCGCGAGCGGCGCGTTGCCCGGCTTCGTGGCGACGACGTACGGCAGCCCGAAGGCTTCGGCCATGCCTCGTGCCACGCGATCGACCTCCGCCTTGCCTGAGCCCCGGCAGATCGTGAAGGGCGTCAAATGCTCGAAGACATCGCCACAGTGCAGGTCGATCAGGTGCGTGGCGGCGGAAATGATGTTCGTAAAGATCGCGCTGGTGAGGATATCGGTGAACGTGCCGTTCGGGTCGCCGGGGAAGCAGCGGTTCGGGTTTTTGCCGTCGATGGGGCAAACGAAGGCGCTCCGGCTGTAGAAGGCGGGCGGATCGACAAGGGGCAGCGAGACGATCGTCCCGCGCAGTTGGGTCGGGTCGAGGTTGCGCATGAAGCGGATGTTGGCCGCGATGGGCGGGTACTCGCCGGCGTGGACGCCCGAGAGGAGCGCCACCGTAGGCCCATCGGCTAGGCCACGGGCGACGACGAAGGGCCATTCCCAGTCCGTCAGCGCCGGGTGCGAGAAGCGGAGCATGCCCCGGCGTTTTGTTCCCGGTTCCGGCAGGGATGGCCGGTCGATATCGTGCCACAGCCCGGTAGCGTCATGCATGGGGGATGCCTCCAGGAGCAGAAGATGGCCAATGCGTGGCCGCAGACAGACCGGCATTCTCCGGTAGCTCCAACCTGGCGGCAAGCGTTCCAATCGCTGCCGCAGCGCGGCTCTTGTGTGCCCGGCTTCCGGAGCATCACGGGAGTGTGGCGCGCAGTACGCACGCCGCCCGGTTGTCAGGTGGTCTGGCATTCGGCGTGCAATAGCCGCCCTCATGACGTTGGTCCCCGTGCCGTACGGGGGCGACCATTGCTCTGACCGGCGCTTGAGAACGGCTGCCCGGCCTACGACCACATGCAGGGGAGAGACGCGTGGCCCAGATCGCACAGCCCGCACACGCGCGGGCAATGTGGTTCCAGGAGCGTGTGAACCGGCGAGCGACGGAAACTGGCCGTCCCCGGCTGACAGCGGCCCAGATTGACCGCCTGTACGATTTGTGGCGGCGCACGGGCTGGGCGCCCATTTCCAGGGAGATCGAAGATGTGCTCCGCCCGGTGGAGCCGGCGGCGTCGAGCACGGTTCGCGATGAGCTCGAGGCGTTGCGGCGCCTCGGCCTGGATGCGTGGCTCGCCAGGACGGCCTTCCGCCACGGAGTGACCACCAGCGATCTGCGGACCAGCCTGGACGCCAAGATCGCCCGCTGGTCCAGCCCGGGGCAGCATCTGCCGGAGATCGACTACCTGGCGGAAGGCCTGGCGTACGCCATCTGGCAGTACGAAGCATTGGCCCGCCGCGTGGCGACGAATTGGGGACTCTGGTGATCTGGCGCTCACACCGGCGCGGCCTCCGGGGCCGCTGATCGCACCCATGGCGACCCCGGCGCACGTCACCCCGGAATCCGCCGCGTGCTACCTTGGCTGGCTTGCTTTCCGGGAGAGCACTGCTGAGAGGGGACGCCATGGACGAGGCTACCGGGGCGACGACTGGCGAGCGGCGGCCGATGACCGACGCCGAGATTCGGGCCGTCACGGTCGGGGAGATCGACCCTCCGGTCCGGATTGTCCTGGCGGATTACGATCCCGCCTGGCCGGACCTCTTCGCCCGTGAGGCGGCACGCATTCGGGCCGCGCTGGGAGACCGCGTGCTGCTCCTGGAACATGTCGGCTCGACGTCCGTGCCAGGATTGGCCGCCAAGGCGCGCATCGACGTGCTGCTGGTGGTTGCTGACTCAGCCGATGAGGCAGCCTACGTGCCCGACCTGGAGGCTGCCGGGTATATCCTGCATATCCGCGAGCCTGAATGGTTCGAGCACCGCATGTTCAAGGAGCCAGACACCGCCGTCAATTTGCACGTCCTCTCGCCTGACTGCGCGGAGACGCAGCGCATGCTGAGCTTCCGCGACCATCTCCGCCGCAACGAAGACGACCGCCAACTCTACGAACGGACCAAGCGTGCGCTCGCTGGCCGGGTGTGGGCCCACGGGCAGAACTACGCCGACGCCAAGAGTGGCGTTATCGACGAGATTCTGGCACGGGCGGCTGTCGCCGCTGCAGAGCCGGAGCATGGCCCGCGCGAGGGGTGAGCCGAGGCTGGCGCCTCACGCGTCTGCGCTCGTGTCGGGCTGCCACAGCTCGATGGGGTTGCCTTCGGGATCGTGGATGCGCGCAAAGCGCCCGATGCCTGGCATGTCCCATTCCGGGTTGGTGGTCACCGCGATCTCCGCTGCGCGCAGGGTCTCCAGCAGGGCATCCAGGTCGTCCACGCGCAGGTTGAGCATCCACTGGCGATCCGCCGCGAAATAGTCCGTATCGGCGTTGAACGGCGCGAAGACGCACGGCCCCGCCTGGGTCTCCCACGGCGCGTGGGTCTCCGCGCCGACGCCGAGGTGCCGCGCATACCAGGCGCTCAGGGCCTCCGGGTCTCGCGCGCGAAAGAAGAAGCCGCCGATCCCGGTTACACCCATGTTCGCCTCCGTCGTCCCACCGCCACAGCCGGATAGCCCAAGCATAGTGGCGAGAAGCCGCGCGCTCCCCTACGTCCCACCTCAGGCGCTGGTGATCGCGATCGCCTCGATCTCGACCAGGAAGTCGGGGTGGGCCAGGCGGGAGACCAGCGCCGCGCTGATGGCGGGCGGCTGGTGGTCGCGGCCCCAGTGGCGCTGGAACACCTCGAAGCCGGGCCGCAGATCCTGCCCATCGACGAGGAACATCGTCCACTTCACGATGTCATGCAGCGACGCGCCCGCCGCCTCGAGCACGATCCCCAGGTTCACGAAAATCCGCTCGGTCTGCGCCGCCAGGTCTCCCTTGCCGACAATCTCCCCCTGCACGTTCACCGCGTTCTGCCCGCCGATGTAGATGGTGCGGCCCGGGTGCGTGATGACCACGGCCTGCGAAAAGGCCGGGTTGCGGTGCATCCCCTCCGGGCTCAGGCGCTCGATCGTCATCTCCATCGTCGTTGTGTCTCCTTCGTCCTGTCGTGTCAATGCTGCGGTGCTCATCCCGGCCAGGCCAAGCGCCAGCGGCAGGGTCGGGATGGCCCGGCGTGACGGCCGCCAGCATGGCGCAAGTGGTTGCATGCGTGTGCCTCCCGCTTCAACGCTCCTGCCTCTGGATGCACATTCCACGCCGCAGCGGGAACATTCCGAGGCAGGGCGCCATCTTGACAGCCGGGCACGCCGCCGTGAAGATGGGGGCATCGTTTGGTCAGACCAAAGCGCGGGCGGACGGCAGGGCGACTGCCGTGCCTGCCAGTTCGGGAGCTGCATGCAGGCGCCAACTGCCGCCGCGGGCGTCGTCGAGCACCTTCGGGGGCGCATCCTCTCTGGCGCACTCCAGCCAGAGACGGCGCTGCCGCCGGGACGCGTCGTGGAGTTCCGCTGCGCGCTGGGCGTCTCGCCAGACCGGGCCGATGTCTTCCTGACCCTGCATCAGCCGGTGCTCGACGCGATCCGCGCGCAGGACCCTGCTGCCGCACGGCGCCCGTTGCACACCCACGCCGATCACCTCACTGCCGATTTCGCGGCGCAGGGCCGGAGTGACCATCCCCTGGTTACCGGCGCTGGAACACGCCACACGCACGCCGGCGATACCTTCGGCGCGGGGGGGAGGTGAGATCGGGTCCAGCAGATGCCAGACAGCACTCATGCGGGTTCATTGCGAAACGGAGGAGACCATGCCTCAATCGAGCATCATCAGGTCGAAGTCCCGTTCCAGATGGACAACCCGGGCGCGGGGCGCGCTCTTCGCCTTCAGCGCGCTGCTGATCGGCCTGTCCGCCGCAGCGCAGGCGCTGGCCCAGGAGCTGGATACCATCGAGCCGGGCAAGCTGATCGTCGGGATCAACGGCGACATGCCGATGACTTCCCTGAAAGATGGGCAACTCATCGGCAGCGATGGCAAGATGATCGCCAAGATCGCGGCGGACCTTGGCCTGGAAATCGTGCCCTCGCAGGCCGACTGGGCGTCTGTCATCGAGGCCACCACGTCTGGCCGCAACGATGTCATGCTCGGCGCCATGGGCTGGACCGAGCAGCGCAGCGAAGTGATGACCATCACCGACCCGATCTACTACTTCGGCACCCTGCTCGCCCAGAAGACCGCCACGAACTACAGCACCTTCGCGGACATGGAAGGCAAGAAGGTCGGCACCGTCACCGGCTTCACGCTGGTGCCGGAGCTGAAGGCCGTGCCGGGGATCGGCGAGGCCAAGCTGTACGACACCTCGGACGCCGTGATGCGTGACCTGGTGGCGGGCCGCATCGACATGGCGATCCTCGATCCGCCGCTGGTGGAGCTGGCCATCAAGGAGCACCCGGAGTGGGATCTGCACCAGGTGGAGCTCCAGCCCGACCCCGCCTTCCCGATCATGTCCACCAAGTACAACGTGGTCATGGGCGTGCGCAAGGAGGCGACCGCGCTGGCCGACGCCATCAACGCTGGAATCGCCGACCTGTGGGACACCTGCCAGAACCAGGCGTTCATGGCCGAGTACGGCGTGACCAACCCCAGTTTCTTCATCCCGCCAGACCCGAACCCACGGGTCGGCGTTGACCGTGAAGAAGGCTGGAAATCCCCAACGCTGAACCCGGCGTGCGACGCCAACGCCGCTGGCGCCGAGGCGACGCCGGCGTCGTAGGCAAGAACCCTCACCCCCAGCCCCTCTCCCTGGGCCCAGGGAGAGGGGAGACGACGGGCGAACCGGTTGATTTCCTCAAAAGGATTGCTGTATCGACCCGACCACCATCTTCAGGTGTCATCTTGAGCTAATCGAGAGATCTCGGCCTTGCAAGCCGCCGAGGAACGATGCCTCCACGCGCTGTCCGGGGTGACATCGGACAGCCGCAGCCGGTGACGCCGAGATCTCTCGACTTTGCTCGAGATGACATCCGTAGGGGGCGCATGACCAGGACCACGATTGCCCCACGCGCGTTACGGAGACCGCATGTCTGCACTCCTGAAAGTCGTTGATCTGCACAAGAGCTTCGGTGCGACCGAAGTCCTCAAGGGCGTGGACCTGGATGTCACGCCCGGCGAAACGATCACCGTGATCGGCCCGAGCGGCTCCGGCAAGACCACGCTGTTGCGCTGCATCAACTACCTGGAGCGGCCGACCAGCGGCCACGTCTACATCGAGGACCGCCTGGTCGGGGAGACGTGGGACGGCAAGACCTTTCGCAGCGTCGGGGACCGCGAACTGGCCAAAGAGCGCACCGAAATGGGCATGGTGTTCCAGCGCTTCAACCTGTGGCCCCATCTCAGTGCGCTCGATAACGTCACGCTCGGCCCCATCCGCGTCCTGAAGAAATCCACCGAACAGGCGCGGGCTGAAGGGCGCGCGTTGCTGGAGAAGGTGGGGCTGGGCCACAAGGCGAACGAGTACCCGGAGCGCCTTTCCGGCGGGCAGCAGCAGCGGGTGGCCATCGCCCGCGCCCTGGCCATGCAGCCCAAGTTGCTGCTTTTCGACGAGCCAACCTCCGCGCTCGATCCCGAGCTCATCGGCGAGGTGCTGAACGTGATGCGCGCGCTGGCGCAAGAGGGGCGAACCATGCTCGTGGTCACGCATGAGATGCGCTTCGCCCAGGACGCGGCAGACCGCGTGATCTTCATGGATCACGGCGTGATCGTGGAGGAGGGGCCGCCGCGCCAGCTTTTCGTGAACCCCCAGCACGCGCGCACCCGGGAGTTCCTGCGGCAGGTTGTGGAGCGGTAGCGGCCATGCTCTTCTGGGAACGCTTCCGAGAGAACCTGCCCTATTTCCTGGAGGTGCTCATTCCGGCCGCCGGTATGACCGTGCGTATCGCCGCCGGGGCGTTCGTGCTGGCGATCGTGGTTGGGCTGGTTCTGGCCCTGTTGCAGACCATGCGTGTTTCGCTCATCACCCTTCTCGTGCGGGCGTACATCGAGCTCGTGCGCGGCACGCCGGTACTGGCGCAGTTGTTCATTCTCTACTTCGGGTTGACCCAGGTTGGCATCCGCTTCACGCCTGTCCAGGCCGCCATCATCGGCCTGGGGTTCAACGGCGGCGCGTACCTGGCGGAGGTCTTCCGGGCCGGCATCGAGTCGATTCACCGGGGCCAGATGGAGGCGGCGCTCACCGTCGGCATGACGCCGATGGCGGCCATGCGCTGGGTGGTGCTGCCACAGGCCATGACGGTGGTCGTGCCGCCCACCACCAACTACAGCATCGCCCTGCTCAAGGACACCGCCATCGTCTCGGCCGTGGCCGCGCCGGAGATCATGTTCAAGGCGCGCAACCTCGTGATGGAGACCTACCTCAGCGCCCAGATCTACCTGCTGGTGGCGATCATGTACCTGGGCATGAGCCTCATCCTCTCCTGGATCTCGCGCCGCCTGGAACGGCGGTTGGCGGTCAGCCGCACCCTCCGCGATGAGACGGTGACGTTCGCATGAATGACCTGCTTGCCGTCTACCAGGAGCACCTGGGCGAGTGGCTGCCGCAGTTGATCGACGCAGCGGGCAACACCGTGCGCATGACCATCCTGGCCTTCATCCTGGCGTTCATCCTCGGGTTGCTGCTGGCGTTGGCCAGGCTTTCGCCGGTCGCGCCGTTGCGCTGGTTCGCTTCCGGATACATCGAAGTCCTGCGCGGCATCCCAACCCTGGCGGTGCTCTTCCTGATCTACTTCGGCCTGGCGGACTTCGGCATCATCTTCGATGCCTTTCCGGCGGCGGTGCTGGGCTTCGGGTTGAGCGGCGCGGCCTACATGGCGGAGATTTTCCGGGCCGGCATCGAGGCGATCCATCGCGGCCAGATGGAGGCGGCGCTCACCGTCGGCATGACGCCGATGGCGGCCATGCGCTGGGTGGTGCTGCCACAGGCGCTCCGCGTGGTGCTGCCGCCACTGGCCAACTTCGGCATTGCCCTCTTGAAAGACACCTCGGTGGCGTCCATCATCTCCGCGCCGGAACTGATGCTGCGGGCGCGTGATCTCGCCTCCTCCAGCTTCCTGCCGCTGGAGGTCTTCCTGCTGGCCGCCGCCATCTACCTGGTCATGAGCCTGCCGGTCGCGTTCCTGACGCGGCGGCTGGAGGCACGTTTCTCGCGCGGGCAGGCGCATGTGTAGGCAAGCGTCAGTGAGTGGAGTCCGAGGAACCCAGGAGGACATGCGATCAGGCTGATTGCGAACAGAAACCCTCACCCCCAGCCCCTCTCCCTGTGCGCAGGGAGAGGGGAGCACGATTGCCATGCTGGGTCGCCAGGCAGTGATCACGACGCTCGGTACGGAGCCTTTTGCCACTCAGGCTGACGCCCGCAAGCCCCTCTCCCTGCGCACAGGGAGAGGGGTTGGGGTGAGGGTCCATCAAGTCCATCAAGAAGGAACTACGCCATGGTCACCACCGCAAACGCCGTTGTCATCGGCGCTGGGTCGTTCGGCTCCAGCCTGGCCTACCACCTGGCCCAGCAGGGCTTGCCGGATGTCGTGCTCATCGACCGCTTCGGGGTGGGCGAGCAGACCTCGCCGCGCGCGGCGGGCCTGACGCAGCAGATCCGGCGCGAGCGGGAAACCACCCTGCTCGCCAAGCGCAGCGTCGAGAAGCTGGTTGCCTTCACCGAGGAAACCGACGTCTTGCTGGAACTGCACCAGGCGGGCAGCGTCAAGATGGCGCGCAACGATGCCGGCGTGGCCCAGGTGGAGTGGGAGATCCGGGCCGGCAAGGCGCTGGGCCTCGATATCCGCCCCATCGACGCCGATGAACTGGCCGAGCGCGCGCCATGGGCGAAAACCGACGGCGTGCGGGCGATGTGGATTACGCCGAGCGATCTCTACCTGGAACCGCGCCAGATTCCGCAGGTCTTCGCCGCCGCCGCCCGCGCGCTGGGCGCGCAGGTGCTCACCCACCAGCCAGTGACCGGTCTGCTGCGCGATGCCTCCGGCCGCATCACGGGCGTGCAGACCAGCAAGGGCGACATCTCCGCACCCATCGTGGTGGACTGCGCCGGGGCCTGGACGCGCCAGGTGGCGGACGAGCAGGGGCTGCGCATCCCGGTGGTGCCCATGCGCCACCAACTCATGATCACCGAGCCAATTCCCGGCGTCCGCAACACGCAGCCCATCTGCCGTGTCATCGACGCCAACGTCTACGTACGGCCTTGCTGGGGCGGCCTGATGCTGGGCGGCTACGAAACGAACCCGCTCCCCTTCGAGATGCGCGACGCCCCGCCGCAGTTCCAGATCGCCGATATGCCGCTGGATGAGAGCGTGCTGCGCAAGCTGGCCGACCTGACGCGCGACCAGTTCCCGGTGCTGCAGAACGCGCCGTTGCAGGTCTACCGGGGCGGCCTCCCCACCATGACCGCCGATGGCAAGCACATTATTGGCGCGGTTCCTGGTGCGGAAGGGTTCTACACCGCCACCGGCTGCGTCGTGGGCGGGCTTTCCATCTCACCGGGCGTCGGCGAGGCGCTGGCCCAGGTGATCCTGACCGGCGCGTCCGACATCCCGCTCGATATCTTCGCCATCACCCGCTTTGCCCAGGACTTCGACGAGGCGGAGCTGGTCGATGCCTGCGTCGATGCCTACGCGCACCACTACTCCGAGGACTACGCCGCCATCGCGGATTAGCCTGCAGCGAGCCCCGGCGCGCCGGGGCTCGCTGCACGTCGCCGGGTAGGGTGGGGGAAGGGCCGGGGCCATCCGGGAGAGCCAGCGGGCAAGGCCCGTGTATGCTTGACGTCGCCATCATGATAAAGTGCCGCCTTGGTGGCGACTTTACAGGAACTTCGACGTTGGCTATGCCCGGCTCATCACGGTACTCGCCTGACAGCCCCGCCCTGTCCCATGTGACTCCACCCGTGGGAACGCTCGAGCACTTCTTTGCCTCCTGCCCCGATCCCATTATTGGGAAGGCGCCAGACGGCACCATCATCTTCTGGAACCCCTCGGCAGAGCAGTTGTATGGCTATTCGGCGCGGGAAGCGGTGGGACAATCGATCGCGCTGATTGTGCCGCCCAGCCAGATGGGGGAGCTGGAACGCCGGCTGAAGCTGGTGAATGAGGGGCAGACCGTCACCGCGTACGAGACCGTGCGGCGGGCGAGCGATGGGCGGCTGCTGGATATCTCACTGACCATTTTCCCGATGCGAGATGCGCACGGGCAGATCGTCGGGTCCGCCGCCATTGCGCGTGATATCACGCAGCACCGGAAGAACACGGCCGCCCTCGCCGAGAGCCAACGCCAGTTCAGGGCAGCCTTCGGCGATGCCGCGCACGGCATGGCGCTCATTGGGCTGGATGACCGCTTCCTGGAGGTCAACCCGGCCATCTGCGACCTGCTGGGGCGCGACGAGGCCGAGCTCCTCACGCTACTCGCCGCCGATGTCGTCCATCCGGATGACGTGGAAAAGGAACGCGCGGCATCTCGCCAGGCGATCCTGACCAGGGCACGCGGCTACAGTCTTGAGCTCCGCATCGTGCGCCCGGACGGCGCGGAGCGCCCGGTGCGCGCCCAGACCTCGCTCGTTCCGGATGACGAGGGCAACCCGGCGTACTTCATCGCCCAGGTGCATGACCTGACCGAGCGTGTTGCCGCGCGGGAAACGCTGGCCGAGGCGCACCAGACGATTCAGGAGGTGCTGGAGCGGGTCGGCGGCGCATTCCTGGAGCTGGATGCTGACTGGCGCATCATCCGGGCGAACGGCGAAGCCGCCCGCCTCCTGCAACGTGCGGTCGATGCCCTGCTGGGGCAGCCGTTCCAGGCAGTGGCAACTCCCGGCCTGCTGGCATTGGTCATGCCCGCGCTGCAGGAGGTCATGACGACACGCCAGGCGACGGACGTGCCGGAATTCTGGTTCGACGACCGTGATCTCTGGCTCTCCCTGCATGCCTCCCCCACTGCCGATGGGGTGACCCTGCACCTCCGCGACACCACGGCGTCGCGCCAGGTGGAGCGGGATCTGCGCCCAATCGAACGCCGGTTCCAGACGCTGGTGGAGCAGTTGCCGGCGGCGGTCTATGTCCATGCCGACACCGACGATGAGGCCATGCTCTACCTCAGCCCGTACTGCGCGACCTTGCTGGGCTACGAGCGCACCGAGGATGTCCCTTTCCAGACGCTTGACTCCTGGCTGGCACACATCCATCCCGAAGACCGGGACCGCGTGCTGCACGATATGGCCATGCGTGACGCCACGCGAAACGTGTGGATGCTGGAGTACCGCCAGCGCCGCGCGGATGGCACGTACATCTGGGTCAATGATGGCTACGCGGAGATGCACAATGAAGCCGGGGAACGCATTGCCTGGGTGGGCGTCCTGATCGATATCACGGAGCGCAAGCAGGCCGGCGAGCTGGTGTCCCGGCTCGCGGCCGTCGTCGAGGCCTCCGACGACGCCATCTTCACCCGTACGCCCGATGGCATCATCACCTACTGGAACCCGGCTGCCGAGCGGTTGTATGGCTACACCGCGGAGGAGATCATCGGCCAGCCAGTGACGGTGCTGTTCCCGGCTGGCGATGACCGGCATCTCAAGATGCCCGACGCGTTCGACGGCGCCTCGGCCTTGCGTTTCGAAACCCAGGATCTCCGCCGGGATGGCACGCGGGTCGATGTCGCCGCCACGGTTTCCCTGGTGCGTGATGCCACCGGAGCGGTCACGAGCGTCTCCGGGATCGCGCGGGATATCACGGCGCGCAGGGAGGCCGAGCAGGCGTTGCGGACAGCGCTGGAAGCGGCGGAAGCGGGGGAACGGGCCAAGGCGCTCTTTCTGGCGATGATGAGCCACGAGTTGCGCACGCCGCTGCAGGCGGTGCTGGGCTACGCCGACTTCCTGCTCAGTGGGCGGCAGGGAGACCTCACGCCCGAACAACGGGAAGACATCACCTACATTCACCTCGGCGCGGGCCGCATGGTGACGCTGATCGAGCAGATGCTGGACCTGTCCCGCATGGAGGCGGGCCAGCTCAACCTGCGGCGGGAACGGGTGGATGTGCCGGAGGTGATGGAACTGGTGCGGCAGGATATCGCCCCCCAGGCCGAGGCAAAGGCGATCGCGCTCCACCTTTCCGCGCCGGCACGCTTGCCCCAGGCCCTCGGCGACCGGGACCGCATCCGGCAGATTCTCCTGAACCTGGCCGGCAACGC